>NZ_JAPDPJ010000024.1 GCF_026013605.1 Plebeiibacterium sediminum
GGCAGAAAATCACCTCGTAGCAAAACTCACAAAATCAAAATTAAGCCACATAGAGCCTATGTTTCAGTTCTTTAATCCTTAACTTAATGACATTGGGAACGAGGGGGAGGTGGTCTCCTCATATAGTTCTCTCTCAATTCATAAAAAAAATCTTTCAGACCTTCAATCGGCATTCAACTTATCGACAAGTTACAAGGACTTTACCACCTTACAAAGATATTTTAGGCTCTTCCATGAACAGTAATTGAATCTTTTAATATGCTCCTATTAAAGAATTTAACCGCTGCAGGAAAATTCCTTCCAGTAGCATCCAGAATAATTAGCTCTTCTTCTGTTTCTATTCTCAATTTAAATCTTTCGTAAACCATCATCCTTCTGAATATCCAATATTTTTCTAGAATCTTTCTACTAAACCCTAATAAAATCAGAAGTATTCCTAACCCAGATAAACTAATGGTTTTCACTCCTTCAAATAAATCCACACGAATATCTTGTTTGGAGTTAAATGCTATAACATAAAACTTTTGAACATCATTAATTCTTAGTAACAACCCATGCTCAAATAATTCAAAATTACAACGTGCATTTTCTTTTATTGAAATGTTATTAGTGATGGACTTAATCTGCCCAAGGTTGTACAAACAATTACCGACTTCTTTAAATTTATAAGAACCTAAATCGGATAAACTTTTACCTAAATCCTTTAAAATCTTTCTATCTAAATATAAGGGATTATCTATTTCGTGTATCATAAAAGCAGGTACTTAAGTTAGCTCATACAAATCCCTAACTTTAATAAAATCAGTAGATGTAGTTACTTCGTAAAAATATTTTAACTGCCATTGCTGTGTTTTTTGGGCTTGCTTACTTTTTGTGATATCCCATTGCGGATAAACCCGGAATGCCCTCTTGCCTTCTTTTTTAGTGGTTGATAATATTCCTTTTTGGATGAGTAAAGCCTTTGGAAATACAAACTGCCCAAACTCTGTATTAGTTTTAACATTTACTACATAAAAATTAAAGGGATCATTTTCGCAATAAGGTTCTATGGGACCGTTCTCTTGTCGCTTCCAGAAAGTAACAAACTGACCTGCCTTTTTGGGTGTGATTTTGGCATTTCTGCAAATAATATTTCTGCCGCTCAATTTAAACCTGCAAGCACCATATTCTGCACTCTCAAGTTCTTGTTCCAGATTCTCCATCTGAAAACCACATTGATCATAGATTGCTGTTTTAATATACTTCAGATGATGGTTCATTTTTACCTTATGTTTTTGGTGATTAAAACTCACAGTACACAACACTATGAGTTCTTTATAGTTTAGTGCTCAATAAGAAAATATCTGGCAGCAATTAAACATTAATTGAACTTAAAGCTGTTAAGTATATTTTCACCAACAGACTGATAGGTATCAAACTGGTTTGTTTCGCATGATAATGTTAAAATGTAGGCTTTTTTGTTATCGACCCAGTAATATTGTTCAAACTTAAGTTTATAAATATCCTGATCTCCGGTATATATTACCTTGTGATACTCGCTTTTTCCTGCTTTAACTCTTTCACTTGATATCAAGTTACCATTAGTAATCATAGTTTTAAGTTGCCCTTCTGATATACTAACAAACTCATTTAAATCGATGTTATATCGTGACAGATCCTGAATCATAAGGTTTACATTTTCACGGAATTTATCATGGTCCGATTCAAGAGGACTTAATATGATAAAACTGGTTCCCATTTGTCCATTACTGCTAACTTCCCAATTACCGGGGTAACTTATAGAATAGTTGTCTTTAGCAAAGGATTTATAATCACTACCTGTCTGTCCCATAGAATCAATGCATAAAATAAATGCAATGCATAGAATAATAAATATTGGTTTCATTGTATAGAGTTTTTTTTAATAATTTGTATCATTAATCTTCTATAATTTGGTAATTCCTTAAGTCACCATATGACCTAAATCCAAGTTTTGTATATATTGGTTCACCCATTACCGAAGCATTAAGAACACAGTAGGGACTCTTATTTTGTCTGGCAACACATAATAACCATTCTGTCATACTTTTACCTATTCCCTTTCCTCTACCCTTATCAACAGTGCCTATCATGTGTAAACCTGCATTATTGTTTGCATCAAAATAAACAATACCACAACCTAAGCATTCATCGCCCTCCTTATAAATAAATAGTTTTGAGTTATCTGACTGCGTGGCTATAATTGAAACAACATCAGCATCTACCTTATATCCAAATGCATTTGAAGCCGTGTTGGCAAAATTAATCGCATCTGTTTCTGTTTCCACTCTGGTTATATTGGTATTTATGATTTCATCTTCTGCTAGTAAATTCATATCCAAAGCCATATTTCTTTGTGCAAAGCGAAATTCAAAATCATCTCTATCGATAAAATCATCAGGATTTGAAATGGTAATCATATCAGGAAGTTGATTTGCTTTACTTAAATGAGATACTTCCTCAATAAGTAATGGATTAGTTTCTATATCAAATATTCTGTTAGGCCAATCTGAACCATGCATAGAAACAGCAGTGTATTCTTTTGTTACAATTAACCTGCCTGTCAAAAATCCAATATGCTTCCAAAAGTCAAACAGATTGTTTACAATCGTATTATTCATTATTATTTTCTACTAGTTTTTATTTCAAAATATAACAGAAAACCAACTAAAGCCTGTTCATTTTTGCCTTGCCAGTAAGTGCTGTAATCAGTCCTGCCGCAATAGGACCATATGCAATAAGAAATCTGTTGCCTATATTTATTATTCCTGTATAAGTCCCAATTGTTAGTAATGCTCCTGCAACAGCCAAAAACAAACCTCCATAAAACAAGTTTTTACCCAATGCATAAGAAGCCCGAAGTTCCTCGGCCTTAATTAATTGTTTATCAACCTGACGTACAATAGTATTAATATCATCCTTCCCAAATCCATCACGCTCCAAAGTTTTTCTAACTGAAGAAAACTCCATTTCTTTAGCATCAATCTTACTAAAAAAATAATCTATTGCTGTCGCTTTTGTATATTCCATTTTAGAGTTTAGTTATGTGTAAATTCTTTTTGCCTAATTTTCGCTTTCTATAATTCAGAATCATTTAATACATCTACATTTTGAGACATCCTGTTTAAAAAGCTGAAGACTTTATTTTTATACTTCATCCCTCCTACTTGCCACAGATTAACATGGTTGGCATTTTTCACTTCAACAAATTCCTTATCGGTACTTTTAACATTCTCAAAGTTCAGTTTTCCATAGGCAATATTAATTCGGTCATCTTTATCTCCGTGGGCCATAAAAACAGGTTGTTTGATATGCTGACAAGATTTATAAGGAACAACCTCATCCGGGTTAAAATCGGCCAAAGACTTTGCTCTGAAAATCAAATAATCCGATAAAATAGGAATATCAAAACCAAAATAAAGCTTTGAATAATCATGAACAATATCCTTAAAATTTGAGAAAGTACTTTCAATAATACCAAACTTAATATCTGGGCAAACTGCCATGGATTGCAGTGCAATTGCAGCTCCCAACGAATGTCCCCAAATCCCTATATTCTGATTAATATCTTCTCTGTTTTTCAGGTAATCCACAATTTTCCTGATATCGTATTTTTCTTTGAAACCATAGGTGCAAAACTTACCACCACTTTGGCCATGAGCTCTTAAATCAACCAAAACAGAATTATAACTGCTATCGGCTAATTGTTTTGCCCGGTGATAAAAATGCTCCTTACGCCCTCTGATACCATGAAGTAAAATTATTGTTCCTTTCGGCTGTTTTGAGTTGGCTTTAACCAGAATACATTGTATGGAAAAATCTTTTTCGGCTTGTACTGAAAAAGCTTCGTTAGTCAACCCCATATTGGTTAGTACACTGTCTGAAGTGTTTCTATTGGCATTTTTTAGCGTGTAAACACCACCATTAACATCAACAATTAACCTGGTGCCCACATAATCAAAAGTGATAAAGCCAATTGCCAGAAGAACAGCTAAAGCAATTAATAATATTTTAAGTTTGGTCCTTTTCATTGTAATCTTTGATATATAAATAACATATAATATTAGTAAATTGAGACAAAACCTTCAATATTTTGAAGTTCTTCATTTATAAGTTGACCGCCTTCAGAATATCGACATACATTCCAAATACCTTCAGTTAATTTTTCAAAAGACATCATTAAAGACTTATCATTTCTATACATATTAAAACTTTGTGCAGGTAAACCTTTTTCATAAGTAATCTTTCTACTTACAACACCGTTTTCATGAAAATAGGTCCATGTTCCAATTTTATTATTCTTGCAATACTCACCAGTAGCCTTTATGCAATAACAACACCCGGGAATTTTGCTATTAATGATATGGTAAGTTGCTTTAATAAAATAACGAGATGAATCAACCTCCTCAACTATCATTGTTCTCATTCCATTGTACTCTTTATGCTCCAAAGCCCTGTATTCATCGATAATTGTTTCAGTACCCGACCACAAATCACTATCCCAATCAATTATTGTAATCGATTGATTATCATTCAAGCTATAAAGCAACCATCTCCCTTCTTTTTGTCCGGTATTATTTTTCTGATTAAACTTTTGATTTCCTAGAATCAAATGGTCTTTTTCAAGATATATAGTATCATTTTGTGAGTAAACAAACAGTCCATTAAATAATACTATTATTATAATAATTACTCTCATCTATTTACTACTAATAAATCAGTTCTGAAGTGTTATTTTGTTAATAACTTCAATTTTGTCAATTGGAAAATTACTTCTTTTAAATTCTGCTGAAATTACAGATTGGTTTTTACCATCAAACAGTTCTTTATCTTTTAGAAGAAGTCCATAATAGAAATCATACCACATTATTTTTTCCTCCACTTCTTCATTAATATCAAAACGATAATAATCAGAACGCTTATTCATATATTCATTTAAATTTAAAATTGCTTGAGCAACCAGTCTGTCTGTTTTTTCCTTTCCAATCTGCTCACGTATACGCCACAATGTACTTGTATACAAAAAACCTCCTCTATGATTATCAATCTGGGTATCTAATATTTTTGAATATAGTTCCTGTGATAGTGTACAATATTTGCTAAGGAAAGAACTGGTATCGGCAATCTCTTCAGGGAACGACTCTTTTATTAATTGAAAAGTTCTGCGCAATTTCATTGAGTCTGGCTGAGGATATAAATAAAGAAGCGAGGCGTCTCTTTTTGCTTTCTTTAAAACCAGCTCTCCAACTGTTGGATTATTAAAAAGAGAAACAGTAAAGTACTCCATTAATCCAACATGCAAAGGGCTTAACCCTTTAAATTTTATTCCCAGTTGGTCCTCCAATGACCAAAATGCAATATGACCAATTTCATGATAGAAGATAGATGGTGAAAACAATTGGTTTGCTTCAAGAATGAATTTATTAGGCTGACTTAAAAGCGCATATTCTCCTAGTAAAACTTTTATTGATCTATAATCATCCCACTTATGAAAGTCAATTTTATGATCAAAAACAGAAGTGTAAAAATTAATTGCTTTATCAATATAAAATACTGTTGCTATTGAGTAATATTCTGGAGAATATTCTTTAACCCTTTTCTGAAAATTTAATGCTACCTCTCTTGAATAAAAGCGTGACTGCTCAGGATTATTATTAAAAAAATAAGCTGAATCAATTAATTCGAAGGATACTTTATTTAAATATTTAGTTTGTAGGTTACCATCCTGAGTTACAAACTGATCAATAAATATAGTATCGGTGTATGTCTGGCCTCCCCTTATGTACCGTAATTTTAATAGTTTATCATGGTTGGTGCACCCTAATAAAACAGTGAGTAGGATTAGCGCCTGTAACTTATATATTATTCGCATTAGGGAATTCGTTAGTTAAAATTCAAAGCATGAATATACATCATTAATATTCAAATATTCCAAATTGATATTAAAAGTTATGTGCCTTTAGTAGAAAGAACCATAAAACAAAGAATCACTTATCAAATTAGAATTGAGTTATGGCTTAAACTGGTGAGTATTATTACGGAAGAAATAATGCTTGAATGATTAAAGCGTGAAAACCAAATGTATGAAGTATATTATTCGAAGCCTGAAAACTAAAACTTATAATTAAAATCACACGACAAAAAGCGCTAATACATATTTAACCCTATTGTTAAAAGAAACCATCATCAACAATTCGAATAAAAAACATTCAAACCCTATAAAAAAAGTATGGACTTTTTAAAAATTATGTATTAACTTGAGTTTTAATTTAAAAAAGAAAGATTGTACGCTTAAAATATTTGCAATTCAAGCTAGAGATGGGACACTGGTATCAATTTGCATAACATTCCGTCAGGATCATTTGATTCTGACGGATTTTTTTGATTAATAAGTTATTAAGTTATGACGAAGTTATGAAGTCTTAACCATTACTTGTTTATAATCTTCAACTCCCAATTCTTCAACCTCTTTAATCCAAGCTTGTCTGTCTTCATGTGTAGAACCTTTTATAGGTCTGAAAACTGTATAATCCACAGGCTTAATTCCACAGTAATTCATAACAGCAATTGAAAGCGAATTTTTTGCAGGACTTTTATATACATCTTCATAAAACCACATTGGTGCGTCCATCGATTCAATAATACGCCCCGAACGCCCTTTTAACAGTTTAATCCAATGCACTGAATCAGGAACACTTTGGAAGGCAAAACCAGGCATAAAAACCCTGTCTATAAAACCTTTTAACAGGGCAGGATAAGTTCCCCACCATACCGGATATATAAAAACCAGGTGTGCACAATCCCGAATCGCTTGTTGAGCCATTTCCAGGTCAGGTTCAAAAGGAATTCTTTTTCTGAAACCATAATGTAAAATAGGATCAAATTCCAGTTCATGTAAATGTATCACCTGACAGGCACCTCCTGCCTTTTCCACTCCATCTTTATAGGCGCTTGCCATAGCTCCCGATAAACTTTCCGGATCAGGATTTCCGTTTATAACTAATACTTTACCCATATCTCATAATTATTACTCAAACAAAACATGATTAAGTAGGTATTGTTCGATAGAAGTTTACAAGAAAATCACCTGATTTATCCATTACTTGAATTACGATTCTTTGCAACAGTTTCTGCAGCTTCAACAATATCTATTCCTGATAAATCGGCCTTACATGCCTTTTGTACTGTCAGTTTTAAGCCTGCTTTTTTAGCAGCTATCAATCCTTGAATAACATTGGTTACATTTCCACCGGCAAGAAAATGCGCTTCTAAAATATGCTTATCAATATCTGAAATACCAGCTTCTTTTGCTGTGATTAATGATTTTACGATAAGTGCAGGAGGAACTTTTCTTAAGCGCATAAGTATTAATTCAATCAACCCAAATTCTACACCAGAAGACTTTGTGGCTAACCATAATAAAAATGGTACATAATAAAGAAACAGCAGTATTAATATTAGAATAGAAGTTGTTATTAAAGTAGATGACATGTTATTTATTGATTTTTATAATTCGGTGCGAAACTAAACACAAAATGAAGAAATAATCGCGTATAATCAAGATGAATTTTATGACATTTTATTCCAATTAATAAGGCTTAAAAGCAATAAGCAACTAGAATGCTGTCCATTAACTTAAAACAGATACATTTGGTTCTGTCATTCGTCTTTTTGATAAAACTTGTCTGGCTGGTTATAAATAAAAACCGGAGTAAAGATATTGTAAACAATACCTGTTACTCCGGTAACCTAACTATGTGTGCTTTGTATTAGTTTTATTTTATCATCACCTCATCCATAAACATCCAGGAATCTGTTCCTTTAAAAAGATAACCCTCAGGTATTTTACCAAATGTTTTGATTTTCAATTTTACAAAACGAGCCTGCTTATTGCATTTTATCTCCATTGGAACAAGATATGGCTCCCCTCTTTTTGAAACAGATTGGTTTGTATAGGTTTCTATGTCCATATAATTCTTCCCATCGTCCGAAAATTGAACTTCTATTTCTTTAGGTAAAAATATACCACTATTGGCATCACTTAAAAAATGAGGCGTGATGCTATTAATCTCGGTTCTTACTCCCATGTCAATGGTGAAAGTTACATCTGAAGTTGTAAAACCTAACCAGTTTCCATCTTTAAAAACCGTTGATCCCATTATTCCATCTGTTACAGATGAAGCACCTTGAGATGGATAGGCTGAACTCAATGCTGTTTCAAAAAGTACTTTCTTATTCAGTGCTTTGTTTATTGGGATAAACAAGGAACTCTCAGCAATGGCCTTCTTTTGTTGATAAACCATAGCCTGTACGGTTAATGATTCATCAACTACAAACGGCTTTTTATAGGTTTTTAATCCGGATTTTCCTTCAAATGCATATTTGATGGTAGTTTCCGGAATTGATGTTGCAATACGAACCTTTGCAGTATTATCCTCCGGATTCACCTCATAACTAATATAAGGTTCCTGACTCAGGCTGATTTCATCAAACCAGGCTGTTCCTTTATCGCTTAAATCCAATTCAACAATTGTATTTGTTGATGATGAATCGGATTGAACCAAAAACGAATACTCTTGCCAATCTGATGTTAATGTAAAATTTTGAGACTTTTTAAGGGCCTTAATTCCGATATTAAATGAAGGCATTTCGTCTTGTTCTTTAGCCTTTGCCCAAATGGAGAATCGATAAGTTGCCCCCTTGGTAATTGCAACCGGAGTAAAGAAAACCTTTTTGCCTGCTCCTACTTGTGGTGTAACCATTCTTAAACTAAACAAACCTTCTTTTGAGGTTCTGCTGTCGTTAAAAACAGTTGCTCCGTGATCACCTTTTTTATGGTTTGAAAAAGACATATTATGTCCGGAAGACAATCCTGGAGTTTCCACATTTTCAAAACCTGCATTATATATTAAATTTCCTTTCTTGTTGTCTAAAACTGAAGGATCTTTTCGTATGAGGTATACTCTTGTTGAAAGGGCATCAATCATATCAGCTATTTCTCCTTTGCTTGATATTACCTCACGATATTCGAACCACAAGGCTACTTTTTTTCCTTCTGCTATATCTGTTTTAAAATTGTAGTTCAAAGGCTTATTGGCAGTATTAACAGCAACAATTAATCTGTCGCCCTTATACGTAAACTGCTTAATCAACACATTTTCATCACTTGAACTCAACATCTTCACCTCTGAATAATCCAAAATAAAAGGTGTCATCTGCTGAAACTCAGCGGCCATATTTCTACATTCGGACCAGGCTGCCACACTTTGCGGATTTAAATTTAGTCCCGGATGAATAAAATACTGCACGCCCTGAATTCCTTCAATCAAACCAAGGTAAGTCATGGTTCTGATTTCCTTTGGGGTCGGTTCTCTCGGCCACATTTCCTGACCACCAAAAGCCTGTGGAACCATCCAAATCGATTTATCATGACGTAATGTTTGATTCAGATCACGAACATATCCCTGAACTTCAGTAACTGATTTTGGTATCGGATAAGGATCTGTCATGGCAATATCCATCCCCTTACGATAATTTACAGCCTTTGATGGCATCATAAAAACCATTGAAATAGGATGATATGGATCTAACTCACGTATCATATTGTAAGTCTGTTCCATTAAGGATGCAGGTCGCCCCTGTCCTGCCGGTTCATCATTAATATACCATGATAAAAGTGCAGGATGATCTTTAAACTCAAGCACCTCTTTTTTCAAAATTTCAAATCGCTCTTCCTGAGACATGGCCACTTTTGCACCGTTATGTCCCCCTCCTATTAAACCATTTACACCATATTGCACCTTAACTCCCAATTCAGCACAACGATCCATATAAGCCCTGCGCTCCGGCAATCCTTCAGGCATATTACTCTGGTATGGACCAATCAGGTTAAAACCTCCGGCAACTTCTTGTTCTGGTAAGTTTCCTACTGTACCACAATAAAATCCAAATGGAAAAAATGGTAATCCCTCAACAATTAAACCACCTGTTTCCTGATTAATTTTTACTTCGTTTGCTTTAGATGCTAACTTTGTAATAACAATAGATGTATCTTTTGTTGAATCTTCTGAAAGAAGTTGAATTTGTAGCGTAGTGTTTCCTAAAGGAATTTTCTTTGACGGGAAAGAGACTTTGAATTTATCACCTTGGATACTTTGCTTAACCAATTCTTCAGACAAGTTCAATATCTTAAGGCTTGTATAAATTGGGTTAGATATAAAATCAAAATTTAGGGTGATATTTTCTTCTGTAGTATAATAATTCAGCTGACTATAAACTTCTATTTTTTCGCCTTTTAAAAGGCAATAATTAAAAAGTAAACCAACCAATAAAATAAAAAATACACCTGTCTTCTTCATATAAATCAAACCCTTAATTACAAAGCTTTTGTTAGCTTTTTAATACATGGCTAAAATGAAGAAATTTAAATGGTCTGGAAAATCTAATCGTTCTGCAAAAACGTGAATATATTACGTTTAACAGACCTGACAGGTTTTGGAAACCTGTCAGGTTTATAAATTTCTTAATTATTAATCGTTTACTGATTTATTTCTATTTCCGTGCTTACCTAAAAGAAAGTTAACTCCGAGCATCATAGAAAAAGACTCTGCTTTAGTTGGAGCAGTAAACTCATCACCATCAGATTGAATTTTATCGTAACTGAAAGGAATATGATTCGCCATCAGGTATACCTGAAAAGGACCTCCTCGTAAAGCCAATCCTAAACCTAAGTCAGAAGATCCTTTAATTTCATAATTATATGCAAAGTTGGCACTTATCGCTTTATACAAATTAAAGTTTGAGGTTACTATAAACTCCTGTCTGAAGTTGTATTGTGCAAATGTACTTTTTGAAAGAAAACCCAAATCAATTACATGATTTACATGGTAAGCAGCACCAAGCATTAACTCAGGAGATAAGCCAGTTTTAAAGCTTTTCTCTTCAGTATTTACATCCATTACATCTTTAATCTCATCCACAATATCTTCATAAGCTTCATCCATATCTTCAACTTCTGTAACGCTTACATCCGGACCTTCAAAATCATAGGTTCCATTTGCTGAAACTGAATTCAGGTTCTTTTTCCAGTTAATGTATCCCAAATTATTTAAAGCTGCCGAAAATGTAAAAGAAGAATTAAAATCATACACAGCTCCAAGATCAAAAGCAACACCGAAATTAGAAAAATCAGGTGTTATCTGAGAAGAAATATCAGACCCTTCCAGATCATCCTGCATTTCAACTTCATCAGGATATCCATCCTCATCGGGTGTAACTGTTAAAAATGGTACCGAAGAATAGATTTCTCCATCTACTTTTAGGTTGTATGAGGTTCCTTGATTTTTAATCGACAAGCTGTTATATTTCATCTTAGTTGCTGCAATTCCAAACAAAGGTTTAAAATGTACACCTACTGTAAGCTTTTCATCTATTTGTCGTGCATATCCTATTGAAATCTCATGATAAGCCATCATTTTAGCATCTAAGGATTTTAAATCAAGAACATCTCCATTTTCAAACCCTTTTTCTGCAATCTTAAACATATCCTTAGGAAGTGAAATCTTAGCATTGATCTTTTCCTGCAGTGAAAAAGTAAAATATCCTTTTTTTGTTCTGAATCCGAAGTAAATTGGCGCGTAAGAAAGACCTGCATTGATTGATGCCGACTTACCAAATGTTTTATAAAACTTAGAGTAATCAAAAGCTGCATCTAAAGGTTGAACCCACGTTCCATTATGTTTTTGTAAAAGATCTTTGGCTGCAATATCCGATTTAAAATCAAGAGCAATACTGCTTAATCCCGGCAAGCTAAAAAAAGCATTTGCCCTGGGTAACATAGCAGGATTGGTATAATTTGTCTGTGGAACATTTTCGAAATAATACAACAAGTTTGAGTTCTGAGAAAAGACAGTAGAATATGTTGTCAAAAGCAAAACAACAACATATAGTACTTTTATATTTTTAAATTTATTTATCATGATATCTATTGTTTGAATATTATTCTCCTAGTTTACCTACAGCACTAAACGACATAGTTACATTGATGAAATTATCTTCGCCAAGTTTTACATAATCCTCATCTTCGGTAGCTGCCATAATTCTTACGATAGCATACTTCACATCTCTTTCTCTCCAGGTTTCTAGTTTTTGATTATCTATTTCTGCTTCAAAGGAAGAAACTGTACTTTCCGATAATCGGTCCAGATTATCTAATTTTGCAGATTCAATAAATGGTAATTCATTATCAGAAGAAAAAAGCTGATCAACTATAGTATAATCTTTATCTGCTAAATAAATCTGAAATCTGATATCAAAAGGCAGTCCGTTTTCTACATTAAAATTCGCAGTTAAAGCTTCCAGTTTATCAGATAAAGGCTCGTCCTCATCATCATCAATATCTGAGTTATAATCAAAATCAATAGTATCGGATCTGCTGTAATTACTAGATTTAAACCATAATGGAACATTCATTCTTATGGTCGTTTTTACATTACTGGTATCTGTTAAGAAATAATTCAAATCAGCATCATCAGGGTTGGCTATAATCTGAATGTGAGAACCAACTTTACTTGGTGCAAATTCATTAATATTTAATAAATCCTCCAAATTAGAGTTGTCTGTATTTATCTCAAGCTTTTCTGTTGGTATTACAGATGAACCATCTATATAATTATCCAGATCAATAATATTATTTCCATCTTCAATAATGATATCAACATCTTCATTTGTATCAGTATTAGAAAATACAATATTGCCTGAATTAATTTTCATCGGTATGCCAAATGTATTTTCAGCAATTACTTCTAACCTTAAGTCATTAAGAACAACATTGGTTGAAAGAAAATTATTATCGAAAGCATCAAAATCCAAAGTCTTTTCATCATCCGAAATAATTCTTGACCCAAAATAACCGATTGCTTTTTTTAATCCCATATCTATCATTTCATAAGAAATAGATAAAGTAGCAGTTGAATATGAACTGGCATCTTCTGCAAAAATTACATCTGTAATAAGGTTGATACTATTTGCATCTCCTGGATATTGAGTAAAATCCATATAAGTATCCGTCAAATCGATGGAATAACTATTATTAAGACTAGCTCCTACAATGGTATCAGTAAATACCTCATCATTAATATACAATTGAGGAATAGTAATAATCACAGAATCAACGGCTGGTGAAGAAGTTTCAAAAGTAAAATTAAATGCTCCGGCTTTCCACATAACGGTATCTATCCTTACATTTTCTTCATCTGTTAAAACAATACTTTCTTCATTTGTTAATCTAACAGATGTTCCTGGCAAACCTGCCCCCAAATATGACGACATATCGTAATAGAAAGCATTTGAGATTTCATTCAGAGCAAGCATCTTATTCCATTCCTGAACAAATTCTTCATCATAATAAAACCAAAACAAACCAGATTCATCTACTTCAATAATTGAATCAACATCCAATTCATCAAATATTTCCATGGCTGTACCATGAATTCGCATTCCCGGAACATCTATGGCATAAGGTCTATTTGCCTCATCAGGAACATCATCCAGATTGATGGTATCTGATACGCATCGTTGAAACATGATTACACTTAAAAAGGTAACCAGTATAAAACCAATTCTAAATAACTTCATATTCTATACTTTTTTATTGTTTTCTAATCCATATGTTTGAACCATGTTTATTAAAAACAACAGTTCACAACTTAACACTCTAATATTTAATCATTGATGATTGGTAAATCAATTCCATACCTATCCTATACAACACGATAATTTTCTAAACCGTTTGTAACCTAATTTTATGATCCTGTTAATATTTTGGCTTTTTAAACTTTTATTCATCTCACCAGATCCAACCTGATCACTATTACCAATACATCTTACTTTAATTTCCCCTTTAAATACCTTGTGCACCTTGAAATTTGGCGCCGAAGATATAATATTATTAGTCTTTGCAATTGTAATTTTAAGACGTTTGGACGAATTGCTAATTATTTTACATAAGACGTTTAATTCTAATCTCTAACTAAAAAATTAAAAGAAAGGTTTCAGAAAATTATTTCTTATAATCAAAATTGGAGGATATTCTATTTTTTGACCAATTGTTATTATTGGACACTTGTTATATACTGGCTATAACTCTCACCAACAATCTCTTTAAAGTTACGTTCAAAGGTTCGGATGGAGCCGAAACCCGATTTATATGCAACATCTTCTTTAAGACTGTTGTTTTTATTTTCTCTCATATATTGTTTGGCAAACTCAATACGATAATCATTCACAAACTTGTTAAAATTTTTACCTGAATTTAAATTAATAGCATTTGATAAGTGCGTTCTGTTTGTTCCCAGATCTCCTATCAAATCATCAATTTTTAGTTCAGGATTCAAGTACGGCTTTTCCTTATCAAAATATGAAATCAACCTGTGATAAAGTTCTTTATTTGGAACCAGCTGATTAGTATCATTTGTTTCGAGCACCACTGGTAAATTTGCTGGTAACATTTTCTGTCTTAAACCTACAATTCCAAATAGCCAAATGGTAATTGAAATAATAGCCAGAGGAATAATTAAAACAATATAGTTGCCAAAAACTTTTACCGGGTTAATAGAATAAAATGCAATACTTGCAATGGAACCTATAAACAAAGAAAAGTTAAGGATTTTGATGCTATTTAAACTTATTCCTTCGGTATTGGAAAAGTAATTATGTATTGTGGAATTATATTTTTTAAGAATAAGTGTAATTTTTATTCCATAATAAAAGATCTGAAAAAACAGAACCAAAATATTAAATACCCTACAGAAAAAAATAAATACTATTGCCGGATTATTCCATGCTGGATTAAATCGATAATCCTTCACAAACATCTCTCGATCTTGGCTATTGAGCATAAAAAAATAAGCTACAGTTTGCAGCAATATAAAAACTACAGGTATTAGATGCACAGCCATTTTTTTAACGGCATACTTCTGCTCTATTAATTGCCGGATATAAATATAAATACTTGGATATACAAGTAGCAATGATAGTACATTAAAGGTTAATATTTTTGAGTAAAATTCATATTGTCCGGTTAAAAAAAAGTACAAACCAAAAAATAAAACAGAGATATTAAACAGTACTAACGACAGCGTTTTCTTTGCGTAATTTTTCCTTTCTGAATTAAAAAATATAGCTAATGAAATTACTAACGGAATATAAACCGGACTAAACAGTAAAAATAGCACCCAAGTTTCCATATCTAATTATTTATTGAGCTCGCTAAAATAAAAACTTTTAATTGAAAGCCTGACTCTGGTTTAATGATCAAAACAGATCACCAGTTTCTAAAAAAATATTAAAGTCCACATTTACTATTGTTTAGCTAAATATGATTTAATTAATTTACCATCTGTCGCATACTATTTACGATTTGTCCATTCATGACTGTATAGTTTTTTAATATTTGAAACTGATAATACATTACAAAAAAAGAGTCTGATTTTAACATGCTAATTAATCAGTATATATAATATTATATGAAACTGGAATACCTAGAACATAAACCTGGTGGTGTTTTAAACCAATATGTTGAGTGCTTTTGGGAGTACAAAAATACAGGATGTGAAAAAAAGCATACGATCATACCCGACGGACATTTTGAGGTTATTGCTGAGTACGAATCAGAAACGCATTCAAAGCTATACCTCACGGGAATTTGGACAGAGCCTAAAAATGTAATTGTACCTGAAAATGGAAAAGTATTTGGTATCCGTTTTAAACTATTAGCAGCCGAGTTTCTATTCCCATATCAGATCCGAAAATTATTAAATAAATCACTGCACATACAACAACCACGTTGCAATAGGGAAACTTACACTAAAAATAATTTTGAGTTTTTCATATCCAATGCAACTGCCTGTCTTAAAGAGGATATACATAAAATCCACTCGAATAATATCGACATAAGGAAATTAAGATTGTTTGAACTCATTTACAACAAAAAGAATTATTCTGTTGAAGAGCTTTCGCAAAAAGTAGGTTGGAGCAGCCGACAGATAAATAGATACTTCAACAATCAATTTGGTTTAAGCTTAAAAGAATACTTAAAAATACTTCGCTGCAAAAATTCTTATCAAGAAATATCCAATGGGATATTATCTCCACAAAAAGATTTTTACGATCAGTCGCATTTTATTAAAGAAATAAAAAAATACACCGGAACCACTCCAAAAAGCCTATACCAAAACAAAAACGACCGATTTTTACAATTATCTACCGCAAATTACGCATAGTTTTGCCTCAAAAGCGGATTTTTACCGAATATAATTGAAATACGATTTTTTCTATCGCACCAAAAATGAGTTAAATCACACAGCATTTTAGATAGAAAGTGGGGAAAAGTTGAAATTCATAGTAAATACAAATTATAAACTATAAATAATAAATTATGAAACAAACTTTTACTCTTTTGGGATTTTTATTGTTGTCTATTACCTTTTGTGCTGGACAATCGAATCTGAAGCGAAGTAATAAAAAGAAAAGTTTCCACGAACTGTTGCAATCTGCACAAAGTCAATTTAAAGCATTAAACACAATTGCAATTAGTAAAACCTCTTCAAATTTAAAAACAGCATCATCCTATTCGTATAGCCTGGATGGTTATACATACTCATTTTGGTATAATGATTCATGGGTTGTTGGTGAAACTTATGAATTTACATACAACAGTGATGATTTATTAAGCACAGTAATTCTTTATGAAGAAAATTCTGATGATAAGTATTTATCAACTTACACTTATGATGATAATGGAAATATCTCTGCATTATTAAGGTTTTCATGGAATGAAACAGAGAATGACTGGTATTCTGATGCCTGGTACAGAGAATTATACACCTACGATACTGATGGAAATTTAACTCAATCCATATCATCTGAAAGAGTGAATGGAAATTGGTCCGATCTTTATAAAGTTGAAACTACTTATAACGATTATGGTTATGATACAAGAAAAGAGTATGAATATAACTCAAATACATCTGGCTGGGATAATTTAATAATTGCAGAAAGAACATATGATGCTCAAGGATTTGTTACTTTGTTAACAATTAGCGAACGAGATGATGTTAACTCAGAATGGGGCACTATGTATGGAGTTATTAACTCAACAGACAGTGAAAACCATATTCTTTCATACTCTGCATACGATGGAGATCCAGACGATAGCAATTCAAGCATAGGAGAAAAGGGAATTTTTACATTTGTCAATGGAAATATTTCTAACGTTGAATATCAAATTGAGGATGAATCAGGTAATTGGTATACCTATGATAAAGTTGAATACACTTATGATACAAACTATACTATATCTGATATTTTAATGCCATTTATCTCGAATACTTGCTTTATGCAAGAAGGAGAAATTAATTCAGAATTCAATAATAAAATTCTTACTTATACTCAGTACGATATAGATAATTCAAGTCAGTTATTTGCTAATGAAAAATTAACTTACAACTACACTGACCTATCAAATCCATTAGGTATTGACGATGCAGAAACTATTGAGGTTAAACTATATCCTAACCCTGCATACAATGTAGTTTCATTTAGTTTTAGTGCTGCTAATAATAAAGCAAGTATTCAAATATTTGATATGCTTGGAAAAGTGGTATTAGAAAAGGAAATCAGCAACGAACAACCAATTAATATTGAGAGTTTAAATAGTGGTATTTATTTATACAATATAGTTGTAGATGGCCAGACTCAATCTGGTAAACTATATAAAAAATAAATAGCCTGTTTTACTTAGGCTAAATAGTATTTGTTACAAAATAAGCCTGCCCGTTTTGGAAATATTTATAGTGTTTGAGGATATATAAATAAACGGGCAGACTATTGACAAGCAATACAGAACGCCTTCTGTATAATATTTAATAACCTATTTAACTTCCTGTTTTTCCTAACATCTGGGCTTTTGTTGTTCTGCGCTTCAAAAATCGCTCACACTGTTGCATCCTGTCATAACCCAACATTGTTCCTAATATAAAATCTTCTTCATCAGTAAAATCATTTAATGTTTTATGTCCGAACGATTCAATAATCTTAACACATTTATCATTACCGAAAAACACATTTATTTTACCGGAAGGAAGTTGCTGCATATAAAAAGAAATTCCTTTACGGGTTAACATTTCTTCGGTAATATGCTTTTCTCTTCTGTTCATCGTATGTAATACTAAATTTCTCAAGCCTTTTTTGTATTCATATACATGATGCATTAATATTTGCATCTCAGCGCTTTTATAATCCTCAATTTTAATTCTCATCCTGTCTGAATTATCATTTTGGAACTGTTCTCCTTGTAATGTTAAATGATCCTCTACTCTCATAACATTGAAATTTAGAATTACTACTTATCTGTTTTCATTGTTTTAATGACAATACAAATGAAATGATTATTCTCCACTGCCTCAATCCCTAATAATTATGAATTCAATTGTACCAAAAGCTGTTGTAAAACAATTATATGCTATTATAATAACTACTTTATAGATATTTCAGGCACTATTCATAACAAAAGAGTAACTATTTATAGTGAGCAATATTTTACTTTATGCTGAATTACAAGCAATTACCTTTACCACAACTATTTTATCCCTTCATAATAATAACGCAAATAACTAATTGTAAGGATTGTCCTGGAAATGCAACTCATCTACTTTTGGATTAAAATTAAAACTCATAAAAATGGACAGAACAATTCACCTACAAGAAAATCAACAAGGTATCAGATTATTAATGGTTGGAGCTTTTCCTCTTTTACAAGAAAGCTGGATGAATACGAAAGAAAAGGAAACTGAAGAGTCTTACAAACGAGACACAACGAAACATCAAAAATCTTAACTGCTATACCCATTAACAAGGTTTATCAACTACTTAATGTATGGATTATACAAATAAAAAAGCCCCATGAACTTATACTAAAATTCATAGGGCTTTTTTATTTCAAGGTATTTAATCTACCACTCTATATTTTCATCAATAAACTGAATCAAACTCTTAGCCATTTTTTTATTATCCTCCACTCTTGGATGTCCGCCTTTTTCAATAAAAGGAAAGAAATGAGTATAGATATTTGCATCATCTAATAAAGCCACGGCTTCCTTAACATATCCGGGCCATTCCGATCCTTCCTGAGTGGCATCCATACTACCTAATGCACATATAATGGAAGCTTCAGGATACTGATCTCTGATCCCTTTCACAAAATGAGCATAGGCATTTACAATATAGTCTTTGTCAGGTGTAATATCCCCAAACCTATATTTATATTCGCCATAATCCGGACGTGTAACAATCCACTTATCATTTTGCATCAGGTTCACCACAACAATATCTGGTGTTGCTCTTGAAAAGTCCCATTTACTGGTTGAATCCACAGGATTTAAGCGATCCCAGATCTCTGGCATAATAGGTCGTTCCCAACTTACATTAATACCAATACCTGAACGAACAATGCAATGTACATCGGCATTAAAATGACGAGCAGTTAATGCAGCATAAGTTACGTAGTTATTGGTATAAGTACTATCCGCATTATCTCCTCCGGTAAGGTTCTCAATTGCATATCCGGCAGTAATACTGTTTCCATAAAACTCCATCAGTCTGCCACTCTTCTCTGGTAAGCTTTTTAACTTACCGGCAATTGTAAAGCCTAAAAAACCAGTTTGTCCGGTAATCCATTCATTACGTTTTACCAATGAAATGGTGTGTATTTTTTCAGGAGCCAATCCTTTTGCCAAATTGTACTTCTGAATACCCTGATTCAATTTCAGAGGATAAACTGAATCCTGATCAAGAACTACATTAAAGTAGTTTAACCCATGTTCATCATTTAAGGTAGCAGCAATATCACTCCCCTTAAACTGAACAGTGATAGCAGAACCACTCCAATAAATTACAGGTTCTGAAGCATTATCAAAGTTAATACGACCAACATAATCAATTTGCTCATTATCCGGTTTTACTTCAATAATTTTGGGAGCACATCCTATAAAAGCAAGGCCAAGAACAATTAATGAATATTTAGCAAGTGTCATTTCTTTTTAATTATAAGATTAGATTTCATAATCCACACATGCTCTTTTCTCCAATACCGCTCTCAAAATTGCACCTGCAGCCACATGATCAGGGTGCTTTGCATAAATATCTAATTCCTCCAGATTATTAAAAGTTGTTTCCAGAACAATATCATATTGCTCATCTGGATTTGCATTTAATCCAACAGTTAAACTTTTGATTTCCTTGATTTTTGGAGGTAATGCCTCAAGTGCAGATTTAATTTCATTTAATTTGGCATTTTTTGCTTCAGCCGATTCAAATTCTTGTAGTTGAAATAATACAACGTGTTTAATCATTACTTATTTATTAAAGGTTATACAGTAAATTATATTTTTGAATGTTTAATTATAGATTTTCTTATCTGTATGTTACAAACATCAATTAATCAATTCTTATCTTTACAAATATAAAAATAAAGTGGGCACATGTTAATAATTGGTATTGCGGGAGGAACAGGCTCCGGAAAAACAACTGTTGTTAGAAAAATTATTGAACAACTTCCGGAAGGCGAAGTTACTGTACTTCCTCAGGATTCTTATTATAAGGACAATAGTAATATTTCATTGGAAGAAAGAAAGAAATTAAATTTTGATCATCCTGAAAGTATTGAATGGGATCTTTTAATTGACCATCTCAAAAGGTTAAAAAACAATGAGAGTATTGAAATGCCTTCATACTCATATTTAACATGTACCCGAAGTGAAGAAACCACTACAATCAATCCAAGAGATGTGGTTATTGTTGAAGGTATTTTAATTCTGGGGCATAAAAGGCTGAGAGAATTAATGAACTTAAAGGTTTTTGTTGATGCCGAAGCAGATGACCGTTTATCGCGTGTTATTCTTCGCGATATTATTGAACGTGGCAGGGATGTAAAACAAGTTTTGGATCGTTACACCGAAACTGTAAAACCTAGTCACCTTCAGTTTATTGAACCAACAAAAAGATATGCTGACTTAATTGTTCCCCAGGGTGGTAACAATAAGGTAGCCATAAACTTATTGAAACAACATATTGAACAAAATCTTAATCTAACCAACTAATTATGCTTGACCAGTTAGCTCCCGAAAACATTCTTTTTATTGATATTGAAACGGTTCCTCAACATGAAAACTATGCAGATCAGGATGAGATTATGCAGCAGTTATGGGATAAAAAGGCAGCTTACTTCTTAAAAGATGAAGAAACACCTGCTGATATATATGAACGTGCCGGCATTTATGCTGAGTTTGGAAAAATAGTATGTATTTCTGCAGGAATCATACATCATGTAAAAGGTGAAATGCACTTTAAAGTGAAGAGTTTTGCTGGTGAAGATGAAAAACGTTTGCTAATGGAGTTTTCGGATATGCTGGATCATTTTATGAGCAAAAGTCCCAACCATAACCTGTGCGGACATAATGCCAAGGAATTTGATTTCCCATATATTGCACGCCGAATGCTGATTAATGGATTAAAGCTCCCACAGTGTTTAAATATTGCTGGTAAAAAGCCCTGGGAAATTAAATTTATTGATACGCTGGACTTATGGAAGTTTGGAGATTATAAGCATTATACTTCCCTAAATCTGTTGACTACTATATTCAATATTCCTTCTCCTAAAGATGACATTGACGGCAGTCAGGTTGCAGAAGTGTACTACAAAGAAAAAGACATTGAACGTATTGCTATTTACTGCGAAAAAGATGTTTTGGCTACTGCTCAATTGCTTTTACGCTTTATGGGCAAACCTTTGATTGAACAAGATTATTTTGAAAGAGTGATATAGTCAGGGAACAGGGATAAAGGAACAAGGAAGTACATCTCTAATATACTTGGAACAACGGAGATCACCTAGACGCTATGTTACTCACAAAGAGCTCAAAGAAATATCTAAATGTTACTCTGTGATATACCTCTGTGGTCTCTGTGGTGAGAAAATACGATTGTAAATTATTCAGATGAAAAAATTAGGGAAGCACACCTCTAATATACTTATAACCAACAAGATCACCCAAACACTTCGCTTCACACAAAGAACTCGAAGAAATATCTCTGTGTTACCTCAACGATAAAAGCAGTTTAATTTGCAATAAAATAACGTACCGTTTTTACAAACAACTCTGTTTGTTCTGCATGAAGCCAATGTCCGGCATCAGGTATTGTTGTTAGTTGAGCTGAAGGAAAAAAACGACGCACCTGCTGCATATCTTCCTCCTGAACGTAGGGAGAATTTCCTCCTTTTATTAAGTAAACATCCTTTGCTTCAGGAAAAACAAGCTGCCCTTCTATATCTGAAAATCCATCCATAATTCGATGTAAATTATCTGATATAACTTTAATATTTAATTTCCAATACAACGATTTATCTTCGTTTCTTGCAATATTTTTTAGCAAAAACGAACGAACCATAGTATTGGGAATCTTATCCTTAAGATACTTGTCTATTTCACTTCTGGATTTGTAATCTGTAGGATTTACAGATAAGAGTGCTTTTACAATACTCTCGTGATCATTGGTTATTTTAGCATAATTACTAAAACCTCCGTACGATTTAGGTGCAATATCCAAAATCAAAAGTTTATCAACTTTATCCGGATATTTTAAGGCAAAACGCATGGCTGTTTTACCTCCCATTGAATGCCCCATGATAATAGCAGATTGCAAATTTACATGCTGCATAAATTGATTTAAATCATCAGCCATCACCTCATAATTCATATCAGAAGAATGAGGTGAACGCCCGTGATTTCTTTGGTCAATGATGTAGATATTACAAATATCTTCAAGATACTTTGAAACAGTCAACCAATTATCTGATGAACCATAAAGTCCATGAATAATAATCAGGTTTCTATCACCATTACCTATATGTTTGCTAAACAACTCCATCGTCATTTATAAACAACAGATTATCGCTTGAGTTGTTCTTTATACAGTTTAACTGCTTTTTCAAGGCCAATATAAAGTGCATCACAAATTAAAGCATGACCTATTGAAACTTCAGCAAGGAAAGGAATTTTCTCTGAGAAGAACTTTAGGTTTTCCAGGCTTAAATCATGACCAGCATTAATTTTTAATCCTACTTTTTTAGCCATCTCCGCAGCAGCTACAAAAGGAGCAATTGCCTTTTCTCTGTCTTTTGCATACATGGCTGCATAAGGCTCAGTATAAAGTTCTACCCTATCAGTACCAGTTGCTGCAGCATTTGAAATATTATCTAAATCAGTATCAATAAATATAGAAGTACGAATTCCATATTCACTAAACTCTGAAATAATTTCCTGTAAGAATGATTTATTTTTAATTGTATCCCATCCAGCATTCGAAGTTATAGCTTCTGGTGGATCAGGAACAAGGGTTACCTGGTGAGGCTTTACCTTTTTCACCAAATCAATAAAGTTTCTTGATGGATACCCTTCAATGTTAAACTCTGTTTTAATAATTGGTTTAATATCCATAACATCCTGATACGTAATGTGTCTTTCATCAGGACGAGGATGTACTGTAACTCCATCTGCACCAAATAACTGAACATCAACAGCTGATTTTACAACATTTGGCATATCACCACCTCTTGAGTTTCTTAGGGTGGCCACTTTATTAATATTTACACTCAGTTTTGTCATTAAAACCTTATTTTAGTCAACATTCTTTGCTTTTTAATCCAAAATATAAAAATAAACTTATCAATTACTTGATTGTTTACTTATATGCAACTAAATTTAAGCAAAGTCGTAATAAAAAAATGGGGAGAACTTAATTGTTCATCCCGCAGCAAAGTTAAGAGTATTTCTTGAAACACATTGTATGTTAGCACAAGATTTGATATCAGATATAGTTCCAGCACTGAAAACCTCTGATTCTGGGCTAGATGCCCTAAATTGGATGGAGGTATTTAGAGTGTCTCATTTACCTATTGTAAACAACAAAGAGTTTTTAGGTTTAATAACTGACACTGATATTTTTGATTTAAATAAACCAGAGGAACCTCTTGGTAATCACAAACTTTCGCTTACTGCACCATATGTTTTTTACAACCAACACATTTATTCTGTAATTGAAATAGCATCCAGACTGCAACTTACTGTAATTCCGGTTTTATCAGAAAATAAAGAATATTTGGGTATGATTACTCAAACGGATTTATTAAAAAATTATGCAGAATTAATTGCTGTTCATACTCCGGGAGGTATTATTGAAATTGAAATGCCGGCCTATGAATATTCTATTTCTGAGATAGCTCAAATAATTGAAGATGCAGATACAAAGGTTCTTAGCTTCTACGTGAATCAAAAAGATGCTAATTCGCCTTTAAAAATTACAATTAAATTAAACAGAGAAGATATTCGTCCTGTTTTAAGGGCGTTTGACAGATATGATTATACAGTAACAGCATCCTATTCGGAGCACAATACTGTTGACGAAGTTGTTAAGAAAAATTACGACGCACTAATCAGGTATTTAGATGTTTAGATTGTCTTTGTAAACCGCAAAATAAACGTTTTTCAATATTGTAGTTCTACACTTCAATACGAATCACTTTTTAATGCTTATCAAAGACATTAAGAACAAGTGTGTTTTTTGAAAAAGGTTTGCTTTTGAAGGTGTTTGGTTTACATATCATATTTGGGATGCTTTTTTTATGCTTCAGTTTCTTCTCTGGATTTGACGCATTCTCTATTAATAATCCTTCAGCAGATCTGTTAGAAGTCAATGACACCATTTTTGTAAATACCATTAAGGTTTCAGGTGATAAAAAAACACGATCGAGAATCATCAGAAATGAACTGCTATTTAAAAGAGGCGACCGAATTGCAAAATCAGATTTTTATGATCTGATTGGAAAAAGCCGACAAAATCTGTTAAACACTTCTCTTTTCAATTTTGTATATATCAATTACAGTTTCCCTAATAATAAGGAAGTTGATTTTGAAATTAAGGTAGATGAACGATGGTACACCTGGGTATTGCCATTATTTGAACATGCCGACAGAAATTTTAGTGCATTTTTGGATAATGGCGATTGGAGCAGAATGAATTACGGTATTTATCTGAAGCAAGAGAACTTCAGAGGCATGAATGAATTATTAAAACTCAAACTAAGAGTTGGCTATTTAAACGAAGTAGAAGTCATCTTTTCTTCGGCTAAAAGAAACAATAAACTGGGCTGGGGAACCTCATTTAATTATGCTGCTCAGAACCAGGTTTCGTATGGCATATTGGACAATAAAGCGATTTATTTTAAAACCAGTAATTCATTTATAGAACAACAGGTAGCCTCTGATTTATATTTACACTATCGCCACGGATTTTTTAATCGTCACAGACTGACTTTAAGCTACAATTCTTATAACATTAAAGATACCCTAGCTCTATTAAACCCTAACTACCTGGCCAACGGCAGTAACTTTTTAAATTACCTTTCTCTGGCATATAAGTATAATTTAGATTTAAGAGATTCAAAAACTTATCCTTTAAAAGGAAATATGTTTGAAGGCTGCCTGGCTCGAAACGGATTAGGCATTATAAACAACGACATCAACAATTTTTCTTTAAAATTACTTTTTCAGCAATACGGAAAAATCAGGAAACGACTTTATTATGGAGCCAGCTTTGGTGGAATTGCCAATTCAAATAACAACAACCCTTTTGTAATCAGTAATGGATTGGGATACAAAGAGTTTTTAAATGGATTTGAATACAATGTCATCGAAAGTGACAATTATGGTTATGTAAAAAATAAATTTTTATTTGAGTTAATACCAACCAAAACTGCTTACATTAACTTTATTAATCTCAATCAATTCTCAAAACTACACTATGCAGTTTACGTTAAACCATTTTTTGATGCCGGATATGTTCATAAACAACACCCGAACATTTCTAATTCATTGAGCAACTCCCTGTTATACAGCTATGGACTTGGCGTAGATTTAGTAACTTATTACGACAAGGTTTTATCTGTAAATTATGCCATCAACAGCATCGGTATTAAAGGATTTTACATTCACCTTAACCTTGCCATGTAGTTTTTTAATGTTTTATTTTGACGCACTAAATTACCTGATTACTTTTGAGCACATAAATTACAACAGCACCACATAAAACAATTTAATTACTAATAACTCACATATGCGGATCGCAATTTTTGGCAAACAATTTTCAGATTTATTTAAAGATAGTTGTATCAGCCTTTTTAAAAAGCTCAGAGACCATCAGGCTGACATCATTATTTATAAGCCTTTTTATGATTTTCTTTTTCAGAAATTTGATATTGCAGCCTTTGAATTTAAAGTATTTGCAAACAGCGATGAATTAAAGGGCATTGATTTGTTTTTAAGTATTGGTGGAGATGGTACTATTCTAAATGCCATTACTTTAGTTAAGGATTCTAACATTCCGATTGTTGGTATTAACAGCGGAAGACTTGGTTTTTTAGCTGATATTTCAGAGGAGGATATTAACAATGCGATAAACCACATCTTTTCTGGAAATTATAAGATCAATGAAGTTGAACTCCTGCAATTAAAAACGGAGAACAATCTTTTTGGAGATCTTAATATCGGACTAAATGAATTGGCAGTTCAGAAAAGGGATTCTGCTTCCATGATAAGTATTCATACTTATTTGGATGGTCAGTTTTTAAATTCGTATTGGGCAGATGGATTAATTGTTGCAACTGCTATTGGTTCAACAGCCTATTCATTAAGTGTTGGCGGACCTATTATTCACCCCAAAGCTCAATGCCACGTTATTACACCAATAGCTCCACATAACTTAACCGTACGACCAATGGTTGTTCCCAACAACCTAAATATTACACTTAAAGTTGAAGGTCGATCAGACACTTACCTGGCAACATTGGATTCAAGAAGTGAAATTTTTGAAGAATCGCTGGAGTTAAATATACAAAAAGCACCATTTTCAATTAAACTGGTTGACCTGCCTGGCATTAATTATTATGCCACTTTACGCAACAAATTAATGTGGGGAGCTGATAAAAGAAATTATTAACATGAAAAAACCACGAATCTCAAAATTATATTTTGAAACTCGTGGTTTAACATTAACAACCTAGGATTACAAAATGTAAAACCTTGCAAAAATTAACTTATATAAATCTAAAAATCAGTCAAATATTAGATGAATAAATTTAGGTTTGACTGTTCAGCTTCTTCAAGGTAGTTAGCTACACCACCAATGTTTACACCTTCAATCAACTCTTCCTTCTGAACACCCATAATATCCATACTCATCTGACAGGCAATCATATTAATTCCACTGGCTTTCGCTTGTTGAATCATAGTTTCCAGCGCATCAACATTTTTGTCTTTCATACGTAGCTTCATCATTCTACGTCCCATACCTCCCATATTCATATTCGAAAGCTTCAGCTTTCCGGCATGACCAGGCATCATTTTATCAAACATATTGCCCATCATATCCTTTTTCACTTTTGGTCGGTTTACATCTTTAATCACATTTAATCCCCAGAAAGTAAAGAACATTGTTACCTTTTTACCCATACTGGCAGCGCCATTGGCAATTACAAACGAAGCAAGAGCTCTGTCCATATCATCACTAAAAACAACCATTGTTTTATGGTCGGCATCAGCTTTTAAAAGGGTACTATTATCAGTATCTTTCTTAAACTTTTCAATAATAGCAGTAATCTCGCCTGCATTATTTTCACGCTTTACCAAACGGTTTCCCGTTACTTTACACCACGAGGCCACATCATTATAAAATCCTGGATCGGTAGCTGTAACTTCCAGGCGATCACCATACTCAATTGCATCAATACTCTCTTTCAACTTCAATATTGGCCCCGGACACTGCAATCCGCATGCATCAACAGCCATTGCCTTAACATTTATACTTGGCATTTCCACTTCTTCCTTTTTTTCCTGTTCAACCTCTGAAAAGAAAATAGCATTTGATTGTTCAGCCATCGCCTGCTTGTACACCTTTAAACCTCCTGAAAGATTGTACACATCTTCAAATCCGTTTTGTTTTAAAATACGAGCAGCTACATACCCACGTAAACCAACACCACAATAGATCATAATCTTTTTATCTTTCGGAATACGATCTAAATTTTCTCGTAATTTATCTAACTCAATATTTACTGAATCTTCAATAGCCTCAATAGAAACTTCCTCAGGAGTACGAATATCTATTACAAAGCACTCCTTTTTAATTCTTTTATGAAATTTAAAAGGCGACAAAGGCTTAAATAATCCTTTGATGATATTTTCAGCATTGTATCCAGCCTGATTTACAGGGTCTTTTGCAGAACTAAATGGCGGTGCATAAGCATGCTCAATTTCTTGTAAATCATAGATAGTACCTTCATTTTTAATAACTGTAGCCAAAAGATCCAAACGTTTATCCACACCTTTGTACCCAATCACCTGTCCACCATAAAGTTTACCAGACTTAGGATCGAAGCTAATTTTAAGCATCATTTGCATAGATCCCGGATAATAACCGGCATGTGAACCTGCATGAACAATAGTACAATCGTGTTTAATACCAGCTGCTTTCAATCCACGATGCGTCATTCCGGTAATACCGGCAGTCATATCAAAAACCTTGGCAATAGCAGTTCCTATGGAACCTTTGTATTTACGATTATGTCCGTAAACCATATTATCTGCCAAAATTCTTCCCTGACGATTTGCCGGACCTGCTAAAAACGCGATAGTTGGCTTTTTTGTAATTGGATGTGGAAACTCAATACTGTCACCAACAGCATAAATATCTTTTTCAGAAGTTTGCAGGTAATCATCTACCCATACACCACCTGTTTCTCCAATTTTTAAACCTGCATCTTTAGCTAAAGTAGTATCAGGACGAACTCCAATAGAAAGAATAATAAAATCAGCCTGAATAATTCTGCCGCTTGATAAAGAAACCTCAATTAAATTGCCTACTTGCTTAAATTCTTTAACAGCATCTTCTAAAAATAAACCAACTTCCTTTTCTTTAAAATGATGATGCAATGGAGCTGCTATCTCACTATCCATCATATTCATCACTTGCGGAGCTGCTTCAACAACCGATACTTTTACACCTCTGTGATGCAGATTTTCAGCCATTTCCAGTCCGATAAAACCAGCGCCAACAACAACTGCTGAACGAGGCGTTTTATCATCAACAAATGATTTAATTTTATCAGTATCCTCTACATTTCTTAAAGTAAATATATTAGGTAACTCAATTCCTGGAATTGGAGGTTTTACAGGTGTGGCTCCTGGAGAAAGCACTAATTTATCATACGACTCCGTATAAACATCTCCGGTTTTAATAGATTTTACAGTAATCTCCTTCTTGTTTGGATCAACAGAAGTTACCATTGAAAATACACGGATATCAATATTAAAGCGCGATCCAAAAGATTCTGGAGTTTGAACCAAAAGCTTTTCACGCTCTTTTATGACTCCTCCAATGTAATACGGAAGACCACAATTGGCATATGAAATATGCGGTCCTTTTTCAAACATGATGATTTCAGCCTTCTCATCAATTCTTCTCAACCTGGCTGCAGTAGTAGCTCCTCCTGCAACACCTCCAACAATTAAGTACTTCATTTTGATTTATATATTATAGTTATTTTTTATCTCTATCCTGGTAAAATTTTAAAGCTGCAAATATAGTTATATTTCTATATCTATTTATTTGCATATTTATGTTATTGAACACTTCGATATGATTTAACCTATTGTTAACAAATCAGAATGTTAATCAAGGGGTTCGCTAATGGCGAAGCACTAGATAAAAACATGGATACAAATAGATGATTTTGAAATAGTTTTAATAATTTAGAGAGAATCATCACTCGATTAACTTTTTATGAAATTCCAAACCAACCATTTATTCCACATCTACAACCAAGGGAATAACAGACAACAAATCTTCTTTGAAAGCAAAAATTACTTATTCTTCTTGAATAAAATCAGAATTCATATTTTACCTTATTGCGATATACTTGCCTGGTGCTTAATGCCAAATCATTTTCATTTGATGGTTAGAGTGAATAAGGTAGAATTAACGACAGCCAACACCGAGGGTTTCGCTCAAAGCGAAGCCCTCGGTACAAAAAACAGAACTTTAAACCAATCAATTGGCCTAATGTTAAGATCTTACACAAATGCAATTAATAAGCGATACAACCGAACCGGAAGCTTATTCCGAAAAGAAACAAAAGCGGAATGCATCACTTACGCTGATCACATCACTCCTTCTTTTTTTAACTCAGATTCTGGTTACGTCATCCCATTACAATCTCCAGAAAACCAATATCCACAGATTTGTTTTTATTACATATTAAACAATCCTGTAGCTGCAGGAATAGTATGCAAAGCTTCAGATTGGGATTATTCTTCGGCAAAAGATGTTTTGAACTTAAGAAACGGAAACCTGATAAACAAGGATGCTATCATGGAGTATGGCCTTACTTTTCGGTAGGTGTGATTAACTCGTGGTGCGACTTAAAGTCGTACCACGAGTTAATCGATCTATATTTTTATTTACCTTTTTATTCACTTTCTTTGCATACATGGAGTTAGTAGAAATAAAAGGAGTTGGACCCGTCTTTTTTCAATTGAGTAAGAAAGCTAAACGGCTGTCCATTAAGCTCAAACCTTTTGAACCCATAAAGGTAGTTGTTCCTGCAACAACGCATCCAAGAGAGGCACTTTCTTTTGTTAATGCTAACCGTGGATGGATTTTAGAAAACCTGGCTAAAATAAAAGAAAAGGAGAATGACCTGACCATTTTTGATGAATCCACTGAATTTAAAACACGCTCCTTTGCCTTAAAAATTCAGAAAGCTCCTATTCAAAATGTGAGGATTCATTTGCGACAAGGTATTTTATCTGTAGAATATCCACATCAACACGATGTAAAATCAACAACTATTCAGGAACATATTCGATATGGTATTGAGGAAGCCTTGAGAGTTTCAGCAAAAAATTATCTGCCTCATCGATTACACCAACTTGCTAAAATTCATGGATTTCATTACAACAGGGTGTTTATTAAAAATCTAAAATCGCGCTGGGGAAGCTGTTCTCATGTAAATAACATCAATTTAAATTTACATTTGATGCGCCTTCCCGATCATTTAATAGACAGTGTACTATTGCACGAACTTTGTCATACTGTGGAGAAAAACCATGGCCCAGGTTTTTGGGGATTGATGAACAAAGTTACAGATGGAAAAGCGAAAATGCTTGATAAAGAAATGAAGAACTATCGAACTGTAATATATTAATTATGAACTGGAACCAACTGTTATCTGTTAAAAGAACAGGTCAGGAAGATAGAATTAACGATACCAAACATCATAGAACTCAGTTTCAAAGAGATTATGACCGTTTAATATTCTCTTCACCATTCAGAAGATTGCAAGATAAAACCCAGGTCTTCCCACTACCCGGAAGTATTTTTGTGCACAACAGATTAACGCACAGCCTCGAAGTTGCCAGTGTTGGACGATCTCTTGGGCATAATTTAACGGAGTTCTTAATTTCGGAAAAAGGTCTTGATAACGATTTAATTCATGAGATTGGTTCCATTGTAGCTACAGCATGTTTGGCTCATGACATGGGAAATCCTCCCTTTGGCCATTCTGGTGAATCGGCTTTATCTCACTACTTTAAGGAGGGCGAAGGTAAAAAACTAAAAGATCAGTATCCTTTTACTGAGGAAGAATGGAATGACCTCACTGAATTTGAAGGTAATGCCAATGCATTCAGGTTACTAACACATCAGTTTAATGGCAGAAGAAAAGGAGGTTTTTCGCTTACCTATTCATCTGTAGCTTCTATTCTGAAATATCCTTATGCATCAGGACAAACAACCAAAAAGAAATATGGATATTTTCAATCGGAAAAGGAAATGTTTCATCGTGTGGTTCAGGAACTTGGTTTGATAGAAAAGGAACCCGGTGTTTATTGCCGACATCCATTGGTTTATCTTGTAGAAGCAGCTGATGATATTTGCTACCAGATTATGGATGTTGAAGATGCACACAAACTTAAAATACTGGATACACAACAAACCAAAGATATTTTGATGTCTTTTTTAAATGATGATGAAGACAAAGGTACCAGAGATCGAATTGCATCAGTCAGTGAAGAAGTAACAGATATTAATGAACAGATTGCTTTTATAAGAGCTTCAGTAATTGGAAAACTAGTGGCTCAATGCACTCAGGTTTTCATCAATAATTACGATAAAATTATGAATGGAGCGTTTGAAGGTAGTCTTACCAAGTATTTGGAAGGAAATACTAACAAAGCAATGAAATACTGTGCTGACTTATCTTTTAAGAAAATATACAGACATCCTTCGGTAGTAGAAATTGAAATTTCTGGATTTAAGATTCTCGGTTCGCTATTGCATGAGTATTCAAGAGCTATTCTAAATCCAAATGATAAATATTCAGAAATGCTTTTACCCTTTATTCCGGAACAATACAAAGTATCGCAAGAAGCTACTGCATACGAAAAACTGCAATCTGTTTTAGACTACATCAGCGGTATGACAGACATTTATGCATTAGACTTGTACCGGAAAATTAACGGGATTGGCCTGGCCGATAAAAGATTTTAAGAAAGAGATGGATATAGCATTGAGGGACTATATCCATCTACCTTTCCCCATTATCTAATTCAAAAAAATCAACTCCAATTCTTCTTTAGCCTCATCCTTTTGGCGGATTTTGTACTTACCTGAATTAACAAACTGAAACCCCTTATCTAAAGCAGCATCCATTAATATTAACTCAATTTCTTTAGCAACATTTCCATCTAAATCATTATTAAAATACAATAGAAGTTGCTTTTCATTAGCGTCATTAAATTGCACCAATAACGAATTATTTTCTACAAACACTAAATCTTCATAACTATAAGAAACTGGTAATCCTACTGATTCCAATATTTCCATCACATGTCCAAGTGGTCTAAATCCTAAGCTCATAATGATTCCATTTAAATGTTTATTATCTATTATCTGCAACTATTAATTTTATCAGGTTAACAACGTTTTCCAATTCGTCGTGATCCTTTTCTAACTGGCATTGAAGTACCATCATATTATAGGCATCTTCAAATTCGTTCTCGTCAAAAGCCAAATCCTTTTCAGCAATAAACTGGTTGAATCCCTCAACTCCTTTTACCAGATACATCTCTTTTCTGAAAGCTGCATCCGTTTGTACTTTTTTTATTAAATTTTTTGCATTTTGAACAGACATGGCTCCTCCTTTTTTTAAAATCCTACATTTTTGTATTTTTTCACCCGGTTTATTACCATTTTGTAATATTCCTTTTTCCTCAAAATCCCAGTTTTCATAAGCATTACAGAACTATTGTAATGCTTTCATATAATAGTGCAACATCCATACCTAAACTGAGCCAGATAAATATAAAAGCGATATGAAAATTTTACTTTTATATTTCATTCGTCCGATTTTCCTATATATATAATATGTATCTGAATAAAAAATACGTTACTTTCTATTTATCAATTTGTTATACTTCATTAAAATAAATCAAAAAAAAAATGATGTTTTTTGAAATTTATAGTTGATATCCAACTTTTAATGATACATTTGTAGCATAGTATTTATTTAATTTTATTATGAAAGAAGGAAAAGTAAAATTCTTTAATGATTCAAAAGGTTTTGGATTTATTAAAGACAACGACTCAAACAACGAGTATTTTGTACATGTAACTGGTCTTATTGATGAAATCAAAGAAGACGACGAAGTTACCTTTGAATTAAAAGAAGGTAGAAAAGGATTAAATGCGGTTAATGTAAAGTTGGCATAACGATATTTCAATATAATTAGTACGCAAGAGTCCAAACCCCGCTTAATAAGCGGGGTTTTTTGGTTTATACCATTTTCAAGGGCAAGATTTCCACTTTTTTTTTATATTTGCACCCACATAAAGGGATGGCCTCATAGTTCAAGGGATAGAATAGTTGTTTCCTAAACAATAGATACTGGTTCGAGTCCAGTTGGGGCTACTGATTAAATGCTGATTTCTTATAGAAATTCAGCATTTTTTTATTTTACCCCCTCCATTTCATTAAAAAGCTTAAATAAAATGAATTCTTAGGCATTTTCACAAATAAACCTTTCCTTTGTTTTCTATATGGAAGCATTATTAAATCCTTTAAATACAGATTGGACTACCTGGTGGTTAACCATTCTCTGTGCGCTTGTTGCCGGATTAAGTAAAAGTGGATTAAAAGGATTTGCGATGATCAACATTCCTATTTTAGCCCATTTATATGGTGGAATGGCTTCTGTGGGAATACTTCTACCCTTTTTAATATTTGGCGACACATTTGCTGTAATATATTACAGAAGAAGCGCTGAATGGAAATACATCAAGAAACTTCTTCCGTGGGCCATTATTGGAATTGTATTAGCTGTTTTTGTTGGAAAATATGTAAACGACGATCAGTTTAGAACCACAATTGCAATAGCCATTCTTATTTGCTTGGCCATACTTGTTTACAGAGATGTAATTAATGGTTCTGTAGATCTTACTAAAAAGAAATGGTTCTCGTCTTCATTAGGTTTATCAGGTGGTTTTGCTACAATGATAGGCAATGCTGCTGGTCCTATCTTTAATTTATACCTGATGAGTATGCGCTTACCTAAAGATACCTTTATCGGCACTGGGGCATACTTTTATTTAGTACTTAATCTCATCAAAGTACCAATACATGTTGTTTATTGGAAATCTATTACCATGGAAACCTTTCAATTGAACCTGGTATGTTTGCCAGTATTAATTATTGGAGCTTTTATTGGCAAAAGAGTGGTAAAACTGATTCCTGAAAAAGCTTACAGGATATTTGTAATGGGTGTAATTACAATTTCTGCTATCATGTTATTTTTCAAATAGCATTTAAAAAATAAACCCACACCAGTTTTGTTATAAACAACTACCAGTGTGGGATCAACATCAATAAATTAAATAATCAAAATTGGCTTATAGCTTTTTATCCGGATACATGTTACTCCATTGGCCGGACTGATCTTTTAGTACTTTATCAAACCACGCAATAATGGTATCATTCCATTTAATCCGTTTTTTATAATCTAGTATATGATGGTTTTCACCGTCAATTAAAACCATTTCCACATCCTTTCCTAGTATTTTCAAAGCTGCATAATACTGCAAACTCTCTCCTACCGGAACATTTGTATCACTTGTACCATGCAATAACAATATTGAATTCTGGAATTTATCGGCATTAAAGAGCGGACTATTCTCCACATAAATATCCTTTCTATTCCAAGGATAACTACCAGTGGCTGCTGCCGAACTATATGAATAACCCCAATAACCTTCACCCCAATAACTTGAAATGTCGCTTATACCAGCATGAGCAATAGCTGTTTTAAAAATATCAGTACGAGTTTGCAGCATCATTGTAGTAAATCCACCATAGGAAGCTCCAATGCAACCTACGTTTTTTGCATCTGCTGTTGGATGACTCTTTAAAAACGCTTTGGTACCGTCTATAATATCATCAATAGCATCTTTTCCCCATCCGTTTACATGTAATGCAGAGAAGTTTTGTCCGTAACCAGTTGCTCCACTTGGTTGTAAAACATAAACCATATAACCATTGGCTGCCCAAATATTTTTAGGATATCTACCTCCAAAGCTTCTATCTGTCGGCGATGTTCCTCCATAATAATAAACAATCAAAGGATACTTTTTTGATGGATCATAATTTACCGGATAATATACTCTTCCATCTATTGTTAAACCGCTTTTATTTTCAAATGTCCACTTTTCTGATTTACCAAAAGCAATATATCTATATGTCTGTTCTTTGGGGAAGTCTAGTTCTGTATATTTTTTATTTTTCAGGTTTATGGTGTAGACCTTTTCCGGTGTAGAAATACTCGTACCATTAAAAATAGCGATCTGCTTATCGTAAGCAAAATCAAAGTCATCTAACACTTCTACCGGAAGATCAATTTTTGTGAAACTACTTTTTGAAACATCACACACATATAAATTCACACCATCACGTTCAGTGACCTGAGTATAAATGATATTATTATCAAACCATTTTGCTCCGTTTATTGAAGGTGAAAAATCTTTAGTTAAGACAGTGGCCTTTTTCTGTGCCAGGTTATAGATGTATAACTGATTATCAAAACTATTTGGCAAATGTCCATTGGTTATTTTAAGGCCCAGATCTCCAAAAGCTTTTGCTGATCCCATAGCTAAAAGTTTTTGTCCATCCGGAGAATATTTACAATAACAACCATAAAGTTCATCTTTCCACAGTGTGTCCAACTCAAAAGTTTTCAGACTCAACTCATACATATCCTGACGATAGAAAGGAGTGGTTTGATAATCCATTTCAGTTGTAGAAAACAAAATTTTACTACCATCAGGTTTGATATCATTTAGATTTGCAGAAAGATTACCTGCTGTTAAAGGCTGAATCAAACCATTTTCTGTATGAAGCAAATACAAATTTGTACGATTTCTGAAGTAAGGCAGACGATCATCATTTCCAAATATACGTTTCAAATCACCAGGTTTATCTGCCTTTATAGTTTTTGATAAAATAACAAAATCCTCGTTTGGCGACCACTGAGAAAGATACATGTCATCAATATTTTCGGAGATACACGCTTCTTTTCCTGACATTATATCATATACAAAAAGTGAAGTTCCCTGATCATTTTTTATTAGATAGGACAATCGATCAGACTTTGGTAACCAGCTTAAATTATAGGCAAAATTTCGAACTTTATAAACCACCTTATTTTCGTTTAGATCAATGATATGGGTAATTTGCTGCTTTTTGCCGGTTCCTTTCATTACATCACTCATCTGTACAAGTGCATAATTGCCCGAGTGAGATATTTTTAAATTTTGAACACTTACTCCATCCAATAAGTCATGAATAGTCATGGTTCTTTGTGCATCAACCGACCAGGCAATAGCTTGAGTTAATTCTTCCTCTACAACATACGAAGCCTGCATTGTAAGATTTTCATCAACACTTAAAGCCTTGATGATTATCTGGTGTTTTCCTGTTTGAAGTTTTACAGGAATATTGATTTCTTCATTAGGTTTAGAAACTGTTTTACATTTTTCACCATCAAGATAAACTTCATAAATACTATTGGATTTGATTTTAATTTTTGCCTCAAGCCACTGTGATACGGAAACATATCCTGTTAATTCTACCAATTGATTTTTAGAATCTATTCCAGGAACATCAAACGAATCATCTTGTTTAATAAGTGAAATAGCACTTGTATTGCTTACTTTAGTATTGGAAAGCAATTCCAAACGATCAAAAACCTTTCCATCAACCGAACCTATTTCAGCAAAAACAGGCAAATGCAGTTGTATTGGACTTGATACTTTCCATTCCTTACAATCCTTCTCAATCTGAGCATCAACAAACATGGTGGAAGTTAAAACCATGAATAAAATAAAATATCTTATCATTCTATATCTATTAATTAATTCTATATAATCCTCAGATAAAAGTATAATTTTTACATCTCCCCCATAATTACAAATGTCATGTATTGGAATTTTGTCTATTTTTTATACAAAACCCCATACTCAAGGGACTGTATTATATTTAAAATATTTATCTGTGATAGTTTATAAAACAGGCAATATGATCTATCCTGATTATTTAATTAATGTATAGCTATGAAAAGTATTCGCTTATTTAATTAAAACACTCCTGAAAAAAATCAACGAGAGCATTTGTAATGAGTGTTTCGTTAGGTGCTCCAATAGCCTCATTAATTTTGCTATGCGTATAGATACTTCCATCTACCTGCCATACAGAAGCACCATTTTGTTCTAACTTATCAATAAATGCATTGGCTTTTGCCAATCGCAAAAAAGTTCCTCGTTTGGCAATAAAAAACTTAGGATATGATACGCCACTCTGAATATTATAAATTGGAGAAGCTTGAATGTTCTCGTCTTCATTTGTTCCAAATGCATTGATATATAAATCTGAATTATCCTGAACCTGATCTAAAACATCATATCCTTCCGTATCGATAGCAGCAATACCCTTTATGTTTGCAAGATTCAAACCAACATTAGTTAAAAAAGAAGCATTGGTTCCTGTTAAAGCAACAAGGTGTGCTCCGGCACTATGTCCCATTAAAACCATACGATAAGGATCACCTCCATATTGATCTATATGATCTACAACCCATCTTATCGCATCTGCAACATCGGTGTTATGATCCGGATACCTTACCCGATCAGAATTGTTTAACTCATATGGGAATGGACTCAGACGATAATTGACTGAAACAAAAACATAATCTAATGTCTGAAACAAATTAACCTTATTGTCTATTTGACTAGCCTTATCTCCTATACTCCATCCTCCACCATGAACCCAAATTACAACAGGCTTTTTTATCTGAGTCATGCTATTGAAATAGACATCTAAACTTAAGAGATCTGCATCAATCCCTTCAATTTGCTTGTATTGCACTGTTTCAGAAAAATAATCGGCTGATAATTCATCCTCTTTTTTTGGATTGCATGCAATGAGTGTGATTATAAAAAGAATAAATAAATACTTCATCGGATCAAATTTATTTTAATGGAGGTTGTATCATTATGGTATGTCTCATCTTAATTAAGTAAAGGATTACCTGCTTAAAACTAACAAATTTTAAATAATAAAAACCTTTGATACACAGGCATTGATTATAATTTTAGGGTTTAACTTTAATTAACGAACAATTTCTTTAATTGAAGGTTACTTAGTCTATAGTTAAACACAGACAATAGTTAAGGCATGAGTAACAGTTTCAATTTGCCAAACAACGGTAAAAAAAGAGTTATAATAATAGGTGCGGGATTTGCAGGATTAAAATTGGCACGAAAACTTGCCAATTCACCTTATCAGGTGGTTATGATTGACAAAAGAAACTTCCATCAGTTTCAACCTCTGTTTTACCAGGTTGCCACTTCAGGTTTGGAGCCGAGCAACATTTCTTTTCCGGTTCGGAAAGTGTTTCAGAAAAACACAAACTTACACTTCAGAAATACTGAATTACTGGAAGTTTTTCCTGAAGAAAAGAAAATTCTCACCAAAGCTGGTGAGCTAACATACGACAAACTGGTTATTGCAACCGGAGTTGATACCAATTACTTTGGTAACAGAAACATTGAAAAATATAGTATTTCAATGAAATCAACAGCTCAGGCCATCAACCTTCGAAATCGTATTTTAGAAAGTTTTGAAGCTGCCATCTTAACGGATGACAGAAAAGAACATTCTAAATTATTATCGATGGTTATTGTTGGTGGTGGCCCTACTGGAGTGGAACTTTCAGGAGCTATTGCAGAATTGAAAAACTACGTTTTACCTAAAGATTATCCTGAGCTTGATTTTAGCCGAATGAAAATCAGGCTTTACGAAGCGGCACCCCGCCTTTTAAACGGAATGAGTGATAAAGCAGGGAAAGATGCGCTTAAATTCCTTGAAAAACTTGGCGTTGAAGTACACCTGAATACCATGATTAAAGATTATGATGGTGAAAATATGACCCTTCAGGATGGTACGCAGTATAAAGTACAAAACTTTGTTTGGACTGCAGGTGTTGGAGGAAAACGCATCAATGGAATTGCTGATGATCAGTATGTTCGTGGGAACCGATTAGCTGTTGACAGAACAAATCAACTCAAAGGATCAAAAGACATTTATGCTGTAGGTGATACTGCTTATATGGAAACGGACTTATATCCTCATGGTCATCCACAGGTGGCACAGGTTGCTATTCAACAGGCTGTATTATTAGCCAAAAACCTAAAGGAAAATAAAGCGCTTCAGTTTGAATATAAAAACAAAGGTGCTATGGCTACCATTGGACGTAACATGGCTGTTGTTGATTTACCCGGATTTAGTTTTTCAGGTGTTATTGCCTGGTTTTTATGGCTGATGGTTCACCTAATGGCAATTGTTGGCGTTAAAAACAGGCTGTTTATTTTCATCAACTGGGCACAAAGCTACTTTTCTAGAGATCAATCTTTAAGAGTTTTAATACGACCTTTTAAAAAGAAGTAAAATAATAATTTGGGGATTTAAGCTGTATATCTTAATTCCCCAATAATTAACTTTCCACTAAAATTTCTCATCAATAAGATGCCTATGTATTTTAGTTTTGAATCATTTGACTGATGAGAGATACACTAAAAATGCTCAATAAAAACCATCCCAAAAATCCTTCAATGATGGTAATATACCTTGAAATCCCTTTTACAGGTATTGCTCCAAATCCTAATGTAGAAAAAACATTGATGCTTAGTGTTGTAGCATTAAGTACCCTTACCAAGGTTAGGTAAAGTAAATAAACAAAAATTACAATACTAATTGTTATACCTACAAAAACCTTACGCTTGGGTTTAAGACTGCTCCAACGACCTTGTAATAATTCTGTTCTTCGGTATATAAAAGTTGCTATTTTATGCTTAATGATGGATAGCAGATATAAGGGCCTTCCCAACAAAACAATAAAAAAAGGGATTTCAGCATAACTTACTTTCATCTCATTTTTATAATCTTCAAATGTTTTAAAATCCTCTTTATAATTCACAGTATAAAAATCCTCTAATCGTTGTTCTGAACGAAAATATTCCAGAAGTTTCCTGTGTTGTCTAATCAGGAATGATCTGTTAATCCCATCCCAATCACTATAAAAAAAGAAGTATACTGCAGCAAAAATTAAAATAGTCCAAAGTGAAATAATAAGGGATTGCACCGGACTAGTACCATATTTTGAAAAATATTTCAGAAATTGATTGAACCGCCAATTAAACCAGCTTTGAATACCAGGGTTTTGTGTATATAAATGTTTATACTTTCTGGTTTCCATATCTTTCATCTGTATTAAACAAGCATTAGCCGATTCATTATCACCTTGCGATTTATACATGGTAAAAAACTTACGGTAAGAACTTTGTAATGCATTAAAAATATACACATCCGAAACAAGTGTATCTGATAAATGAGTAAATGGCGACTGCTTATAACCATCATACAAACCAAGGCCTACAGAATCTATCTGCGCCCAGTTAAAAGAAGTGTTGTTATTTGGGAATGAAAAATTATTACTCCCTATTGGTTGTGTAAACTTACATCTTTCAATCAATAAGTTTTCTTTTACTGAACAGTTATTAAAATCTAAAATACCATTAGAAAAATCAATATTGTCAAAGCCTATAACATCATATTTACCACCATGAATAGAAAGCACTGGTTTGACTCCGGATGAAGAAATTTTGCAATGATCCAGATAAAAATTATTCAACTTTCTTTCATTCTGCCTAATCATAAACAGATACTGAAAACCTGAACGTTCTTTTTCATCACCATTAACAAATGGACTATAAATAATTGTTGAATCGGCATAAAATGAGCAATTTGAAAAAAGAAAAACACTGGCTCGCATTTCATATACTACTACCCTATGCAGTATCTTACAATTCCAAAATTCAATATCATTCAGTTCTAAATTGCGAAAGTCAATACCTTTTTTAAAAGTGCAATTAATAAATCTAAACTGTGAAGCACCCTCACAATTATATAAGGTAACATTGTTATTGAACACCAAATTACTAACAGAACAGGTAGAATTATCAGGCAGTTTACAATCTTTGAGTAGTATAATTGGCTTAATTGTTTTTACTTGGTCTAAAGTCGTATCTGATAATAAATATTGGAATTTTATAAAAGAAGAAAGTGAATCCTTAACCTCATCGAAATATATTTCAGTATTTTCAAGTCGGTATAAAACATCCTTACAATTTTCCATTTCATCTACCCATTCACTTATAGAGATTTTTCTTTTGTAATTATTTTGCGAGCATAACGGAGAAGAATAAAAAAGGGCTACAAAAAGGAGTATTGCCAGATATATCTTTGTCATAATAAATAGATGAATATTGGTTAATATCATTGCCATAACAAAACCATATTACAATTGCTCCTCATATTCATAGCAAAAAGTATCAGGTTTATATTACAAGTCTACCCTTAATTAATGGTCAACTAATATACATTATTAGAGATACATAATCAAATTGTTATTCAACTGGTTACAACCTGATATTTTGTGATATACCCCAAACAAAACAAGGGCAAAATAAAGGTTTCACCCTCTAATTTGCCCTTGTTTTATTATAAATAGTTTTGACTATATTCCGTTACATTATGATTTTATAATGGTAATAAAGCGTTTATTGGAACGAAGATTATCAAAATGTTTTTCATTCTCAACTTCATCTTTTAAAGTCTCAGACAATTCAATGGCTTTTTCAATATCCCGGATTGCTTCATTTTGCTTATCTAACTGAGAATAAGCACATGCTCTTTGCCAATAAGCTAACGAATATTCATTATCAAGTTCAATAGCCGTATTGGTTAAATTTAAAGCCCATCGCACCTCTCCAATTTCCAACAAAGCATCCGCTTTATAAGTCATAGCTTCAATATCATTGGGTTTAATGTCTAATATTTCATCATAAATAGAAATTTTATCCTCTTCACTTTTTTCTAATCCGGCACGCATCCATAAGGAGTGAATTGAATTGGTATTGGTGATTTCCTGCTGTGTTTCAATAAGAATTTTTGAACGATCCATCATTTTTTGCTCTATCTGCTGTAAACGACTTTCATAATCACCGGTTAATCCTTGTATGCGCTTGGCTGTATCACTTTTAATACTCTTTTTAATATCATTAAGCGATCGCCATCCTAACAGCACTAATAAGGAGGCAGCTGCCGTAATAATATAAAATATGTTGTTGACGGTGCTTGTTGTATACTGAATGGCCCTGTCGGATGAATCGAGTTTTGCTTCAGCAATCTGTTTGGTTACCAAAGCCCTTAAGCGTTGATTCTCCTCCCGTAAATTTTTAATCTCATCAAGAATATATCGTTCAATAAATGGTTTGTACAACGGTTTTTCAATTGAATCTTGTGCAATTTCGGTATCGTTAGAGAATATTTGTACTGATAAACCCAAGAAAATAAGTAGTAATAAAAATCTTGACATGCTATTATTTGCGCTTTTATAATGACTAATAGCGATGCAATCTTTTAATAAATATTTAGAATGACAAGTTTATCAGCACTTAATTTTTTCAGAAATACATGAATAACTCCATAGATCGCAACAGACCTGCGATATAACAATAAGTTGAAAATCAAAAGCCTCCCCTACAAATGGTATTTTATGACTCAATTCAATTTATTCACCTTCTAATTCAATTATTTTATTACTTTTGCAGCGATTTGGTGGATTTCTTCTTTCAGAAGAAACCTTAAAATGGGAATCCGGTGCTTCATACCAATGAAAATTCCGGAGCTGTACCCGCAGCTGTAAGTCCTTAATATTGTTTTAAGAACACTAATGCCACTGTCCAGAAATTGGATGGGAAGGCCTTAAAACAGGACGAGCCAGAAGACCTGCCAGGTTATTTTAATCAGTAACGATTAAACTTCCGGGATAGAAGTTGATTCATAAAAACTAAACGCGCGTAGTTTCAAGTTTCGCATTTCTACCTTGTTGATTTTTATAGTATTGGACGATTGTCTGATGCATTTTATTAATTATTAAAGAAATAGACATGCAAAAGATAGGCGCTGCCTTGACTTTTGTGATGCTTTGCTTTACGTATATTGCGAGCGCACAAACAACAATTATTAAAGGAAAAATTACGCAAGAAAATACCAAAGGTGTTCTACCCGGAGTAAATGTATATTTTGCAGGAACCACAATTGGCTCTGCAACAAACAATAACGGAGACTACCAGTTTAAAATTAACAAACCCGGCACCTACGATTTAATTGTTTCTTATTCTGGTTTTAAACGCATCAGAGAAACGGTAACCATTAATGCCGGAGATAATGTATTTGATTTTGAAATGACTGAATCCGATAACAAGTTGGGTGAAGTTGTGGTTACCGGAACAGGAACACCACATCATTTAAAATCAGCTCCTGTGCCAACAGAAATTATTTCAAAGAAAACCATTGAAAGCGTTGGTGCACCGGACTTCGAACATTTAATGATGACTTTAAGTCCTTCATTTGATTTTAATCCTGGTTCTATGGGATCTTTGATGAAATTGAATGGTTTAGGTAACGATTTTATTCTGGTACTAATCAATGGGAAACGCATCTATGGCGATGTTGGTGGAAACTCTGACCTAAACCGTATTAACCCGGATGATATTGAACGTATTGAAATTGTAAAAGGTGCTTCGTCGTTACTTTACGGAACCGATGCTATTGCCGGAGTAATCAATATCATTACTAAAAAATCAAATCAAAAAGTACATGTTAGCAATGCTTCAAGAATAAGAAGCTTTAATACCTGGCAACAAAACAATGCTTTGGATTTAAACATTGGTAAACTATCATCCCGCACTTCATTTACAAAAAAACACTCTGATGGATGGCAATTGAGTAAAAATGAATTAGACGATGAAGAATTGATAGAAACTGAGGCTCAGGCACAAATTGAATACGATGATTATACCATTAGTCAGCATTTAGACTATGATATTACTAAAAAACTATCGGTTTACGCCGAAGGAAGTTACTACGAAAAAGACCGATTCCGTCCGCAATCTGTAGGTAAATATGGGTACTATTTTGAAGATATAACTTTGGGTGCCGGAGTAAAATATTTAATCAATCAAAAAGATTTTATCACCCTCGATTACCATAATGATCACAACAAATATTACTACAGATATAATCAGGAATACAAAGATTACGCTAAAGGTGACTTATCAATCAACAATGACCAACAGCTATCTAATGCACAATTAAAATATATCAAGTCGATTTCTAAAAACAATAAGCTTTCGTTAGGAGCAGATTACCTGAACGAAAAAATGGTTTCGGACAGAGTAATTGCAGGAAAAGCTGATGTAAACACTTATGCATTTTTAGCTCAGGATGAATTGAAATTTTTCGAAAACCTGAATATTGTAGCAGGCGCCCGATTGGTAAAACATGAAGAGTTTGGTACAGCATTTATTCCAAAGGTTTCTGTGCTTTATCGTTGGAATAAAATAAACCTGAGAGGTACATATGGCTTGGGTTACAAAGCTCCAACACTTAAAGAACTTTATTACGAATACCATAAAGGTTCTACTGTATACATGGGAAATACAGATCTTGATCCTCAAAAATCCCAGTACAGTTCTTTGGGATTTGAATACAATACTCAAAAAACATCGTTTAGTGTATCTGCATATCGTAATGATGTAGATGATTTGATTGATTATAAATCAGAAGATTTAAAGCCTGGCGATGCTGAGGATGGTATTAAAACAAGAAGAAAACATTATAATATTGACGAGACCAGATCTCAAGGTATTGATGTATTGTTTAATAGGGTACTAGGTGCCGGTTTTTCAATAGGCGGCGGATATAGCTATGTAGATGCTAAAGACCTGAGCAATGATGTGAAACTTGAAGGTGTTGCTGAAAATTACGGTAATATTCATCTGGATTATAACTATACTGCTGATGATTACACATTTGGAGCGTCAATTACAGGGCGTTTTCAGGATGAGAAATTCTATGATGATGGTAATGCAAAAGGATACCAGTTGCTTAACTTTTCAACACGTCAAAAATTCACCGCAATAAAAAATATGAATATAGAATTAACTGCCGGAATCGATAACATACTTGATTTCGTTGATGATAGTCCCTATGGTTCGCACTACGGAACATTGTCACCAGGCAGAACATTTTTTATGGGAGTAACTATAAATTTTTCAAAATAATAACTGTTTGTTTTTTCAATTAAAACCACAGAGTATCAACTCATATGCACATTGTTTTCCTGCTACGGATACTCTGTGGTTTAATTAAAATGAATAATAATACTGGCCTGGCCAGGGTAAATGATCAATCACATGAGAAAAATATTTTTTCAGGTACATAAAATCACAGGAGCCATTATGAGTTTGATGTGCTTGATTTGGTTTTTAACCGGTATCGTTCTCATCTTTACAGGTTACCCTCATGCCTCTCGCGAAAAACGCTTTCTTCATCTAGAAACATTCTCACCCCAGGAAATTCAAAACTTACAAGCTCCGGATTCATCTTTTAAAGGATCTGTTGAATTGGAAAAATATTTAGGACAACCTGTATACCGAGTTTCTTCTGGCAGAAAAACCCAAAAAGTTTACAATGCCCAAACCTTAGAACCCCTCAAAGCATTTACCATTGATCAGGCAGATCAATTGGCATCGTCCTATACCCAATCTACTTCACACAAAATTTCAATCAGTAACCAACTTGATCAGTGGGTGCCCTGGAGCTATTACAAAACCCTCCTACCCTTTTATAAATGCTATATGAATGATGATGCTCACTCGGTGGTTTATGTTTCGCAAAAGACAGGAAGCATCATTCAAAAAACAACCCGAAAAGAAAGATGGATTGCCTATTTCAGCGCCATTCCTCATTGGGTATATTTTGTGAGTCTGCGCAATCAAATGGGCTTATGGAAAACTATCATGATCATCCTATCCGTTTTAGGATTATTAGCCAGTATTTCAGGGATTGCAGTAGGCATCTATCGTAAAAAGAAAAATCGCATTACTCCATTTAAAAAGTTCAACTACAAGTGGCATCACATCTTCGGATACTTTTTTGGCGTTTTTGTTTTCACTTTTATTTTAAGTGGTTTGATATCTATAACCAACATTCCGGATTGGATGGTTGGTATTTCTAGGAAGGAGAAAATTACCTGGGATCAAAAACTGGATCTTACAAAAAGCAAAAGCATTGCACCTTCTGCTATTTATAAAGCAATAAAAAACAAGGAAGGAATACGAAAAATAGAATGGAAAACTATTTTCAATACACCCTATTATTTAGTGTATTATAATGATTATCAGGTTCCGGAAGCTTATTTCCTGAAGAATGGATCTGTTCAACCGGCCAATGAATATGAGCTTTCTGCTATTAAAAAACAGGCTCAGGAAAAGTTTGGGAAATACAATCCTGAAGTAAGCATTCGAAAGGGGTACGATAATTATTATAGTTCGAATGCAATGCTTTATATTCCACAAATAGCCTATAAAGTAGTTTTAAACGATGATGCCAAAACCTGGCTTTATATCAACCCTCAAACAGGAGAAGAAATATTACGATATAATAAAAATAAGCGCGTAAGAAGATGGTTATACCGGGCTTTACATACTTTTAATTTTCAGTTTTTAAAAGAAATGGACTGGCTCAGAAAAACCCTGCTAATTATCGTTTCTATTGCAGGAATTATCATCTGTTACACAGGTTTGATACTTTCTAAAAAGTTTTTTAAACAAATTCTTAATATAAAGTCTTAGTCTAATGACAAAAAGAATCGTTTTTTTATCGATGTTTACATTGCTATTTGCAATGACTCATCAAAATATAAAGGCTCAAAAGATGAAAACAAAAGGCATATTATTAGTTTCTTTCGGTAGTAGTTATCCGGAAGCCCAGGCTGCTTTTCAAAATATTGAGGAAGAAACTTTAAAAAGTTTCCCTGACACAAAAATATATTGGGCATATACTTCCAAATTTATAAGACGTAAACTGGCACGAAATGGAAAATATATTGACTCTCCGGCTCAGGCTTTAGCCAGAATGTCTGAAGATGGCATTACGCATATTGCCGTTCAGTCGCTGCATGTTATTCCGGGAAGTGAATATCACGATTTGCAGACTACAGTTGATGCTTTTGCTGTGATTCCTAAAGGTCCGCAAAAAATTATATTGGGTGATCCATTGCTATACAACAACCAGGATAATAAAGAACTTGCTGAGGCTTTAAAGGATATTTTTTCAGCTCAGCTTCATAAACATGAGGCCTTGTTATTCATGGGCCATGGAACAAGTCATTTCAGTAACATTTATTACCCAGGCTTTGAATATTACCTTCAAAAACAAATGCCACAAGCCTATATGGGTACCGTTGAAGGTTATCCTGAATTAGGGGATGTCATTGAATCATTACATAAAGAAAAAATCAAAAATGTAATTCTTGCTCCATTTATGACCGTTTGTGGCGATCATGTTCAAAATGACATGGTTGGAGAGGAAAAAGAAAGTTGGAAATCAATGTTAGAGGCTGAAGGTTTTACCGTAACGCCAAGTTTAAAAGGCTTGGCTGAGTACGACAACATTGTTTCTATTTACATCAAACACTTAAAAAAGAGCTGGGATGAATTGGATCAATAAGACTGGCTTCTTAATGATGGTTATTTTCTGTAGTTGTAACTCAGGAAATAAAACAATGAAACAAAGTGCAGCTTCCCTTGAAAAGAAAGCTTTAGATTATGCCAAGGAATTTTCAATAGAGCAAAATGATGAAGTAAAGCAACTGACCATTTATACCAGTGCTGACGATCGGGATCATAAAGAAACCTACAACCTCGTTTATGATGCTGCTTTAAAATTAAAATATGCCAACAGCATCAAAGTACCTTGTAAAAAAATTATTTGTCTTTCTTCAACTCAATTATCATATTTTTTTGAGTTGGATGATATTGACAACATTGCAGCCATTAATAGCAGCAGATATCTGAAGCACAAAGGCATGCATCAAAAAGTAAAAGAAGGTGCTGTTAAAAAAATTGGTAAAGAAGGTAGCTTTAATCTTGAAGTGATTGCCGCTATTAATCCGGATGTGATTTTTGTTTCTCCATTTAAAGCAGGAGGTTTTGATGCTTTACGAAACATGGGAATCCCTTTGGTGCCGGTTGCGGCTTACAACGAAAAAACACCTCTTGGAAGAGCTGAATGGATTAAGATGATCTCTTTATTTATTGATAAGGAGCAAAAAGCAGATTCTATCTTTAACAAAATAGAAAGTAATTATGCGCATCTAAAATCATTGACCGATACCGTGAAATACCGACCAACCGTTTTTTCGGGTAAAATGAGATCAGGAAGCTGGTATGTTCCGGGAGGAGAAAGCTTTTACGCACATTATTTTAAGGATGCGGGTGCTGATTACATCATAAAAGATAATCATCAGGGAGCTTACCCTTTGGATTTTGAAACCATGTATAAAAAAGCTTTTGATTGTGACTATTGGCGCATTATTAATCCCGAAAAAGATGGGTTTTCTTTAACTGATCTGGCAGAGCAAGATAGCAGATATAAAGATTTTAAAGCGTTTCAGAATGGCAATGTACTGTTTTGCAATATTCGTCAGAAACCCTATTACGAACAAGCCGCTGTTAAACCGGATGTTTTATTGGCAGATTACATTCATTTCTTTCATCCTGATTTATTACCTGAGTATTCACCTGAATTTTATGAAAAACTGAATGACAAGTAATAAGCAAACATCTCTAATTATAATTCTCTGCATTGTATTGCTTTTGGTATTGATGGTTCTCAACTTAACATTGGGTTCTATTAATATTCCATTGCATGAGTTTAAAGCCATCTTTTTAGGCTCAGATACTGCCAATACGGTGTATTCGAATATTGTATTTAAAACCCGGTTACCTCAAACAATTGTAAGCATAGGTGCCGGAATGGCATTGGGTATATCAGGCTTATTAATGCAAACCTTATTTCGTAATCCGCTGGCCGGTCCATCTATCCTTGGAATTTCGTCAGGTTCGAGCCTGGGAGTGGCATTTGCCATGTTATTTACCGGTAATATACTGGGATTATCTTTTACAAATATGGGCGCTTGGGGCGATTTTGGAGCTATTGTTTCTTCCTTATTGGGTGCAGCTGCAGTCATGTTTCTGATTATGTTCATCAGTAATCATATTGGAGGAACTTTAAGTGTTTTGATTATAGGAGTTATGATAGGATACTTATCCAGCTCATTAGTAAGCTTGTTGAAATATTACAGTCCCGAGGAAGATGTTCACAATTATGTAATCTGGGGCTTGGGAAGTTTTAGCAGAATGGCTCCTGCCCATGCATGGATATTTTTTATGGTGACTGTAGTGCTTTCTTTTTCCTCTATATTTTTAAATAAACCATTAAACCTATTGGCTTTAGGCGACAGATATGCTGCCAACCTGGGATTAAAAATAAAGAGTGCCCGATTAGCCATTATTGCATGGTCGGGTATATTGGTTGCCATTGTAACCTCATTTTGCGGTCCCATCATTTTTATTGGTGTTGCTGTTCCTCATCTGGCCAAATTATTATCAAAAACATCAAACCATCTTTTATTGGTCATCAATACCTGCCTTATTGGCGGAGCCACTACCCTACTCTGCAATTTAATGGCGCGTTTGCCGGGTGTAGAAAACGAATTACCCATAAATTCAGTTACGGCATTTATTGGTGCTCCGGTGGTTATCTGGGTGATTTGGAACAGAAGAAAAACGAATAGATGATGGCACAAGGGAAAGAGAGGAAATTTTAGTTTATAAGGCCAGAGACCTAAATAAAAAAGACATAGCGAGACGCTATGCCTAACACGAGAAATCTATCGGACTGAAGGTCCGTAATATAATAGCCCAGTGTGTAAGCACTGGGAAAAATGTTAAAGGTTTAGGATAAAAATTAATGAAAAACCGTGAAGCAAAGTATTTTACATATTAACGAACTCAGCATTGGCTATAAAAGAAAGAACGGACATTTGCATGTGTGCGATCATTTGAATGCTGAAATTGGTTCTGGCGAGCTGATTTGTTTGCTTGGGGAAAATGGTTCAGGAAAAAGTACGTTGATTCGAACCTTATCAGGTTTTCAGCTTGCTATTTCAGGTGAAGGTACCATTTTAGGTAAAAACCTGTTCTCCATAAAAGAGAAAGAAATGGCTTTGCTCACAGCGGTGGTTTTAACGGATCGTATTGATGTTCCCAACGCCACAGTTGAGGAGTTGGTCAGTTTGGGCCGTAGTCCGTTTACCAATTTGATGGGGCGCCTTTCTAAAAACGATAAAAAAGTAGTTGCTGAGTCCATTGAAAAATGTGGCATTAAACACAAAGCCAACGAGCAACTCAGTAACCTTAGTGATGGTGAGAAACAAAAGGTTTTTATTGCAAAAGCTTTGGCTCAGGATACGCCTTTGATTATTCTGGATGAACCCACTGCCTTTTTAGATCTTCCGGCTCGTGTTGAAATCATTCAGCTTTTACGTGAAATTGCCATGACCTCATCAAAGTCTATTTTAATGTCCACTCATGATTTGGATTTGGCGATTCAAATGGCTGATAAACTTTGGTTGCTGCCTAAAGGAGGCCCTCTGATCACTGGAACTCCTGAAGATTTGTTGCTTCAAAATGCTTTTGAAAAGTTATTTGTGGAACGAGGCGTTGAGTTTGATAATAAAACTGGTCTTTTTAAAGTAAAACATAAGCACGATAGAGAATTAGCAGTAAAAGGACATGGTTTTGAGTATGTTCTCCTTCGCAGAGCTTTTGCCCGAAGAGGAATAAAATTAACTCAGGCTAATGATCAAAAAGATATCTGGTTGGAGATTCCTCAAAAAGGAAATGCCCATTTCAACCTGCACAAAGAAGGTAAAATGGTAGCATCAGAAACTACGGTTGAAAAAATTGTGGAACACACTTTAACCTATCTAAACTAAATATCATGAAGGGATTTATTATAGCAGGTACAAACAGCGGATGCGGAAAAACCACAGCCACCATAGGATTGATGGCTTTACTAAAGTCGTTAAATTACAATATTACACCCTTTAAAACTGGTCCCGATTATATCGATCCTTTATTTCACAGTAAAGTATTAGGTGTCCCATCTTACAACCTCGATAGCTTTATGCTTTCAGAATCTGCCATAAAGCATTTGTATAGAAAACATGCTGCCAATGCTGATTTATCTATTATAGAAGGCGTAATGGGCATGTACGACGGAATGGGACATGAATCCAGGGGAAGCACTTATGAACTAAGCCGTATTTTAGATATTCCGGTTATTCTCGTGGTGAATTGTAAAGGACTATACCAATCTGTTGCTGCTATTATTAAAGGTTTTGCCAATTATAAAGAGGATACAAAAGTACGTGGAGTTATTTTGAACCATGTTTCAAGTAAAGATCATTTTAAATTCCTTCAATCAATTATTGAAAAAGAATGTGGCATAAAGTGTATCGGATACATACCCACCAATAAAGATTTTGCGCTTGAAAGTCGCCATCTGGGATTAATACAGGCGGAAGAGGTAGACGAGTTGGATCACAAAATTGAGTTAATAAAAGAGACTTTTAACCAGACCATCGATTTTAGAAGATTGATGAGTATTGCCGACAATAAAGAGATCAGTGAAGATTCATTTGAATTACCAAAACTTGATCTATCGGATATACATATTGGTGTGGCATACGATAAGGCTTTCCGTTTTTATTATAAAGATAATCTGGAAATACTTAAAGAATTAGGTGCAAACTTACATTACTTCAGCCCAATTGAGGATACTCAGTTACCTGAGGAATGCAATTGCCTTTATTTGGGCGGTGGATATCCTGAAGTATTTGCCAACGAATTGTCGCAAAACAAAAGTTTGCTTAAAGAGATTAAAGAAAAGATTGATAATGGAATGCCTGCCTATGCAGAATGTGGTGGTTTAATGTACCTGACTGAAAAGATTATTACTCAGGATCAGGATGAATATGAAATGACGGGCGTATTTGAAGCTTCGGTGCAAATGACCAAACGACTGCAACGATTTGGTTATGCCATTGCACAATATGAAGATGAATCAACACCTTGCCATGAGTTTCACAGATCTCAGATTATTCCTAATCAAACAGATGTTAATTACGAATTAAAATATCAGCTAAAAAAAACGGAGAAGGAACTGGAATGGCAATGTGGTTTGCAATATAAAAACTGCCTGGGAGCCTATGCCCACGTGCATTTTTACGCTGACTTAAAGTTTTTTGAAAAGATTACAGAATTATGGAAAAGAGCAATTATATAAACCTTAATCCAATGGGAATTGAAAACGACAGTATGAAAATTATTTCAGCAGAACTGTCGCATTTAAATATTCCTGCAGAGTTGGATCGCATTATAAAAAGGGTGATTCATACAACAGCCGACTTTGAGTACGGCCATTTATTTGAAGCACATCCAGATGCCGTTGAAAATGCTAAAAAGGCATTGTCACAATCATGCAATATTTATGCTGATACCACAATGATTACAGCTGGTGTAAGCAAACCCTCTTTATCAAAACTGGGTTGCGAAATCAATTGTTTTGTGCATCATCCTGATGTGATTGAAACAGCAAAAGAAAAGGGTATTACACGTTCAATCTGTGGCATTGATAAGGCTTCAGAAGACGAATCCTATAAAATATTTGTGATTGGAAACGCTCCTACCGCTTTGGTTCGCATCTGCGAATTAGCTAAAGAAGGCAAAATAAAGCCTGATTTGGTAATTGGTGTTCCTGTAGGTTTTGTTGGTGCTGCTGAATCTAAACAAATGCTTAAAGAATCCGGTCTGCCATACATGATTATTCGTGGCCGTAAAGGTGGCAGCACAGTTGGTGTGGCCATTTTAAATGCATTGTTGTACGACATGACTAATCGTAAGATTTAAGGGAAAGAATCATTATATATCAACCCTTCTTCTGCACCCCTCCTAAAATGCAGGAGTTAAATGTGCTACGACACTCTCCTCCTTCCAAAGGAGGAGTACCCGAGGAACGAGGGGGAGGTGGTTTTTTAATTAAGATTGATACTGTAGCTAACGACAAAAGGCAATTTATTATATTAATTGTTTCAGGCCTACAGCCTGAGATTTACTTGGTACCTAATTACAAGGGGCGATGCCCCTTGCTGTGATGTTAAAGGCTTTCAGCCTTTTGATTTAGAGACGTAAAAATAAAAAAAGGATAAAGGGAGTTGTACCCTGGAAACAAGGGAAAATGGTTTTATAATTATGAATGACGATGTAACTAAACAGCAAAAGGCTGAAAGCCTTACATATCGCAACTTGGGGCATCGCCCAATTGTGTCCAAAAAGTGAATGTAAGAGAATTCAATTTATTAAAATGATGCCAGAGGCATCACATATTTATAGAATAGTTATATAATAGATAAATTGACTCCAGAGGAGTCACATGTACATAGAAATTGGGATTGCGGTTCGACTCCGCTGGAGTCGATTTATGCTTATAACGTATTTCTATAAACATGTAATCCCTCTGGGATTAATAGATAAATAAAGTTAATTATATCTTTTCGAACACCAGAGGGCATCGCCCTAAGAGAATTAACATTGCAAAAGAAGTTTATTAAATGATTTCTAAAGAAACAGAACATAAAGAACTCAAAAACGGATTAACAACAGGAACCTGTGCTTCTGCTGTTGCCAAGGCTGCCGTGTACATGTTGGTGAATCAGGAAATGATTAAACATGTTGCCATTACACTCCCATCTGGTTCTGAGGTTATTTTAGAAATCAACGACAGCTCCATCAATAAAAACCAGACCCAATGCGCCACCATCAAAGATGCCGGTGATGATCCGGATATTACACATGGTGCAACTATTTGTGCTTCTGCAAAGTTTATTGATGGAAATGATATTAAAATCATTGGAGGAAAAGGAATTGGCAGAGTTACAAAACCAGGCCTGGCGGTTGAAGTGGGTCAACCAGCCATTAATCCGGTTCCCTTAAAAATGATAAAGCAATCTATTGCAGAAGTACTTCCAAAAGGAAAAGGTGTAGCAGTTGAAATAAGCATTCCTGAAGGAGAAAAGCTGGCTAAAAAAACATTCAATCCACAACTGGGAATTGTTGGTGGTTTATCCGTTTTAGGTACTACCGGAATTGTAAAACCAATGTCGGAAGAGGCGTTAAAAGATTCATTGGTAGTCAAGCTAAATCAAATTGAAGCCTACGGATTTAAGGAAGCCATTTTCTCTCCAGGCAATTACAGTACTTCTTTTTCAAAAGAGAATCTAAATATCAACGAAGAATGGGTAGTGCTCACTTCCAATTACATTGGATTTATGCTCGAACAAGCCATCATCCAAAACTTTAAAAAAGTGGTTATTGTAGGTCACTTGGGTAAACTCATAAAAATTGCAGGAGGCATCTTTCATACCCACAGCAGAATTGCTGATGCACGCAATGAAATTATGGCTTCGCACTATTTTAAATTTAGTAAAGATGCAGAAGGCTTTGATCTGATCATGCAATCCAACACCACTGAAGAAGCCATTTCTTTTGTGAAAGATGCAGCATTCTGGAATTATCTGGCTAATACCATGAAAAAACGAGCTGAATTATACTGTCATGGAGATCTGGAAGTAGAGATTGTATTGCTATCGCAAAAAGCAGGTTTACTTGCCACAACCAGCGAGGCTTTATCCATCATTAACCATATTCATCATGAAAAATAATCATAACCATATATATATCTGCGGTATTGGTCCGGGACATCCGGATTATATTGCACCAATCGTTTATAAAAAGGTGGAAAATGCAGATATCCTGATTGGAGGAAGCCGCCATCTGGAAATTTTTAGTGACTATAAAAAGAATTGTTTTGTATTTACAGGGAGCTTATCTGCATTAAAAGATAAGATGGAATCTTTGCAAAATAAAACTATTGTGGTGCTGGTTTCTGGCGATACAGGATTTTATTCCTTACGTCGATATATTCAAAGTGCATTACCTGATGCTGCCATTGATTTAATCCCGGGATTAAGCTCCTATCAGTATTTATATGCAAAGGTAGGTTTGGGCTACGAAAATGCCTTAAAAGCCTCCTTACACGGCAAAGAATTAGATTTTTTACAAGCGGTTGAAACCTATGAATCCGTTTTTCTGCTTACCGATAAAAAGCAAAACTGGAAATGGATTGCAGAACAATTAGTAAACGCAGGTTATGGTGATTACAACTATCACATAGGCATTCACCTCTCCTACCCTGATGAAAAAATCATTAGCATCACAGCTAAAGAAGCTTTACAACTAGATGAAGATTATGATCTAAGTTGTGTAATTATAGAGAGGAACAAGTAGAAAGGAAAAAGGAAAAAGGAAAAAAGGTTAAAGGGTTAAAGGTTAAATAGATCATTAGGTTATTAGGTTGGTAGATCATAATTAAATATAGGCCTGAAGGGCCTGCATCAAACAGCCCTGGGTGTTAGCCCTGGGAAATAGAATTTGATGTATTGAGGAATTAAAAAAATGAAAGATTCAGCATTTATACGTGGGAATGTTCCCATGACAAAGGAAGAAATAAGAACATTGGTTTTGAGTAAACTGGAGCTTCAGTCTACCGATCATATGATGGATATTGGTGCTGGAACAGGTTCTGTTTCTATTGAAGCAGCTCTGGCTCTTACGCAAGGAAAAGTCATAGGTATTGAACACAAAGACGAAGCTGTAGATTTGATACATCAGAATATAGCAAAGTTTCAGATTAATAACCTGACGGTTGTACATAGCAAGGCTCCTCAAGGAATGGATGAAGTAAGCTCTTGTAATAAATTTTTCATAGGAGGAAGCGGTGGAAACCTGACTGATATTTTGAACCTTATAAAAACAAAGGGACAAAAAAACAGCATTGTGGTGGTAACTGCCATCGTTCTGGATACCATGATTAAAGCCTATGAATATTTTAAAAACAATGAAGTTGATTTTGAGCTGATTCAGGTTGGTGTAAATAAAATTGATACTTCGCGTAAGGTGGCAATGCTGACAGCTCAAAACCCAATTTTTATTTTAACTGCAAAGTTTTAAACAGAATGAACAAACAAAACAAAGGTAAATTATATGGCGTTGGTATTGGTCCGGGCGATCCGGATTTATTAACCCTCAAAGCAGTAAAAGCTATTGGCAAAGCTGATATTATTTGTGTACCCAAATCAAAAGAACAAACCAGTACAGCCTTAGCTATCGTTTCGGAGTTTATTGATGACAATGCATGTATCGAATACATGACCTTCCCCATGTCGAAGGATGTTCATGTACGCATTGAAGCCCGAAAACAAAATGCTCAACTCATTGAAAAGCATCTAAACGAAGGTAAAAATATTGCCTTTTTAACCTTGGGCGATCCAATGCTATACAGTACCTACAGCTATATTCTGGAGTACCTGAATACAGATTTTGAAGTTGAAACCATTCCTGGTATTTATTCCTTTGCTGCCATTAGCAGTTTGTTAAATCTGCCATTATGTAAGGATAATGATCAATTGAGCGTGATTGGCTCTTTTGATAAAAATGCTTCCGGTATGCTCGAATTATCTGATACCACGGTATGCATGAAAATCTCCAGATATAAAGCTCAATTGTACGATTTCCTTACCAGTCATCCTCAATACAAGTTTGTGATGATTACTGAAGCCGGAAAAGAAAAGCAACAGGTTTATAACAACATTGAGGTTTTAAAAGAGGAAGTACCTTATTTTTCAACAGCCATTATTAAAAAAAACAAAAACTAAAAATATGATAACATTTATTGGAGCCGGTCCTGGTGATCCGGAATTAATCACAGTAAAAGGATTAAAAGCAATTCAACAGGCTGATGTCATTATCTATGCAGGATCTCTTGTTCCAAAAGCTGTGATTGAAGATCACAAACCGGAAGCTCAAATTCATAATAGTGCCACTATGGATCTGGAGTCGATCATTGATACCATGAAGACTGCTCACGAGCAAGGAAAATCTGTAGCCCGTGTTCATACTGGTGATCCTTCTATTTACGGTTCCATCCGTGAACAAATTGAAGAGTTGGATAAGCTAAATATTCCACATACAGTTATTCCGGGTGTTAGTTCATTTGTGGCTACTGCAGCAGCATTACAAAGAGAATTTACAGTACCAGGAATCTCTCAAACGGTAATCTGTACGCGTATGGAGGGCAGAACTCCCGTTCCGGAATTGGAGAAAATTGAATTACTGGCTTCGCATAAAACTTCAATGGCTATTTTCCTTACTGTAGGTATGATTGATAAGCTGGTTGAAAAACTAACGATTCATTATGCAGAAACGACTCCAATAGCTGTAGTACAAAGAGCAAGCTGGCCCGATCAAATCATTGTAAAAGGAACATTAAATACCATTGCTGCTAAAGTAAAAGAAGCAGGTATTACCAAAACTGCCATGATTTTAGTGGGTGATTTCTTAGGCGATCAATTTGAGAACTCATTGCTATATGCTTCTCATTTTACACATGAGTATAGAAAGGGGTCAGGCGAAGCCTGAAAGGAGAAAGGAAAAAAGGTTAAAGAGTTACAGGGAAAAAGGAACAGGGAGAAAGGAACACAGTAGTAATATATAAGAATTAGAGTTTTTCTATTTTTTATGGTATAGGTATAATAACTAAAAAAAATCTTACTCCTACGAAAACTCAGGCTTCAGCAACGTAGCTTGGGACCCATTCATTGAAGAAAATGATAAGACAGAGAGCTGTTTGAGCGATAGCGAGTTCTCTATGTCTCATTTTCAAAATGTAAATGGGTAAGCGAGTGGTGCCGCCTGCGGACTTTTTGCCTACTTTTTTGACTGTAGAAAAAAGTAGGAACAACAATCACTTGAGAGAGATTCTTTTTATTTAAAACAATTAACACTAGCAATACTTGTATTTTGATCTATAATACAATTTAAACAACATGAACACAGCCATTATATCAATAAGCAAACAGGGGAATCAATTGGCTTCCAGACTAGCAAAACAATTGGAACAAACCTCATGCTATACCCTGGCCAAATGGGAACAGGAAGAATTCCTACCCATTGAAGGAAAACTGGGTGATTTTTGCGAAACCTTGTTTAAAAAATATGAGGCATTGGTTTTTATCATGGCTTCAGGTATTGTGGTCAGAAGTATTGCTCCTTGGATCAAAAGCAAAACAAGCGATCCTGCTGTGGTGGTAATAGATGACAGAGGTCAACATGTAATTAGTCTGTTAAGTGGTCATTTAGGTGGTGCCAATGCACTGACTCTAAAAATTGCAGCAGCTATCAATGCACATCCTGTTATTACAACAGCTTCTGATGTAAACCATCTACCCTCTGTGGATATGTTGGCCAAACAACATGGGTTAATCATTGACTCCATGAAAAATGCTACCACCATAACAGCCATGATTGTTAATGGCGAAAATGTTGTTTTAGACGATCCTTATCATATCCTCCCCAAAGATATTTTGCCTATAAAACAAGGCGAGGAAAGTGGATCTGTTATCGTTTCAAACCATCTGTTGATTAATACCAACAAACCGTTTGTAAAGCTGATTCCTCAAAATATCGTATTGGGCATTGGTTGTAAAAAAGATACCGGAAGTATTTCGTTATGGGAATTCATCATAGAAAACCTGAAAGAACTAAACATCGACTTACAAAGCATAAAAGCCATAGCATCCATTGATGTAAAATCTGATGAAAAAGCCATTTTAGATGCTGCTTTAAGGTTGGAATGTAACACCACCTTTTATTCGGCAGAACAGCTTCAGGAAGTAGATCATTTGTTTGAAGGCTCAGACTTTGTAAAATCAACCGTAGGTGTTGGTTCTGTAAGCACAACAGCTGCCTATACCGCAGGACACAAAAATGGAAGATTTTTATTGAAAAAAAAGAAAAAAGATGGAATGACACTTTCTGTTTTTGAGCAATCCTTTAAAAAAAGCTAATATGCAAGTGATGATTTGTATAGTTTGCTGGTGCAAGCTTATAACGTTTGCTGGTGCGAGTTTGTAACTCGTACCTCCTCTATTACATCATAACAGTCATCCACTGGTGCAAGTTTGCAACTTGTACCTTATAAGTTTTTTATAGTAAAAAAAGAAAATAATAAATAATGAACGGAAAAATATATGTAGTTGGAATGGGCCCTGGAGGGCAAGATCATATCACGCCTAAAGCAATGGCTGCTATGCAAGGTAGCGATGTTATTGCCGGGTATAAAACATACATCGATTTAGTAAAACCATTTTTAGCTGATAAAGAGTTTGCTTCTTCAGGGATGAAAAAAGAAGTAGCACGTTGTGAGGAAGTGTTGGAACTAGCTAAAACCGGAAAAACGGTAAGCTTAATTAGTAGTGGTGATGCCGGAATATATGGAATGGCTGGTATTATGATTGAAATAGTAGATGCCCAAAACTCTGATATTGAGGTGGAAGTTATTCCCGGAATCAGTGCTTCTATTGCTTCAGCTTCATTATTAGGAGCTCCACTTATGAACGACTTTGCCACCATCAGCTTAAGCGACTTACTTACTCCATGGGAAGTAATCATTAAAAGACTTCATGCAGCAGGGAGCGGTGACTTTGTGGTTAGTTTGTACAACCCAAGAAGTAAAACGCGTGTAAAACACCTGGATACAGCTATTGATATTTTACTGGAATACCAAAAACCTGAAACTCCGGTTGGAATTGTAAAACATGCCATGCGCGAACTTCAGGAAACCCAGATTACAACTTTGGGCAACTTAAAAAACTGCGATATTGATATGTTTACCACTGTAATCATTGGTAACTCTCAAACCAACGTAGTGAACAATAAAATGGTTACAACAAGAGGATATCATATATGATTTGGGTTATTGGAGGAACAAGTGATGCCAACAAAATAGTGGAAAAGTTACTAATATCAGATCGTAAAATATTGGTAAGTACCACTACAACGTATGGATCGCAATTGGCACAAAAAAAAGGTGTGACTGTTATTCAGAAACAATTGAATAAAGATGAAATGCAGCATCTGATTATGGATTATGCAATCTCAAAAATCATTGATGCCAGTCATCCCTTTGCTCAGGTTGTATCTGAAAATGCCATTGAGGTATGCCAAAATAACAATATACCTTACGTTCGTTTTGAGCGTAAGGTAAAACATTATCCAGATGCGCTGTATTACCAGAGTTATGAAGAAATGGTTTCAGCATTAAAACAATCCAAAGGTGATATCTTACTTACTATTGGTTCAAAAAATGTAGGGCTCTTTAGTGATATAAACGACCGTATTGTTGCCAGAGTATTACCTGTTCAGGAAAGCATCTTATTATGCGAAAATGCAGGCCTCAAAGCCCATCAAATACTTGCCATGAAAGGTAGAGTTACCACCGACACCAATATTGCTTTAATAAAGGAATATGGCATACAACATCTGGTGACAAAAGATTCCGGTGAAGCCGGTGGTATGGAAGAAAAAATGGATGCAGCAAAGGCTTGCAACATCAAAGTGCATATTTTAGGACGACCTAAAGTCAATTACCCTAAGATAATTCAGGATATTGAAGCATTTGGCTAGCCTCAGATATACACAGTTTGATATTTTATTTATTTGCTTCTTAATTAATCTTATTGGGAGTCATCTGCAGATTTCAACAACCAATCTATTTTTACCAATTCCCAATCTTTCCTTAAAAGGTAAACTAACCATACTGTAGCTGCTATATAAATTACTAGATGCCCAATCCAATTCGTTGCATCTAATTCAAGATATTCGTATTGGAAAAATGTTAGGGCATTCCAAAACATATGACCTAAAGAAACTAAAACCAAGGAATTGGTTTTATAATAGATTATTGCAAACAAAATTCCAAGAAAAGTGAGAAAAATAAATTTGTCAATCGAATAATGATATGCAGCAAATAATAAACTTGAAAGTATTATGGAATACACAGGAGAATATTTTCTTTGAAAATTCTTTAAAACTATACCTCTGAAAAAAAATTCTTCTATAATAGGTCCTATTATTACTAACCTTAAATCGCGCCAAGGAAACAAAGGTCTAAGCGTAGTACCAGCAATCCGTAATTTACCGTTCATTAAAGATTCAAAGAAGTTGCCGATTTCAACAATAGGAGTATACACAATTGTTATAGCCAATAATATTATTACTACCATTTTAAGAATGCTTGACAAATCCGGGATAAACAATGAATCTTTGAGGTGAATATTTGTTTTTTTTGCACAAAAAACTATAGCTGAAACATAAAGTAAACTATAAGAATAATCTGAAATAATAATGAAAGCCTTAGACCTGAGGTAACTTTTAAAAAAATACCCTGCAATAACAAAACCTAATATATAAACTACCAAGACACAAAGAATAAGAATAAGCGCTCGCCAGAAATTTAATTCAATTTCTTCTTTACCCCAAAATGCGATAAGCTTTTCCTTTATTGCAATAAAATATTTAGCCATAGTCTGATTCGTTAAAACAACAAAAACTGATTTACAAACACTATTCTGATTTATACTGAATTTTTATTATACCCTCACCTTTAACTTTGTACTTCGTTTTTCCACAATCATCTGTAAACTCCAGTTTATTGTCGTTTACTAAAATTCTGGATTGAAAAGGCTTTTGTGCTCCTTCCTCATAACATTGCAGGCAAATTACATCTACACCTTCAGTTTCCTTAATAATTTTTGATTGAAAATAGGCCATGTCATTTTCATACAATTCATTTCCATCTCTTTGGTTATACTTAATATCTGCACTAATTTTTCGCTTTCCATTTACAGTTATATCGCGCCATTGCGGTTGTAATTCACCAACTGGGGTATAATTTTGGGGTGCTTTTAATGTGTGATTTAATGTTGTTGAAATTACTGCATAACCTATAAATTCATCTTTATATAAATCATACAAATTCCCATCAAGCCTATCAACTGGATCATTTTTAATCAATAGCAAACTGTCACTCATCCAATACTCAGATGACATGTTCTTAATTGTATGTATATTTTCTGTGCTCTGCCAGTCAGTATTGGCGTAACATATAAACTGAAACGTCATGTTACTGGTTAACTTTTCTTCATTTGCAAATACTGCTGTAAAACGCCTGTTTTTAACAACTACTGTAGAATCCTGTGATGATAGTACATTATCCTTTAGCATTTTTGCCAGCAAATTAGTTCCTTCCGGAAGATTGGTTTCTCCCTCAACATATAAATTCCCGTCATCTCTGGCTGCAAATTTTTTAAAACTTACATTAACTAGGTTTTTGTCTGTATTGCAACAAACTAAGACTAACGCCATAAAGGCAATAAAAATGTTCTTCATGTGATTACAATTTGATTTTAAGATTTATTTAATTGTATTTTTTTTATTCAGGCACATGTAATGCGCTTGTAGATATTTTTCTATTTACCTTTTGCTATGAGATCTTCTTTAATCCAATCTATAGCCCTGTCCAAGGATAAAGAATCCGGACAAAACACATCAGGTTCTATCACTTCTTTTATATCCTGTCCTTTATAAGAACAAAAATAGGATGATGCCAAAAGAAGGTTTGCATCAGTTTGAGTAAAACTAAAGGACATACAGAAAATAGTTGGACTATATTTTCCATCTCCAAAAACCTTACTATTAACACCTTGGAATCTTAAAGCTGACAAAATAAATTCTACAGAACCTACATTTTCCTGATTTTGCAAAATGGCTACTTTAATATCTTTATTTTGTAATGGGATATAACTACCCAAGGAATCCACTTTTTCTGATCCAAACCTAAGTACATTACTACAATAAACAGGCTTATATTCGTCTGTATTATCTACTATAAATCCTATTAGCGAATCTCTTAATAACGGAGAAAGTCCCAATACTCCGGAAGAAATTGGGCCATAATATTTTTCTCTTAAATCAACAACCAAACCTTTTAAAACAGCACTTGAGTCAAGATGTAATAGTGAATTTCGTATGCTATTGGCAAATAAGTTATTCAAACTGTCATTACCAGTAAAATCAGGTACCTTTATATAGGCAATATCCTCCGCTAGCATTTTATTGGGTATAATTGGTAATTCAACTTGATGATTAGCTATAGGATTAGTTGAATCATTGGGAAAGTAAAACCGACTACTACTGTCATTCATCAACTTTACGGTATAATCAAGTGCTTTATAAGCATCTATATTAAAACGAAACTTAGGTATAGAATCAGTTACCAATGTTTTGATAGAATCCCAATTCAATTCATTTTTTTTAATAGAATGTTTCTGCACTAAATTAAAAGTTTGCTCAAAAAATTGTTTTGATGTAAATACATCCTTTTTAAAAGCATATTGTTGTTCACTAACCGTTTCTGCAGTGTATGGGCAAGATTTATCTTTTCTTCTTGAAATAAAATAAACCTTTTGATGTAAATAATCTAAAACAACCCTCTCAAACGACCACACCAATGATATACCTGCCAGATTACTCTGGCAATTTTCAGTACATTTAATCTTCTCAAAATGCTGATTCCCTAATTTAACATTAACAAAATCAAAATTATAGGCATGTATTTCATCTTCTAAATGCGTTAAATAACCAAAACTGGGTTCATAGTACTCTTTGTTTTTAAAATATTTTTGTTCAAAAAGTATTGAATCTGTTATTTGTAAACTGCCAGCAAATCCAAAATCAAGCATTAACTTTTTTACCTGGTTGTTGATTTCGATAGGGATATACATACTTTTTTTTACTCTTTCCAGTGGTATCGCAATTGTATCTGCCAATGAATTACAATAATCATTCTCGCTTGATACTGTAACACGTTTATTGTTTAAATCAAAATCCCAAATAAATTTAGAAATAATGTTATCTCCTATAATCCCCAAAATACTGTCCTGGAGATAAAAACAACCCAGGGGATGTTTCCATGTTGTTGAGTCGGTTGCTGTAACTTTGCAATGCAAAAATTCAACAGCCCCTAACCCAAGATGCTTCATTTTATAAAAGTCATCTTCACTTTTAACACCATCTACATCACTAATTACATGATTTCCTACATAAAGATCTTCACTAGTAACATATTTTTCATTAACACAAGTATAGTTTGCTCCTGTATCGAACAAAAACAAACCTGTATGCTCATTTACAGTTGTATTAATTAAAATACGACCATTACGGTCAGTTTCAAAAGGTATTGTAAAACAATTGGTATTATTACGCCATTGAATGGTTTCTTTATAATTAGTAAGGTTATTAATGTAAGTTATTACAATAATAACACATGCTACAACACATAAGCCAATGCCAATTTTTTCCGGGATTTTCATAGTTTAATTGGTTGTATTTTAAGGTCTGTGTTAAATACACACATCACAATAATATGCTTGTTTGCAATTGATGTAATGTGGATGATTCAATAAAACAGCTCGATGATTTTATATTTCGCTCTAATGTATATAATATTTTTAAAATAACATTCAGATAACAATACTTTAATCGTTACAAAAAATATCATTTCTTAAACCTTCAACCCCCTTTTCTTACAGTAAAAAATTGTTAACTATTGATAATACAATTGTTTATCCTATATTTGCGTGCAAAATTTTAGGGATTATTACTTACCACCCCCCGGTAATAATGTGTTTACAATACGCTAACACCTTATAGTTTAACATACTTTTAATATTATTTGCGAAACTAATTTTAGGTAATATCGTTTAAACATTCAAGTATTTCAGAGTTGTTTTTCTGTAATACATTAACTATCCCTAATTCATAATAAAATATTATAGCAAAGCGTATTATGCAAAGGTATATAAACTCAATACACATTGGGTAACCACATAAAGTGCGCTTAAAATAATGGTAGAGTTATTTTATAGTAGCAAAATTTAAACTTATGAAACGAGCCATAAGGAAGTTTTTCTCACACATTAGGATGACAATATGGCGAGTTACATAAGGGAATGAAAAGGAAAATTTAAACTTATGAAATATAACGGTATTTTAAAATTCAGAGGTAAACTCATTCTAATCATAGTGATACCTCTTCTTATTTCTACCATAACAGCTGTAATGGTATCTTCTTCCAAATTAAGAGATCAGGGTTTGCAAACACTCGAACGCAAAACTAAAGCCATTTTAACCAGAATGGAAGCGATCAGAACTTATGTAGCCACTCAGTTTGATCTTGATAAAGAAATTGAAGAAATAAAAGAAGAACATCCTGATGGTGTTTTAAACGAAAAAGAGAAAAGTAACATCTTAAAAATGGTGCCTATTTTTGCTTCAATGGAAGTTGGTGCCATGAATGCAGAGAAAGACAGCTATTCGTTCAGAGTGGCTTCTCATAGAGCCAGAAATCCAAGAAACCTGGCTACAGACGAGGAGAAAGAATTTATTAAAAAGTTTGAAGATGATGCTTCCATTGAGGATATTTCTTATGTCAATAAGGAAACTAATGAACTTTGGGTCATTCGTCCGGTTCGCTTATCTGAAAAAGATGGTTGTCTTACCTGCCACGGAAAGCCTTCCACAAGTCCCTGGGGCAATAATAAAGATATATTGGGTTATGATATGGAGAATTATAAGGATGGAGATATTGAAGGTATTTTTATCTTAAAATCGAGCCTTGATGCCAATAACAACGAAGTTCAGGCCAATATTAAACATGCCATTACAAATATTATTGTAATCATGTCCATCATCTTTGTAATTACAATTATTATCAGTTCTTTATTTATTAAAAGAACCAATGGTAAACTACAAACTATTGTAAAAGCCAATAACCGTATTACTCAAGGCCAGTTAAACGAGAGGGTTGAAATTAAAGGAAGTGATGAGTTTTCGGAATTGGGTATTCATACCAATGCCATGATTGACTCCCTTACAAACGTTATTGATGCTTTAAATAAAACATCAAACATGCTTATTGAGGAAAGTAATCGTACTACGGATCTGTCTGAAAAACTGGCCAACCATTCATCAGAGCAGGCTGCCGCCGTTGAAGAGATTTCAGTATCGATGGAAGAAATGACTGCATCCATACAGCAAAATCACAGCAATGCCAAAAGTACTGAAGAGATTTCCAAGACTTCCGTTGCTGAAATTAAGAACGGTAATTCTACTTCTGAATCTGCTGTTTCATCCATGCTTAATATTGGTAAAGAATTAAAGGTAATTGAAGATATTGCCAATCAAACCAATATTTTAGCACTAAATGCCTCTGTTGAAGCTGCCAGAGCAGGAAAAGCAGGAAGTGGTTTTGCCGTTGTTGCCGGAGAAGTGCGTAAGCTTGCTGAACTAAGCCGCGTATCTGCCGATAAAATTAAAACTTCATTTACTGATGGAGTTAACACAGTTTCGGTTACTAAAGACAAGCTTGCAGAGTTGGTTCCTGATATTGAGAAAACATCAGTTTTATTAAGCGAGATTGCTTCTTCAAGTATGGAGCAAAGTTTAAGCGGTAATGAAATTAACAATGCCATTCAGAGTTTGAATGAGGCTACACAGGAAAATGCAAACATTGCTGAAGGAATGAGTGCCAGAGCCAAACTGCTTTCTAAAGCTGCAAATGATTTAAAAGAAAAGATTTCATTCTTCAGGATAAACTAATAACCTGATTTTAAATAATCAGAAGTAAACAATCAATGAACAAAAAACATCTCCGGTAATTCCGGAGCGTTCTTTGTTCAGTGTTTTTATTGATGGGGTAAAAAAATCCTAATTAATAATCACTTTTTTAACTACTGCCTCTCCCCCTCCTCAATCTCAATCACCACAAGGTATCATCAAAATTTTAAAGCACTTACATCAACTGCAAGTTGTCTAATAGGCCGAATAATGAAGTTTCAAATTCCCGGTATGACCAATTATTATTTAATTGCTATATGCCGGATTAGGGTACAGAAACATATTCAAATTTGAAACTTCATTTATTGCCGTTATATTCCTTCTTTTACCATAACACTATCAACTTCTCTGGTATTACTACCTGTTGATATGCATCCTAAAAGTTTTGGTAAAAGTACAACAAAATACACTCATAGACCAATTGGTCGATTTATTTTTTTCATTTACTTCTTCATTTTCTGAAACTTTAGGCTAAACGATTAAGAATTAATTCATATTGGCTCATGTATTTTTTAAGATTTAATTTTAAAAATGAGCATATTTGTATTTTAGTTAAAAAATAAAGCCTCTGTATAATGACAATAGAAGAAGCGCAGGAAAAGGTAGATCATTGGATTAAAACCATTGGTGTTAAATATTTTAGCGAACTAACCAACATGGCTATCCTGACTGAAGAAGTTGGTGAATTGGCCAGAGTAATAGCCCGCAAATATGGAGAGCAATCTTTTAAAGAGGGTGAAAAAGAAAACCTTGCTGATGAGATGGCTGATGTGCTATGGGTATTAATATGTTTAGCAAACCAAACAGGAGTTGACCTGACTGAAGCATTGCAAAATAATTTTGATAAGAAAACAAAACGTGATCATAAAAGACACATTAACAATAAAAAGTTACAATAATGATTGAAGCAGAAAATATTTTAGAGGAATATAAAGTACCATTTCAGTTCAGTGAAGTGAAATCAAAAGTAGATGAGATCATTAATGCTAATCAGGAATTAATTGGTGAAGCTGATGTTCTGAAGCGTATTTTTAACTGCATCGACTTAACCACTTTAAAAGAAACTGATTCTGCAGATTCTGTAACTGCATTTATTCAAAAAGTTAACGAATTCGAAAAACAATATCCATCACTACCTTCTGTTGGAGGAATATGTGTATTCCCTGTTTTTGCTCCGGTATTAAAACAATATCTAAAGGTTGAAGGTGTAAATCGTGCCGTGGTTTCTGCCGGATTTCCTTCATCACAAACCTTCTTGGATTTAAAAGTGCTTGAAACAAAGAAAGCCGTGGATTTTGGAGCAAACGAAATTGATGTAGTTATTTCTGTAGGCGAATTTTTAGAAGGCAACTATGAGTTCGTTTACGAAGAAATTCGTCAATTAAAAGAAGCATGTGGTGATGCTCACTTAAAAGTGATTTTAGAAACCGGAGCTTTAAAAGAACCAGAACTCATCTGGAATGCGTCTATTATTGCTATGGATGCTGGAGCTGATTTTATTAAAACCAGTACAGGTAAAATTCCGGTAGCTGCAACGCTTGAAGCAGCTTATGTGATGTGTCAGGCTATTAAAGCCTTTACTGCAAAAAACAAGCGTAAAGTTGGTTTTAAACCTGCCGGTGGAATTTCAGAAACTGCAGAGGCAATAAACTATTATGCTATTGTTAAAGATATTTTAGGTGAAGAGTGGCTTAAAAAAGAATTATTCAGAATTGGCGCGAGTCGCTTAGCCAACAACCTTTTAAATGATATTTTGAAATTAGAAGAATCTGCCACAGAAACAATCACATTCTTCTAATTGATACTTATTAATATCTGTTTATGAGCGATATATTCAGTCGGTTTAAATCAACAGTAATACAATCTTTCTTTTATAGTTTGGGTAATTTTGCCGGAAAGTTTTCCGGCGTTTTGCTCTTGCCCATTTATTCGTTGTATTTACCAGTTGAAGTATTTGGATTATATGCGCTTTTTGAGGTTATATTTCAGGTTTTTCAGGTTTTCTCAGGCCTTGGTATTAAACTGGGACTTACACGTTGGTATTGGGACGAGGAATCCACAAAAGACAAGAAAAGCCTGTTTTTTACAACCTACTTGTTTAACCTGGTCGTTTGTATTCTGTTTAGTTATCTATTATTCATCTCATTCGATTTCTTATCAGAATATTACTTTAAAACACAGATTAACAGCAATTTTATTATACTTTTTATTAGTGGGAATTTAATAAAGTTGTTTTCTGAAGTTCCCATGTTACTCTTGAGGGTACAACACAAAGCCAAACAACACTCCGTTGTTCAAATCGCTCAGCTATTAAGTTTTGTGCTCTTTGTATTCATCTTTTTAGCATTCTTTCATCAAGGAATCGAAGGTATATTTTGGGCCAACATATTATCAGGTGCCATACAATTTATATTGGTAATACCTGTAATCATTAGAAATACCAAATTTAAATTTGAATACAAAATTCTGATTGAGATGCTTGTCTATGGCTTTCCGGTGGCACTGGGAAACATGGTAAATATTACTTTTAACTTTACTGATAAGTACTTCTTAAACCGATTTTCGAACCTTAAAGTTGTGGGTACTTTCACCCTGGCTCACAAACTATCAAACATCGTCAACCTACTAATCGTTAATTCCTTTATGAATGCCTATATGCATAATTATTTCAAAGGCATTCATGATGAAAACAACGATCGGTTTTATAGCAGGTCGTTTACTTATTTTTTATTGGCGATTACATTTTTTAGCTTGTTGCTAATTGTTTTTATTGATGAAGCTATTTTCGTATTTTCTGCCAATAACAAAGACTATTCTCAATCTGCTGTAATAGTCCCTGTACTTACTATAGGACTAATATTTGGAGGTATCAGACAAATATTAACACTTCCTATTAATAAAATTAAGAAGACAAGAATCATAGGTGTTTTGTCCATTTTATCAGGTGTTTTGAATGTTTATTTAAACTACATTCTGATTCCTGAATACAATGCTTTAGGTGCGGCTTATGCAACAGGTGTTGTGCAGGTATTCTCTTCTGTTGTACTTTTAGTTTTTGTTTTAAGAAATGTAAATATACCTTTTGAATGGAGGCGAATTAAATTAATCCTATTAAGCTTTACTTTAACTATTACTTTATTCTATTTAGTAAGCTTTAATATCTGGTTTTTAAACTTCGTTTTTAAGATCGCTGTTACTATTGTATGGGGTGTTTTTCTATATTATAGCAACTTCCTTTTACCGGAAGAGAAACAACGTATTTTTCAATTTGCAGAAAAATGGTGGAATATTAGAAAACTTAAAAATAATCTGCAGTCATTAAAAGAAAACAAGAAAAACGATTAATGAGGTTCATAAACTCATCAGGTATTTCTTAATCTTAAAATAATTAATCACCCGCCTGAATAAAGAGGTATTATAAAATCCTTTGAAGTTGTCTTCAATTGTTGTATCAAAATAATCTGAAGGACAAAATTCTACGGTATCAATGGGTGATTGATTTACCTGTGTATGATATTTTTTACTGCTTTTCATATTTGTCCCACTTCCATCTACACCTTGATTTTTTACCAAAGATGTACAAGGATAAACCGTTGGCAAATTATGCTTAAATGCAGCATAGTTAAATCGAATAGACCATGAATGGATGATGTTCTGCTGCTGTTTTAAAAGCATTATCGCCAAATCATTCCCTCCCCGATTAAATTTTTGGTGATTACTTTTATTCTTAAAGAAAGATTGAAAATCTTTTACATTCCAATCTGTTTTTTGCCAGTTTTGTTTCCATGTAGCCCAGCCCCAACTACAATTACGATGTACCAGGTAGGTGTTGTAAGTATATGTTTCCGGAATTTGAATTGCAGGAGTATATCCGGCAACAGACCATATTTCATCAGGTTTATAATAGTCTAAGGCATCATTCATATACTGAAGAAAATGAGGTGAGGTTTCCAGATCATCTTCTAAAACAATCACCCGATCATTGTTCTCAAAAACTTTTGAAACGCCATCAATAATTGACCTTGCTAATCCTTTATTTTGTTTGCTAAAAGCAAGTTCTACTTTTTTAAAACCTGTTATGTTCTTTAAATAGTTTCTAACCTTTTGAACATCTTCTTCAGCATCCTTTGATCCGGCACCGTCAGAAAAAACATACAAATCACTTTCTTTAGCAAGATTGTTATGTGCCAAAGCTTCAATGGTTTGTTTTGTATGATCCAATCTGTTATAGGTAAATAAAACTATGGGTGCCAGTGAATTCATCGTATATAATTAAAAATATCCGTTGCTTTAATTTCCTTCAGTTTATTAGTGATTAGAGTAGATATTTCCTCTTCATTTTGTACAAGTTGCATCAATGAGGCTTTCATTTTAGATTCATCAATATTTCTTATATCAAATTGATATTCATCCATATGAAAAGATTTCATCACATGTTTATACTTGTTAGCCCATCCAATCACCAAACAAGGCTTACTCAATTTTAAAGCATGAATTAATCCGTGATACCTTGCAGTAACAACAGCTTTTGAATCATCAAAAATTTGTTGAATTTCGTAAGGAGATAAATCTCTGTTAACCAGCTGCACATCTGAATGATCTACCTCTCTGTATATCTCATCACACAAGGTTTTGTCATCATTTGAATGACGAACAATGGCAACCTGCTCTCCGTTTTGTAATAGTTCATTGATCAAACCTGAAAATAAAACAACCACTTCTTGTTTTGTCTTTAGTTTGGTTAACTGCTTATTAGGAACTACAATTACAGATTTGTGATTAACTTCGTTAGCCTTTAAATCTTGCTGATCCTCACAATAAATATGATTCAAATTTATCTTTGGAGACTGAAGCACTAAATCAAAGGAATCAATCACGCCTTCCTTTCTGATTTTATCGGTATAAACTCTACACTCCGGCTCTCTGATAAATATTGCTTTGGGATAACTCAAATATTTCTTAACCAAGGGCCATATTACCAGCTTTTTCCATCCTTTAAAATCAAAAGGACCGATGGATTGAGGTAAAAACACAAAAGGGATGTTCTTTTTTCTGGCCAACTTTACAGGAAATAAGGTTGCATAGGTCCATAACGGACTTTGATTATGCGAACTGACTCCATAACCACTTATGTCCAATATTAAATCAGCTGTTGCAAAATGCGACTTGATTTCCTTTTCCGGATTACTGATGGGTTTCGGCTTTACAATCAGTTTTATAACCGGAAAAGCCATGCGCAATACTGTTCGAATATGCATATTCACAATCCGAAAATTATATTTGTCTTTATCCTCCACCTTAAGGGTTGGGAAAAGGTCAATCATTACAATCTCTGACTCCGGATATTTTGTTTTCAAGCTATCAACCAAACAAAAAAGCATGGATTGCGCTCCTTTATTAATAAAGTTTCCTCCGGTAATAAGGATTTTATGCATATAACTAATTGTATTTTCTTAATTCATCAATTGATTTCCGAACCGAACAAGCCACCTTTTCCTGTTCATCGGCATAACCATAGGCTATCATCATAATAGGGCGTTCATATCCTTTAAGACCTAAAAGCTTTGATACTTTATCATCTTTCTTTTTGTCCTCAGGCCAGTTTAACGGACAAGTACCTATCCCCATACTTTCGAGCGCGAACATTAAACTCATGGATGCCAGACTGCCATCTACATACATTAAATGACGATCAGCTAACGTAGGCGAAACATTCATTTGTCCCACCACCACAATCATAGCAGCAATTTGATTGGCAAAACCTCTTGTTCCTCCCGGTAAATCAACCAGTTTCTTTAGCAATGCAGGTTCATCTACAATTCGAAACTGAAAAGGTTGACGGTTACAGCTACTCGGAGCCAAACCTGCTAAAACAACTGCTTCATCTACTTTTGTTCTTTCCGGAATATTATTTTTATCGAAATAACGTATTGATTTACGCTGATGTGCCAAAGCTTTAAATGTTTCAAAGTAGTTTTTTCGATCAGCAAAGTTCTGGTATGGCACAAAAGGTTCTGCTGCAAGAGTTGGTTGAACCAACAATTTAAACTCTTCTTTTGCTTTCAGAATAACTGGAACACTATCTGTAACACTAAAATATTCATTCAGCACATCAAAAGCCCATTGAATCTGGGCATCAATTCCATGTTCCTTAAATACGCATGCAAGCATATCAACGGTTTCCTGAATATAATCGAGAGCAAAAACACTGCGACGTTCCTTCATCAATAAACCTTTTTCAATACGATGAATATTTCTACGTAGTAAAAACAAATTCTGTGTTTTTGTATATTTACTCTTCAGATATTGTCTTCGAGCCATCAGAAACATCTTTTTCTCATGGGCAAATGACTTTGAAAACAAAAAATATATATTCTGAAAAAATGGTACGTGAATGATGATAGGATAAATGCAGGAATACTGAATTTTTTCCTTCATTTTAATCCAGGAATGAAAAAGCTGATCCGCTAATTTCTCTGCTCCAACAATACCAAATATTTTTTTTACGATTCCCATTAATGCGTATAAAATTATTAAAGTGTAAAAGTATAAAAATTAACAGGAATATTTTTGCTGTTAAAAGACGAAGCATGTTTAACCAATTGACAATTGTTACGTAAAACAAAAAACTATTAGCTAACTGATATTCTTATTAATAAAAATTCAAACAGAACTTATATAATCATATTTTAATATGTGATTCTGAAAAGATTTTAAGAACTTGTATATTGCACCACTCAAAAATAACCCTGAATTAAATGCTATGGATCTAAAAATTGATACTCCAAATTTCCGTATTCGATTAGACAATGAGGTAGGTTACCTAAAGGTTATTGGTTATCAAAATGAAGAATCCACCATGTTTTTTTCAAATACAATTAAAGATTTACTAAAACAATATCCACATCAACGTTTTGCCTCACTTTGTGATTTACAGGAATTAATTCTTGATAAACCTAAAAATGCCAGGATTGTTAATCATACGATAAAAGAAATTGCAGATCAAATTGAATTTAAATATAACGCCATTGTTATTAGTCCTAAATTCCTGAAAATTGTAGAAGCTTTTATCTTTTCATTCTATCTTAACAATGCTAACATCAAATCAAAAATATTCTTTAACCATAAAAGTGCAATAGAATGGTTAGAAAAAAACGGTTTTCAGCTAGATGAAATTAAATCTCACCTCATAGAGAATCATGCTATTTGATAAATATTTTATCATACACCCTTTATTTTACGTTTATAATTTATAATAAATATTAATTATAAGATACACACCCCTTGTTTTGTAAGGTATAATACCTCAATATTTAAACATATATCCACACATTTCATAATATTTAAAAACCTGACATTTATCATGTTACACAAGTCTGTTTTTTTCTCTTTTAAATAACTGCATATATATTCTTCATCTTCTGCATTAACGCTTATTAACAGTTCATAATCAGCACATTTAAACAGGTATTTATAATATCCTTATATTTGCGTGCCTAATCTAATATATTATGGAATTCTTACAACTAAGCTATTTTGCACTATTCGTAATTATTTGTTTGGGCTATATTATTGGCAATGCCAAAATTAAGGGCATTTCACTTGATATATCTGCAATCATTTTCGTAGCACTGGTTTTTGGTCATTATGGAGTGGTAATGCCCCCCATTATTGAAAAAATAGGGCTAATCCTCTTTGTTTATACTATTGGTATACAGGCTGGTCCTGGATTTTTTGACTCTTTCAAAAAGCAAGGAAGAACACTGGTTGTAATGGCCTCAGTGGTTATTATCTCAGCATCTGTTTTAACTTATCTGGCTATCATTATATATGATATTGAAGTACCCGTTGCCATTGGTTTATTGACAGGAGCACTTACCAGTACACCGGGTTTGGCAGCAGCCATAGAAAGCACTGGTTCTACAGGAGTTTCTATCGGATATGGTATTGCATACCCATTTGGTGTGATTGGTGTGATTTTATTTGTACGTCTGTATCCTAAAATCACCAGAGCCAACTTAAAAAAGGCGGAACAGGATTACGAAGAATCTACTGTTGAGAGCTTCCCTGAAATCTCATTCAAACATTTTATCGTTGAAAACGAAAATGTTGCAGGTAAAACTATTGGTGAGTTAAGAGTAAGAACCATGACTCAGGGAGTTATTAGTCGCATCATGTCAAACGGTCAGCCCACTGTACCTTCTCCATCCACTAAATTAAACCAGGGAGATATTATTAAAGCTGTTGGTACTGAAGATGCACTAAAAAAAGTCAGAGTCCTTATCGGAAGAGAAACGGATCAGGTTGTTCCTCTGAAAGAAGGTTATGAAATTCAATCCATATTAGTGTCAAATACAGAGGTGGTTAATAAAACACTCCGTGAGATAAATCAATGGACATCAACCTATAATGTTACCATAACAAGAATCAGACGTTCAGGTATTGATATTACACCTTCATCAAATTTAAAACTACAGATGGGTGATAAAATAAAGGTTTCGTGTAGTAAAGACCACATGGAACTGGTTACTAAAATATTTGGTGGCAATAGCAAAAAGTTATCTGATACAAATTTCTTCCCTATTGCTACAGGAATTGTTTTAGGGTTCTTCTTAGGTAAGTTCTCCTTAAACTTCGGTAACTCATTTACCTTTTCACTGGGTTTAACCGGAGGGGTTTTAACAGTTTCAATGCTACTAAGCAGAATAGGAAAAACTGGACCTATTATATGGTCAATGACAGGTTCGGCCAACCAATTATTACGTACACTCGGTTTAATGTTTTTCCTTGCCGGTGTTGGTACAAAGGCAGGTGCGCAAATTGTTGAAACCTACAATGAATATGGATTTAACCTGTTTTTAATTGGAGGAGCTTTAACATTACTTCCTATGATATTTGGCGCCATCGTGGCTCGCGTTATCTTTAAAGTAAATGTACTTTCCATGCTGGGTGCTCTTACCGGCTCTATGACCAGTACCCCCGGACTTGCAGCAGTTGACCCTATGACAGAAACCAATGCACCTTCTATTGCTTATGCAACGGTATATCCGGTTGCCATGGTTTTATTAATTATTTGCGTTCAGATACTCGCCTCTTTAGGCTGATAGATAAAACATCATTAAAAAAGGGGCTTGCAATAATTTTGCAAGCCCCTTTTTATTATAAGCTCTTTAATAACTGATTCGCCTTAATCAAATCTTCATCAGGTAAAGAAAAGTTCAAGCGAACGTATTTAGATTTAGTTTTTTGATGATAATAATAACTCAAGGGTACACCAGCAATGCCTTTTTCTTTCATTAAGAAATGCGCAAAATCAACATCTGTTTCATCAACTTTACCATTTCTTGAAATCAGTTGATAATAGGATGATTGTGCCGGAATAAATGATATAGATGATTCTTCTAAACCATCTAATAATAAGTCTCTTTTGTGCTGATAAACTTTCGAAAGACCTTTAAAATTATTATTATTTTCTAGATAGTCCACCAAGGCCATTTGATAGGGTAATCCACTTCCCTCTCCTATTAATGATATTACCTTACGTATCGATGCCATTATTTTTGCAGAAGCCATACAATAACCAATATGCCAGTTATTTATATGAAACACTTCATTAAATGACGAAACAATAATACTTCTTTCTCTTAATTTAGGATAAAGCGAAAAACTCTGATGCATTTCTTTATCAAATACTAAATGCTCAAAGGATTCATCACTTAAAATCAATATATTAGTTCCATTGATAATCTTTTGTAAACGCAATACATCAAGTTCTGATAACGTTGATCCTGTGGGAAAATGAGGACTATTAATAATCATCATGCGGGTTTTAGGATTAACCACCTTTTGAACATCTTCCCAATTAAAACGAAACTCTGGGCCTTTTAACTCTACATAAACAACTTTGGCACCAGTAATATTAATGGCTGCATCATAACTCTTATGAGCAGGTTCAAAAATAATCACCTCATCTCCCTCTTTTAACATAGCCAGCATAATGGCAAAAATACATGGCTTAACACCATGTGTTATGGTTATTTCCTGTTCAGGATCATATCCATAATCATAATATTGCTGTGTTTTTTGAGCAATAGCACTTCTAAGTTCTAATAGCCCATACTTTGAAGAAGCTTCATTTGCATATGGTTTAATATACTTTTCCAACAAACCTGTTAATTCAGGTTGGCAACTTTCCATCGAAAAGTTTTCGGCCATATTTAATAGTCCGGCTCCTCGAGCATATTCAGCTATGGCTGAAGGCTTAGAAAGCTTTTGTATATCATCTAAAATCATAATATTAAGTTCTGATAAAATAGTTTGGTAACATCCCAATTATTAGCAACAATGCTATTCATAATACACAAAAATCTACTTCTGTTGCTAAAGTATCGATAATACAATTTACAAAGTTTTTTTAATTGTTGCTGATGAAATTGATCTTATTATAATTTTTTAAGTATTCTCCATCCCATAAATACTAGCTCTCTTATTGTATTTAAGTATAAACAAACTAACTATTTAAATAGTTCTTTTAATACTTGAAATGATTTAATATTTGAAAATCCTGAAAGGTGCATTTGATAATACTCCAATAGCTTTTCAACAAAATCAGCTCTTTCATTTCCGGATAGTTTCAGCACATCAAGATCATCAACAAGCACATCTTTTAGCTGAAGCAATAATTCTGTCTGCCAGGCATTCATAAAATTGGCATGTGCAGGCTCAGCCATTTGAAACATTCCTGTTCTTAAATCGAAATATTTGGGATGAAGCAGGTCCTCAAAATGAGGATAAAACCCAAGTGGCTTTGTTAACCTCAGTAATAAAAACAAATGAAAATTATAAATACCATTAATTGAACTATCCATTACACAGATACTATTGTGCAAAAAATCAAACAAATCATCTCCCAACTTATCCTCATGTTTTAATGCTTTGTTGAGTACCTCTGCAATAAAAAAAGCCAGACTTTGTCGTACTGGCTCAAACGGAATTTGAGAAAATGGAGTATTAACCCTGAAGTCCTTAATTCTATGAATAGTCTTTTTTTCAGAATGATAGACTTCAAGATCCATAAGCGTAAGAGGCTGAAGAAATACTGTTTTCCCCTTGCTCTTTCTGCTTCTTACCTGATTTATCATATATGACTGAAGACCAAACTTCTCTGTATATATATGAGAAATTACACTACTTTCCTGATATTTAGTATGTGTTAAAACAATCCCTCTGGTTGACTCAATCATCTGATAAATTTTATATCTGCAAAGATATAAATTACCTGAGTTCGTTTGATATTAAAAAAATCTAATCACTGATTGTTACAAACTAAGCATTGAATTAGTCATCTCATCAAAATCCTGATAATCAATATTGGCAATAGGTACAAATAAATCATTATCAGGTGAAGAATTCTCATTAAACTCAAGCGCTATTTCATTGGCTTCAACACCCATCATTTTTGCTGTTGTTTTAAGTGCTACGCCTTTATAAATCCATGACTTGGCTCCCATGACTTCATATATATCACATGACTTACCTAAAAAGCTTTCCTTCCCTAACTTATGTCCATTGAGGGCACTCATGATATCGTCTTCAAGTTTCTTTGCATCTGCTTCAGACATATTTTCAGTCATTTGTTTACCCACATCATAAATTTCAAGCGTTCCTTTTTGTCCGGTGTTTTCAATTAAATCCACACTCCAAAAGTGATCACCATCTGTAATAGTAACAGTATGTTCCTTCTCAGCTTTGTTTATTCCTAAAACATTTACTTCTGTAACAGAAACGATTTCTTCACGGGTTTTTTCCCCATAGTTATCCCAGTACAAAAGTTTGGTTCCTTTAATATTACCGGTTAATTCATACTTAATAAATCCTGATTTTACTGCGTAGTGTCTGGAATCCTGATGTTGAGCAGAAATCACTTGCGTAAACATAAGAATAGCAAGTACATAAAACATCTTATTCATCATAGTTTAAAATTTAAATTAAAGTTGGCTAAAAATAATCTTATAATATTTATCGGGCAATATTGACATTTAAACATTTTTACCATATGGTATGATTATTCATATATTTTTAAGTATCAGTCTTAAAATCCTAACTTTATCTTATGCAACTACATAGGTAATCCTATATTATATGACATTTGTCTTTTTGTAAGTGATAATGTATTGTTAACTATGCCCTTTAAAAGGAATTAGATTAAATATTATATGGTAGGGATTTTTAAGAGATTTTCGGCAGCATTTTGGACTGCTAACTTTGCTGAATTACTGGAACGTGCAGCATACTATGGCGTTTTTATTGTTATTACGCTTTATTTATCACGCATATTAGCATTTTCAGATATTGAAGCTGCTTCTATTGCAGGGGTATTTTCAGGTTTACTTTATTTTTTACCCACATTTGCTGGTGCTTATGCTGATAAAATAGGATTTAAAAAATCCTTATTGATTGCATTTACCTTTTTAACGCTCGGTTATTTAGGTTTAGGTTTACTACCTACTTTTATTGAAAACTCTGGATTAGCTGAATATGGTAAAGAAACTACATTTAGCGGATTGCAAGAAAGTAATTTCAAGTATGCCATATTACCAGTGATGTCGCTTATTATTATTGGTGGTAGTTTTATTAAATCTGTGATAACGGGAACGGTATCATTAGAAACCAGTACTGAAAACAGGGCAACCGGATTCTCTATATTTTATACCATTGTAAATATTGGTGCCTTTTCTGGTAAAACAGTTGTAAAACCCTTACGCGACGCTATGGGTAACGTAGGTTTAATTGATATCAGTTTTTTCTCAGCAGTTATGACAGCTTTGGCACTAGTTGCTGTTTTCTTCTTTTTTAAACCGTCAACACAACAACGCGAGGGCAAATCATTTAGCGAAATATGGGCTGCTTTTATTAAAGTATTAACCAACGTTCGTTTAATTGTACTAATCGTTATTATTACAGGATTCTGGATGGTACAACATCAGCTTTATGCTACCATGCCTAAATATGTATTACGTATGGCTGGCGAAAGTGCTTCTCCTAGCTGGTATGCCAACGTTAATCCTTTGGTAGTATTTTTAACTGTAGGATTTATCACTTCTTTAATGAAAAGAAGAAGTGCTTTATTTTCAATGACTGTGGGAATGTTTATTATGCCAGTTTCAGCATTTTGTATGGCTGCCGGCAATATGTTTCATGGCGACATGAATATAATTGGCTTGCACCCTATTGCTTTTATGATGATTGTTGGTATTGCATTTCAAGGATTGGCAGAGTCTTTTATATCGCCACGATTTTTAGAGTATTTTTCATTTCAGGCTCCCAAAGGCGAAGAAGGTTTGTATTTAGGTTTTAGTCACCTACACTCCTTTTTATCTAGTATCTTTGGATTTATTATGTCGGGAGTACTCTTGGATAAATATTGTCCGGACCCATTAAAATTTGGAGGAAGAACAGCTGAGTGGCATGAAGCAAGTGCCAATGCTCATTACATTTGGTATTACTTTGGAGCTATTGCATTATTATCGGCAATTTCTCTGGTAATTTATGGAAAAGTGGCAAAATCGAAAGAATAGTATTATCTTAAATAGCTAAAATCACTCACACAACCCTAAAAAGCCGGAAAACATCCCACCGTTTTCCGGCTTTTATTTTTTTACCCCCTCATATTTCAGGCTATCTTACTCATTATCTTCTGCAAACCACTCCGCAAAAGAGTTTGCAGTTTCATTTAATCGTAAACTATGTAGCTTCACTTCTTTGGGCAATCTTGATGAAATACGTTCAGCCATTTCAACTATCATATTTTCGCATGTTGGCTGGTAATCCGTTAACACCACACGCTCTCCCATTTGTGGAATATTGGTAAACTCCTGGTGTTCGGCATTCTTGTTGATCACAACACAATGATCCAAACGATCCACCACTTCTTCATTAACAATAGCCTTTAGCTGGCCAAAGTCCATAACCATACCATATTTCGGACTATTACTATCATTATTGGGACTACCAATAACTGTAACTCTTAATATATAAGAGTGCCCATGAAAATGTTTACACAAACCATCGTAGTTCCACAAGGCATGGGCCATTTCAAATCGGAACTCTTTCGTTAATCTTATTTTATGCATATTACCATACAAGTGATTAGAGGCTTAAACAACAGAAAGTATCTGTACATTCCATTATCTAATAGCCATAAAAAAACACACCTTAAACATTTACATGTAGTAAAAGTTTAAGGTGCATATATGTTTTGTAAATAAATTACAGCTTAACAGTACATTTGCTTACACAGTCTACAATATTCTGTAAACTATTATGCTTTAATGAATAATAGGTATTTTTTCCTTCACGCTGAGAATTCAAAACTCCTTTATCTTTTAAAATACCTAAATGATGAGAAGTTGTGGACTGCTCAATATCCAATAGCTTATGAATTTCAGTAACTGTTAATCGCTTACCTTCTTCCAAATGACTTAAAATAGCAATCCTCATTGGGTGCGCAATCGCTTTAAGCATACTGGCAGCACGCTCCAGTTGCTCAGAATCTAAATCTTTAATCTTCATTTTTGTAACAAATTCTTTCATAGTAGATCAATCTAGTTGATTGATAAAATCATAACAAATGCAAATATATAAATATGTTGCGAGAAAGTAAACTCATATTAACATTATTTATATATTTAGATGTTATCAATACGTATTTAAAGGCAATCACTTTTAAAAGTTTAGCCAATAACAGGTTTTAATAGAACAAACAACTAAGAGCAAAATATGTGTTTTGTTAGATTACATATTTTTTATAAATTATAATTTGATACTTTTGATACTATAAAACCCATGAATACTTTCCTTTACACTAACAATTAAAACAACAGACTTATCTATATATAAACCCATTAACATCTATTACTAATTAAGAGTAAAATACAATAATTATTTTCATCTAATACTTAATAATTAAATATAAAATATTATATTTGTTTTCTATTACACACAACTATTAGCATATATAAACCAAATTTAACACAATAATTAATCATGAGAGTATCATATTTTAACCCAAAACTTAAACAAACTATATCTTATAATAAGACTCAAAACTTCACTTTAAATTTCCTAAAATCTTAATCCAATTACATTAAAGATAGTTATTAACAAAGAGTCATACTTAATCTACTTTAATCTAGCTAGTTAATCCTTAATAACATCATAAGTCATTAGTTATCAACAGTGAATGTGAATAAATATTGATATTTATTCGTTCTTAATTGCAAGGATATTA
>NZ_JAPDPJ010000250.1 GCF_026013605.1 Plebeiibacterium sediminum
GGCTTAGCCCAAAAACGAATACTCTGATAAATCCAAGACTTTAAGCGACTTTCTCTTTAAGTCTTGGATCCTCTGTTACATGACCTATTTGATAAAGTACACCAGTATTAACTATACTGTAAATTGTTCTTAAAAGTTTATTTGCTATATTATTCATAATTAAAAAATGGGGCTTTCCTTCCAATCGTTTTCTTTCATAATACAGTCTGTATTGAGCATTTTTACTTTTAGCTACAACTGAGCACATGTAAAGTAGTGTTTTTAGTTCTTTATCAGCCATATTACTAACTTTTGACTTCTTGACCATCTTACCACTTGAATTTGGGAAAGGACAAATTCCTGCATAAGAGGATGCCTTTCTAGCAGTATTTATCTCTTTAAAATTACCTGTTTTTACAATTAGTTCGCATGCTGTAACTTGGCCTACTCCCACAACACTTGTAACTAAATAATAATTTCGACTAAGATTAATATCTGAATCAATTATTGACATAATCTCCTGTTCTATCTCTTTAATAGATTCACTAAGACAATCTAAAACCTTTTTAGATGCATAATGTGCCTTTATCGAATTATACGGCATTTCTGGTTTAACCTTCTCATGAGTAAATAACATTTTTCTTTCCTTAACTAACTGCCCTCTTAATCTAAAGAGTTCCTTTAATTCTCTCATTT
>NZ_JAPDPJ010000252.1 GCF_026013605.1 Plebeiibacterium sediminum
CCTTCGTCGAAAGCGCTGAACTTGACTTTCGTACCTCAAGTCTTCAAACAGCACCGCTTTTACCGACTACAGCATCTTGTTTTTTGGCTCACCAGTTAATGCCGGAAGAACCATTCGAGATTAAAACATCTATTCTTCACTATTAGAATTTAGTTAACTACTTTTCTCTGGTGCTAGATTGCTTCTTGTAACTTTTCAACTTCAATAAATTCAACTTATTTGTTCGGCATTGCGTCTCGCTATATCGCCTAAAACCAGGCCTCTGGCCGTACTTAAAATTTATCTCTTTTTATTTTATTCTATGCAGTGTATCTTGCTCAAATGCTGGTTTGAGTTTGCAACTCGGACCTTATAATACAATATTCTAGCACCGTTTACCTCAGTTTTTTTTTTAGCATTTGCTCTATTCCCTTTGCACCCTGCTCTCTGTACTAAGCTCTTCGCTCAAATACCTTTAACCCTTTTCCTTTCTCCTTGTTCACTTGTTCTCTTATTCGCTCAAGCCGATGGGCTTTTCCTTTTTTATTCAAAAGTTCGCATTCAAAGGTTTTCATGATTCGCTTCGCTTAATTCTGCAGTCAAAAAAGGAAACAAAAAGTCCGCCGGCTACACCTGCTTCGCTCAAAAAACTACGGTGCCTTCGTCGAAAGCGCTGAACTTGACTTTCGTA
>NZ_JAPDPJ010000253.1 GCF_026013605.1 Plebeiibacterium sediminum
TTAAGTCATAAAAAAATAGCTATTGAATCACTTTGTCTTCACGTACAACCTGTCGTTAAAAAAGATAAAACTGAAGAAATTAAAAATCTTTTATTGAAACTGATAGAATAATAGTAATTTTCAAGTTATATAATTTTTGATTACAGTTATTCAAATTTGGATTAAGAATTCATGTTCTTATGGATGCCTTTCATTACATAGAAAAAGTTGATCTAATCAAGTATCTTTTAAGTTCTGGATATGTAATAGATGTGCATAAATCTACTGCCAGGCAAAAAGTATTTGAAAAGGATGGCGAGAAGCTTTTAGTGCTGAGACATCAAAAAACTGGAAAGTATATTTATCAAAATCTAAACGATACCAGAGATAAAGGTAATATTATCAATTTTGTAGTTAATAGAATTAATGGTTATCTAAGTACAGACAGTAAGACCAAGCAAGATTATGCCAAAGCTTTTGCCCAGTTAGATGATGATTCCGGAGGAAAAGAACTGACTAAGGAAATAAAAATTTTTCAAGAGAAAGTTAAATTTGAATATGAACTTTATGCTCCTCATGAATTAATCAATTATAATTTTCTATTGAGTCGTGGTCTGACAAAGGAAACAATTAATCATCCTTTATTTAAAGGGACTATAGTAAATTGTTACAAATATGGTTTTAAGACC
>NZ_JAPDPJ010000254.1 GCF_026013605.1 Plebeiibacterium sediminum
TTAAGTCATAAAAAAATAGCTATTGAATCACTTTGTCTTCACGTACAACCTGTCGTTAAAAAAGATAAAACTGAAGAAATTAAAAATCTTTTATTAAAACTGATAGAATAATAGTAATTTTCAAATTATATAATTTTTGATTACAGTTATTTAAATTTGGAATAAGAATTCATGTTCCTATGGATGCCTTTCATTACATAGAAAAAGTTGATCTAATCAAGTATCTTTTAAGTTCTGGATATGTAATAGATATGCATAAATCTACTGCCAGGCAAAAAGTGTTTGAAAAGGATGGCGAGAAGCTTTTAGTGCTGAGACATCAAAAAACAGGAAAGTATATTTATCAAAATCTAAATGATACCAGAGATAAAGGTAATATTATCAATTTTGTAGTTAATAGAATTAATGGTTTTCTAAGTACAGACAGTAAGACCAAGCAGGATTATGCCAAAGCTTTTGCCCAGTTAGATAATGATTCCGGAGGAAAAGAACTGACTAAGGAAATAAAAATCTTTCAAGAGAAAGTTAAATTTGAATATGAACTTTATGCTCCTCATGAATTAATCAATTATGATTTTCTATTGAGTCGTGGTCTGACAAAGGAAACAATTAATCATCCTTTATTTAAAGGGACTATAGTAAATTGTTACAAATATGGTTTTAAGACC
>NZ_JAPDPJ010000255.1 GCF_026013605.1 Plebeiibacterium sediminum
TCCGGAATAATAACAGTTCCTGCATGCACGCTATTGCTTACCCGGTTTGTATCGTCCATAGCGGCAAAAGCGATATAGCAATGTACTACTGTTCCAGGAGGAGCATCTGGCAGAAACATACTGGCTGTGCCATCAGAACGAATATTTTGACCAATAGTATATTCCGGATAATAGCCTTCAGCAATAGATACAAGAATTACCCCATTGTCTTTAAACATTTCATCACTTGCTGCATTGTACCTCCAGGTAAAAACAACTTCTTCACCATTAGCTTCAACTCTTGGCCGGTTTGTTCCTTTTAATGATCCTACGGCTAACACCAAATTATTCAGGTTAACTTTATAATCAGGATATTCACCTTCGATGGTGTATTTCATTAACTCAGACATAGCAGCATTCTGTGGCGACTTTAAGCTGTCCTGATTTTTAAATCCCAATTGTATCACCGGATACAGTGGTTGTAAAAATTTGGTGGCAAGTCTGAATTTGGCTCTGTGTGCCAATTGTTTTTTACTGGCTTTGTGATTACTAAAATCTGGTAGTGATTTCATAACAGAGATACCTTTCCATTGACTACCTACTGTGCTACCTACTTTTCCTGTGAATCTTCCGTTGATTCCTTTTATATATGTTCCCATGACTTTTTGTTTTTGTAAGCCCTGCTATCA
>NZ_JAPDPJ010000256.1 GCF_026013605.1 Plebeiibacterium sediminum
AAAGTCAAATCAAATCAAAAAATCAAAGAACGTTTATATTGTATTGAAATATAATTGTTTGCAAAATATTTTTAAAAGTTAACGCATCACTAGTACCAGGTAATTTGCTGTGACACGATATCTTCATCAAATCTGGGTAATGTAAAAGTGCCATTTTCTAGTCTTTTATGGTAAATAACCAATCCTCCATGCTCTAAATGGAGAACTTTCATTATACTCATATTTCGATTAACAAAAATAAAGGCCTCACCATCCTGTACATTACGTTTCATAATGGAACTAACTATGCCACTTAGGGTATAGAAACTTTTACGCATATCAACCGGTGCCGGTATAGGAAATACTGAAGCTTCCCATGTAAATTAAACATAGTCCGATTTTATTAGAGATGAATAATTGCTTTGAGCACTGATAGATCTAATACCCCGGTGAGTTTTAGCTTTGTTCCGTTTGGAAAGGTAAACTCAAATGTGTTATCATCAATTGTTTTTTCATCTCTTACAATCGGTACCTCTTTTGTATATTTCTTCTCTTTTATTACCAGAGGCACAAAACTCTGAACTTGTTCTTCTTCTTGCAATGTCTTTTTCCATTTGTAGAAAGTTGAAACTGCAAATCCTTGGTTGGAACAAAAATCTCTAACGCTTAATCCTGATTGTTCTT
>NZ_JAPDPJ010000257.1 GCF_026013605.1 Plebeiibacterium sediminum
ATCACTTCGCTAACTATTATTCAATATATAAATAGGTTCATATACAATAGACCTATCAATTTTATTAAGCATGCAATTTAATTCACACAACAGGTTATAGTAATTAACTTTCGTTTCCTTTGCAATATTTGATATTTGATCATCAGGAATGAAAGCCAATAAATCTTTGACCGAAATTTTATTTTGCTTCTTGGAAGTATTCATATTATTATAATTCGAAGCAAAATTAACTACGCTATATATGATTTATATCACTGAATAATAGATAGTTATAAACATAATGTCATTTTTATGTTTAAAACTACCACTAAAATTTAGTTTTTAAATTTTTCGGATGAATTGATCTCAATTGAGCCTGTAATATGTTCCGAACACCCCTAATTGCTTATCCCAACGGTACGGTAGTACGTTTGGCCCACGGGGCAAGCATGTCCATAGTGAGGTCATTAATTAGTTTGATATAATATGTTCGCACTCACTGGAGAACTCAACTTCTACTTGTATTCGAAACCTACAGATATGGGTAAGGGATTCGACGGGCAGAGCGGCATTGTATTGTTTATATTAATCAGAAAGTATACCAGTATTTCAATCCAAAAGTATACCATTTCATTTAAATAAAAAAGTAAGATGATAGTTCTCTGGGGTAC
>NZ_JAPDPJ010000258.1 GCF_026013605.1 Plebeiibacterium sediminum
CTGCTTCATCTGCACAGGAAGTTGCAGATGTGGCTTGTAATGCAGGATCTGGATTAACGGTAATTACAACCTCAGTTTCACTGGTACAGCCTGTTGTATTATCAGTCACAACAGCTCTGAATGTGGTTTCCTCTGGAGTTCCACCATCGGCTGGAATGGCCAATGTGCCTGTCCAAACGAAAGTATAATCATCTACATTTCCTGAAGTTAGGATATCATCATTAAAGGTATTGATATCGAATTCTGCAGCTTCATCGGCACAATATATTGCTGAGGTAGCTTGCAATGCAGGATCCGGATTAACGGTAATTACTACCTCTGTTTCACTGGTACAGCCTGTTGTATTATCAGTTACGACAGCTCTGAAAGTGGTTTCCTCTGCAGTTGTTCCATCAGCTGGAATGGCCAATGTGCCTGTCCAGGCAAATGTATAATCAGCTACACTGCCGGAAGTAAGGATATCATCATTGAAGGTATTGATATCAAAACCGGCTGCTTCATCTGCACAGTATATTGCAGAAGTTGTTTGTAAAGCAGGATCTGGATTGACGGTGATTACTACCTCTGTTTCGCTGGTACAGCCTGTTGCTTTAACAGTTACGACTGCACTAAATGTAGTTGAGATTGGTAAACCACCATCAGCTGGTAT
>NZ_JAPDPJ010000259.1 GCF_026013605.1 Plebeiibacterium sediminum
TCACCACCACAATCTTTACAACTAAGACAGGAACGTTTTCCAAACTTCATTTCAAGTACCTGAGCTCTTGAAAGTTTTAGTTTATGAAAAGTTACCTTTAAGTCTTTGCGTAATAGCTCTAAACATTTGGATTTATTGCGAGCACTCAAAAAGCCAAGATGCCTTATTCTTCTGAAATGAGGTGGGACGATATGTTCCACAAACCTTTTTAAAAAATCAACGCCAGTGATAGTTTGCGTTTCCGATTTATAATTATCCTTTCTGTTGTACCATTTAAAAGTAACATGAGTATCAGTTACTTTTAAAATACGTGCATTAGAAATCGCCACCCGGTGTGAGTATCTACCCAAATATTCCACTACAGAATGTGGCGAACCAAAGGCTTGTTTGGCATACACCACCCAGGGTTCCGGAATTAAATTGCGAGGCACAAACTTGTGTATTTTACCCTGTTGCTTCAACTTACGCAGCTTTTTAGCAAAAATGGCACTAAACTTATTCGACATTTGTTTTACATCAAACAAGAAGTCACCATTTTGTTTGGTTGTTTTCCAATGTCCATTTTTGTTGATACCACCTGCCGGAATAATATAATGTATATGCGGATGGTACTTCAGCTGTTGATCCCA
>NZ_JAPDPJ010000025.1 GCF_026013605.1 Plebeiibacterium sediminum
AAGAGATGGGGAGTAGTTTCATTCCTGCTGATTATACCATATATCTAATGGTAAAAAATAGAATTAAATAACACGTCACACCTTTGGTGCTTTATCTATATTCCAACATATTTACCCAGCCCGAAAAGGCTGGGCAATTGATAACACGCCGGTGGCGCTTCTTTTACAATAACAGATTTAGAATTTTCAATGCCTCTCTAATTGAAATAGATAGATCAATTATTTACATCCTATTGAAAACTTTTCTTTCTAATCTTTTCCTGATATGATGAAATTAAATATTCCCATTCAGCCAAGCTGATATAGGAACGCCTTGGCTTTTTAAGATTTCTTAATTTTGACCTTTCGATAGCCTGCTTTGCAGAAACAGTACTTACACCCACCATTTGATTGGGTTGAATCTGTGTTCTGTAAGCCACATCATTGGATCTGGCCTGCAAAAAATTCTTCTGATTCATTTCAGCATCCCATTCAGTAACCGGCTGCGTTATGGCCTGGTAAGTGGACATATCAACATTATGCTGTGCCACCGTTTCTGATGCATCACTCAATAAAGGCATATTCCGGGCATAAGCTTCAGGACTTATATTTTGTGGTAATATGACTACTTCTGATAATTCAATAGTATCTCTACTCAAAAAAATTCCCATTAAATAATTATCATTAGCTAATGAATCATGAATTTGCACATACAATGGCTTGAACCCCACATATGAAAATTGAACTATATCACCACTTTTAGCCCAGAAAGAAAACTGACCTTCTTCATTTGACATAAAACCTTTGTCATCATTCACCTTATATTTAGCATAAGGCAAACTAAACAAACTATCACCTTCCATTACAACTCCCCTGAACAAAAGTGAATCTCTCGTAACCTGTGCATTACTCCACGCACTGCTAAAAAAGACAAACAATAACACCCAAATATATCGTTTCATTTGTATAAATTTATAATTACAGATACAACCCTATTCTAAATATACACAGAAATAAAAGACAATTCAAGGTGATATACCTATAAAAAAAATAGTTCGACTTCCATATGGAAACCGAACTATCTTAACTTTATCTTTTGTATCATTTACAGCTTTAATATAATATCAGTAAGACTTCGTTTGGGAACATGATGTACCTCTTTAATATCTCTCCAATATTTATGATCCTTATCCAATTCTTCTACCACAACTTCTTCTTTAGGTACACCTAATGCTATTACCTGCACTATTTTATACTGAGATGGAATATTCAATTCACGCTGAAGCTGCAATCGCTCAACAGAACCAATAATACAACCACCAAAGCCTTTTTCAACAGCACCTAATAAAATGCTTTGAGAAGCAATACCATTATCACTAAAAAAGTTTGAGGAGATAGAAGTATCATTCACCATAATAATATATGCCGAAGGACGCTCACCTTCTTCCGGACCATTCCAACTCTGAAGATATCCGGCCCATGACAAATGCTTAAATATAACACTGTTTGTTTGTGGGCTATTGGATAAAATATACTTCAATGGCTGCGCATTTCTTGCAGAAGGGGACAATCGGGCTAAATCAACCAATTCAGATAATTCATCCAAACTAATTTCTTTATCCTGATAGAACCTTCTGTAACTTCGATTTTTTAAGATTAGATCTTTAAGCATAATAAAAAGGGATTTTTCAATTATTAACTTAGTATCGCTCTGAAACTACACTCCAGTCTATCAACTTCCAGAAATTGGCAATATAATCAGGACGAACATTTTGATAATCTAAATAATAAGCATGTTCCCATACATCACAAGTTAAGACAGGAGTTAATCCTTCTGTCATTGGATTAGCAGCATTGCTTGTTTGTACAATTTTCAATTCACCTGAAGCATCTTTTACCAACCATGCCCATCCTGAACCAAATAATGTAGCTGCAGCTTTATTAAAAGCTTCTTTAAATGCATCAAAGCTTCCAAATGCTTTTGTAATAGCCTCAGCTAAAGCTCCAGTAGGCTCTCCACCTCCTTCAGGAGAAAATGATGTAAAATAAAAAGTATGGTTCCATACCTGAGCAGCATTATTAAAAATACCACCTTCAGCTTTTTTAATGATCGTTTCAAGATCTGCATTTTCAAACTCAGTTCCTGCAATCAAATTATTAAGATTGTTTACATAAGCCTGATGGTGCTTTCCATAATGATATTCTATAGTTTTTTTGCTAATAACTGGTTCTAATGCATCTGATGCATAAGGTAATGTAGGTAATTCAAATTTCATGTTTGACAATGTTTTTTTTGTTTATATATAAATCCGTCCTAACAAATTTAAAAAATAGTAAGCGATTTCCTAGGGAAATTATAGGTTGTTTTTGCTTATATTTTCCCTTTTTCCGCATTTGATTACTTTAATATCTAACCGACAATGTTTTATAATAAAAAATTATTTTAACGATTATAAGAGTCTCCATCAAAACTGCTACAGCACACTCAACAAATAAAAAAACAATAGTAAATAGGACTATCAGCCATAAGTTTCAGCCTGGTAACATATAGGAATTGATTACTTTGAGCATAAAAAAAACAGGATAGATTATATATCAAACATTAGACTGTTTTTAACATCGCAGAGTTGCCTGATTATTGAAATACAGAAAATACATATATCAACACCATGAAATAATGCTTATAAGATAAAGATCGTGATGAAACATGGAATTACTCAATATGTAATAACAAAAAAGCCAATGCGATAAACACATTGGCTATATAATATATTTTAGATACAAAGTATCTTTAATCAGCAGTTCCTGATTACATCATTCCAGGCATACCTCCGCCCATTCCTCCCATTCCAGGAGCTTGCATTGGCATTTCTTCTTCTGCATCAACAATTACACATTCTGTTGTTAAGAACATTCCAGCAATAGATGCTGCATTCTCAAGTGCAATACGTGTAACTTTTGCAGGATCAATTACTCCTGTTTCAAAGAAGTTTTGATACTCATCGATACGTGCATTATAACCAAAGTCACCAGATCCCTCTTTAACTTTTTGTACAACTACAGCACCTTCTTTACCTGCATTTGCTACAATTTGACGTAAAGGCTCTTCAATTGCTCTTTTTACAATTTCGATACCTGTATTTTCGTCTTCAGTTTCGCCTCTTAATCCTTCTAATACTTCGATAGCACGGATTAAAGCAACACCACCTCCAGGAACAATACCTTCTTCAACAGCAGCACGAGTAGCACTTAATGCATCGTCCACACGATCTTTCTTCTCTTTCATCTCAATTTCAGATGCAGCACCAACGTAAAGAACAGCAACTCCACCAGCAATTTTAGCTAAACGCTCTTGTAGTTTTTCTTTATCGTAATCAGAAGTTGTGTTGGCAATTTGAGCTTTAATTTGATCTGCTCTTGCGTCGATAGCTTCTTTTGAACCAGCTCCGTTTACAATTGTAGTATTTTCTTTATCTAAAGTAGCTTTTTCAGCTTCTCCTAACATATCTAAAGTAGCTTGCTCAAGAGTTAAACCTACTTCTTCAGTAATTAAAGTACCATTAGTTAAAGTAGCGATATCTTGTAACATCTCTTTTCTTCTGTCACCAAAACCTGGAGCTTTAACAGCTGCAACTTTTAATGAGCCACGAAGACGGTTTACTACTAGAGTAGCTAAAGCTTCACCATCCACATCCTCAGCAATGATTAATAAAGGACGACCTGTTTGAGCTGTAGCTTCCAATACAGGAAGAAGATCCTTCATTGTAGAAATTTTCTTGTCGTGGATAAGGATAAAAGGATTATCCAACTCTGCAGCCATTTTTTCAGTGTTAGTTACAAAGTATGGAGAAATATATCCTCTGTCGAATTGCATACCTTCAACAACCTCAACAGTAGTTTCGATACCTTTAGCCTCTTCAACAGTAATAACACCCTCTTTACCTACTTTTTCCATTGCCTCAGCAATTAAGCGACCAATTTCAGCATCATTATTTGCAGAAATTTTAGCTACTTGCTCAATTTTTTCATTGTGATCACCAATTTCTTGTGATTGAGCGGCAATACTTTCTTTTACTGCTTTAACAGCTTTATCAATACCAGCTTTAAGCTCCATTGGGTTAGCACCTGCAGTAACGTTTTTTAAACCTACATTAACAATTGATTGAGCCAATACGGTTGCAGTTGTTGTTCCATCACCAGCATTATCTCCGGTTCTTGAAGCCACTTCTTTAACCATTTGAGCACCCATATTTGCATAAGGATCTTTTAACTCAATTTCTTTTGCAACTGAAACACCATCTTTTGTAATTGCTGGTGCTCCAAATTTTTTGTCCATAATAACATTTCTACCTTTAGGACCTAAGGTTACTTTTACTGCATTTGCCAGCTCATCAATTCCTTGTTTTAATAAATCACGAGCTTCGATATTGAATTTAATTTCTTTTGCCATTTTACTATTACTTAATAAGGTTCGTTAAATTATTTAATAAACAATACGTCTGATTGAGAAATTAATAAATAGTCAGTTCCTTCAATGTTTAATTCTGTTCCGGCATACTTTCCGTAAAGAACCACATCACCCACAGCTACTTCCATTTTCTCATCTTTCTTTTCAGCCCCAATTAAAACAACTTCACCCTGAAGAGGTTTTTCTTTTGCTGAATCAGGAATAATGATTCCACTTGCAGTTTTTGTTTCTGCTGCCTGTGGCTTAACCAAAATTTTACCGGCAAGAATCTTTCCTTGTAATTGTGACATATTTTTAATTTTTTAAAGTTAAACGATATTATAATTTTCGGCTTTGGTTTGTCATAAACTGTGCCAATACCAAAAACGGAACTTTTTACAGCACAAAACTGACAATATTGCACAATGCAAGAAACACGAAGCATACGATTGTCATATTTTTTTCGAATATTTAAGATCCTGATTACGATCAAAAAACAGAGCGTAAAGGCGGGATAAAAAAAATGCCAGTATGAATGACATACTGGCATTAAACTATAATAGTTGAGTTATATTATTCCTGAGTTTCAGCAGCTGATTCGTCGCTACTTTGTGCCTCATCTCCTGATGCAGATGGGAATGATGGTAATGCATTTTGTGGTTGTTCAATTTGCTGTAATTTTTCATCAAGAACTGAACCATCACCAGAACCTGGTTTTTCAAGTACCATTACAGTAACTAATGATAACACTAACAATCCGCCTGCTAAATACCAGGTAGCTTTACCTAAGAAATCGGTTGTTTTTCTAACGCCCATAATCTGGTTTTGAGAAGAAAAGTTAGAGGCTAAACCACCACCTTTTGAATCTTGAACCAACACAATAAGTATTAAAAGAATACTTACAATAATTACTAGTACAGATACTACTTGAAACATATCTTTTAAATATTTAATTTTTAAATTTCTTTTAACTCACTAATTCGACGTGCAAAGTAAGCATTTTTTTCAGGATATTTCAAACGCAATTTCTCGAAAATTGAAATAGCTTTACTTTTATGTCCTTGTTTAATGTATATTTTTGCCAGAGTTTCAGATAAAATATCTTCATTACTATCTTCTTTTTGCTCTGATAAATCTATGTTTTTATGCTTTTTACTGGCATTAGGAATAATTTTAGGATCCTGACTTAAGAAACTATCAATCAAATCCATTCCTTTTGCTTTTCCCTTATTTTCTTTAGGTTCCTCCGGCGAGGAATAATGCATAATATGCAACCAATCAGAAAAAGACCTGTTTTCATTGGGATCTACTTTTGAAACTTCATCTATATCCGGTAAGGAATAAATTGTAGAACTTGTAGATTCATAATCCAACAAATCTGCAGCGGGCAAAACAATGTTCTCAAATTCATCATGTTTCTTAATAACTTCACTATTCGGATTACTAAATGTGAAACGTTGTGCACTTCCGGTTTCATCAACAAAATCATCTGACGCATTAAGATAATTATCCGTAATAGTAACATTTGATTTTGCAACCTCCTCTTTTTTCTCTTCTTTTTCAGGAACTATTTCAGGCTCTTGGGATACCAAAGGTTCTGTTGGTGCCACTGTTTGAACCACCTCCTGTTTTCTATCAATAGGAAGTTTATCCCCTTGCTCCTCATGTGCTGTACCAATATCATTTAAAAGAAAAAACAGTTTTGTTCTATCTGCTATATAAACTGCAGAATGTTTTAATTCACTATTATATCGAATATGATCTAACTTATGCATATTCTTCAACATCAACATTCTTCCAGCCTGAAAAAAAGGATACTCGTCTATAATTTCCTTAAGCGAAGACAACGTTTCTTCTGAAACTAAATCAGGATTAGATAATATTTTAGCGAAACTACTTTTATTCATTCTACCAGTCGGAAAAAGCTTTATTGAAAATATCCTGTGTGATTTTTTCAATGATCAGTTCTGTTAATTCGTTCTCAACATCATTTATATCTCGATCACTAGAATAATCTTCGTATCCACTAAATGATGATTCCCAGTTTTGCTTTGGATCTTTAAAATTTCGATATTTTACCTTTACAGTAATCGTCAACCTGGTTTCTGCTGAAATTGCATCTGCCTGAATAGCCATTGGCTTAACATTATATCCGGTAATCTGACCTGAAAAATCAATATCTGCATTTCTTTCTTCCAACACCAGTTTCGACTCATTAATCACTCTGTCCTTAAGTGCTTCAGTAAATTCCTGACTTAAGGTTGGATTTATTAACGGAGCCCTGTTTTCAAAATACTGCACAGAAAACGTTTTCCATTCGGCCGGCACTGAAGCACCTTTTAATGTAAATTCTATTTTACATGCCACAAATGACAGAGCCATAAGGGCACCAAGTAAAATTCCTTTACCTATTTTAGCTTTTGATGTCATACTCTTTAATCTTTCTATATAAAGTTCGCTCTGAAATACCTAAATCTTTAGCTGCATATTTTCTTTTGCCATTATATTTATCCAAGGCTTTTTTAATCAACTCAATCTCTTTTTCTTCCAACGATAATGATTCCTCAACAAACTCTTCAGTATCTTCAATCCCCTCATGTATATCTGTATTACGCGACGGCGTATTTTTTATAATTACCGGAGGTGTGCTGCCTGGGTCGTCGTTATGATGAAACACATCCACATCCTTATCATATAATTTTTGAATAATTTGAGCATGTTCACTATCGATATTAATAGACCCATCTTGCTGAATCATTTCCAACACGAGCTTTTTTAAATCACCCATATCCTTTTTCATATCAAAAAGAACCTTGTACAGAATTTCTCTTTCATTTGAAAAAGAACTTTCTTTTGATGTTGGATTTTCCATCAAAGCCGGCAGATTATCACCAGTATGATATGGGATATAGTGCTGAAGCGTTGTTGCCGAAATATTTCGCTCTTCTTCAATTACTGAAATTTGCTCCGTTATATTCTTTAACTGACGAATATTTCCGGGCCAACGATATTGGGTTAACAAATCCACAGCTTCCGGTTGAAGTTTAATGGAAGGCATTCTATATCGCTCTGAAAAATCATGTGCAAACTTTCTAAACAATAAATGAATATCTTCAGTACGCTCTCTTAACGGAGGAATTGTAATTGGCACACTGCTTAACCTGTAAAACAAATCCTCCCGGAACTTTCCTTCCTTGGTAGCCTTTTCCATTTGAACATTTGTAGCCGCAACTACACGAACATTGGTTTTTAAAACCTCTGATGAACCTACCTTTATAAATTCACCAGCTTCTAAAACCCTCAAAAGACGAACCTGAGTTGATAAAGGTAATTCCCCTATCTCATCGAGAAAAATGGTTCCGTTATCAGCTTCTTCAAAATATCCCTTTCTATCGGATAATGCTCCTGTAAAAGCACCTTTTTTATGTCCAAACAATTCTGAATCAATAGTTCCTTCCGGAATTGCCCCACAGTTTACTGCAATATACGGACCATGTTTTCTTGAACTGAACTGATGTATTATTTTAGGAAACGTTTCTTTACCTACTCCACTTTCTCCGGTAATCAGCACAGATAGGTCAGTAGGTGCAACCTGAACAGCAATATCAATGGCACGGTTTAATCCAAAAGAATTTCCAATTATCCCAAATCGTTGTTTAATATTTTGAATCTCCATATCACAAATTATATTTTGTTCGATATTATTATCTCTCTCATGATCTTTTACCCCTAGTTCTTAATTAGTTAATTCAATATTTAGCCGAACGAACAAAGCGGTCTAATAATCAAAACTGCAATTTTAACAGTAAATACTGACAAAGTTACAATTCTATCTAAGAATAAATATTTAAATCTTTATCAATTTTATGATTTGAATAAAAATAGTGTTGGTATCTTAGTCTTACAATAATAACATACAAAGCCTAATTTTTATGGATACACCCGTTTTTGTGAAAAATGACCCCTGGTTAAAACCTTTTGAATCGTCAATAATTGAAAGAATAAAACACTACAATAACAAACTTGACTACCTTAAAGATATTTTTGGTGACCTTGATCAAATGTCAAATGGATATGATTACTATGGTTTAAATGATTTAGGAAACGAAATATTATTAAGAGAATGGGCTCCAAATGCCAAAGAGATTTTCTTAATAGGTGACTTTAGTAATTGGAAACCAGACCAACAGTATAAGTTTACAAAATTAGATAATGGAAACTGGGAAATTAAAATACCCAAAACCACTTTAAAGCATGGTGATCTTTTTAAACTACATCTGTTTTGGGAAGGTGGTGATGGACTTCGTTTACCTTCATATATAAACAGAGTAGTTCAGGATGAAGAAACCAAAATATTTAGTGCTCAGGTATGGACTCCGCAAGAGGATTTTAAATGGGAAGACCAGGACTTTAAACCATCTGTTGATCCAATATTGATTTACGAGGCCCATATCGGAATGTCTTCTGAAGAAGAAAAGGTGAATTCCTTTACTGAATTTAAAAACAATGTACTTCCCCGAATTATTAAAGCCGGATACAACACCATACAGTTAATGGCCATTCAGGAACATCCTTATTATGGAAGTTTTGGTTATCACGTGTCAAACTTTTTTGCTGTTTCTTCACGCTTTGGTACTCCTGAGGAGCTAAAAGATTTAATTAACGAAGCGCACAAAAACGGTATTGCAGTGATCATGGATATTGTTCACTCACACGCCGTTAAAAACGAAGTGGAAGGGTTAGGCAAATTTGATGGAACCTCTTATCAATATTTTCATGATGGTGGCAGAGGTGAACATCCGGCCTGGGATAGTAAATGTTTCAATTATGGTAAAGATCAGGTGCTACAGTTTTTATTATCTAACTGTAAATACTGGCTTCAGGAATTCCATTTTGACGGATACCGTTTTGATGGAGTAACCAGTATGCTCTATTTACACCATGGTTTAGAATATGCATTCTCATCATATGCTGATTATTTTAATGATACAGAAGACATTGACGCATTAACATACTTAACATTAGCAAACAGACTCATCCATCGAACCAATCACAATGCCATAACTATTGCTGAAGACATGAGTGGTTACCCGGGTTTATCAGAGACTATAGATAACGGAGGTATTGGGTTTGACTACAGACTATCTATGGGAGTTCCTGACTTTTGGATTAAGATGATTAAAGAAAATAGTGATGAGAACTGGAATGTAGGGCAAATATTTCATGAATTAAGTCAGCATAGAGCAGGCGAGAAAGTTATCTCATATACAGAATCACACGACCAGGCCTTAGTGGGAGATAAAACCATCATTTTTAGATTGGTTGATAAAGAGATGTATGACAAGATGGATCTAAACTCTGAGAGTTTAATTATTGACAGGGGAATTGCCCTGCATAAAATGATCCGATTGGCAACAATAACCACCTCTTATGGAGGCTATCTCAATTTTATGGGAAATGAATTTGGCCATCCGGAGTGGATTGATTTTCCAAGAGAAGGTAATGGCTGGTCGTACAAATACGCCCGACGCCAATGGAGCTTAATGGATCATCAGGATTTAAAATTTAAATTCCTGTCTGCATTTGACAAAGCGATGATTGATTTGGCTAAAGATGGTTATTTAGCTACTAATGATAGTTGTTATGGTGTAGCCATAAATGAAAGTGATCAAATCATGTGCTTTAAAAGAGGGAACTATTTGATGCTTTTCAATTTCTCGCCAACACATTCTTATACTGATTATGGCATTTTTATAGAGTCTGGCAAATACAAAATCGTATTAAATACTGACAACAAAGAATTTGGAGGCTTTGGTTTACTTGACGAATCCTATATTTATTACCCGGAGAGAATGCCATACGATAGAAATCAATATCAATTAAAAATATACATTCCGGCTCGCACCGCAATTATCTTAAAAAGAATACCTCCTAAAAGCGTTTATTAATAGCTATAAGAGTTTGTTTAAAATAAAACGGCCGGGGAATTATAAATTCAATTTCCCGGCCGTCTTCTATTTACTTACAAATACTATTTAAAATAGTCTCTTTAGTTACTCAATTAAATCCATCTGATGCAACACAACTCATGCTGAGCCTCTATTGACACGTTTTTAGGATACATTCTGATTCCAAAGTTATACAACCCAGGAATATTTAACATGTGATTTAAGGAGCAGTATAATTTACTACCATCTTTTTTATCAATATTAAACTCCTCAACGCTCAACATTTTAGCCGTTCCATCTTCCTGAACATCTGCAAATATGGCCTGAACTGAGATATCTATACCTTCCAATGATTTTAAATCAATTACCACACTAATATGGTAAGTTTCTCCAATTCCCAACTGGTGCGCATAAATATCAGGCATTTCAATATTTACAACTTCAACATCATTCCAATTCGACTTCACCCAGCGTTTCCATGATGAGATTTCTCTTACCAATTTGCAGTCATTAGTCTTTAACTCTTTCAAACGATGATCCATCTTACTATAGAACTTAGCCATATAATCGTCCATCATTCTCTTGGTTGTATAATTAGGTGCAATCTCTGAAATGGAGTTTTTAATAAATTTTATCCATTCATGAGACAAGCCTTCTTCATTAGTCTGATAGAATAATGGTACAATTTCATTTTCTAACATACTATAAATAGTTGCCGCATCTAATTCATCCTGCAATTGCTGATCATGATAAGTTCTCTTATCTGTTAAGCTCCAACCAGCTCCTTCTCTATAGCCTTCATACCACCAGCCATCAAGTACACTAAAGTTAAGTACACCATTGAGTTCAGCCTTTTCACCACTGGTACCGGATGCTTCCAATGGTCTGGTTGGTGTATTCAACCAAATATCAACACCACTTACCAGTCTCTTTGCCAGTTCCATATCATAATTCTCAAGGAAAATAATTTTACCCAGGAATTGCTGTTTCTTAGATATTTCAACAATATGCTTTATTAGTGCCTGACCACCTCCGTCGGCAGGGTGCGCTTTACCTGCAAAAATGAACTGAACAGGTTTTTCCGGATTATTAACAATTTCAGAAAGTCTTTCCTCATCTGTAAACAATAAATGAGCTCTTTTATAGGTTGCAAATCGTCGGGCAAATCCAATGGTTAATGCTTTATCATCAATCTGATCAATAACTTCAATAATCTGCGATGGATCAGAGTGACTATTAACCATATTCGAGGCCATTCTGTTTTTAACAAAGTCAATTAACTTTTTACGCAGCGCCAATCGCACTTGCCAAATATCATAATCACTTACATCATGTATTTTTCTCCAATAGTCTTTGTTTGAAAGATCGTATTTAAATGCCGGATCAAATTCTTTTTCGTAAAGCCTTTGGAAATCACTTGACGTCCAGGTTCCGTAATGAACACCATTGGTTACATAGCCAATTGGGACTTCCTCAGTAAACAAGCCTTTCCATAACCCCTGAAACATGTTTCGAGAAACTTCACCATGCAGCCAACTTACTCCATTCACTTCCATAGAAGTTTTAACAGCCAGAACACTCATTGAGAATTTTTCATGATGATCATTTACATTTTCACGTCCTAATCCCATAAATTCATCCCATGAAATTTGCAGTCTTTCAGGAATATGTCGGAAGTACACCCTTATTAAGTCTTCATCGAATTTATCATGACCTGCAGGAACTGGTGTATGTGTTGTAAATAATGAAGAAGCCCTTACTAACTCCATTGCTTCAGGAAAATTATACTGACCTTCTACATACTTGATCAACCTTGATACATTAATCAATGCTGCATGACCTTCGTTACAGTGAAATAAATTGGTTTGTATATTTAATGTATCCAGCAACTGAATTCCACCCATTCCAAGAAGAATCTCCTGCTTTAATCTATTTTCCCAATCACCACCATACAAACTATGTGTTATTTGTCTGTCGCTTTCAGTATTTAGTTCATGGTCTGTATCCATTAAGTATAAAGGTACCCGGCCCACATCTGCTTTCCATATTCTAACGTGAACAATTCGTCCTGGTGCACTCATTTGTAATACCAAAGGTGTACCATCACTATTTTTCACCTCCTTAATAGGTAATGTTGAAAACTCCTGACGATCAAAGTTCGATTGCTGATCACCACTGATAGTAACAGACTGTCTGAAATACCCATATTTATAAAGTAAGCCTATTGCAGTCATATTCACATTTGAATCACTGGCTTCTTTTAAATAGTCACCAGCCAGAACTCCAAGGCCTCCTGAATATATTTTCAGTACATCATTTATACCGTACTCCATACTAAAATAAGCTATGGAAGGATCCTGACTTGGTTCACGATCCATATACTCACGAAACATGGAATACACTTGATCCAATCGCTCAACAAATTCAGTTTTCTGAGCCAGATCCACTAAATAATCATAACTAACACGTTCTAATAATTTAATAGGATCTCGTCCTGTTAGCACCCAGGTATCCGGATCAATAAATTCAAACAATTCAGAAGCCTGATAATTCCATGTCCACCATAAATTATGAGCAATATCTCCCAGATGAGATATTCTGTCAGGAAGTTTTGATTTTACAAACAACTTCTTCCATACTGGCATTGCTGACTTTTCAGGTTTAACATGGATTCTTTTTTCTCTTTTTACCACATCAATCTGAGTCCGTCTGTTTTCTACAGCTCTAAGCGCAATATCATAGGCTTCAAAATAATGTTTAATCAACGCACCCCAATCAACTCTTGTTGAAAGTTCATGCGCTTTCATACGTATATCTAATATTTCACTTTCCGGTTTCAGTAAATATTCCTGAATTGTATTAGAAATATTACGAGACACTTCTGCCATATTATGGTCATTGCGCTCGATGATCCCTAAACCATCTGATATTCCATTGGAGTACTGACTTCCCCAAATTCCGAAACCTGCCAGACTGGTAGTTATTGTAGGGATATAAAATGCCAGACTTTCCAGTGGAGTATAGCCCCATGGTTCATAATAAGAAGGAAAGACTGTTAAATCCATACCTATTAAAATATCATAGTATGGAAGATTAAATATTCCATCATCTCCTTTAAGGTAGGCTGGAACAAAAATTAATTTTACAGTATCATCAACATCATTATTCAGATGAATATCCTGTATTTTATTTATAATAGGATCATAACCCAGGTCATTTAATCCATGGGTTAAGAAAGGATTTTCAAGTTCCAGGTCTGATTCTCCATTTAATTTTGCAATTAAATCTTTTCTGGCACCGAAATTATTTCCTGGTATTAAAACAAATACAATAGTTTCTCTTTTATAGTTTTCATCCTCATTAAGATGCTTCAAACTATCAAGAAATACATCTATTCCTTTATTTCGGTATTCGTATCTTCCACTATTGGCAATAAACAGTGCATCTTCAGATAATTTATATCCTAACAAACATTCAGATACTGCACGTAATTTTTCACGTGCAATTTTTCTCTTCTCATGAAATTCTTCGGTTTGAGGAACAAAATCATTTTCAAAACCATTGGGAGTAACCACATCAACCTGTCGCTCCATAAACTGGGCACATTCTTTTGCGGTAATATCAGAAACGGTTGTAAAACAATCTGCATTCAGAGCTGATTTTTTTTCTAATGAATGCTTAGCAACAACTCCTAAATCATGTGATCTTATATCTGCATTGAAGTTTTGCAATTCATCGTATAATGGCTCTCCATTTCCTGCTAAACTGCGTCCAATTACAGTAGCATGCGTAGTAAATACGGTTGCAATTTGTGGTAGTGTATTTTTAAGATAAAGCGCACCACTACCAGTCATCCATTCATTAAAGTGCGCAATAATTTTATGATTTGCATTCAGAAAACACTTATAAAAGCTTTCAATGACTTTTCCTGTAGCGTATCCAAATATCACGGATTCAATATAATCCCATTGTCCTGATAAAGAGTCGACTTTATACAACTCCCAAAAACGTGAAAGTATTTCATTTTTTTGCGGAACAAGTGTACTAAAGTCAATTAACAAAGCAATGGGTCTACCCACTACTTTCCAACGGCCAGTTCTTACACGAAGCCCTTCTTTATTTAAAATATCCTTCCATCCAGGAAAAAGATTATCATCCTGTTCAAATTCACTAGTTTTATTTGATCCTGAATAAATGTCAGGTCCAATAAATATTATGTTTTCTCCAAAATTTTCAACGAGAGTTAATGCTTTTGTTGATAAAACGGTATGGATACCGCCCATTTTATTACATACTTCCCAACTTGCCTCAAAAACATAATCAGGCTTTAAATAATTTTGCATCATTTTTTCTTTGAATAATAAATTGTAGTTGCGGTATCTCACCGTTTAAAGAGAGTCGTAAGTTGATTAACGAAAGGTGACATTAGAGTTGAAGTACTCCATTTTTTTCAGAGGTACCCATTCCGTTATCAATAAAAGTATCAGCTTCATCATCATTTACCCAGGTACAATCATTAATTAAATACCTGAACTGAAATTCAGTTCCGCTACTTAAACTAATTGTTTGAGTAAAATCACCTGATTTTAAAGGTTTCATAGGTTCAACGGTAGTATCCCAATTATTGAAATCACCAATCACCTTAACTGTTTGAGGCTCTACACCATCTTTTTTTGTGAATTTAAAAGTAACCTTACATTCTGGTTTGCTTTTTAAAAACTGCTTTTTAATGCTCATAATTTTCTCTGTTTATTTAATAAGAAATATATAGGCTTAATTAAACTCTGACTCCTGGTTAAGAGTCAGAGTTATTTTATTATATGATTTTTTCCTTAGATTTTGATTTTTTCTGTTTATCCTTATCTCTCATTTTTTTAATACTTGCTTCCAATTCTGCAATTCTGGCTTCTTTTTGACCCAGCATTTGTGTTAGGTTTGAGATATTCTCATCTTCAACACTTTCTGGAACTGCAGCATTTAATCTAAGTGTAAAATCACTTAAAATATTCATATAATTAATAAACGCCTGATAAGGGGACTCGTATGGATTAAAATATGCATGCACATCTCCATCGGAGAAATATTTTGTACACATATAGTAAAAATGATCACTTGCCTGAAGGTAAGTCCAATCGTCGTTTAATTTAGGATCATCACACTTTTGCATTTTTGGTAATAATGCATATAATTTATTGAATGCTTCCTCTTGCATTTCATTTCCAAGCCAAGCTGTAAGGTCTCTTTCTTCATCCGCCCACGAAATTGGATAAGGAACATTAACCGAAGAAACAGGTTGTAAATTATCCGCTACTTCAGATGGTGTTGAAAAAGAAAATTCCTTATGCTTCAAAATTTCAGATGGAAGACCTTCAAGAAACTCAAATATTCCAGTTTCTTTCCACTGATGTTCCCCGAAAGTTTCATAATCCATAAATAGATTAATCACTTCTGATTTCGGATCCAAATCCTTAAGCCATTGTGCATATTTTTCTGGAGTTAAAGGATATTCATTCCATCCTTGATTTCCAAAACGAAAAGCAATATCATCACTTAATTCAAAGTTTTTAAGTAATACTTTTAATTTAGGATTGATACTGTTACAATACAAGTAGTTTGGACTTTTCCATCCTAATACATGTTTAGCACCTTCGGTTAACATGGCTTTATAACCCATTTTATATACCATATCACCCATTTCATCAGAATAGATTAACTCGGTATTTCTAAAAACTTTAGGCTCCTGATTAAATAGCTCTTTAACCAAATCAACCTGCATATTAACCTGACGCTCGAATTCTGTTTTATCTTTAAGTGAAACCAGGGAGTGACAATATGTTTCTGCTAAAAACTCGACTTGTCCGGTTGCAGCAAGTTTCTGAAAACTCTCAATTACCTCTGGGGCATAAATCTGAAACTGTTTAATTGCAACTCCTGAAATAGAAAATGCAACTTTAAACTTTCCTTTATTAGCCTGGATTAACTTTAATAACAATTGGTTTGTTGGCAAATAACATTTCTGAGAAATTTTCATCAGGATACTTTCATTGGTATAATCATCATAGTAATAATGATTATTCCCTATATCAAAAAAGCGATATCGTCGAAAGCGGAATGGCTGATGAACTTGAAAATATAAACATATGGTTTTCATAATATTAAAAAGATTTTAAGGTTAGATTATAAGTTAGGCACTACAGAGTCATAAACTTGCTTTACTTTAACTGCAGAGTCCTCCCATTTTAGTGCTTCCACTTCGCTTTTTCCATGTTTAATAAACATTGAAGGAAGAGAAGGGTATTTTAGCACACCGTAAATAGCATCAGCCATTGCATCAATATCCCAAAAATTGGTTTTTATTGCATGATTAAGAATTTCAGCAACTCCTGATTGATAAGAGATTAACACGGGAACATTACTTTGCATGGCCTCTAACGGTGAAATACCAAAGGGTTCAGAAACTGAGGGCATTACATACAAATCACTCATACGTAACATGGTAAATACTTCCTCTCCTTTTAAGAATCCTGTAAAATGAAATTTATCTGTAATCTTAAGTTCTGCAGCTCTACGAATCATTTTCTCCATCATATCACCACTTCCTGCCATAACAAACCTTACATTGTCCATTTTTTGTAAAACACGATACGCGGCCTCAATAAAATACTCAGGCCCTTTCTGCATCGTAATCCTACCTAAAAACGTAACAATTTTCTCATCTTTATTCTTTTTAATCGGGTTATCAACCGACATTTCTTTAGGCTCAACTGCATTATAAACAGTTACTACCTTTTCTGGGTCGATACCATATTTTTCAACAACTATATTTCTTGTTAAATTACTTACTGTAATCACTTTATCAGCTGCATCCAGTCCTCTTTTCTCGATTTCATAAACAGCAGGGTTTACGCTACCACCGCTTCGGTCAAAATCTGTAGCATGTACATGGACCACCAAGGGTTTCCCGCTAGCTTCTTTTGCTGCAATACCTGCCGGATATGCCAACCAATCGTGTGCATGAATCACATCGAATTCGTTATCCTGAGCAATAACTCCGGCAACAAGAGCATAATTAGAAATTTCCTCTAACAGATTTGCGCCATACTTTCCTGAGAAATCAATCTTACCTTCCTCATTGGTATGAACAATCTTTTTTTCTCCTTCGACCTTTACTTTGGTTAGTTTGTAATAATCATCCGGATCTACATATGGTATTATATGAGTATCCACCTCAATATAATCCATTTCTTTTTGAAACTTTTTGAAGTCTATTTTCCTCTGACGAACAGAGATATTATTTGCTCCAACAAGTTGAATTGAAGTTTGATCTTCATCACCATATGCTTTTGGCACAACAAATAACACATCCAGATCCTCAACGTGTGATAATCCTCTTGTTAAGCCATAGCACGCTGTTCCGAGCCCACCTGTAATATGAGGAGGAAACTCCCAGCCAAACATTAATACCCTCATATTAACTATATTTTTCGATTAGTTTAAGAATTTTAAGAACACCAGCTACATTCCATGCCATACTTACAGCACCTTTACCTCGTTGAGGTGGATTTCCATTATAATATTCAGACAAAGTTCCAATACAATGATCTGTCATTTCTTCTTCAAAATTATCTGCAATGCGCTTTATGTGACTAATACCACTTTGTTTATGCAATTTAAGGTAGCCCTCAGCATAAAAGGATATTAACCAGGGCCAAACAGCTCCATGATGTAATCCAAACTCTCTTTTATGTGCAATACCTTCCATTGAGCCTTGATAATGTGGATTTTTAGGAGATAAAGTTCGAAGCCCTTTAGGGGTTAACAATTCTTCCTTTGCCACATCAATAATACCTTTCTTTTGCTCATTGCTTAAGGGTGAATAAGCAAATGCTGTAGCAAAAATTTGATTTGGTCTTATTGATGCATCCTTAAAATCTCCATCAACCAGGTCGTATAAACAATGTTGATCTTCATTCCAAAAAGTATCTATAAACGAAACATCTAATTTTTCTAAAGTGATCTTGATCTCTTTAATCAAGCTGGCATCTTTCTTTTGTTCTTTAGCTAAATCTAAAAATAAGCTTAATGCATTATACCAAAGTGCATTTATCTCAACACAGGCTCCATTTCGAGGCGTTACTGGTTTACCATCAACCATACCATTCATCCATGTTAATGGTATATTTTCATCATACGTAACGACCAGGCCTTTATCATCAATTTTTACATTTTCAAATCTTCCGGATAAATAAGACTTAATAACCAATTTAAGGAAATCATAATATTTAGTCCAAAACTTATCCACACAAGATTTATCCCAACATTGCTGAATAGTCCAGAAAAACCAAAGTGGTGTATCCGCCTCAGTCAGATTTTTTATTTCCTTATCCTTAATTATTTTGGTTAGTTTTTTTACCGTAGTATCTAAAACTTCAATAAACAGATCTGCATCTCCCAATGCATCTGTTAACTGAGGAACAGAAACCAATGTATCCCTAAGTCGCTCACTATACCAATGATAGCCTGCAACCATCGTTATTCCTTTTCCATTCTGAACAAAAAATTGCTGAGCAGAATTTAGTAGGTTATTAAACACACTGTCTCTGGGAATTCGTTTTTCAACTTCTTTCTCAAATCGTAAATCAAAGTTTTCAGGTTTATGACTTGTTAGTGAAGCTGAAAATATAATACTCTCACCTTTCTTTATATCTACCTCAAAATACCCGGGTACATATAAATCTTCCTTATAATGATAACCTCTGTGTTCTTCCTTAAAATATTCAATTCCTCTGTACCAATCCGGATTGGCTACAAATTCATTTTCTTTTGACAATTGCATATATAGTTTTGGCAACTTCGGATACATTTGAATACCGATACCATTTTTTATGCGAGAATACTTGGTATTAACAGCCATATTCTCATGTGTCAATTCGTGAACACTTCTGTTGGCTAAAAAGGGTTTTAATTTTAATTTAGTGTCGGAATTAGCTTCCAGCAGAGTGTATTTAAGTAAAACTCTTTCCTGCTTTTCTACCAATACTTCTTCAACAGCTAATAAAACACCACCTACACGATAAATTTTTCTAGGGATGACATCAAATTCCAGTTCTCTGATATATTTATGTCCCTTAGGTTCATAATGGTTTTTATTATACTTATGTATACCAAGATTAAACTCTTTATCATGCTGAATTACGGTAACATCAAGAGAACTTATAAATACATGACGCATCATGTCAAAATCGGCTAACGGACATACCAATAAACCATGATATTTCCGTGTATTACAACCTATAATACTAGAACTCGAATAGGAGCCTGCCCGATTGGTTCGAAGAATCTCTTTGTACAGAGATTGTTCCAGGTTGATTAATTTGGATTTTTCAAAAGTTAGATAGGACATTTACTATTTATTTGTTTATTTCATGTTATATTTTATTTTTAATATCACTTAATATATGAAGTAAAAAATTACCTAAACTCTCAAATAGAGATGATCATTTCACTTAAGATACTTCACACATACAAAATATTCAATACGGGGTGTTTTAGATGGACTTAGGTTTTACAATAGCCTACAGCCTAATCTCTAAAACTAAACTATGATATTTAAAGGTTCAACAATATATTAATTAACTCTCTAGATATTTACATCTGTAAATCACCTTAAATTTATTATAAATAATAACCAATTTCCACTTTTAACTATCAATTTGTAATTATTTAAGAATAAATAACAAGGATTTAAATTATTTTACTTTTGAAATAACTTAAATCCGAACCAAAATCCACTTCGGGATATTTATTTTTAAGATAATTTATTTTCTCAATCTGTTTATTAAGAAAAATTTGATGCGATTCTGAAGATGAATCATAAGGTCTGTGCCCTATTGCGTTTACTAATTTATGCATCTCCTTGATATAATCCAATGTTTTAGCGGAAAAAAAACAACTTTCTAACTTTCGCCAAATATAGTCTACACTTGTACTATTAGGATGTACCATATCAACATCGTAAAACCGATAGTCGCGTAAATCATCTAATAATAGCTCATATGCAGGAAAATAATCACAACTTGCAAATTGCTCAACTATACTGTCAACAGCTAATAACAGAGTTGCTTTACTGATCTGATTTCCATGAGCACCATCTTTTAAATGTCTCACCGGACTTACTGTAAAAACAATTTTAAGCTTAGGATTAAAAACCAACAATTCAGTTAACAACTTTTTATAGGTAGATACGATTTCTTCTACATTTAATATGTAGCGATTAAAATCTTTTGCCGGATATTTATGACAATTAGAAACGATTTCTTCATTTTCTACCCATTGATATACCCAGGCAGTTCCAAAAGTGATAAATAAATACTGACAAGATTTTAAATAATCATGAGCAGCTAAATTATTTTCATTAATTTTTTGCAAACATATTTCCTTATCCCGATCAGAAAATGAACTATGATGATAGAAACTATGCCAGTGCTCTCCTTGAAAATGTAAATCCTCACTGTAATAAATTCTATTGCTTACTATTGCATTTAGCGTATTAGCCACACTCATTGGATTATAAATAACCCCATAAGGATTAACCATACAATTTAATCGTGCATTTTTAAATTTCTCTCCTATATTGGTTGCGAAACAAGACCCTAAAAACATTATTTTAGAGTCATATTCAATTTTATCTACAACACAATCCGGTTTTATCTCTGTTCTAAAACTCTCCATTATTTTACTCAGTACAGGCCTCTTTTAGTTTTTGACTATTCTTATGATTGTATTTCTCATTACTTTCAATCCATGAAACAATTTTATTTAAAACATTATTTCTTTCTGGTTCTACATGAATTTCATGTTTAGTATTTGGTAATAAAACAAACTCAACATTTTCAGTATTATTTTCTTTATACTTTAACGAAGATTTATAATCAGTAACTCTATCAATATTGCCATGAAATATAATAGTAGGTAAATTAAAATCATTAGCTTTATTTAAAACTAAATCCAAACCTAAATCATGTATAAAGGAAAACAACCTGGCAGAAATATATTTATGAGCCAACACATCTGATTTTGCTTCTTGTTGCTTCTTTGGATCTGAACGAAATTCTCCTGATTTTATACCAGAAGAAAATGTTGCACAAGGAAAAATCATACTTATCATTCTCAAAACAGAAAGTTTAATACCCTCTGGTTGTTTATACAGCGTAAACCAAGGTGCTGCTAAAATCACTCCATGAAATATATCTGTATTCTCCATTGCAAATTTTAAAGCCACAGGACCTCCCATACTATTACCATAAATATACAAAGGGGTATTTTCAGGTACAATCTGTTCCAAATACTTTAACGAAGATTTAATATCTTCATAAAATTCATTCAGTGTTTTTACATCACCTCTTTTCCCTTGCGATTTACCATGACCTCGTAAATCTACACCAATTACACCAATCTTATTTTTACAGAATTCATGGGCAAAGTCAGCAAACCTGGCAATATGACCTCCCAGTCCATGCACCAAACAAATTACGGCTTTTATATTACCTGAAGGGAGCCAATACATTCCATGTATTAGTGTTTTATCTTTTGAATAAGTATAAAAAGGAGAATGATCACAACACTTCATTTTACTTCTATTAAAATTAACATCTGTCCTGAAAAATTATTTTTTGATTTAATTGTCCTTTAAAAAGGCAGATTATCTTAAATTTAATAACAATATTTTGTAATCATATGGTTATAAACGATAATTACTCCAAAAAATCAATATTTCTTCTTAATCCAGAAAACTTAGCTCTTTTCACAGGCGACTTTTTAAAGAGTGTTGAAAATCTTTCCTGAGTTAATTCAGACCATTCACTTTTAGTCATTTTCAAAACTTCCGGATTAGGCATAAATCGTTCTTCTTTGTGTGGTCTTGATTTCCATGTCCAGGGGCATGCCTCCTGACATATATCACATCCATACATCCGATTATCCATTTTCCCCTTATATACTTCTGGTATTTCTCCTTTATTTTCAATGGTTAAATAGGAAATACATTTATTGGAATCTATTACTTTAGGCGAGATAATTGCTCCGGTAGGACAGGCATCGACACAACGTGTACAACCACCACAGGCTTCCTTAATCTTCTCTCCATAATCTAATTCCAGATTAACTACCAATTCGGAGATAAAGACATAGCTACCCAGTCGTTTATGAATTAAATTACTATGTTTTCCAATCCATCCCAACCCAGCATTAACAGCATAAGCTCGTTCTAAAATTGGAGCTGAATCAACAAAACATCTTCCTTCTAAAGAAGGGTAGATTTCTGTCTTTATAAAATCAAACAATTCTTGCATTTTGTCTTTTAAAACAAAATGATAATCTTCGCCATAAGCATAACGAGAAATAACAGGCGCTCCTTTTGTTTGAGCATCTTTAGGAAAATAATTTTTTAATAGTACAATAACACTCTTTGCGCCTTCAACCAACAGACTTGCATCTATCCTCTTTTCAAAATGATTTTCCATATAATGCATTTCACCATGCATTTTATTATCCAGCCATTTTTTAAGATATACTTTATCATCATCTAGCTCTGTTGCCCTTGTAATACCACAATCATCAAAACCTAATGATTTTGCTTTTTCTTTTATCAGTTCAGTATATCCCGTTTGCACTAAATCCATTCTTACTATTTTTTGTCAAATTAAATAAAATAGTACTATTAACCAGTTCAAAGGGCAAAAAAAATCCTTATTCAAACACATTGAATAAGGACCTTTTAAATATCTTAAATTGACAAACGCTATAACAAACCAAGCTCTAGTAAAGCCTCATCGGATAACATATCCTTTGTCCACGGAGGATCAAAAGTCAAGTTAACATCTACATGAGAAACCCCTTCAACAGCACTTACTTTATCAAACACCTCTTCGGGCATCGATTCTGCAACAGGACAGTTTGGTGAAGTCAATGTCATCACAACTCTAACTTTACCATCATCCTCAACATTTACTTCATAGATCAATCCTAAATCGTAAATATTAACAGGAATCTCCGGATCGAAAATAGTTTTTAAAGTATTTACGATTTCTTCTTCTATTGATAAAAATTCGTTTGTCATAATTATTCGTATCAGTTGTGTTATATGCTAAAGCATTATACTCTTTGCTATCTAACACTCAATTTTATATAAAGTTTATGCCTGTTTAGCCTTAAATGCCAAAGCAAATAGTCTCATTTGCTTAATCATGGCAACTAATCCGTTGGAACGAGTAGGCGAAAGATGCTCTTTCAATCCTATTTCATCAACAAAAGACAACTCATTATTTAATATATCATCAGGTGTTTGACCAGATAAAGCTCTAATCATTAAAGCCACAATACCTTTAACAATAATTGCATCACTATCACCCATATAATAAATTTTGCCATCTTCCTCCCAAGCATGCAACCATACTTTAGACTGACATCCATCCAATAAATTCTGATCTAATCTATATTGATTATCAAAAGGTTCCAGATCATTACCCAATTCAATTAAATAGGCATATTTATCCATCCATTCATCAAATGATGTAAATTCCTCTACTATTTCCTCTTGAATTTCTTTTATTGTCATTTCTAATCTTATTTCTGTATATCAAAATTTAAGCTCACAAAGATGATAAATTTTAAAGCTTTACCCAAACAACATAGCCACCTTTGCAATTCCTTCCACCAACCTGTCAATTTCTTCTTTAGTATTATAAACAGCAAAAGAAGCCCTTAAGGTTCCTGGAATTCCGAAATAATCCATAATTGGTTGCGCACAATGATGACCGGTTCTGACTGCCAAGCCCATCTTATCCAGCATTGTCCCCATATCAAAAGGATGAATCTCCTTAACTAAAAATGAGATTACACTGGACTTATGCTCCGAAGTACCAAATATCCTCATACCATCAATAGTATTCAACTTTTCTGTAGCATAAGTAAGCAATTCATGCTCATATTCAGCAATATTTTCTATTCCAACTTCAGATACAAAATCAATTGCCTCACCAAGCCCTATTGCACCAGCAATATTTGGAGTTCCTGCTTCAAATTTAAAAGGAAGTTCATTATAAGTAGTTTCTTCAAAAGTTACTGACTTAATCATTTCGCCTCCACCCTGCCAGGGCTCCATTTCGTTTAAATACTTTTCTTTTCCATATAAGGCACCGGTACCTGTTGGTCCATATATTTTATGCCCTGAAAAAACTAAAAAATCAACATCTAATTCCTGAACATCTACTTTTAAATGCTGAACTGCCTGAGAGGCATCAACCATGATTAAGGAATTATTCTGATGTGTTCGTTTGATGATTTCAGGTATAGGATTCTCTGTACCCAGTGCATTTGATACATAAGTAACTGCAACCAGCTTTGTTTTATCAGATAAATGTGCTTCAAAAGCTTCTAAATCCAACTCTCCTTTTTCGTTGATTGGAATTACTTTTAAAACCGCTTTTTTTCTTTTACACATCATTTGCCAAGGCACAATATTAGAGTGATGTTCCATTGTTGAAACAATAATTTCATCATCTTCCTCAATGTACGTATCACCAAATGAAGTGGCTAACAAATTAATTGCAGCAGTGGCTCCTGAGGTAAAAATAACTTCATACGACTGGCTTGCATTTAAAAAGTGCTGTACTTTATTTCGAGCCTCCTCATATGCAAGAGTAGCCTGATTACTTAAATAATGTACTCCTCTGTGAATATTACTATTTAAGGTATAATAAACCTCATTGACCTTATTTACTACCCGTTCAGGCTTATGCGTTGTTGCTGCATTGTCGAAATAAGCCAATGGCTTTCCATGAATCACACTATCAAGAATAGGAAACTGAGCCCTTATTTTATTAATATCTATTGCCATAGCATTACATACAAGTGTATCCTTTTCCTGAAGCATCCTGACCACATAATGCACAGGAGTTACATTTATTTAACTCACCTCTAAACACTTGCTCTACCAAACCTCTTATCTGCTCTCTAACAGCCTCTACTCTTATTTTCTCAACAACCTCATAAGCAAATGCATACATCAATAAGATTCTTGCCTCATCTTTACCTATACCTCTTGAACGAAGATAAAACATCGACTTTTCATCCAACTGACCTACTGTTGCACCATGCGAACATTTTACATCATCGGCATAGATCTCAAGCATTGGCTTCGTGTTCATTTTTGCTGTATCAGTTAACAACAAATTGTCATTTTTCTGAAAAGCATTTGTTTTTTGTGCATCAGGACGAACCATAATTTTACCAGCAAAAGCACCAGTAGCCGTATCATCCAATACACCTTTAAATAACTCTTCGCTGTAACAATTTGGTTTAGCATGATCAATAAAAGAGAAATTATCCACATGCTGACTCTTATCCGAAACAAACAATCCATACACCTTCGATTCACAATGTTCATCATCCATATGGACATAAACATTGTTTCTTGTTACTCCTGTATGTAAAGTAAGGTTGTGAGTAAGAATATTTGAATTCTGTTTTTGTTTGATAAAAACAGATGAAATATTTGTGGTTAAGTTATGCTGATTCTGAATAGAATAAAGATCAAAAACAGCATTTTTATCAATATAAGCCTCAGTAACTCCATTCACCAAAAACTTATTGTCAGAAAGTGTATGCTCACAAACCATTATTTTAGCCTGAGCATTTTCTTCCAATACAACTAAATTTCTGGGAAATGCCATAAAATCTTCACTTGACTTCATTATATTAACAATCTGAATTGGCTTTTCAACCACTACTCCCTTTGGTATATAAAGAAAGAATCCATCTTGTGCAAAAGCTGTATTTAATGCAACTAAACTATCTTCTTCATTTTTAGCATACTTATTATAGTGTGCTTTAAAAATATCAGGATGTGATTTTGAGAATTCAGCAAAGCTCCCCATCAATACACCTTTAGGTAATGATTCAGACACCTGATTCTTCCTGTAATACCATCCATTAATTAAATATACTGTAATCGCATCAAGGTCTTCAACGTTACAATTGAAAACCTCACTTAAATTTTGATTAAAGACCTCATGCTCAAAATCGCAAGCATAATCTCTTTCAAACTGAGGGTTTAAATTTGTATATTTATAATTCTCAACCTTGCGGTTAGGAATTCCTTTTTCTTCAAAAATACGAATTCCAGCCTCTCTTTCGTTCGCAACCTCCTCTGAAGTAATTACATTCAAATGACCAAGGTTATCTTTAAAAAGAGATATGTATTTTTCTTCTGTTTTTATATCTGTACCCGCTATACTCATTTTTAAAACATTTTAATGGTTAAACTTGTAGTTTACGGGTTAATCCTCAAACTGCTTCTTAATCCAGTCGTAACCTTTTTCTTCTAATTCCAGCGCAAGCTCTTTACCTGCAGACATTACAATTCGTCCTTTATAAAGAACATGTACGTAATCAGGAACAATATAATCTAACAAACGCTGATAGTGAGTAATAACTACTGTTGCATTATCTTCTGATTTCAGCTTATTTACACCATTAGCCACGATTCTTAAAGCATCAATATCCAAACCTGAATCTGTTTCATCAAGAATAGATATTTTAGGTTGAAGCATCGCCATCTGAAAAATTTCATTTTTCTTTTTCTCTCCACCTGAGAATCCTTCATTAACAGAACGATTTGTTAAATTCGAATCGATCTCAACCAACTTTTTCTTTTCGCGCATTAGCTTTAAAAACTCACTTGCCGAATAAGGTTTTTCGTTATTATACTTACGATGCTCATTTACAGCAGTACGCATAAAATTAACCATGCTTACACCTGGTATTTCAACCGGATATTGAAAGCTATAAAACAATCCTTCGCGAGCTCTATCCTCAGCTGGCATTTCTAACAAATCCTTACCATAAAATGTAGCTGAACCTTCAGAAACTTCAAACACTTCACTTCCGGCTAGTACAGAAGATAAAGTACTTTTTCCGGAACCATTAGGTCCCATGATCGCATGAACTTCTCCTGGTTTAATAGTTAAGTTTATACCTCTCAATATTTCTTTGTCATCTATTTTGGCGTGTAAATTTTTTATCTCTAGCATAATCCTTTTGTTTTTGTATCAAGCATCAAGACACAAGTATGAAGACTTTTAAGAATCCTGATTTTGATTGTTATAAAATATATAATAAAGCTTAGCAAGATTATTTTTGTCTTTCGACTTGATACTTGCTACTTGTGTCTGTTATCCAACACTACCCTCTAAACTAATTTGTAATAACTTCTGTGCTTCAACAGCAAACTCCATTGGTAATTGGTTAATTACTTCCTTCACATATCCATTTACTATTAACCCAATCGCATCTTCTGTAGAAAGACCACGTGTATTACAATAAAAGATTTGATCTTCACCAATTTTTGAAGTAGTGGCCTCATGTTCAACCACTGCAGAATTATTATTAATCTCGAGGTATGGGAATGTATGTGCTCCACATTTATCTCCCATTAACAAAGAATCACACTGTGAGAAGTTACGTGCATTTTCAGCCTTTTTGTTTACTCTCACTAATCCTCTGTAGCTATTCTGGCTCTTACCTGCAGAAACACCTTTTGAAACAATCAGACTTCGGGTATTTTTACCAATGTGGATCATTTTTGTTCCAGTATCAGCCTGTTGATAATTATTGGTTACTGCCACGGAATAAAATTCTCCAACAGAATGATTTCCCATTAATACACAACTAGGGTATTTCCATGTAATAGCTGAACCAGTTTCAACCTGTGTCCACATTACTTTAGAATAATCACCTTTACAAAGCGCTCGTTTGGTAACAAAATTATAAATACCTCCTTTACCCTCTTTATCACCAGGATACCAGTTCTGTACAGTTGAGTACTTAACTTCAGCTCTATCCATAGTAACAATCTCCACAATTGCGGCGTGCAACTGATTTTCATCTCTTTGGGGAGCTGTACAACCTTCCAGGTAACTTACATAACTATCATCATCAGCAACAATTAAAGTTCTTTCAAACTGTCCTGTATTTGTTGCATTAATTCTAAAATAAGTAGAAAGTTCAATCGGGCAGCGAACTCCTTTGGGAATGTATACAAATGATCCATCACTGAATACCGCATTATTCAATGCCGCAAAGAAATTATCGGTATAAGGAACTACCGATCCCATATATTTTTTAATTAAATCCGGATATTCCTGAACAGCTTCACTGAAGCTACAAAATATGATACCTTTCTCAGCTAATGTTTCTTTAAAAGTTGTTTTAACCGAAACACTATCCATTACAGCATCTACAGCAACGCCAGATAATACTTTTTGCTCTTCTAAAGGAATACCTAATTTATCGAATGTAGCTTTTAATTCCGGATCCACATCATCCATACTGTCAAGCTTTGGCTTTTGCTTTGGCGCAGCATAATAGATTATATCCTGAAAGTCAATCTTCGGAATATTTAGTTTTGCCCAATTAGGTTGTTCCATTTTCAACCAATGGCTAAATGCTTTCAGCCTAAATTCTAACATCCATTCTGGTTCATTCTTTTTTTGAGAAATCAATCGAACCACATCTTCATTCAACCCTTTGGGAATTACCTCAGTTTCAATATCGGTAGTAAACCCATATTTATATTCACCTCCGGTAACTTCTTCTAATATTTTATCCTGATCTTCTGCCATAATTACTTTGTTATCAATCATATTAAAACAATCATTTTACAATAGTGTTTAATGATTTATTTTAAATGACCTGAATTACATGCTTTGAATGCGCAAAATTAGCAAACTATTTAGATTAAATAAAATTAAGCCATTCTAAATAAGCAACATTTTTTTTATTCACCTATTATTTGATAATCAGATTAAAAACTGCAAATCGTCACATATTTGATTGCGCAATTATAAACTAATCATCAGCATTTGCCATAGAGTAGGTCAGTTAAAATTTAAGTCATCAACATCTTAAATTCACAAAATAATTCGGGCAAAAATTACTTTTAACAACTCAAACAATAAAATAGGTGGTGATTTTTATTGTTTAAGTTGTAAAAATAACATTTATCATGTTTATTTCCTCAAAATTTAGGGGTATCCTCAATTTTTTATGATTTTTTAGTATTGTTTACTAATTTTTTATCCCCTCTCAGCTTTTCTACTACTTTGTTATAATATTTTGAAAAAACTTAATATTATTTATACATTTAGCAACACTTTTTAAGATACATGAGATTATTTCAATTAAACAGAAAAACTAAGTCAGATGCTGAGCTGGTAAATTTATACCAGGAATCTCACAACCTTGATATTCTTGGCGAATTATATGGTAGATACATGGACCTTGTTTTTGGTGTTAGTCTCAAATATTTAAAAAACAATAGCGAAGCACAGGATGCGGTTATCCAAATATTTGAAAAAATATCATCCTCACTTAAGGACTCCAAAATTGAACATTTCAGACCATGGCTGTATGTTGTTACTAAAAACCATTGCCTGATGGAACTTAGAAAAGAAAAGCATAATACTATTTCGTTGGATGATGAAAAAAGTTTTATTGGAAACTTTATGGAATCAGAGTACGAAACGCATCCTATTGATGAAGAGCTGCATCAACAAAATGAAGAGGCACTCAAAAACTGTATCAACAAATTAAAATTTCAACAAAAGGAAAGTATCGAACTTTTTTATTTTAAGGAAATGACCTACCAACAGATATCCATAAAAATGGAAACTGACATAAAAAAAGTAAAGAGTTACATACAAAACGCAAAAAGAAACTTAAAAATCTGTTTGGAAAAAAGCAATGCCATATAATAATAAATACATATCAAGAATTTTAAAGTATCTGAACAATGATTTGTCAGACAAGGATAGGTATGCTTTTGAAAGAGAGATGGAGGCTGACCCATTTTTAATGGAAGCTGTGGAAGGTTATGAAAAAAACAACACAAATCAGCTTATTGATAACTTAACAGATCTGGAAAACCGAATATCAAATCATAAAAACAAAAAAATAATTCCTTTATGGATTAAGGTTGCAGCCTCGTTGTTATTTATTTTTGGAATTACGTCTCTTTTCTTTATTTCAAACAACAACACAAATCAACCACTATTAAGTAAACAACAGAAAATAGTTATTTCCGACTCTGTTAAAACAGATAAACTAAAATCAGTTCAACCTGAGTTGTTAATCGCTGAGGAAGAAAAAGAAATAAAGTCAACAGAACAAGAACAACCAATTACTCAAACAACCATAATAAAAACCAACAAAAAGGAAAATAATGCACCTCAATTAAAAGTGGTCGCGGCTCAGCCTATTATAAATGACAATACTGATATTTCAGATACAGATCTTATTATTGACGAAGAATTAGAAATTGAAATAGCTTCGGAATACAAAAAGAATGTTATTACCGGAACAATTGAAGGAAATAAAGTTGATGGAAACAGCAGTCTTATTGCAACAAATAAAAATTTAGAACAATCATTATCAAAGGATTCATTCTTTCAATTTAATGGTAAAGTTATAGATGAAGCGGGAACTCCGATACCGGGCGTAACAATTATTGAAGCCGGGAAACCCAATGGAACAATAACCGATTTAAAAGGTAATTTTTCTATTAAAACTCAAGAAAAAGAGAGTTTACTTACTTTTGACTTTATAGGATATAAACAAAAATCGCTGCTTGTAAAAAATGATTCATTAGGTGATATTACCTTGGAAGATGATGCTATGGCCTTAGATGAAGTTGTTACGCTTGGATATGGCAAACACTCCACAAAATCAGCTAGATCAAAAAGCATTCAGGATTCGCAGGTTGATGAAACAAAAATTGAAAACAACTTAATTCCATATCCTGAAATTGGATTTAAAAAGTTTAAACGTAAAATAGAACGAAGCCTTGAAATGCCAGATAATAGTAATTACTCAACAATCCATGTCAACATTTTTATTTCAGATAAAGGTGAAATTTCCGATATTAAAATCATCACTCCGATTGACGACGTTTTTGCTGCCACTCTAAGAAAGGAAATAAAAGACTTAGGGTTATGGAAACCAGCTGTAGTTAATAACAAACCAACAAAAGGATCCCGATTAGTTATTTTTGAATTTTAAACATAAAAAAAAGGTGAACAACTTAGTTATTCACCTTTTTTTTATGTTTTATTTTCATTTATTCCTGCACAGAATAACCAAACTCTTTAATATGATCCCAATACTTTGGATATGATTTAGAAACCACTGCCGGATCATCAATAGCCATATTACTTATAACAGATACAGCCGGAGCAAAAGCCATTGCCATTCTATGATCTTTATAGGTAGCTATACATGGAACGTCTTCTTTATCACAAGTTGTTCCATCCCACACAAGATCATCAACCTGATTTGAAGTTAGTACAAAGCCCATTTTTTTCAGCTCATCAATTAAGGCATTTATACGATCAGTTTCTTTAATCTTTAATGTTTGCAGACCTGTAAACTTAAATGGAACACCCAAACAACAGCAAGTAACCGCAAAAGTTTGCGCTAAATCCGGTTGCTCTATAAAATTGTAATTAAACTGATTAGCTATTTTACCAGTATTTTTAAGCACCAAACCATTCTTAGAAAATTTAAAATCCACACCTAACTGCGTAAATAGCTCAGCAACCTTAGAATCACCCTGTTCACTATATCTTTTTACACCCTTTAGAATTAGTTCTGTTCCTTTATTTAATGCAGCAACTTGAAACCAATAAGATGCAGCACTCCAATCTGCTTCAACAGTAAAATCAGTTGGTTGATATTGTCCCTCAGGTACTGTAATAACATTATCCTTCCAGTGACTTTTGACACCAAAAGTTTCCATCATTTTCAAAGTAAGTAAAATGTATGGACGCGATATGATTTCTCCTGTCAGGGTTAGACGTAGTCCACTTTTCATTGTAGGACCTATCATTAATAGCGCAGAAATATATTGACTACTTACATCTCCTGCTAACTCCAAGTCTCCACCTTCCATTGCACTACCAAATATTTTCAAAGGAGGATAACCTTCCTTTTCCACATATTCTATTTTTGCACCTAACTTATTTAATGCTTCAACTAAAATCTTAATTGGTCTCTGTTTCATTCTTTCTGAACCTGTAATAGTCCATTCCCCAACTATTTTAGATAGAAATGCGGTTAAAAATCGCATGGTAGTACCAGCAGCACCTACATCAAATTTACTTCCATCTGACTGAAGTGCTTTTATTAACAACTGCGTATCATCACTATCTGATAAGTTTTTAATAGGTTTAGCACTGTATGCTAATGCATTTAATATTAATGCCCTATTACTAATACTTTTTGAAGTGGGTAAATTAACCGTATACGGAGACACCGTTTCAGGTGCAGAAACTTTATATTGCATTTTTTTACTATTATCTAATTTAACATGAAAGCTAACAACAAAGATTAATGATCCTTATAGAAGTTTAAAGCCTCATAAATTAATTCTTTTGTACAAGTTTGATTAATTTCAATTTGACCAATATCCTTTAGTAAAGTGAAATTAATCTTATTTTGCTCATTCTTTTTATCATGAGTCATTAAGAAAAACAACTCTTCATAATCATCCTGACTAAACTCAAACTTACCATAGATTGATTTAATCATTTCACTAATCTCTTCTATTTTTTCAAGTGGAAAACCACATATCTTATTTCCCAAATAAAGTTCAGCAACCATGCCAAAAGCAACCGCATATCCATGTAAAACAGGTCGTCCCTTTTTCATGGCAAAACTTTCAAAGGCATGTCCTATAGTATGTCCAAAATTCAACGATTTACGAACATTCTTTTCTGTTGGATCAGCTTTTACAAAATGCTCTTTAATATGAATTGAGTTAACAACTAATTTTTTCAACTCTTCAATATCTGCATTTTTTATATCAAACGCTTTAATGACCTGCCAATCCTTATCAGAAAAGATTAACACATGTTTAATCATTTCAGCAAACCCGGAACAAATATTTTCCTGATCCTGAGTTTCAACAAAATCAGTATTCACTAATACTGCTGATGCATGTTTAAATACCCCAATTTCATTTTTAAATCCATGAAAGTTGATTCCGGTTTTTCCACCAACACTGGCATCTACCTGACTTAGCAAGGTAGTTGGTATATTAATAAAATTAATACCTCGTTTAAATGTAGCTGCTGCAAATCCACCTAAATCACAAGGCATCCCTCCGGCAAGGTTAATTAATGTTGATTTTCTATCAGCACCATGAGTACTTAGAAACTCCCACACTTTAGAAATAGTTTCGATATTTTTATTTTGATCTCCCTGATCAATAACAATAATATTATCTTCATCAATCTCTGCCATCCCTTTTATTTTGGGATAACAATATTCATAAGAACCCGTATCTACTAGCAGAAAAACCTTTCCGTTATTATATTTCTTTATTAATTCAGATAGGTCTTGTTTTATATTTTCCGCTCCGTAAACCCGTGATTCACTCTCTTCTATAACTTGCATTAAATTTTATATTTAGATCTTCTCAACACAGAAAAATTATGCGCCAAAAATAAATAAAAAAGGGCTTCAAAACACTAAATAGTTATTAAAATAATGGCATATTATTACAATATAAAATGATCAGAACCCATTTTTGCTTCAAAATGTAATTTTAGACGATTTGATTTTATAAATTTAATAACGTGAAATATTGAAATTTTATGCATTTTTACAAAATAACGTCGTAAACCAAGGCATCATGGATAATAGAAAAACAGCGGGAAGCATACAACTACTTCTTACCTTAATTGCACTTCTTTTTTTAGCAGCCTTTATATGTAGCCAGGTTGTACCGGTTATGATGACACCAGAAATTAAGTGGGGAAGCGGCATATTAACAGCCTTAGCTTTTTACTATTTTATGACAGGAGGTTTTTATTACATTGAGCTAAACAATGCTGATGACCATCTTGAAGTAAAATTTTATAACACCTTTCCTTTTAACCGATCATTTAAGATGTATAAAATTCCCATATCTGCATTTATCAAATACGAAACAACAGGTAGTAAATTTTATAAAAGGAAACTTTTTCTTTACCAGATGTCTGCCAATCAAATGGCCAAATACCCGCCGATTTATATTTCTGCATTAAGTAAAAAAGATGAAGCAAATATGGCTCAGTTTTTCAAAAACTTAAAATCCAAATAAATACTATTGATCTCTTAAATCAAGAATTTCCTGAGTCACCTGAATTGAATCGACAGAGACAGAATATACTCTAAAAAAACCCTTGGCTCCATTACTTACGTTTGAAGGAACATTAGCCGGAGGTCCACTAAATAATGGAACCTGAAGTCCGGTTTCTTCATGAACGGCATTGATAAAATGATAGTAATCTTCGTTAATCGTTTGCATTTCCAACTTAACCCAATCACCTAATTGAATTGGAGTTTCAGTTTTTTTACCATCTGAATCTTCTTCAAGAATTGACTGTACAGTAACTCCGGAAACATCATTTCCATTAAAGTAACGATCCCAGGCATATTCCAATTCTGAAATCTGATCGCTAAACAGCTTGCCATTTACATATACAGCAAATGCATAAAAATCTTCTTTGTCCGGATTATCTTTAGAATACAATTGAATGGTCCACCTTTCTTCATTACGACTGGCATCCCAGTTCATACCCAACTTTATAATTGGAATAGGTTCATACAATGTATTAGAGGCAGTATATGATTCTTCTACTCCATCTCCATCAATATCAACACCAGAGATAGTCAATGTATAAACCTGATTATATATACCTTTAAATGTTCGTGGTATAATATACGTTCCCAAATTAGTCAAGTCCTCCTCAAGTTCAATTTCCTTTAACTCATCAGATAAAACTACTGTAGCACCAGAAACAACAGGGCTTATACTATTACTGAAATAATCTGATGAAATTGACAATTTAACAAAGTGATCTATATCCTGATCGGTAAAAACAGCATCTACAACAAATTTTGGTTCTGAAGACTTTAGATCCATTTCTATTTCTTCTGTACAAGAAAACAGACTAATTACAATTACCAAAAACAGATATTTAATATTATAATTCTTCATTATTTAAAATTTAAAATTATAAGTAACAGAAGGAACAAATTGAAATAAATATGTTTTTTGAGCGGTAGCTTTATATGGATCTTTATCATCCTGCTCAAAAAAGATAGACCATGCATTTTTTCTTCCGTAAAGATTATATACTGAGAAATTCCATTCTCCTTCCCATCGCCTGCCTTCTTTCTTTTTATTCTTAATTGTAAACGAAACATCCATCCTGTGATAATCCGGCATTCTTTCTTCGTTACGTGCTGAATAAATTGGCACTATATCTCCTCCAACAAACATTCTTCCATTAGGAGCTGTATATGGTGATCCTGTAAAATATACCCAGTTTAAACCTACCTGATAACGATTATTAATTTTATGGTTTAAAACCAATGAAATATCATGATCATGACTATATGGCGATAAATATTTTCGACCTTCATTAATCTCAGGAATTTTTCGCCACGATTTACTCCAGGTATAACCTACCCACCCATTAAATTTTTCAAGATTAAACTTTATTAAAAACTCCGCTCCATAAGCCCATGATTTTCCGGTTCTTATTTCGCCTTCCATTTTATCATTTAAAAGCAAGTCAGGGTGATCTTTAAAATCAATCGTATTTTTCATGTCTTTATAAAACAACTCAATAGATGATTCAATCGTATGATCCGCAAAATTCCTGAATAATCCGGCTGAAAACTGATCACAAATCTGGGGTTTTACGTTGGGCGATGACATAAACCAAACATCCAAAGGCGTAGTTGAAGTAGAATTTGAAGCCAAATGAATATATTGTCTGGTTTTGGAATAACTTGACTTGATTGAAGTGGTTGGATTTAAAATATAAGACATACTAATCCGAGGTTCCCATCCCCAATATGAATTGAATATATCACCACTTTTGTAATGTAATTCATTTATAGCTTCATAATTTTCATCAAACTCATAAACAGTAACCTCCCCAACATTTTGCAAACCAGAAAAACGTAGGCCATACCTAACATTTAACCTCGCACCTATCTTTTGACTATTTGCTATATAAACACCATGTTCTAATCCTCTTGAGTCAGGCACTTCCACTTTACTAAACATCGACTCTTCTCCCTTGCCCTGAGCAGTACCTGGATTAATTCTATGACTAATACTTTGAAAACCAAATGAGATTGTATTGTTAGGATTCAAATAATAGTTGTAATCTAACTTTAAACTAAAATCCCTGAGTCTGCTTTTCCATGTAAATTCCGAAGTCTCTTCACTAGTTCCTAACTCATAATCGTATTTACTACCTACAAAAGTTAAGTTTGAAAATAGCTTAGGATTATAAACATGATTCCAACGCAATGTAAATGTCTGATTACCATAATCAATCTGCGAGTTCACATCTTTAAAAACATCCCGTCCCATATAAGTACTAAAATAGAGTCGATTATGATTATTTATTACATGCTTTAGTTTTATATTCAGATCGTAGAAATGCAATCTGCTATCCTGCGCTTCTTCATCAGTAACTATAGGCAAAAACAAATCTGCATAAGTCCTTCTCCCACTTACAATAAATGATGTTTTGTTTTTAATAATAGGTCCCTCAAGGGTCAGTCTGGATGATATCAACCCAATTCCCCCTTTACCTTCAATCTTTTTATTATTTCCATCATTCATCCTTACATCTACCAAAGATGACAGCCTCCCTCCGGATGATGCAGGAATATCTCCCTTATATAGTTTTACATCCTTAATGGCATCGTTATTAAAGACAGAAAAGAAACCAAGCATATGCCCGGCATTATATACGATTGCCTCATCTAACAATACTAAATTCTGATCCGGATTCCCACCTCGCACACTAAATCCACTAGACCCTTCACTGGTAGCTTGCACTCCAGGCATCAATTGCAAAACCTTTATTACATCAACTTCGCCCATTAAAGCAGGTACTGCCTTCACATCCTTACTCTGCAGTTTTTGAACACTCATTTGAGGATCTCTAACATTGGCATCAGGCTTTTTACTTAAAACAACTACTTCCTGAATACTTTCAGTTTCCTCCTCCAATTCAATATCAAGATCCATATCCTGAGTAATTTTCAATTGTTTGCTTATAGTTTTATATCCCATATAAGCAAAATCAACTTCGTAGACTCCCGGATCCACACTAAAAGAATAGAAACCATACAGATTGGAAATTGTACCTGTTTTTAATTCTTTAAAATAGATATTCGCACCAATAAGCAATTCTCCATTACTGGCATCCTTGATGTATCCACTTAATACCACCTTGTCATTTAATTTTTCAGGTTTAGCATAAGTATCTAACAATAGGATCAATTGAATTATTATGATAAGTATAATGTTTTTTTGCATCTTATTTTTACTCATTGTTTAAAGAAAGGACAATTGACATTGTAAAAGGTTGCAAAGTAGTAATAAAAAAACCTGTCTCAAAATGAGACAGGTTCATCCTAATAATAGAATTAGATTTTAAGAATGGGAATGGTACTCAATGTTTATATACGGGTTTGAGATTGAAAGTACACTTTGATATTAATGAAACCTTCTTTTCCTTTTGGTATTTCAAAGAAACTAATCATTCTACAAATACAAGAATTTCTTACGTGACAAATACGTGACAAAAGTTTAACTTCTGTATTTCTGCATCTTATAAAATAGATTTTTATTTTATTTTTTGTTCTATTTCTTGATAAAATTTAAGCTTTTTAAATGCTTAATACACCTAAATACAAAATATTCCACCCTTTAATTAAGCAAATTTCTTCCTTTTTTATCTGAATTTAAAATATTCTTATTCCTTAACAAGATCTATTATTGAGATGTATTGATTGGATCATCAAAAAGCATTTCTGAAATTTTCATTAATCTGATCATTTCAGAAAAATATCCCATCTTATCATTGTAATCTGAATTTTCAGCCCATTCAACAATATCCTTTATAGATGTATTGTTAACATAATTTTCATTCTTCAACTTCATCCCCCAGGCTGCAACACTAGCTGCTACTTTAAAATCACTACTTGCATTAGTAATATTAATCACCTTGTTTTTTATTGGAACGACCATCAAACTACTGTTATTTTGGCTTGGCAGCTTGTACCTAAGCTTCACCGTCAGCAATTCATCTGAATAATCTTTGGGTGCTGTAATCTGTTTTCTTTGTTTCTCTTTTTGATATTTCAATGGATCTGTTGTTGGTAGATAACTTCCAACATCTTTAGCTCCTACGGGTATTATTTCGTACAAAGCAGTTACTGTATGACCAGCACCTATTTCACCAGCATCAACTTTATCATTATTAAAATCTTCTTTATTAAGCAACCTATTTTCATAACCAATTAATCTATACCCCGCAACATGTTGAGGATTAAACTCCAATTGCAATTTAACATCTTTTGCTATTGTAAAAAGCGTTCCTCCAAACTCTTCTACCAAAGCTTTTTTGGCCTCAAGAAAATTATCTATATAAAAGTAATTTCCATTTCCTTTATCTGCAATAATCTCCATTTTAGAATCTTTATAATTACCCATACCAAAACCAGCAACAGTAATGTAAATTCCTTTGTCCCGTTCAGATTCAATTAACCTTTCCATTTCCTGATTACTACTCAATCCTACATTAAAATCACCATCTGTAGCTAATACAATCCTGTTATTGCCATCTTTTATAAAATTCTCAGAGGCTAGTTTATAGGCAAGTTTCAATCCTGCTCCTCCAGCTGTAGAACCACCTGCTGATAAATTATCCAGAGCACTAATAATTTTTACCTTCTCTTTGCCTGAAGTAGGTACCAAAACAACTCCAGCGGCTCCTGCATAAACTACAATTGAAACTTTATCTTCATCTCTAAGTTCATTTACCAACATTTTTAAAGCTGATTTTAGCAACGGTAATTTTTGAGGGGAATCCATTGAACCGGAAACATCTAAAAGAAATACAATATTTGAAGGAGGTAAATTTTCTTTTTCAATCTTTTTACCTTGCAGAGCTACTTTCATTAGATAATGGCTCTTATTCCAGGGACACTCTACCACTTCATGATGAACTGCAAATGGTTTTTCATCTTTAGGGCCATCGTAGCTATAATTAAAGTAGTTGATCATCTCTTCAATACGAATGGCATCCTTTGGTGGCAAATTACCTCCATTTAAGAAGCGTCGGATATTTGAATATGAAGCTCTGTCAACATCAACTGAAAATGTTGATAATGGGTCATTGTTCGGATCTAAAAACTGGTTTGCTTTTACGAAAGCATAATCTTCTTGCATTTGAGGAACTGGTTGATAATTGTAATGCGGTACTCTTCCGGGTAAAACACAAGTACTAACAGATCCCGTTACTACAGATTTCTTTTGAACACCATAACCAACAACTATACATTCTTCCAACTCAAGTTCATCATCTGCTACTGTAATCTCATTAATTGAATTTAAGTCCGGTTCCATAACTACATCAATGGTTAGTTTCTGATTAATTTTAACCTCTTTAGTTTGCATCCCGATAAAAGAAAACACTAATATTTTTGCATCATCAGAAACTTCCAACTGATACTTTCCTTCTACATTAGTTACAGTTCCATTTCTGGTACCCTTCTCCATAACTGAAACTCCGACCAGTACCTGTTGGTTATTATCATACACAACACCAGAGATAATCTTAGTTGCACTCACTTCTTGCATAATGAAAACACTCATTATCAGACCTAATATTATTGAACTTAAATTTTTCATAACATCTTTCTTTTTATTAATAATCTACAGACAGGATGCACAGAAAAATAAATTCCATAAAAAAAGCCGAAAAGTTTTTCAACTTTTCGGCTTTGATATCTTAAAATACTGAGGAGTATTATCTGTCAGAGGTTGATGTATAACCTTTTATGATTCCACGTTGAGAATTCTTAACAAATAAAATAATTTCATCACGCTCTTTAGAAGCAGGTAACTCAGCTTCTATTTTCTCAATAGCATCAGTATTATTTAATCCACTTTGATATAGTACTCTATAAATATTCTGGATTCCGGTAATTTGTTCGTTGGTAAAATTCCTTCTTCTTAATCCAATAGAATTAATTCCACCATAAGACATTTTTGCATTACCAACTTTTACATATGGAGGAACATCTTTACTTAATAAAGAACCTCCCTGAATCATCACATGAGATCCAACATGCACAAACTGGTGAATAGCAGAAGTACCACCAATGATTGCAAAATCATCAATTCGAACTTCTCCGGCAACCTGTGTAGCATTTGCTATAATTACATTATCTCCAACGATAGTATCATGTGCAATGTGAGTATATGCCATTAAAAGGCAATTTTTTCCCACAACAGTTTTACCTCTTGAAGCTGTACCTCTATTAACGGTAACACACTCACGAATTGTTGTATTGTCGCCAATTATAGCAACGGTATCCTCACCTTGAAACTTCAAATCCTGAGGAACACCTGCGATTACAGCTCCGGGGAAAATATTACAATTTTTACCAATTCTGGCGCCCTCCATTATTGTTACATTAGATCCAATCCTTGTTCCCTCTTCAATAACTACATTCTTATCAATAGTAACAAATGGCTCAATAACTACATTCGGAGCTATTTTTGCTTCTGGATGAATATATGCCAAAGGTTGTTTCATACTTTCTTCTTTTGTTTTACCTGTATCTACAGGTTCTATTTGAATTGTTTGTACCTCTTCCAAATCAAAAAAATTACTTTTACAGGTATGAGTTCATGTAATTATCTGAAGAATAACTTCATGACTAATACCCTCAAAATTTTCCGGTGCGAAAATAGTCTAACTATCTTAATAAAAAAAATAAAATGTTATTTATAAGATTCAACTGTACATAAATACAGCTGAATTCGACATTATATCAGTTAGACAGAATCTTTTACGCTTTGTTTTTGGTTACATTAGCCATAAACTCACCTTCAGCAACAACAGCATCACCAACATAGGCTACTCCCTTCATATTGGCCACTCCTCTTCTTATAGGAGCAAGTAAGTCTAATTTAAAAATAACAGTATCTCCAGGAACTACTTTTCTGCGAAACTTGATATTATCCATTTTCATAAAGTAAGTTGAATAACACTCAGGATCTTCAACCTGGTTTAATACAAAAATACCACCGCATTGAGCCATTGCTTCCACCAATAACACTCCTGGCATAACAGGTTCAGTTGGAAAATGACCTTGGAAAAAGTTTTCATTATGTGTTACATTCTTTATGCCAACCACATAATTTTCTTGCAGATCAATAATTTTATCAATCAATAAAAATGGGTATCTATGAGGCAACAATCCTTTTATCTGATTAATATCAAAAACAGGTTGTTTTGTAGGATCATATTCTGGAACAACTGGTTTATTAGCACATTTTTTAATCTCACAACGTAGAACTTTAGCAAATTCTACATTTGATTGATGCCCGGGACGTGTTGCAATAATTTTACCTTTAATAGGTAAACCGGCCAAACACAAATCACCAATTACATCTAATAATTTATGTCGTGCTGGCTCGTTCTGATGAACTAATTCCAGATTATTTAAAATTCCAATAGGTTTCACTTCTACACGAGGCTGATTGAACAAATCTGCTAATCTATCCAATTCCTCTTGAGAAACTTCCTTATCAATTATAATAATAGCATTGTCTAAATCGCCTCCTTTTATAAGGTTATGTTCCATCAACATTTCAACCTCATGAAGAAAAACAAATGTACGACAAGCACTTATTTCTTTATCAAAATCACTTAATGAATCTAAAGAAGCAAACTGACTTCCTAAAAACATTGAGTTGTTAAATGAAATATGGGTATCGATACTAAAAGAGTCGTCTGGCAAAGCGATTAACTTAACCCCTTTCTCTTTATCTTCGAAAACCATCTTTTCCTTAACCACAAAATATTTCCGCTCTTCATCCTGTTCCTGAAGTCCAACACTTTTAATGGCTTCAACATAAAATTTTGAACTTCCGTCTAAAATCGGCACTTCCGGACCGTCAATTTCAATTAAACAGTTGTCAACTCCCATTCCTCTAAGCGCTGCCAGGCAATGCTCAATAGTACTAATAGAAGCTTCTTTTTTTTGTAAAACGGTTCCTCGTTCTGTAAATGCTACATTTTCAGCAACCGCATCTATAATTGGTTGCCCCTCAAGGTCAACTCTTTTAAATTTAAAGCCAAAATTGACTGCAGCTGGATTTAATACTAAATTCACAACTGCTCCTGTATGCAATCCTTTTCCATTCAGAGTTACAGGACTTGCTAAAGTATTCTGATTCTCAATCATAATAAAGATATATTCACTTTTCTTATCAATTCAGAAAAGCTTTTATTCTCCTTTAAGTTTTTTAATTTCTTCTTTTAATTCTTTAAGCTGAGCAGCTAAATCAGGCAATTGTTTAAAATTCACAAAAGAACGTCCATAAAGTCTTGCATCCTGTGCAGGAATACCTCTCATGAATAAATCTTTTTGTGTAACATTTTTACTTACACCTGTAAACGCACCTAACTTAACTCCATCTGCAACATTTAAGTGTCCTGCAATACCAGCATGACCACCAAACATACAGTTTTTACCCACTTTTGAAGATCCTGCAATACCCGTAATTGCAGCAATTACAGTATTATCACCTACTTCAACATTATGAGCAATCTGAACTAAATTATCAAGTTTAACTCCTTTATGAATAATTGTAGAACCCATAGTTGCCCTGTCAATAGTAGTATTAGCTCCTATCTCTACATTATCCTCCAGAACCACATTTCCTAATTGAGGAATTTTAGTATACTCACCATCTTCACCCGGAGCGAATCCAAAGCCATCGGAACCTACAACACTGCCCGCATGAAGCACACAATTGGAACCAATTTTACATCCCTGATATATTTTTACTCCGGCATATATAATTGTATTATCTCCAATTTTCACATTGTCTCCAATATAAACATTAGGGTATATACTAACATTATCACCAATTGATACATTATCGCCTATATACGCAAAAGCCCCTACATAAGGAAATTCGCCCAAACTCGCCGATTCTGAAATAAAAGAAGGCTGCTCTATACCTGATTTCTTTGGCATAGATTCCGCATACATTTGCATTAATTTTGCAACTGCCACATAGGCATCGTCAACCTTAATTAAGGTAGCAGATATCTCTTTTTCCGGCTCGAATGATTTATTCACCAATACTATGCTGGCATTGGTTTCGTAGATAAATTTTGTATATTTTGGATTGGATAGAAATGAGATTGTTCCGGGTTTACCCTCCTCTATTTTCGATACATTATTTATAGTTGCATCCGGGTTCCCAACAATAACCCCATCAATTAATTCTGCAATTTGCCTCGCTGAAAATTCCATTGTTAAAAATTTGCTGCAAATCTAATAATATTATCCTCCATATGAAAACCTAACTTATTTCACTAACCCATTTCCTTAATGATTTGGGGTAACAAAGCACGTTCTTTTTAACGTTCTTACTTAAAACTGAGAGATTTAAGATATCTGAAGCTTTAGATATATCTCGTAACTCATTTCCCGAATACAGAATATTTATTTTTTCATCAGTTATACTATAGGCATGATTCTCTATCACATCAGTATACACAAAATACGATACTTCATCTGTATTTTGAAGGTTATATACCGATTTAACTTTATTGCGAATCTGTTTTACCAGATTTTTATCAAAATTTTCCTTTTGTAAGTCTATATGTAATAAATCCCGATCATATAAAGCTCTGGCTAGTGCCGAAAGAATATAATCCTTATGATGAATCCAAGATTTAATAGCACTCATAATATCTCCATCATCAAGAAAGGCGAAATTTTCAAGAACATCATCATTATGATCAAAATCCTCTTTGATGATGGCATTTTTAAGAAAAAACAATAATTGTTGAGGAGCATACAATTCAATATCCTGTGAACACAAATACCTGGCACGTTGTAAAACCTTCATTAACATCTTTTCTGCAACCAGCGCTGTTTTATGTAAATAAACCTGCCAATACATAAGTCTGCGTGCAATCAAAAACTTTTCGATAGAATAAATACCTTTTGATTCTACCACAAGCTGATCATCATGCACATGTAGCATCTTAATAATGCGATCAGAACCAATAACACCCTCTGTTACTCCTGAAAAAAAACTATCCCTCTTCAAATAATCTAGCCGATCCATATCAAGCTGGCTACTTACCAGTTGATGTAAAAACTTTTTTGGGTATTTATCCTGGAAAACATCAAGCGCCATAGATAAAGCCCCATCAAACTCTTTATTCAATGAATGCATAAATGCCAAAGAAACATCCTCGTGAGAGACACCTTCAACAACAGAATACTCAAGCGCATGTGAAAAAGGACCATGACCAATATCGTGAAGCAAAATTGCTATATGAACAGCGATTGATTCCTCTTTTGTGATTTCTATTCCTTTGCTTTGCAACACAGAAACTGCGGAACTCATTAGATGCATAGCTCCTACAGCATGTTGAAAACGATTATGCATGGCACCTGGATACACCAAAGAAGTAAGACCTAACTGTTTAATCCCTCTTAATCGTTGAAAATACCTGTGCTGAAGAAGATCATAGACAATTGGGAAAGGTACTTTGACAAATCCATGAACAGGATCATTTATAATTTTTAATTTATTTAAATTGTATTCTCTACTCACTATCAACTTTTTTTTAGATTTCGCAATATACTAATTGATTCATTGCTATCCCTCTTAAGTCCCAATCAAATTAACAGAAATCTAAAATCCAAGATTTGTTTATTTATAGAAATTATAAATTATTACTAAATCACATTTACTTTCTTGCTTGCATTTTAATGTCTTATTAATTATCTTTGCACCGGATTTTAATTAAATGTCTTAAAGGTAGGGGGCGGTAGTCCCCTATTTTATTACCCTATAGACTATGATTACGAAGGAGCAGATTAGTACATTAATTCAGGAAAAGCTAGAAGCTGATGATTGTTTTCTGGTAGATTTAAAAATTTCAACAGGAAATAAAATTACTGTATTAATAGATAGTATGAGCGGCATTAGCATAGATTACTGCATACAAATAAGCAGATTGATTGAAGGCTCTCTTGACCGTGAAGTTGAAGATTTTGAGTTGGAAGTTTCAACTCCAGGTTTAGGCCAGGCATTAAAAGTAAAACAACAATATGTTAAAAATATTGGACGTGAAGTTGAAGTAACGCTTTTAAATGCAGCACCGCACAAAGGAATTTTAACCGAGGTAACAGAAAATGGTTTTACCATTGAAGAAGAAAAAAAGGTTAAGATTGAAGGAAAAAAGAAAAAAGAATTAAAAATTTTTAGTCACAACTATACGTTCGACGAAATTAAATCGGTAAAAGTCGTTATTTCGTTTTAACAAGCTGACAAATAAAACGTCATGGAAAACATTAATTTAATTGATACCTTTTCAGAGTTTAAAGAACTAAAAAGCATCGATCGTGCAACTATGATCAGAGTGCTTGAAGACTCTTTTAGAAGCGTTTTAATCAAACGTTTTGGGACAGATGAAAATTTCGATGTTATTATTAACACCGACAAAGGAGACTTTGAAATTTGGAGAAACAGAGAGATTGTAGATGATGATGAATTAGAAGATGAAAATCTACAAATTTCGCTTAGTGACGCTAAAAAGATTGACGCTGACTACGAGATTGGTGAAGAAGTTACTGACGAAGTAAAATTCCTTGACTTTGGTCGAAGAGCTATTTTAAGCTTAAGACAAAACTTGTCAGCAAGAATTTTAGAATTAGAAAAAGACAACATCTATCACAAATACAAGGATAGAATTGGAGATATTATTACCGGAGAAGTTTACCAAATCTGGAAAAGAGAAATCCTGATTCAGGATGATGAAGGAAACGAATTAATATTACCTAAGGCAGAACAAATCCCATCTGATTTTTTCAGAAAAGGTGATAATGTTAGAGCTGTAGTAGTTAAGGTTGAAATTCGAAACAATAATCCATTAATTATTGTTTCCCGTACATCTCCTGTATTCCTTGAAAGATTATTTGAGTTAGAAGTACCAGAAATATTTGATGGTTTAATTACTATTAAAAAGATTGTACGTGTTCCTGGAGAAAGAGCAAAAGTTGCTGTAGAATCATACGATGAGCGTATTGATCCTGTGGGAGCCTGTGTTGGAATGAAAGGAAGCCGTATTCATGGTATTGTAAGAGAGTTACGCAATGAAAATATTGACGTAATTAATTACACAACAAATGTTCAGCTGTTTATTCAAAGAGCACTTAACCCTGCTAAAATAAACAGTATAAAATTATTTGAAGACGACAAACGAGCTCAGGTTTATTTACGTCCTGAAGAAGTTAGCCTTGCCATTGGTAAGGGTGGTTTAAACATTAAACTAGCCAGCCAGTTAACGGGATACGAGTTAGACGTATATCGTGAAATGGAAGAGGATGATGAAGACGTAAGCTTAGACGAATTTGCAGATGAGATTGAATCTTGGATTTTGGATGAAATCAAGTCAATTGGATGCGACACTGCGAAATCGGTATTAGACTTAAGCGTTGAAGATCTTGTGAAAAGAACTGATTTAGAACAAGAAACTATTGAAGAAGTAATCAGGATATTAAGTGCAGAATTTGAATAAAACTACTATTTTTGTCTGCACCGATTTATATTAAGCATTAATTAGAGAAAACTTTAATTCCCAATATGGCAGTTGGTAAAACAAATAGATTAAGTAAAGTTGCACGAGAGTTTAATGTAGGAATTCACACTATTGTTGAATTTTTACAGAAAAAAGGCTTTGATGTTGAGTTAAATCCAAACACAAAGTTAACAGGAGAGATGTACAATCACCTTGAGAATGAATATAGTACAGACTTGAATGTTCGTAAAAAATCAGAAGCTCTTAGTAAGCAAAAACCACAAAAAGAGACAATCTCAATTGAGGATATCAGAAAAGATTTAGACAATATTCCGGTACAGGATAAATCTAAAAAAGAAGAAGTTAAAGTTGAGAAGGTAGAGATTCCTCATAAGGAAGCACCTAAAGTTCTTGGAAAAATCGATTTAGATAACTTATCTAAAAAGAAAAAACAAGAAGAAAAACCTACTACTGAAGCTCCTGAAGCTAAACAACCGGAGGAAAAACCTAAAAAAGAGGAAAAGCCTATTGAGGTTAAAGAAGAAAAGCCTACTCCTGAGGAATCTCAAAAACCAGCTGCCAAAAAGAATATTGAGGAGCCAAAGGTTGTTGGTAAAATTGATATTGAATCTTTAAAGAAACCCAAGAAGCAACACAAACAGGAAAAGAAAGAAGCAATCCATAATAAAGAAGTGGTTTCAGAAGACAAAACAAAAGCGCAACAAGAGGCTAAACCTAAAACAGAAAAGGTAAGCCCAGAGAAAAAAGCAGAAAAGCCAAGCGTTTCTGCAGACTCAACTCAGAATGAGAAGAAAAATTCTCCTCAAGAGAAAAAAGAAGATAAATCAGAAGGTTTATTTAAACCTACTCAGGTTAAGAAATTATCTGGACCTACTGTTGTTGGAAAAATAGAATTACCTACTACTCCATCAAAATCAGACAGTAACGCTGATAAAAACAAAAAGAAGAAAAGAAAGCGCATTCGAAAAGATAAAGAGCGCGTAAATATAAACGAAAAATCTACTCAACAAGGTGGTGGTGCAAACCAACAACAGGGTGGACAAAGACCAAAAGGTCCGCAAGCAGGTGGTCAACGCAATCAAAATCCGCGTAACAATAATGACAAACCTAATCGCAGACAAAAAAATGCACCTCGTCGTCCGGTGAAAGCTGAAATCAGCGAGGAGGATGTACAAAAGCAAATTAAAGACACCTTAGCTAGGTTAACAGCCAACAAAGGTAAGTCTAAAGCCTCACGTCACCGTAGAGATAAACGTGATGCAGTCAGCCAAAAGCACATGGCTGAGATGGAGAAAGCAAACCAGGAAAAAAATATTATTCAGGTTGCGGAATTCGTAACAGTAGCAGAATTAGCTACTATGATGGATGTACAGGTGAACCAAATTATTGCTTCATGTATGAGCCTTGGTTTATTTGTATCGATCAACCAGCGTTTAGATGCTGAAACAATTTCGTTAGTAGCAGAGGAATTTGATCATAAAGTAGAATTTATTAGTGTTGAGATTGCTGCAGCTATTGATGAAGAGGAAGAAATTGATGAATCTTTACTTGAGGAACGTTCTCCTATTGTTACTGTGATGGGACACGTTGACCACGGTAAAACATCATTACTTGACCATATCCGTAATGCAAACGTAATACAAGGTGAAGCCGGAGGTATTACACAGCACATTGGAGCTTACTCTGTAACTCTTGATTCAGGTAGAAAAATTACATTCTTAGATACTCCTGGTCACGAGGCCTTTACTGCCATGCGTGCAAGGGGTGCACAGGTTACAGATATTGCAATTATTATTGTAGCAGCTGATGATAACGTGATGCCACAAACCATTGAGGCAATTAACCACGCATCTGCTGCTGGTGTGCCAATTGTATTTGCAATTAACAAAATTGATAAACCGGGAGCAAATCCTGACAAAATCAAAGAAGAACTTGCAAATATGAACTACCTGGTTGAAGACTGGGGTGGAAAATATCAATGTCAGGAAATTTCTGCTAAAAACGGAATTAACATTGAAGATCTTCTTGAAAAAGTATTGCTTGAAGCCGATTTACTTGAGCTAAAAGCTGTAAAAGACAAAAAAGCTGTTGGTTCTGTAATTGAATCATCATTAGATAAAGGTAGAGGTTATGTTACTACAGTTCTTGTACAGTCAGGAACGTTAAAAATTGGTGACATCATTGTTTCTGGTAGTTATATGGGCCACGTTAAAGCAATGTTTAACGAAAGAAACAAAAAGATTACTGAGGCTGGACCTTCTGAACCAGTATTAATGCTTGGATTAAATGGAGCACCTCAAGCGGGTGAGAAATTTAATGTACTTGAAAGCGAACGAGAAGCAAAAGAGATTACTAACAAACGTACTCAACTTCAACGTGAGCAAGGAATGAGAACCAAAAAGCATATTACTCTTGATGAAATCGGACGTCGTATTGCAATTGGAAACTTCCAGGAACTTAACGTTATTGTAAAAGGTGACGTGGATGGTTCTATCGAAGCACTTTCTGACTCATTAATCAAGCTTTCTACTGATGAAATTCAGGTTAATGTAATCCATAAAGCTGTAGGACAAATTTCTGAATCAGATATCATGTTAGCAGCTGCATCAAACGCAATTGTTATTGGATTCCAGGTTCGTCCTTCAATGGCTGCACGTAAGGTTGCTGAGAAAGAGGAAATTGATATCAGACTTTACTCAATTATCTACGATGCTATTGAAGAGTTGAAATCTGCAATGGAAGGTATGCTTTCTCCTGAAATCAAAGAACAAGTTATTTCAACGCTTGAAGTACGTGAAACGTTTAAGATTTCTAAAGTTGGTACAATTGCCGGTTGTATGGTTAAAGAAGGTAAGATTAAACGTAATTCTAAGGTTCGTTTAATTAGAGATGGTATAGTAATATACACTGGAGATTTAGCCGCTCTTAAACGCTTTAAAGATGATGTTAAGGAGGTAGCTACAGGTTATGAATGTGGTGTTAGTATCAATAACTATCACGACATTAAAGTAGATGACTTAATTGAAGCCTTTGAAGAAGTAGAAGTAAGCAGAAAGTTATAATATCATTATAACCTTTTAAAATATAAATCCTCGTTCTAAAAAGAGCGAGGATTTTTTTTTGCCCTAAAGTTTCTGAGGTAAAAAATAAAAAAGCCTGAAGGTTAAATAACCTTCAGGCCTCTTATATATTAAAAGACAATAATTAACTTATTAATTCTTTGTATTGTTCTGCTGTAAGTAGTTGATCAAACTGAGCTACATCTTTAGCTTCAATTTTAACCATCCAACCACCTTCATAAGGCTCTTTATTTACCAATTCCGGATTATCCTCTAATTCAGGATTTACTTCAAGAACTTTAGCATCTACAGGCATATATAAATCAGAAACTGTTTTCACAGCTTCAATAGTTCCAAATACCTCTTCTTTATCAAGTTCTTCACCTTCTGTTTCAATCTCAACGAATACGATATCACCTAATTCACCTTGAGCAAAATCAGTAATACCTACAGTTGCTTTGTCGCCATCTATTAAAACCCATTCATGGTCTTTTGTATACTTCAAATTTTCAGGAATATTCATTTTGTATGCTATTATAGTTTATTTAATCAAAAATAAAATAAAATCATTATAGAATTCATGGTAAAAGTCAGCTTTTACATTTTCTGAATTATAGTACCCCCATTTTAATTTATCTCATCAAAATTATAAGGTGTTTCTTGATAAACATAATAATTTAACCAATTTGTAAATAATAAACTAGCATGACTACGCCATCTTACAATTGGTTCATTGGATGTATCATCATCAGGGAAATAATTCTTAGGTATAGAAATATGATCTCCTTTTTCCAGATCCCTGTAGTATTCTTCTTTCAATGTATAAGGATCGTACTCTGAATGTCCTGTAACAAAAATAAGACGCTTATCAGGCGATATAGCGATATATACACCAGCTTCTTCAGAATCTGCCAGTGTTTTTAATCCCGGAACCTTATCAATATCCTTTTGCCTTACCCCGGTAAAACGTGAATGAGGAGCAAAAAATCGATCGTCGAATCCCCTCATTAATGGTTCTTTTTTATCTCTAAGCTTATGATCAAATACACCAAATAACTTTTCTCCAAGATGATGCTTTGGTATACCGTAATGATAATACAAACCTGCCTGGGCTCCCCAACAAATATGTAAAGTACTCGTAACATTTCTTCGAGTCCATTCCATAATTTCCTTTAATTCATCCCAATATGTAACTTCATCAAATTCAAGATGTTCCACAGGAGCTCCTGTAATAATCATACCGTCATACTTTTTCTTCTTAACTTCCTCAAAAGTTTTATAGAATTCAAGTAAATGCTCCCTGGGTGTTGTTTTAGGTGCATGACTTCGTGTCATTAACAGATCTACTTCTACTTGCAATGGCGTATTTGATAACACACGCATTATTTGTGCTTCTGTAGTTATTTTTAAAGGCATTAAGTTAAAAACAACAATCTTCAAAGGTCTAATGTCCTGATGATTAGCTCTGCTTTCATCCATTACAAAGACATTTTCACCTTCTAGCACGCCACGAGCAGGTAGTTGATCCGGAATTTTTATGGGCATAATAAATCTTTTTAAAACAACAAAGGCCGTAAATTACGGCCTATTTTTTTTTAGAACAATGACATTTTACCGTTTTATTAATCCAAAGAATAAAATATTCATTACATTTTGAACATGCTCAATTACATCTTCAAATTTATTGGTAGCATTAAACATAGGTACTTCCAAACCTTTCATTGCTAATGCTAAAGCGGTAGCTCCCATCAATGTATTCTTTAACTGAAATGTATCCGAAGCAATTCCTTCTTCAAGAATTGTTTTTATCATATCAATTTCTTCTTTTTCACTACTTTCTTTTACTTTCCTAACAAATTCAAGTCCTCCAGACTTTTCATCAGTTAAAGCTTTAAAGTAATTGTCAAGTTCACTAATTGTTTTCATTCTAACAAGAACATAGTTGTTTAACTTATCCTTTGGTTCTTGCTCTGAATCAACAATTTCGTGTAATTTACTTAAAAGAACAGTTTGTTCCCAATCGATAACTGCCTGGAATATCTCTTCCTTGTTTTTAAAATAATAGTACAAAGAACTTTTTCCTTTATGCAATTCCTGTGCAATATCCTCCATTGTTGTCTTCTTGTATCCGAACTTGGAGAAAAGACCCTGTGCGGCTTCTAAAATAGAAACCCTCACGCTTTCATTGTAATTTAGATTTTCGTTTGTCATAAGTTGGTAGAAAATAATATCTGTATTGTGCGCAAAGCTACAGAATTGTATTTGTAAATAAAAGTCGAAATCATTCTAAATGTGTCAACTAGACAATTCGGTCGAATATTCTCATGCTCTAAAACACTTTTAATATTGCATCAAAAATTCAACACGAATTATTTAGTCAATAATTCAATATTAATATTACGAATTATTTGAACAAATGTCAATATTTTTCAACCTAAAATATTTAGATACCTAAATATTTCGTTTTTACTTATACTTTCATATCATCTATCAACTCAAAATCTAACTGCTTTTTAATAAGATTTGCTTTTGCTACAATAACTTTCACAGCATCTCCTAATTGATATTTCTTCTTAAATTTTCTACCTATAATACAATAATTATCTTCATCAAACCTATAAAAATCATCATCCAGGTTCCGGATAGAAACCATTCCTTCACATTTATTTTCATCCAGTTCAACATAAAAACCCCATTCGGTAACTCCGGAAATAACACCAGTAAATTCTTTACCTACATGTTCTTTCATAAATTCAACCTGCTTAAATTTAATCGATGCTCTTTCTGCTTCAGAAGCTACCAACTCCATTTTTGAACAATGTTTACAATCTTCCTCGATTTTAGTTGCGTTTGCAGATCTACCTCCGTCGAGATAAGATTCCAGTAAACGATGAACCATCATATCTGGATAACGACGAATTGGAGAAGTAAAATGGGTATAATGTTTAAATGCCAACCCATAATGCCCAACATTATTAGATGAATAAGATGCCTTTGCCATTGTTCTAATAGCTAAAGTTTCTATAATATTTTGCTCTTTTTTACCTTCAACCTGTTTTAATAATCTATTAATTGAGCTACTTATTTTCTCTTCACCTACTGGCATAGCCTCATATCCAAAGCGCCTGACAAATTTTGCAAAATTTTCAAACTTTTCAGGATCAGGATTATCATGCACCCTGTATACAAATGTTTTAGGCTTCCCACCTTTTCCTTGTGTAACTTCTTTTTTACCAATAAACTCCGCTACACGTTTATTGGCCAGCAACATAAATTCTTCAATCAATTTATTGGCATCTTTTGACTCCTTGAAAAACACACTCAGTGGTTTTCCTTTTTCATCAATATCAAATTTTACTTCAATTCTTTCGAACGAAATTGCCCCGTGATCAAATCTGTTTTTTCGTAATTTTTTAGCTAGTCGATCAAGAGCCAATACTTCTTCTTTGAAGTCACCATTCTCTGTTTCTATAATTTCCTGAGCTTCTTCATAGGTAAATCTTCGATCACTATAAATAACTGTTTTCCCATACCAGGTATCTATAAGATTAGCCTCATCATCCAGTTCAAATACAACTGAAAAACATAGCTTTTCTTCATTGGGTCGAAGTGAACAGATGCCATTACTCAACCTTTCAGGAAGCATAGGAACAACTCTGTCGACAAGATAAACAGACGTTGCTCTATCAAATCCTTCTTTATCTATAATCGATTTAGGAGTAACATAATGAGTTACATCAGCAATATGCACTCCTACTTCCCAGTTTCCATTATCCAGTTTTTGAATCGATAATGCATCATCAAAATCCTTAGCATCTTTAGGATCAATAGTGAAGGTAGTCACCGCTCTGAAATCTCTTCGCTTTTTAATTTCTTCTGCTGAAATTTTCTCAGGAATTTCTTCTGCCGCTTCAATTACGTGATGTGGATATTCATAAGGAAGATCAAATTCTGCCAAAATTGCATGAATTTCGGCATTATTTTCTCCAACGTCTCCTAATACATCAACAATTTCCGCAAAAGGATTTTTTGTATAATCATGCCAGTCGGTAATTTTACCAATAGCCAACTGCCCATTTTTTGCACCATTCAACTTTTCCAATGGAATAAACATGTCGCGAAACATCACCTTTTTATCAGTAACTAAAAACGCGAAATTCTTTGACATCTCTATCCTACCTACAAAGGTCTCTCGTTTTCTTTCCAGCACTTCAATAACCTCACCTTCAAGAGAACGCCCTCTTTTTTTAGCAAAGATTAAAATCTTAACCAAATCACCATTTAAGGCATTTTTAAGATTTTGCTGACTCACAAATATATCATCACCATTACCATCTGAAGGTACAATATAGGCAGCTCCTGATGAAGTGGCATCCACAGTACCTTCCATATAGGCACCTCGTGAAAGTAATTTAAATTTTCCTCGTGAAACCTCTGTTAAAAAACCACTCTCGAGAAATTCATATAATATCTCAACTACAGTTTGCTTTAATGCATTTTTTCTTAATCCAAGCAAATCAGAAATTTGCTTATAATTGTATGTTCGTTTGGGATTATTTGAAAAGACGCCCTGGACTAATCCTGCTATTTCATGCTTTTTTAGTCCCCTACTTCTTTTCTTTGATTTATTTTTCTTTCCAGACATGTATTACATTTTATTACTTGCAAAGTACAAAAATTACTTTGGCATTTTATTAATTTTATGTTTTGTAAAAACCATTTTTATATAAATACACTAAAAATCAGCTAATCAATATAACCTTAGTAAAAAAATCAGGTATAATGTATTTATAAGATTTTCGATGACTATGATTCAATTGCAAAGATATTTTTTCTTAATAAGTATATTAATATTTCTATCAACCTTCCAGTCTTGGGGAAACAACCTCATTTTTATTCAAAGTTCAGATACTATTAATATTACTGACTCTCATCATTTAAAACAAGGTTGGTGGAAAACTGTTTTTGACAGCAATAAGATAAAGGAAGAAGGTAAATATGTAAATGATAAAAAACATGGTATCTGGACTTCCTATTACGAGTCTGGCAATAAAAAATCGGAGATCTCTTATATTAATGGAGAAGCTAAAGGTTTGGCAACATTTTATTACGAAAATGGTAAAATAAGAGAAAAAGGCAATTGGCAAATAGATCATTGGACTGGTAATTATAAATATTATTATGAAAATGGTCAAATATCTTACAACTGGAATTACAATAATGATGGCCGTAGAGAAGGTGAGCAATTTTATTATCATGAAAATGGAAATAAAATGTATCAGGGTACATGGAATAATGGAAAAACGGAAGGAAACCTTTTAGTTTATAATGATAAAGGTCTATTAGTTCAGAAAAAGAATTATGCTGATGGAAAAATTAATACTACTGAAGACATTGCCCTTAATACACCTAAGCAAAACATTGAAACAGAACAAAACAATATTGACGACACCAGCGATATTCCAAGATTAAAGTTTGAAGGAACCGGAAACCATACCGTAATTAATGATAATGGAAAAATATCTTTAAAAGGATTTTTTGTAAAAGGTAAATTGTTTAATGGCGAGAAATTTAATTACGACAACAACAAACAATTGATTTCCATTACCTATTATAAAAATGGTAAAAAAGCAGAGACTAAACCCATTTCAGACATACGTCATTAATCAACAGGAACGACTAAAGTAGGAATATTAACATGTTCAATTAATGAAACATCCGTTCTTCCAAAGAATGCTTTGTGAAAAAAACCATGCTTATGATGACCTACTATTAAAAGCTTAACATGCAACTTTTCAATTTCAGCTGACAACATTTCAACTGTTCCTCCCTCAAGCATTATACTCTCAGCAGCAACGCCAGTAAAACTCAGATCATCAGCATATTTTTTAAGTTGCTTATGTTCTTCCTTAAGCTCTATTTCACGCATATCGGAAATATACTGGGGACCAACTTCATAACCTACAAAATCAGGTTCAGGTGCAGACACATGAATAATCCATACTTTTGCTAAATAAAATTGCCCGAACTGTTTAGCAAAATCCAAAACTTTTTCTGTACCTTCTTTAAAATCAACTGCTACTAAAATATTCTTCATCACACTCGTAAATTAAGAATTGCCAAATACAATAATCCATACAAAAAATAAGACATGAATACTCTTTCATTTTTTAAAACCAATCATAGTATCCCCACTACTTAAGTTACGACTTATATCAATTTTAATCAACTCCTGAAAATAAAAAAGCTGATAACACAGTTGCTATCAGCTCTTTTTTATTCTTTATTTCAATTATTTACTTTGAATCGTCTTTACTCTCTTTTTTATCTTGATTAGGATCATCTTTCGCCTTCTTAAACTCCTTCATCCCCTGACCTAAACCTTTCATTAATTCAGGAATTTTTCTACCTCCAAATAAAAGAACTATTACTAATATAATAACAATCCATTCATAACCTCCCATGAATCCACATATATATACAGAACTAGACAACATAACCTTAATTTTTTAATTCAATCAAATGTAACAATTAAAAATAACTTTTTATCAGTCTAAATATATCATTACCATTAGCAAATAACAACAAACTTAGTAACAAAATCATTCCTGCTACCTGCGCATATTCCAGAAATTTTTCGCTTGGCTTGCGACCAGAAACAATTTCGTATAGTAAAAACAACACGTGACCACCATCTAATGCCGGTATTGGAAGAATATTCATAAAAGCCAAAACAATAGATAAAAATCCGGTTAAAGACCAGAAAGATTGCCAATCCCATGATGGAGGGAATAAATTACCTATTGCACCAAAACCTCCAATTTGTTTTACTCCGGCTTTTGTAAATACCAATTTAAACTGTTTTACATACCCTACTAATGTATCAATACCTTTATTAACACCAGCAGGAAGTGCTTCCCAAAAACCGTATTTAACGTGGGTAATTTTAAAATCTATCAACCATTGCAAACCTACTTTTCCTTTATCAGAAACATTACTGGTCAATTTTAGATTTTTATTATCACGAACAAGCTCTATAACAATACGCTTTCCGGCGTTTTCCTGAAACAAGCTTGTTGCCATACGTGCATAATCTGCTTCTTTACCATTGATAGAGAGAATAACATCTCCCTTTTTAATTCCTGCTTTTTCGGCCTCTGTATTAGCAAACACAGAATCAACAACCGAAAATACTCTTTCTATTGCCAACGCTTTCACTTCATTTTCCAGGAATTTTTCTGAAAAATCTGCAGGAATGGTCAACTTAAATGTTGAATCCTTTCTTTGTACAGTAATTTCTTTAGCACCCTCTAATAAAATAAGCGATTGAATATCTGATGCTGTTTGAACTGTGAAAGTGTCCACGGCTGTTACAATATCGCCATCTTGAAGTCCAAATTCATGAGCTATGGGATGATAAGCCAACCCATAAGTAGCATCTTTAACATCAATATATCCCTCACCCCATTTAAACAGGATCATCCAAAAGATAAAAAATGCTAAAAGAAAATTAACCATCACTCCACCAATCATGATTAATAATCGTTGATATGCTGGTTTTGCTCTAAATTCGTATGGTTTTGGTTCTTCCTTGAGTGCCTCTTTATCCATAGATTCATCAATCATACCGGATATTTTAACGTAACCGCCAAGAGGTAACCAACCTACACCATATTCAGTATCGCCTTTTTTAAACTTTAATAGTGAGAACCAAGGATCAAAAAACAAATAAAATTTTTCAACTCTTGTTTTAAATAATTTAGCAAAGAAGAAGTGACCAAACTCATGCAAGATCACTAATATTGAAAGACTTAAAATTAATTGCCCCGCCTTTATTAATATTTCCATTTATTTCAAATTCAAAAATTAAGCTACAAATATATTCTTTTTTTAATCTTACCCTAGTTTTATATAGTCTAAATAAGACTACACAGACTCACCAAACCCTAATTATATAATGTGCAATAAATCAATTCAATTTACTTGTCAACATCAACTATTAAAATCCAATAATTGATTGTGCAATACGACGAGATTCTTTATCAGAATCAAGATAATTTTCGAAACTTGGTTTTTCAATAAAACTAGCTTTAACCATTGTTTCTTCAATTACATCACTCATTTTTAAGAAACCTATTTTATTTTGAAGAAACGCCTCAACTACCACTTCGTTAGCTGCATTAATTATACAAGGCATATTTCCTCCTTTTTTCATTGCTTTAAAAGCTATATCCAAATTTCGGAATGATTCTAAATCCGGTTTCTCAAAAGTAAGACTTGGATAATCCATAAAATTAAACCGTTCAAAATCAGACTCGATACGTGCAGGATAAGTTAATGCATATTGAATAGGCAATCGCATATCCGGCAAACCCATTTGAGCTTTCATAGAGTTATCCTTAAACTGAACCAAACTATGAATAATACTCTGAGGATGAACGATAACATCGATTTGCTCAGCCTCCAATCCAAAAAGCCAATGTGCTTCAATTACCTCCAGACCTTTGTTCATTAAGCTGGCTGAATCAATGGTAATTTTGTTTCCCATATCCCAGTTTGGATGATTTAAAGCTTGTTCGGGAGTTACTGTTTCCAGAAAATCCTTCTTTTTGCCACGGAAAGGCCCTCCTGATGCTGTGAGGTAAATTTTTTCTATTGGATTATGAAACTCTCCTACCAAACATTGAAATATGGCAGAATGTTCAGAATCGACAGGTAATATAGGAACATTATTTTGCGCTGCTAATTCAGTAATAATATCTCCGGCAACAACTAATGTTTCTTTATTAGCCAATGCGATTGGCTTTTTTGCATTTATTGCATTTATTGTTGGTAATAATCCTGCAAAACCAACCATTGCAGTAAGTACAATATCAACAGTACTCATTTCTACTACCTGAGCAATTGCTTCACTACCTGCATAAACTTTTATTGGCAAGTCTTCCAGAGCCTCTTTTAATTGGCTGTATTTATCTTTGTTGGCAATAACCACAACATTAGGCAGAAATTGCCTGCACTGCTCAATTAATCGGCCAATGCTATTATTGGCGGTTAAGACCTCAACTTCAAATTTATCTGGATTTTTGGAAATAACTTCCAGGGTTTGTGTTCCTATGGATCCTGTAGATCCCAGCACTGCTACCCGTTTCTTCATATTGTCCTGGTAAAAAATGTTATTCAAATAAGATGTATTGTTCAGGATCAACAGCTTTGCCCTGATACCATAATTCAAAATGTAAATGAGGTCCTGTTGTTAACTCTCCTGAATTTCCAACATTAGCAATAGCTTCTCCGGCCTCGATTTTATCTCCTGCTTTTTTTAATAATTTTGAATTATGCTTATAAGCTGAAATGATGTCATTTCCATGTTGAATCATTAAAACATAACCTGTTTCTACGGTCCAACCTGAAAAAACAACCGTCCCACTCATTATTGACAATACGGTTTCACCAGGTTTTGATACGATGTCAACACCAAAATGATTTTCTCCTTCAATAAACTTCTTAACAACAAAACCTTTTAATGGCGTATAAAAATATACCTGACTTAATTCCGGTATTTTATCATTTACTGGCAATACTGAAAGATTATATTTTTCTTCCTTTTCAACTTTTTCACGAAACTCCTCATCAGCTTCGCTTTTATTGAAAGAAACCGGAGCTATATTCCCGCTTTTATTTGTATCTGATTCTATCTCATCATACGGAAGAACTTCTCCCTGCACCACAGCTTTAATAGATTTAAAAAACTCATCTCTCTTTTCTATTTCCTGTATCAGCGAATCCACCCTATTGACATTACGAACCATAAGGATTCGTTCATTTCCATCCGGAAAACCCGGAATATATTCTTTTAAACCAGTATAGGCAATTAACAAAGAAACCAGAACGATTAAAATAACTACAGCAGTACCAAGAACAGTAAATACATTTAACCTGGAAAGGCGCATAGCCCATAACTCTTCGTATGTTTGTTCATTAAAAATGGCCAGGCGATACTTATTCCGTATCTTTTGAATAAAATTTTTTTTCTCTTTGGAATTATCCATAAATATTATTACTCCTAGAATTTAATGTAGACAAAGTTAAAAAATAAAACCAGTAAGCCGGATGTTTCCTACAAAACAAAAATATAAAGAATGTAAATCCACTACACAGTAAACACGGTAACTCAAAGTACAACTACTTATTTATTTGAGAAGCATCTAAATGTGAAGACATAAATTGATACATCACCCTTAAATCTTCCGATTTTTGAGGAATGGAATGCCCTTTACCATAATCTTTAATGAGCGAAGTTTTTACTCCCAATGAATCCAGCTTCTCTTTTAAATGCATAACCTGATCATGATAATACGGACTATCATCACTATTATAGAAAAACAGAACAGGTGAACTTAATGAACTTTCTACTAGATAAGAAGACCCCATCTTTTCCCATAACTCGTAATTATCCTTTAGTTCTCCCCAAACCCAGGGACAACGACCTTCCAAATTCTTATCACCATCATCAGCACCCTGATAAACTCTTGTAAAATTAAATACCCCAGGACCTAATACAGCTACCTGTACCTCATCTGACACTCCTTTATTAAAACCCGCATTTTCAAATTCCGGCACCACCTTATCTCCAATTGCCATAGAGCCGGCATCTGATCCACGAGAAAATCCAAACACACCTATTTTACCAGAAAGACCAAGTTGATGACCCTCTTTACGTAAGGTTCGTATGGCTGATTTTACTTTTTGTGCTGCATCCGGATTTACCTGATAAGACTTATAAGCATCATTAGGCCCATCTACTGGCTTGCCTTTTCCCCAAGAACAATATTTAGGATGATCAGCAATAGCCCAAGAAATGCCATTAGCCGGAGCACCTTCTAAGAAAGAATCATTAAATCCAGCAAGTGTATTACCCAGGTTTAATCGCTGGTTTTTATTTAAATCAATCAACTGATTTTTATCTGAATCATAGGTAGCATAACTATTCGAATACGAAAAAGATAATACAACCGGAACATCATGAATAGGATTTGCCGGATAAATGATATCCATATATAAACTATCTCCTTCGGTATATTCTTTAGGCCAGTTATACACCATTGGATTGTCTTTAAAATAAGGAACATCTCTTTTTATTCTATAACCTTCAAATAAAATATAAGATCGATATCTGGAACAATCATCCAAACCACAAAACGTACCTGAAGCCAGAGAATCATTAATAGCGATTATATCTTTATTGATAATTGGGGATATGGCATTTTCTACACCATTATAATCAAACTCTACAACACGATAGCCTTGTGCCAACAACCAATTCACATCCTCTTTCACGGAATTTTGACCTACTTTTTTTAATGGCAAATTTTCCAGATAAACAACAGTCATCACTTCACCATTATAGTCCTTCAATGGTGCTTCCGGATCGGTAACGCTATAATTTATAGGGTGCTGAACAACTACACTATCCCACTGTCCTGTTATAGCATTACTTGTACAACCAAAAAGAACTAATGAAATCGATAGATTGATTAAACCAACTTTTAAAAAATTACAAAACAGTTTCATAGGATCATATTTTCAATCTGGCAATAAGATTTTTTGAAAACTAAAATTCTTTAGCAAACAAGACTTATTAAGTCGTATGAATTCTGGATCGTTATATGCCAGTATAATTTTTTAGAAATAAAAAAAGGTTGATAATTTAAAATTACCAACCTTTTCTAGTAGCGGGGGCCAGACTCGAACTGACGGCCTTTGGGTTATGAGCCCAACGAGCTACCAACTGCTCCACCCCGCAGTATATCTTTACCTGCGTTTTTGCACAAAATGTTTTAATTTAAAACCAAAAGAACTTTTCTTTTGGTGTAGTAGCGGGGGCCAGACTCGAACTGACGACCTTTGGGTTATGAGCCCAACGAGCTACCAACTGCTCCACCCCGCAATATATCTTAAACAATAGTTGTTTTCTTTTTTGCGGTTGCAAATATAGGAGGTTTATTTGCCACTACCAAATAGATTTTGATATTTCTTTTTGAAATAAACCTCACCTAAACATCAACTATCTGATTATAAACACTTCTATCGATAATATTTTTTTTATAAAAATTAAACCAACTCTTTTTCTTCCTCTTTAACTGAAGAATTAAGTTCTTTTTTGATAAAACCCAAACACACTAAACCTACGATAATACATCCTCCAATAACAAGTATGGCATTGGTAACACCACCATAAGCTTCAATCAATGACATATCTATTTGCTCTTCTCCACCCTCAAACAAGGATAATATAAAGGCAAATCCATTATTTGCGAAATGAATAATTACACAAAACAATAAGTTATTTGTTTTATAATATATATATCCGGAAAAAGCCCCAATAGCCATTGCAGCAACAAACTGCCAAGGATTTAAATGCAGAAAAGCAAATAAGAAACTTGAAATAAAGATTGCCCTTTGTGGAGTGTACTTTTTTAATAATCCATCCAATATTACTCCTCTAAAAATTAATTCTTCCAAAATTGGAGCAGCAACCGCAATTGTTAAAAATGAGAAAATACTTTTTTCTCCCATCATTTGTTCAAAAGCTTCTCTAAAGAAATCCGGCATAGGAATAAGGCTTGCTATAGGGTTTGTAACTCCTATAGCCATAACTATTGTAAATATAGAAACCAATAAAATTAATTTTAAAGACCCTTTTGAAACTGGATAATTATCAATCCCGGTTTCTTTTTTACGGATATAATGCGCATATGCAAAAGCACCACCAATGGTTAATACATAATAAAATAAAAGCGCTAAGTCTTTATCCATTGATGATGTTACACCTGTATAAACAGGTGCCAGTATCAACTGAGCTAAAATTGCAATTCCAACTATACCCCAACTCTGACCAACACTGGGATAGGATTTCTGTTTCATATTTTCCATATTCATATTTTTCTGTCGCAAATATAACAATTGCCCGTTAATAATAAATTATTATCCATTGAACTATAAAAATATACGTCGTAACTTTATTAATAGTATTTATCAAACTCTTACTATTATGAAAAACTTTCTGTATTTAACTTTAATAATTCTTACCGGAATTATTTTTTCCTGCAAAACCTCATCACCAGAACCACCTCCTCAAACTACATTAGGAGCTTACACTCCCTACTTTGTATTTAATGAAACTTTAAATGGAAAATTAAAATCTGTAAAAGAAATTAATTATTGGGCTATTAAAAGCGATGAAGGAATAACTAAAGGCTCTGTAATTACAACAAAAGAAAGAGACAGTTTGCAATGGTCGAATGATTTTATAGCCACATACAATGAGAATGGTTTAATTACTCAAAACACCTACAGTATTGGTGATGATTTTATTAGTAAATGGGTAGTAGAAAATGAAAACACCAAAATTTCAAAAGCCTTTTATTACAGAGATGATACTCTTTGGCGATACGATACATATACCTATGATGAATCAGGATTTACAAACGCTCAAATACTCAATTACCCTGTAGACAGTACCAAACGAACTTTTACTTTTGTAAATGATTCTTTAGGCAATTGGCATAAACTAAAATATTTTGATGCTGAAGACAATCTGAAAAGAGTATATACTTGCAACAGAGACACTAAAAATAGAATTACAAAAGAATACATGTTTGATCAGAACGATTCCTTACTGATGACAATGGAAGCATCATATAACGAATATGGATTTTACAATCTCTCCCGTTCTTCCTATGGCTCAGAAGCATCTTCTATGGTTGTAAAAGTTGATTACACAGCTTATGATCATAAGAAAAACTGGACCAGTGCAAACATTACAATCAACGACTCAATTTATCTTGTTTGCGATAGAGTTTACGAATATTATTAAGATATAGAAGTATTCACTCATGCGAGTCAACATTAAAAAGGAGCTACTACAGCTCCTTTTTATCATCTCAATATCTACTTATAGGTTTCCTGAATAAAGTACAATTGTTTTTCAATTGTAGAAGTAACTTTCATATCGTATCCGGCTTCTTTAGCTTCCTGAACCGGATTAGAATAAATTGCCTCAATTTCCATCGGACGTTTGAAATCAAAGTCTAGTTTCATACTTGGTGCATATGGCTTCATTTTAAATGTTGAATCAATCATCTCATCAATCGCATCAGTTTTAAGCGGTGCCCCACAATGATTAGCTGCCTCTACCACCTCGTACATTAAATCACTAACCAACTTGCGTGATTCTTCATTACTTACCAACTCTTTTGTTTTGGCATTTAAAACAACACATACTCCATTAAAAGGTATATTCCAAAGTAATTTTTTCCATCGTGCCAGATTTAAATCCTCGACACAATTACATTCTATACCTGCATTATTTAAATCGATACTCACCTGATTTAAAACCTCATCATTTGCTTTTTGATAAAAGCCCAATGTCAATGAACCATAATCATAATGCGCAATATGTCCTTTATCTATTTTTGACGATGCAACAAACGCTAAACCTCCAGCTATTGATGTGTCAGGAAATTCCTTTGCCAGTTTTTTTTCAATACCCAAACCATTTTGAATCATAATAATAACCGAGTTTTTATGCATAACAGAAGGAAGCATTTCCTTTAAAATATGATTTGTAGTTGTTTTTAAACACACAAAAACCACATCGCACTTCGGCATATCTTCTGATTTATTATAGGCATTAACTTGTTTTAAATGGAAATTACCAGTTGAAGAATCTATCTTTAATCCATTTTCTTTAACATGCTGAAAATCTGAATTAAATAAAAAATTAACTTCCTTCCCAGATTTTGCTAAAAAACCACCATAAAAACCACCTATAGCACCCGTACCAATAATCCCGTAATTTAACTCCATTTTTACTCTTGCTTCATTTATTTTTTAGAGAAGTAAAATTACTCAATAGTGTTTAAAACAACAGGCGATTGTATTGAGCAAAAAAGTTAATAATTATTAAGCTTAAACATATCAATCCTCAAATCACAATTATTAAACTATAAATCAGCACACTATATTTATAATTATTATTTTTAAAAGTTCGTACTTTTTATATTTTTGTTTAAATATTTATACCGCCACATATTTAATTAACTCAACACAACCAAAACAGCACAGTTAATTAATCAGCCCGTATCTATGAAAATTGAAATGCTTAAATATTGTTTGTTGACAACCTTTATATTATGGTTTTCTGCACCGTATTACTGTCAATCTGAAAATACTGAAACCTATCATTTATATTGGGCAGAGGTATATAAAAAGGCGAAAGCATCATTCAACAAAAGAGACCTTGACAACGCTATTCATCTGGCACTAAAATCAGATTCTATCTATAAAAAACATAACAATAAACCTTATTCGTTAGCAAACTCACTATTAGCTCTTTGTTATAAAGACCAGGGAAATTGGATCAAAGCCCACAGGCATTATGAAATCGCTATAAATGAAGAAACAAAACCTAATGCAAAAGTTATTTTAGCACTAAACATGGCTGAATTAGGTATAGAAGCCGGTGATACATTAATTGCCATCCACTTATTTATTGAAAACATTGCTACAGTACGTAATCAGTTTTCTGACTTTGACAAAGCCTATTGTTATCACGGTTTTGCAAATTTATTAAGACAATCCAATTACAACAATCCGACAGTTCCTGTTACACAACTATATGATTCCGCATTTTATCTGTTTCGAAAAAATTTACAGTATGAAGCAGCGGGATTTACTGCCTTAAACTATAGTTATTACTATGCCTCTATAAACAAACAAGACAGTATTTCATATTGGGTTCATAAAGCGTACGAAATGCAGTTAAAGTCGAATAAACCGCTCGGAATGGCGGATGCACTTTTAGGGCTAGCTAAATTTCACATGGAATACCAAAGGGTTGATTCCGGACTTTTTTATTATAAAAAGGCACTACCATTTGCATTAAAATCAAACTACCTGCCATTTATTGAAGATAGCTATAAAGGTCTGGCATCAGCTTATGAGCAGCAAGCCCAATACGATTTAAGCAGCAAATATCTTAAACAGTATTATGCTATTGAGGATTCTTTACAGAAGAATAAGTGGAGAACCGAATTAAGTAAAATGCAAATTGAATATGATGTAAAAAACAAGAATAAGAAGATAAGTGAATTGGCAAAATCTTTAAACTTCTTTAAATACAAATACCTTTCAATTTCTATTGGTTTAATTCTATGCCTGGCAATTATAACAGGCATTTATTTAAAACTGAATCATAAAACCGTAAAATCCTCTATCTCTAAGAATTCCCGCAAAGCAGTAAAACCCAAAATTAAACAACTTAGTTCAGAAAAATTGAAAATATGGGATGCTCTGGAAAAGCTAATCAAACAAGATAAAATCTATCTTAATCAGGATTTAACGCTTAATTTATTGGCAACGAAACTGGATACAAACCGCTCAACATTATCCGAGATTATTAATGAAAAATCAGGAAAAACCTTCAACTTATTTATTAATCAATACAGAATTGAAGAAGCCTCTCGCCTATTGAAAGACCCAAAATCTGATTATTTAACCATTGAAGGCATTGCTCAGGAAACCGGATTTAAATCCAGATCATCTTTTTACACCGCTTTTGTCAACGAAAAGGGAATTACTCCTTCAAACTTCAGAAAGCAAGTAAACACAGGCGTTTTGATAGAATAAAACATATTTTTCTTTCTTCGAAAGATGTCCGAATTGATCTATTCAGACAACAAAAAGTTTGTAATTCAATCTATTGACTACATTTTTGAATCATCGATCGATAACATAAATTATTCAAACATCATTTAGTCAATTGTAAAAAATAACAAACTAGATTTAACTAATTATGAAGAAGAAAATTATTCTTGCCATTACTCTGGTACTTTTTTGTATCAATATTTGCGTCAATATAAGTTTAGTTGCTCAGAAGGCAACCGCACCAAATATAAACCCTAAAACTACGGAACAATCCATTACTCAGGAACAAACCACTGACAATGCATCATCAACAACAAAACCAGTGAAGCCAGCAAAAGAAAAAAGCACAGATTGGTTTTCAATCATCATTGCCAGTACTTTTATGCTTGGATTATTTGCTCTTTTTCCTCTGGTAATTTTTACGAATATCAAAGAAAAAATAAGCCTAACACCCAAAAGCAATGCTGAAATTGAAGATTTTATAAGCTCGCTAAGTATGGAAGAAAGAAACCAGAGAGCTTATGAGATTTTAGAAAGCATTGAAAATAAACTAAGCACTGTACCAGGAGAGGATGGATCTGAATTACTGACCATAACAAAAGGAAGTCAGGCCAGATATGTACGAAACGGATTAGAATACATCGCTACTTATCTACAACCAGACAACCAGGAACTGATTGAACAGATGAATGCCATCAAAGAAGTCTATGACAATAGAACCGAAAGGTATTTTGCTGGATCCAAATGGATTTTGGGATGTGCTATAGCGATTCCTGTTATTGCAGCTTTTATTGACTTTAGTTCATTGTGGTCGAGCTTGATGCTATTACATTTTTGTGGTATTACTTTTTACTATTTAGCCAGCAGAGTTCCTGCTTATATCCTAGAAAAAAGACTCCGCATATTTGGATCCAAAGGAAAAGGATTGGTTGGAGTAATTATGACATCCCTTTTTGCCGGATCGGCAACCAAACATTATGTTAGCATCAACGGAGGCCCCTGGAAAAGAGATTATGATGAAGAGTTTAGCAGTAACATGACATTTTTAATGATTGCTACGATTATAGCATTCTTTATTGGCGTATTGGTTGCCATTTTTGGAGTAATCAACTTTATACTTAATTATTCAACAAACTTTATATTACCATTTAAATCATGCAAACAATGGTACGATAAAACGTTTATTGAACAACCCATTGCCATTACAGCATAAACCGCAATGCACATTAAAAAAGTCTATTACACATTGAAATTACTTCAAAACAAGACATTCTGTTACTTCAACGTGTTATGCCTCGTTTTGTAAAGCCTTGTATTGAGGTACTTTCTATGTTCATTACGATGTTCTAATACCTAATCCAGCTAATCATAGACAAAAAGAAATGCCTTGGTGAATCGTTTTTCACCAAGGCATTTCTTTTACGCAATTACTTACCTAATTTACGCAAAAAATATTTAATAAATATTAACGCTTCTTTTTGAAACAAAGTACTCAATGAGTAGTATACCGCAGATTTAAAAGAACACACAAAAAGGGAATATTTACTTATCACAATTAGATCAAATGAAATTTACTGATTTTAAACTCAAAGCTAGAATTAACACTACTTTTGCGGTTTTATTAATTTTTGTATTTACAACATTAGCAGTAGTTATAACAAGCTATCTAAAACAAAGCATTGTAAAAAATGCTGACAACCAAATGTACACTCACCTACAAGATTTGGTTGATATTTTAGACAGTCAGGTTGAAGGACATCAATCATTGGTAAATATGTCATTAAACCTTACTCACGAACTTTTTTACAGTAAAGGCACACCTAAACTTGTCAAAGAAAAAAACAGTATAAAGATTAAGACTAATGATGAAAAAGAATTTGAGGTTAGTTTCAATAGTATTGAAATTGATAAACAATCATTATTTAAAAACTATGAATTTGTTGACGAATTAAAACTTAATTCAATTAATGTTGCCAGTGTTTTTAGAAAAATAGAATCCGGTTATTTAAGAATCACAACCAGTGTAATAAATAAGGATGGAGACAGAGCTCTTGGCACTGTAATTCCAAACTCTTCTGAGATTATAAAAACTATTGAGCAAAACAAAAATTACTACGGCAGAGCTTTTGTTGTTGATGATTGGTATTTAACAGCATACGAACCAATTATTATCAACGGTAAGATTGAAGGTATTTTAGCCGTTGCTATTATAGAAAAGAATTATGAATATTTAAAAAAGCAATTCTCTAACAGAAAATACTTCTCTGAGGGTTATCCCTATATTGTCAATGCTGAAGGAAATTTATTAGTTCACCCTAAATCAGAAGGTACTAATATATCAGAGACTAACTTTTTCAAACAAATGAAGAGTGCTTCTGAAGATGAAATTAGCAAATCCAGATACCAATGGCCAGATAATAAAGACGGAGAATGGAAGCAACAATTTTTTAAATACTTTAAACCATACGACTCCTACGTTTGTGTTTCTCTTTATGAAAAGGATATGTATGAAAGTTTAAGAGTTTTAAATGCAATTATTATCATCGGAATATTGGCTTGCTTAATACTAACATTTTTAGGAATTTATCTTTTGCTTCGACCTGTATTATTTGGTATCAATTCGATTGCCGATATATCTTCAAAAATTTCGCAAGGAATATTGAGTGTTGATATTAATATACAAAGCAAGGATGAAATTGGTCAAACAGCATCTTCATTGAGAGCTATGGTTACGAAACTAAAAGAAATTATTGGCGAAGTAATTTCCGGATCGAACAATTTGGCATTTGCAAGTGAACAATTAAGCTCCTCTTCACAACAATTAAGTCAACATTCGAGTGAACAAGCTGCATCTGTTGAGGAAATATCCAGCACTATGGAAGAGATGGCCTCTAACATTGCACAAAACTCAAGTAATGCATTAAAAAATGAAAACATCTCAAATAATACACGCCTGGGAATTGATGAATTATCAAGAGACACTGAGAATACAATAAAAGCAAACAAAAGTATTGCAGAAAAAACAAATATCATAAGTGAAATTGCTTTTCAAACAAATATATTAGCTCTTAATGCTGCTGTGGAAGCTGCTAATTCCGGCGAGCATGGACGTGGCTTTGCTGTGGTTGCAGCTGAGGTGAGGAAATTAGCAGAAAAGAGTAAAATAGCCTCAGACGAGATAATCAGCGACGTAAACAATGGAGTAAAAATAGCAATTCAAACAGGTGATAAAATGAAATCATTATTACCTCAGATTGAGAAGTCAACAAACCTAACAAAGGAGATCACTGCTTCCAGTAAAGAACAGGACACTGGTGCAATTCAAATTAACAACACAATACAACAACTTAACTATGTAACTCAACAAAATGCAGCTGCGAGTGAAGAATTAGCTTCCAGTTCAGAAGAATTATCAGCCCAGGCGGAAAAACTGAGAGATCTGGTTTCATTTTTTAAAATTGAAAATTCCGAGGTGTTAATTAATAAAACAAAAGCACCTTCAACACCTAACAAAAGCAAAGAAGAAAATAAGAAACAAGAGAACAAGCATAAAATAAATATAAATTTGGATCTTAATAAAACATATTCAGAATCAAATACAGAAGAATATCAATCTTTTTTAAGATAAAAAAATAAAAATCCCTGATTATAAAACTAATAATCAGGGATTTTTGTATAATACCGTATAGTTTAGAAAATTACTCCTTTGAAATTTTAAAATAAGATACTGCACTAATCAAAGCTTCTGCCTGTGCGGCTAACTCATCCGCACTGGATGATAATTGTTCTGAAGTAGAAGCATTTTGCTGCGTTATTGAATTTAACTGCTGAACGGATTCATTAACTTGTCCTGCACCTTCATTCTGTTCTAAACTTGCAGATGAAATTTCGTCTACCAACTGAGCTGTTTTATGTATATCAGGCAAAATCTGCTGTAATTCCAATCCTGCATTTTGAGTTAATTTCAAACTATTATCACTGGATGCAATTATTTCATTTGCTGCCATTTTACTGCGCTCTGCTAACTTTCTGACCTCAGCTGCAACTACCGCAAAACCACGTCCATGTTCACCTGCTCTAGCTGCCTCAACAGCTGCATTAAGTGCTAAAATATTGGTTTGCATAGCAATATCATTAATAACAGATATTTTTTCAGAGATTTCGGTTAATGACTCTAAACTTATCTTGGCTGCATCTACAACCCCTTGAATACCATGAGCCGATGCATTTGAAATCGCTTTGGTTTCCTGAGCATTACCGGAATTTTGAGCAATATTTGAAGACATTTCCTCCATTGTTGATGAAACTTCCTCAACAGATGCTGCTTGTTCATTAGCAGCCTGAGCCATTTGTTCGGCTGAAGTTCTCAATTGCTGACTAGCTGACGCAATTTGAGTTGAGTTGTTGGAAATGGTTTCTACGACCTGCTTTAGTCCTGATAACATGGATGCAATGCTTCTGGATAATACTCCTAATTCATCCTTTCTTTCAACAAGTGATTCCTCCAGTTCAACACTTAAATCTCCCTTAGAAACTACAGCTAAAACATCAACAGCTTTATATAATGGTCTGCTAATACTACGAGTAATAATGATTGCTCCGGCAGCTACAATAAGAATTACTATTAGAATAATAATGATTGAATTGTATAAAATCTGATTACTTACATCAATACTATTCTCATAGGATAAATCTGCTGCCGTTTGAGTAATACCGGTAAATGTATCCATCGCTCCTCTCATCTCTTCAAAATGCTGAGTAAAACTTCCGAAGTATACATCCTGAGCATCAATAAAATCATCTGATAGAATGTAAGATTCTATTTCTGATTCCAATTTAGTCACTTCATCATAAGAAGAATAAAATAGTTTTACTAATGCTTCATTTTCCTTAAACTTAGCAGATTTTGAAGTTTCAAGAAACTTATCAAATCGTTGCTTTACCTGATCCAGGTTTTCTTTTGCATCAGATAAATACTTTTCTTCAAGAGATTTTTCATGATCCTCATTCAAAGAATCAAAAACCAACAACTGACCAATAGCTAAACTGGATTGATATGCATCCCTGTCTGCTTCCAACAAAAATTGCATACTCACTAAATCCTCACTATAAATAGCAGTTAAATACCTTTTAATAGTTTGTGTTTTTGTTAGTGTATAACCAAAACCTAAACTGATCAGCACAATGATAAGAATTAACTGTAGCGTTAATCTTTTCCCAATTTCTAAATTGTCAATAAACTTCATATCCCAAACACTAACTAATTACAATATTTCTATCCTTAAAAAGAATAACTAATTGCTTATTTATACTATAATTAATTAGCGATGTTTCGGAATAAAATGCTTTAGCTAAAGATAAAACAAGTCAACTATATCAGTCGAATATACTTAATGTTCATTTTCAGAGCTTTAAATAATTAAAACACTCCATATTCAAATATTTCACACTGATATACTGTAAGTTAAATTTCACCTACTAAAATAGTCTACTACTACAAATAATACATTCAAAGTCTATTTGAGATCAACACTTTTAGACTTATAAATCGATAAACTTAAATTGGAATAACTCTGGATTTAATCTTTTTAATTTGATAAGTAAAATGTGGTATTGTAGCAATTAGGAGCATTACAAATCCAATTAAAAAAGACATATACAAATAGTAATCTTTTATAAACAACAAATTTTCCTGATAAGAAACGGCCTTACCTAGCAACTTCATAGCTCCCGCGCTACTTTCATGAGCTGATGCTCCTCTATTTATCAGAGCATGCGCATAACCATTTATTCGATCCATGGCCAGGAGATTGGTTCTGCTAACATCGGCACTAAAACTTTGATGGTGTATTTTTTGAAAACGTAAACCCATCATACTTGTTAATGCCATACTGCCCACAAAAGTGCATGACCTGTAAGCAACACCACTTACCGAAGCAGAAAAACCTATGGAAGGAGGAACAGCTGTTACATAAAATATTACAATTGAAATAATCAGAATTCCATTACCAAAACCGCATAAAAACAGTGGCATAAATAGTTGGCTAATAGTAGCCTGATAACTCAGAACAGAAATAGCAAATAAATGATATGCCAGCAGAGAACCAAATCCTATCAACCAGATAATACGTATTCGCATTCCTGCTAAAATATATCGCGCACCCAACAATGCTCCTAAAACAATGCCGGCACAATTTATAAACATCACATAGCTGTAGTGATAAATGTCGAGTTTTACACTCTGAGTCATAAAGTTATTTAGCAAATTTAAATCACCTTTTGCCAGATAGAAGACCACCAATAAACCCATACCAATTCTGAAGTTACGGGTTTTGTATACCCGCATATCAATATAAGGAACCTTTAGCGCCTTTTGTCGCATGACAAAAGTGATTAACAGAATAACAATAGCACAAAACACCAGCACTATACGCAGACTTGAAAACCACTGGTAATATTGGCCATATAAGAAAAAGTAAGCAATTGAAAGTAATAACGATGCATAAATTACGAAACTTACCCAATCTACATTCTTTAAGGGCACCTTACCATTTCTTCGCAGATCAATATAATTTCTTAATATAACAACCATTAAAATGGCTCCCGGAATGATAGAAATAATGTAAACTAAAAACACACTATTAAAACCATAATTAGAAAGCACATAAGCATTCATAATATAACCTAAGGCTCCGGAACCAAACAGAGCTGAATACATGGTTGCATATCCCAACACCCTGCTTCGCTGCTCATGAAACTGTTTAAAAACCAAAGTAAAAACAATACCAATAACCCCGTGCGATAGTGCTCCCGCAAAAAATCGCAATACAAATAATACCGTATAACTATGGGTTCTGTATAATAAATAATTAAGCGTGAGAAACAGAATCAAGCATGCAATCAGGTATCGTTTCGATGAAAAAAAGTTAAAGAATCTGGCCTCCAATGGAAAAACACTTGCAATAGCAAGATAGTAAACCACCATTGAATAATTAATATCAATAATATCCACACCATAAAAACTGGCAGCAGCTGCTACTCCACCTGAATACAGGCCTAAACCCGGCGCTATTGGGAGCAAAAATACAAACAGAGTAACAAAAACCAACCAATTCGGAACCCAGCTCTTAAATATTTGTACATTACTATTTGTCATTCATTAGTCTTTTAAAACAGAAACTTCTGCATTCATTCCTGCCTTTAACTTTTTAATCATTGTATTACTCTGCTCTGTAAATTCTATTTTTACAGGGAAACGTTGTACTACTTTCACATAATTTCCGGTAGCATTATCTGTTGGTAACAGAGAAAACTCAGAACCTGTTGCCGGTGAAAAAGAAGTAATAACACCTTCAAAGGTTTCATCAGGAAATGCATCCACTAATATCTTGGCTTTTTGCCCTTCGTGCATATCGGCAATCTGAGTTTCCTGAAAATTAGCCACAATCCATTTTCCTTGTTTTTTATCTACCATAAAACCAATTACCTGACCAGTTTGTACATACTGTCCTGGCTGAATAGATTTATTTCCCATATAACCATCGGATGGTGCCTGAATAACCGTATACTCCAAATTCAGCTTAACCTTTTCGAGTAAGGCCTTTTTTTGCTCCAGGTTAGCCATAGCAACCGCTAACTTAGCTTCCTCATCGGCAATTTTATCTTTAGAATTAACCACAGTACTAATCATTGCTTCATAATCCGACTGAGCTATATCCAGTTGTGTTTTCACATTCTCAAATTGCTGTTGTGTTACAGCCTCTCTCTCCAATAGCTTCTCATATCTGTCAAAATCCTGTTGCTGTTTCCACAAATGAGCTTTGGCTGCATTAATCTTAGCTTTATAAATATTGGTATTACTCAAAGCTATTTTTATGGCATTTTGTAATACTTTAATTTGTGCTTCGGCTGCCGCAATTTCAGCCTGAACCTCATGCAAACGCACTGTAGCTTCATTGTTATCCAGCACAACTAAAGTATCGCCCATTAAAACATGCTCGTGATCTGTATATCTTATTTCCTGCACAAAACCACTGGTTCTGGTTAAAATAGGATTGATATATTCCTTAACCTGTGCATCATTGGTTTCTTCGTAAATACAGAAATCATATACTTTAACTCCTCCCCATACAGCTAGTGCCAAAAGAATACATATTGCTGTGATGTACGATATTTTTAATACCGTATGATCTGCCTTTTGATATTTTTGTAATTTATCGCTCATTATAATTGCCCTGTTATTTTTAATAATTGATAATAGTGTAATCTGGCTGAAACATAATTATTCACCAAATCAAATTGTGCTTGTAATAGCTGAGCATCTGCTTCTAACAAATCGGTTAATAAAGCCAACTGATTAAAATAGGTTTGATTGACTATTCTATAATTTTCCTGAGCTTGCTCAATACTAATTAATCCTACTTCTATGTTTTCTTTATCCTCTAAAAATCGCTTGTAAGCTGTTTTAATACGATTTCTTAAAACTTCTTCGGTATTTTCTTTAGCTACAATTTGTTGCTGAATATCAAGTTTTGCAGCAGAAGCTTTATGCTTATTCATATACAAGGATGAAATATTATACGACATGCGAACACCTGCCATACCTAACATATATCCTGCAGGTGCATAAGGATACCACCTGTTTTGCGGGTATGAGTAACTATACTCTCCAAACATGGATATTTTAGGAAGTTTTTCGGCATGAACATCCTTTTCATGGAGTTCTGATAAGGTGATCTCTGTTTCTGCCATCTTTTTTAATGGCGATTGTTGCATGGCTAAAACCACATAATCAGAATATATCTTATCTAATTCTGACAATTCAATACCAATACTATCTGATAGTTTCAAAGGTTGATCATCTTCATACCCCAATAGCATATTCAGGTTTTGAGATGCAATCTCAATATTGTTTTTCATGGAGTGCAGATTAATTTTTTGCTGCGACAACTGAAGCTGCGCTCTTAATAAGTCGCTTTTTAAAACCACTCCATGCTCATACAGCTCTATAACCTGCTCCAGGCGTTCGTTGTTACGGGCTATATTTTTTTCAATAATCTTTACAAACTCCTTAGAGCGTAATATATCAAGGTAGTACTCTGCTACTTTATAATGCACTTCGGAATAGGTAGCCTCACTAACATACTGAAGCATCAGCGATCTGCTTTCAGCTGTTTTTACTCCATTTTTAACTTTACCTCCATCGTAAATATTAAAATTGGCATTTACCCCTGCTCCATAACTATTATGGTTGGCCAATGGAATGTATTCAGGATCTTTTGTTAATCCATCTACAAAAATGGGTATGTTCGTTAGCTTTCCAAACCGGGCTTCGGCTTCAATTGTGGGTGCCCACTTTCGTTTTGCATCTAAAATTTTTGTCTTACCAATTTGTTGATGAATATTGGCCTGCTTTATTTCCTTACTAAAAGCATCAGATCTTTCCCAAGCTTGCTGTATATTTATTGAAATACTATCCAGGGAGTTTTCCTGTGCATACAACAAACTAAAACCAAAACAAAAGAAGAGCGTAAAAATAATGTTCTTCATTCAGTATAATTTTTCCTATTATCACTTCCTTAAATACGTTTTAAGGATTCTCTTTTTACTCACAAAAATATTTTGAATGCAAAGATCTTACTTTTAAATTAGTCTTCTTTTAGAAATAAAGACAATGTTTTTGTAATTTAGGCCATATTTTCTCTCTGGAGCAGGGAGAAGGGAACAAGGGAACATGGAACAAGGAGAAGGGAGAAAGGTGATTGAGCGAAGAGCTAGGTGCAGAGGGCATAATGCAGAGGGCATAGTGCGAATGCAAAAGACTGAGGTATACGGTGGTAGAATATTGTATTATATGGTCCGAGTTACAAACTCGAACCAGCAGTGGTTGAGGAAGATGGTTGTAAATTATTGTAATATAAGGTACTGGTACTAGTTATAAACTCACACCAGCGTTCTGATAAGCTAAACCAATAATCCTTTTAGAAATTAACTTTCAATCTCGAGTGGTTCTTCCGGCATCAGCTGGTGAGCCAAAAAACAAGATGGTGTAGTCGGTAAAAG
>NZ_JAPDPJ010000260.1 GCF_026013605.1 Plebeiibacterium sediminum
GGCTGTTTAGTTTGTGTAAAAATACCCCGGTCGATACGTTTAATAAAGCCTGTCAGATAGCTATCGACAATCAAAATTACAGTTATGGATTTGTGATGAATATTATCAAAAATAAAATGACTGAATCCTCTCAACAGGATCCTCAAAAAGATCTTCCTCAACATAATAACATCAGAGGAAAAGAATATTACAATAATCAATTATCATTTAAATTTTAAAATAATGGAAATTATTGAAAATCAATTATCTCAATTACGCCTTTATGGATGTAAGAAAAGCTGGACAGCTCTCTGGGAAACCCGTAAAAACAATGACCTATCATTGAATGAAGGCCTTGAAATCCTTTTGCAGGCAGAACTTCAAGACAGAGAGAATCGTCGTTTTGACCGGCTCAGAAAAACGGCTCGTTTTAGATATCAGGCTTCATTGGAAGAATTAAAATATGATGCATCCAGAGGATTGGATAAATCGTTAATATCCACATTGGCTTCTGGGGACTATATCTCCAATGGAGAATCAGTACTGATTACTGGTGCCACAGGATGTGGTAAAAGCTTTATATCATCAGCCTTAGGGCATCATGCATGTGCACAGGGATTTAAAGTTGCATACTTTAATGTG
>NZ_JAPDPJ010000261.1 GCF_026013605.1 Plebeiibacterium sediminum
TAGATATATACCATTTAAAACAGATCTGACTTCTGTAAATATAACTGCGGGCTGTAAGCCCAGGTCAATTCAGCCCCAGGAATCGCCTGGGGTATTATGCATCATGTGATTCTACGTCCTGTAAGGACAGCTCAGAGTTTAGTTGTCCTTTCAGGACGCAGGGATTATTCGGAACTTTATTACCCAACGCGACACTACGTTTGCATTGGGCTGAAATGAGTTGTCCTTTCAGGACGGTACTTTCTATAGTGATACTCTATTGCGAAGTGAAATTTCTTTCTATTAAAACATTTATTCTTTTTTTTTAAAGATTATTGCTTCGTTCGGCATAGTTCAAGTAAACTTGACTCTGCGCTCTCTTATCGCAATAATTGTCATCGCCCAAAAAGAACCAAAAACGCTAGTTCAATTTATCCTTCACCCCACATCCTTGACGAATTTTTCCCTTCACACAATCCCAATATCACCCGCATTCGCCTGCGTCTCCCAATCGCCGGCCCGGGCCAATTGAACTGGCCTCCGCACTTGATCCATACTTCATAAAATAGATATATACCATTTAAAACAGATCTGACTTCTGTAAATATAACTGCGGGCTGTAAGCCCAGGTCAATT
>NZ_JAPDPJ010000262.1 GCF_026013605.1 Plebeiibacterium sediminum
ATACAGTTTAGCAATTTACCTGACTTTCCAATAAGATAAATGCTTTCCAACTGTTTTCTTGTCATTTTTACCAGACTAGATTAATACTTATTAAAGTTCATTATTCCAGTCCTTAGATGCACTCTTTTCAATATTAATTTTATTACCTAAATCATTATTCTGAATAATTTTGCCTAATATCCATTTAAAAATATTAATGTTTGAAATATCAATTTGTTCGTTTTCGATTTCTATTATAATCGATTTTACTTCTTGACTAACTATCCTCAACTTATCTTGAGGTATAAACTTAGAAATAATCTTTAAATCATTTTTGTATCCAGCAAAATCATTATCATTAATCAATTTAAGTGATTTATAAATTCCTCTATTGATTAACTGAGCAATTTTATGACATTGTTTGTCACTAATAGTTCCTAATGAGGCTATATGAGTACAACTAAAATTTCTATTTAATTGACAATAAGAAAGATTATCAATAGGATTTTCAGAAACAACCAAAGTCTTGTGTGTTTTAGAGTAATTAGAAACCCAAAAAGAATCCACGACTTCACTTCCAAGGGCCATTTTTTTCTCGTTTGAATCTCTTATTTCTAAGCCTACGACAGTTTT
>NZ_JAPDPJ010000263.1 GCF_026013605.1 Plebeiibacterium sediminum
ACTGTTTCTATTACTGTAACAAACGTAAATGACAACAGTCCTGTAATTTCAAATGCCTCAGCAACGATTGCAGAAAACGCATCGAACAATAGTGCAGTGGTAAATATTGATGATGACAACACATCTTCAGACCTGGATGCAGATGGCGAGACCATCAGCTACTCAATCACTGCAGGAAATGGCGATGGTATCTTTGGAATCAATTCATCTACAGGAGCGATCACAGTAGTTAACAACAGCAAGTTAGATTATGAAACAACAACTTCGTATAGTTTAACTGTACAGGCTACGGATGGAACAAACACTGATAATGCAACTGTTTCCATAAGTGTAACGAATGTGAATGACAACAGTCCTGTAATTTCAAATGCCTCAGCAACGATAGCAGAAAATGCATCGAACAATAGTGCAGTGGTAAATATTGATGATGACAACACATCTTCAGACTTGGATGCCGATGGCGAGACCATCAGCTACTCAATTACAGCAGGAAATGGCGATGGTATCTTTGGCATCAATTCATCGACAGGAGCCATCACCGTAGTTAACAACAGCAAGTTGGATTATGAAACAACCACATCATATAGCTTAACTGTAGAGGCAACTGA
>NZ_JAPDPJ010000264.1 GCF_026013605.1 Plebeiibacterium sediminum
CATTTATACAACATACAAAGATGTTTCTTTCTTGTCGTACAGCAAAGCGTCTCCGTTCTGCATTGTATCAAGCATAGGGTTTCAGACCTTCAGTCAGATATTTATCAGAGGTCAACATCAAGGGGCGTTGCCACCTTGTTTTGATGTAATAGGCCTTCAGCCTATGTTCGATTTAATGCTAATTTCGTTTCGAAGCTGTAGATTAATCTCATAGGTATTTTTCAGGCTGACAGCCTGAAACATCAGAGCTTGGGGTATCACCCCAAGAACATGTATGTAATGCATAATCAGGCTGTAAGTCTGAAACAAAAAATGACAGATAAGAAATCGTTCAAGTTCAGCAAAGCGTCCCGCTATGTTGTATTATATTCAACATCTTTCACAATGTAGTTGAATAGAGATCAATTATATGTTTTGTTAGTTTGTGTAAATAGATTTAGAACGGCCAGAGGCCAATGTAAAACAGCGAAGCGAGACGCTTCGCTGAGCAATGGGACATACATAACACAATGTATCAAGCATAGGGTTTCAGACCTTCAGTCTGATATTTATCAGAGGTCAACATCAAGGGGCGTTGCCACCTTGTTTTGATGTAATAGGCCTTC
>NZ_JAPDPJ010000265.1 GCF_026013605.1 Plebeiibacterium sediminum
ATTGCCTTTTAGGTAGTTTTTAATCATACGACATCCATGCTTTGTATGTCCGATAACTGGTTCTACTGCAGCTCTTGATTTACATTTCTTTCGCATTGTGTTTTTACTGTAAGGCTGCCTGGAGGATGGAGGCTTAGGACTAACGATTATTGTGTCGCGTACTTTTTTCTTTCCTTTGTAACCTCTGTCAACGATTGCATTTTTGAATTTAATCTTACTAACCTTCTCTACATTTTCCAGTGCAGGTTCTAAGGTTGATGTGTCGTTAGGGTTACCATTGAAATTTTTAATACCGACTATAATATTTACTTTGGGCACAACAGCAAAAGACACTTTTGAGCCAAATTCAAATTTCTTATGAGCTTTTCCTTTTGCAATACAGGCTGTATCAGGTTCGTGTAAACTATAGATTTTATTGTTGTCACTTTTCTTTTGCTCAACAACACGCAAGCAATTCTTTAACTCCAGTTCATAGCGAGCAAAAGCTTCCTGGGCTAGTTTGCGTTCTAGTTCACGAACTAATCTTCCGGCTATAGTTCTTAACTTACGCAATGCTGCTTTGGCCTCTTTCTTGCGTTTGGGGTGGTGTGCAAAGCGTTGC
>NZ_JAPDPJ010000266.1 GCF_026013605.1 Plebeiibacterium sediminum
GATACCCAAACTTGTCCTGATTCCTGAGCTTTAAAATTTCTTTTCAAATGATTTTCAGATATCAGATACGAATGTTTTGAGTCTGTTGTAGTCACCTTATATTTCTTTTGCACAATGCTTTTAAGTCCTTCTGCTTGCATTATTCTGGCAACTCTGGGTCGAGAAGCTTTAATGCCTCTGGTTTGTAATTCAATGGTTATTCTTGGACTTCCATAACGTCCTTTACTTTCCTGATATATAGATCTTATTTCTTTCTTTATTCGAGCGGTTTCTAATGCTTGTTTTGAAGGTGCTCTATTTAACCAATTATAATAACTGCTTCTACAAATACCTAATACTTGACACATCTTCTCAACACTAAATACGTTGTTATATAACTTTATAAACTTGAATTTTTGCTGTCGCTCCTGGAGAAGATGCTCACTGCCTTTTTTAAGATATCTCGTTCTATTTGAGCCTCTCTTAATTCTTTTTTTAATCGATGAATCTCTTTTTGCTCAGGTGTCAAATTCGCATTTCCTTGTCCTGAAAAACTGCCTTCTCCATACTGTTCCATTTCTCGTTTCCAACGCCGAACTATATCAGGTCGAATGTCTAATTC
>NZ_JAPDPJ010000267.1 GCF_026013605.1 Plebeiibacterium sediminum
TAGTTGTTTGACCCAACTAAGATAGTAAAAATATTTCAGATAGCAAACTCATAGTATTGTATTTCAATACCTTACACACTAACTTAATGACATTGGGTACGAAGGGGAGGTGGTTTTAAACGCTGAACTCCATTTATAATAATTCAAAACATAGCCCTCACAGACTATTCTAAAGGACACCTGACTTTCAGCCCGATTAGTATCATATAGATAGGTTAATAGTAAAATATAAACTGTATGTTTTTACCACCAAGGCTCTAAGACACAGAGGGGTTTACGAACTATTTTGTTATTTTATTACTCTTTATGATACAGGATACAATCTTGTGATTTAAGATCTTTGAGTCTTGGGGCCTTGGTGGTTTTATTATAAAATACCGTCCTATATGGACTACTAAAATCTGAGCTGTCCTTACAGGACGTTGATTTACATGATGCATATATTACCTCAGGCGATTCCTGAGGCTGTAATGAACTGGGCCTACAGCCCGCAGTATAATTTACAGAAGCCAGATATGTTTTAAATGTTATATTTCTAATTTATGAAATATGGACCAAGAGCGCAGGCCAGTTCAATTGCCCCGGGCCGGAGATGGG
>NZ_JAPDPJ010000268.1 GCF_026013605.1 Plebeiibacterium sediminum
GGCAGAAAATCACCTCGTAGCAAAACTCACAAAATCAAAATTAAGCCACATAGAGCCTATGTTTCAGTTCTTTAATCCTTAACTTAATGACATTGCCTTCGTACCTCAGGTACTCCTCCTTTGTAAGGATGAGAATTTATGGGCAGCACTTATTTAAGTGTAATTCACTTAAAAACAATTCTCGTATTATTATATTCTTTTTTTTAAAAGATTATTGTTTCGTTTGGCATAGTTCAAATAAACTTGACTCTGCGCTCTTGTTCCATTCTTCATAGGGAAATATTTTTCAATAAAGAAAATTCTGACTTCTGTAAATATGGACTCAACGGCCTCAGCTGGTGAACCATAAAACAAGATTCTGCAGTCGATAAAAAGCGGTGTTGTTTGAGTCCTTGAGGAACGAAAGGATGAGTTCAGCGCTTTCGACGTAGGAATCGTAGTTTTATGAGAGAAGCAGGTGCAGCCTTGAGTTTTTTGCTTCCGTTATATTAGCATTTGTAGGAAATGGCTAAATTATGGATATAACAAAGAGACTCCATATGCTGCGTAAACTTATTTTTTGCTTGAGAATAAATCTAAAAAACGAATTAAGAA
>NZ_JAPDPJ010000269.1 GCF_026013605.1 Plebeiibacterium sediminum
TTTATTGGTCTCAAAAGTAGTTAAAACTATGCACTTTAGTGCATCTTGCTTTAGCTTCTAAAAATCTTAACTTTGATCATATGGTTCAAAGAATTAATGGTCATACAGTTTCAGAATTAACAGCTCATATTGTGTGGAGTACAAAGTATAGGTATAAAGTTCTTCAAGGAGATATAAAAGTTCGATGTCGCGAGCTGTTAATACAAATATGTGAAGCGGAGGATGTGATAATATTAAAAGGTGTTGTTTCATCTGATCATATTCATATGCACATAAATTATCGTCCATCACAAAATATAAGTGATCTAGTAAAGAAGTTCAAAGGTCGAACGTCAAGAAAATTACAACAAGAATTCCCACTCTTAAGTAAAAGATATTGGGGACGTCATTTTTGGGCAATAGGTTTTGGTTGCTGGAGTTCAGGAAATATAACGGATGAAATGGTAAATGCTTACCTGGAACATCATAGAAAACCTGAAGATCAAGATGAATCCAATTTCATCTTAGAATAGATGAGAAACGAGCTAAAGAATGACTTTTAGTCATTCAGGTCGCTCAAAACTATGGACTTTCAGTCCATAGTGGTTTATTT
>NZ_JAPDPJ010000026.1 GCF_026013605.1 Plebeiibacterium sediminum
ATGGGGTCTGATTTTTAATTAAAAAACGAACGCCCTGTTTATGGGCGTTACAGAAGATAATTTTTAATATCCAGACTTTAGTCGGTTGATAGTGAAAAACTATATAAAAATGCTAGTGTTTGTCAGAATGAGATAGTAAAGTATTTTGTTGAATTGCTTAAACCTCAGTTGATAGCGAAATTTCTTAAGTTAAATAATTATTACAAATCAATAAATGAAGTCGGAGAGTATTTTATTAATAAAATTAATGAGGTCTACAATCAAACAATATTTATCATTTCTACTTATATCCATCATTTGGCTAAGGTAAAAGAAACATCAAATGCTATTACTGATCAGTTTGTTGCTAAATGTATAAGAGCGTGTTTAAGATCAACATTTTTTGATGGGGCAAATTTTTATCAGGACAATCAAACTAGGCATACACTTATTGAGGATGTACGAGTTAAGTCGATTAAAGATAATTTATCTCTAGCAGATAATAGAAAGGTTCTAAAATTCTTAGAATTAGAACTTGATTACCTGAAATGTTATGAACAAGGAGTTGCTAATAGAGATTATATTGATTCCCCTCAATGGAGATTTTTTTTAAATGAAACAATTGAAAATTATAAAGAACAATTACCAAAACCGGGTAAATTAAACTTCAACTTTACTATTTATGACAATGAATTAAACGATATATATACATTTTTAATCTCAAATAAATTAATAGATACTTCAAGGAAAGAATTCAGAAAAGTTTTAGTTGAACAGGAAGGAAAAATTAATTGGATAGATTCTTCCAAGAAACTTGCCGTATTGATTTCTATACTTTCCACAAGAACTATATTGTTTAGCGGTTTTAGAAATAGGGACTTACAGGAGTTTGTGATATGTTATTTTACGATTAATAAAAAACAGATAAAAGAGATGTCTTATCTTATTAAGAATAAAAAAGAGCTAGCGGATAATAAAGTCAGGTTAAAATATCATAACACTTTAATTCAAATATTAAATTTTATTCCATCAGTATATCAGTGAATTGACTAGTAAAAACAGTGGGAGGAATTATTCCCACCCTTTTATTGATATTTTTCTATGTTTTCCTTTGTTAAAGAAAATAACAGAAATATTTAAGCAATGGATAAAGATAGGTTTAAAGAATTTGAGAATAGAATTGAAAAGAAAATGGATGAATTGCAAGCTTCTCTTTTTATTACAAATAAAGAAGTTCTTACCATAAAGGAAGCTTCTCTTTTTAGTGGTTTAGCAGTTAGTTATTTATATAAATTGGTTCATTATGGAAAAATAAGCTGCTTTAAACCTCTAGGTAAGAAACTATATTTTTCAAAGGAGCAGTTAGTTGACTTTTTAAAATCCGGTGAAATTAAGTCAGATGATGAGTGCACAAAGCATATTCAAAAGCATCTACAGAAGAACATAAATAAATAGGCGTGAGTATAGGAGCAAAGCCATGTTTGTGCTACGGAAAACCCTTGCCAAACGCTTTGATATTTTTTAATTTCTATAATTGTAATTGGTCTCGGTATGGCTCGACCAAAGAAAGAAATTGATGAATTACGTATTCATCAGGTCAATATTCGTTTAACAAAAATAGAGTATGAATTTGCAAATAGGCAAGCTGAATTAGCAGGATTATCTGTAACTAATTGGTTAAGACGAGCTGCTTTTTCAAAACGGCCCTTAAAACTTAGGGTGTCACCTATGCATAGAGCCTATTATAAGCAACTTATTGGAATTTCAAATAATCTAAATCAAATAGCAAGAAAAGTAAATAGAGGGGAGTACACAAAAATACACTCTGAAATAGTTCAAGCTAATGATCTACTAAAAAAAATAAATAAAATTTTTACAAACTAATGATTGGCAAACAAATAAAAGGGAGCGGTTTTGGTGGTTTGCTTAAATATCTTGAAGATAAGGTAAATAAAGGAGTTGGTGAAAGGTTGGAAACAAATATGTTGGGAAGTTCAACTGATGAATTAACAAAGGAATTTCGTTTAATAAGCAGCATGAAACCAAACTTAAAGAAGGTAGTTTATCATTGTTCCTTAAATATTGCTCCGGGAGAGGTATTAACTAATCAACAATTCACAAAAATTGCTCAGGATTATCTAGATGAAATGGGGTTTGGGAATTCTCAATATATAATATATCGACATTCAGATAGGGAGCATCCGCATATCCATATAGTAGCTAATAGAGTAAGCTTGGATGGAGCTGTTGTAAGTGATAAATGGGATTATAAAAGAAGTGAGCAGATTTTAAGAACTGTTGAAAAGGAATATAATCTGATGAATGTTATAGACTCGAAAGATGCTCTAAAAACTACTTTAAAAAAGTCGGAAGTAGGAAAGTTTAGACGAACAGGTGAAATACCCGTAAAAAAGCAGCTTCAAATTATTTTGGATAGTTCTTTAAAGACTGTGTCTTCACTTCATGAGTTACAAGAATATATGATACGTAATGGAGCTAATGTTGAGTTAAGTTATAATGAGCAAGGAAAACCTTTTGGGATTAGTTTTGAATTAGATGGATGTTGTTTTAAAGGGTCATCCTTGGGTAAATCTTATTCGTATGGAAATATTAGTAAGCAAATAAAACTAAATAATGAAAGAGATAGAAGAACTAGCGAGAAAAAAAGTACAAGAGAGAACAAAATTGTTGGACGAACAAGTGGAGCGACTTCAGAAAGTAAATATTTCGAATATTCAAGAACTTACGGAAGCTTTATTACCAATAAAAAAGATGATGACAAAGTTAACGTTAGATCTTCGGGATTTATCTCTATCAATTCAAAACAATCAGATAAGTTTGGTAAATACGATCAAGAATCTGGATCAATTGCTAGAGAGAATGTTTCTTCAAAAGGAAAAACTAAAGGAGGAAAATTCCAATATTGGAGTAAAAATGATTCTGTCAACAATCTTAACAGGAACAATTTCAGCGGTTCTAATTTTTCTATACCTGGTTCATCGATAAATAAAGGAGATGAAGATGAAGAAGAACTGCGTAACTCGAAACGATATGGAGATACAAGTATGAATATATAAAAAGGCGGACTGCCATCCACCTTTTTATAATCTTAAATAATAAGATTTTAATTTCTTTAATATGTATTGCAAAGATAATGAATCTTTTGAAAATTCAAGAGATAATGGAATTAGTATGATTAATTCTATGCCGGAAATGCAGCTGAAAATTATTCAGCATTTCTTGCCTCAAGCTGAACTTAATAAAGCATTTAAAACTCATGAAGAGAAAACTCCTTCAACAAGGTTGAAATTAGATGGAACTAAATACTGGTTGAAAAACTTTGGAGCAGGTAAAAAGGCGGTGGATTGGCTGAATATAACTCAGGATAAACTTGCTTGTAATACCAGGGAAGCAATGGATTATATAAACAGACATTTTATAATCCACATAAATTCTCCCCATAAAGCACTGAGCTCATATTCTCCTTTTGAAAAGAAGTTGTTTGCTATAAAAAACAATCAAACAAAGAAGGCAGAGGAATATTTAGCAGGGAGATGTATTGAAGTCGACAAATTACCTGGAGGATGTTTTTATCAATCGAAAAAGAAGGACGGGGTTTATGAAATTGTTTTTCTGGATAGTGAAGAGCAGCTAATTAATTTACGTGCTTTGGGAAATAAAAAAGGTGAATACTATAATAATGGTAAGCTTAATAATTCATTATATAATAAACTTTATAAACCAGAGGAAGAATTTGTTTTTTTAACAGAGGGGTGTATTAATGCACTTTCCATTTATCAACAGTCAGTATTGGCTTTTTTTAGTGCTGAAAACTTATTTACTGACCACAAAAAGCTTAAGCCTTATCTTGATGGAAAAACCGTAGTGTTGGCTTTTGATAATGATGATGCAGGTAATAGACTAAAAGATCGTATTCTTTCGTTGATACTTAAGTATGAGTTCAATATTAAAGTCATTTATCAGTTATACAGTCCGGAAAAGAAGGATCTGAATCAATTATTAGAGGATGGTATATTATACGATCTTTTGGAATCAGATGAAAGTTATATACAGTTATTCCCTAAGCTTTTGGAGAACTCCCAAAATATTGAGGAAGATATTGTTCGAAGAGGGTTTTATAAAAAAGATCACTGCTACTATATGGCTAAGAGCAATAGTAATAGATCTTCTCATAGGAGGGTGTCTAATTTTATTATGGAAGTTTCATATTTCTTACCCAAAGGAAGCGATGATTCCAGTCGTGTATTTTACCTACAAAATGTAGATGGTGAATCTCAAGTGATTTGTATTCCTACTAAAAAACTAAAACTTTCTGAGTTTAATACTGCAATTGGGCATTATGGTAATTTTTGGTTTAAAGGTCGTCAAAATGATTTGATTGATATTCTGGAAGATGAGTTCCGATTTCTTAAAGTAGCCCATGAAATCAATGTTAATGGGCAACAGGAAGGTGTAGATATTTATGCTATGTCAAATGGAGTTATTGATAAAGGTGTTTTTAGGGAAGCAAATAAGTACGGAATGGTTGATATTCAAAATAAAACATATTTACTTCCGGCCAACTCTTCGTTTAATAAGTATTCTGGATTATTTGATGATGATAGGAGTGTGTATTATCAAAAAGGTGAGGCAAACTTTTCCCAATGGAGTACTTTATTCTATAAGACCCATAACAAAAATAGTATGATTGGTGTATCATACACCATTGCATGTATTTTTAGGGACATCATCTTTCGGAAATTAAGGTTCTTTCCGTTTTTATATTTGTTTGGTGATCAAGGTTCTGGTAAGACAACTTTTGCCAATTGTATGTTAAAGCTATTTTATAGCGACTATGATGGTATTTCAATAGAGGGAGCATCGACAACAAAGGCAATTGCACGTTCTGTTCATAATTTTCGTAACGGCCTAGTATTCCTTAAAGAATTTACAAATAATATAGAACCGGAACTCATAGGTTTGATGAAGACTGGTTATGATGGATCAGGTCATTCAAGAGCCACTTATGACAATAGTACCAGAACTCATTCTACCAAATTCAATTCAGGTCTTGTTGTTGATAGTAATGTAATGCCTCATGTTTCATCTTTACACAGTAGGTTCATCTTATTGATATTTGGTACTGATATTTTTATAATTGAGCAAGACGATGCCATTAAAGAACTTGAGCGATTGTTTGAAAGTGGGTTTGGTAAAGTGTTGCAAGAGATACTGAGTCATCGTTCATATTTTGAAAGAGAATTTCCTGGTATTTTCGAGGAGGTAAAAAATGAACTAAATACAAATTCTGAATTTCAGAATGTTTCTGCGAGATCAAAAGCTCACCTAGCCTTATTGTTATCTGTATATAAAGTATTAATTCGCAAACTTAATTTTCCATTTTCTTTTAACGATTTATATAATTATGCCAAAGTAGTAATTATTGACCAGGACAAAGACGTGACAAATTCAAGTAGAATAAATAGATATTGGGAAATTCTGGACACCCTCAAAGCCCAGGGAGAATTAAAAGAAGGTGTACATTACAGGTTTGCATCGAGAAATATTGGACAAAATTATCTGGCATTAAGTCTACATCTAATTCATCCTATTTATAGGAAAAACATTAAGTCTTTTGAAGGTGAAGATATTGCATATAAAGATCTTCAAAAGCTCATCATTAACGATCCTGCCTTTATACCGTCCTGGATGTCGAAAGGAGGTGATGCTATTAATGTTAAATTTTCTGGTAGCACACAAAGCGCATATGCTTTTGATATAAACAAAGTAAAACTCAACATAGATTTATGGCAACAATAATTTCATTCATTAATCAAAAAGGCGGTGTGGGTAAAACCACTTCTGCAGTCAGTATTGCATCTGCACTTAGTTTAAAAAAATACAATGTGTTAGTAGTTGATTTAGACCCGCAAAGTAATGCTAGTACCTCGTTACAAATCCGTGACTCTAAAATTAATACATATACAGTTTTTAAAGGGGAGCCAATAAAAATTGAACAGGTAAATGATCATCTTTTTGTTTTACCTTCTTCAATTAATGTATCAAGCTTAGAGTATGAATTGATTAATGAGGCAGGCAGGGAGCAACTTCTAAATGAAATACTAGATCCAATCAAGCAGAGTTTTGACTATATCATTTTGGATTGTTCCCCAAATTTAGGACTTATAACTATTAATGCGCTTGTAGCAAGTGACTATTTTATTACTGTATTATTGCCCCACCACTTGAGTATAGAAGGGCTATCTAGTCTTTTGGAAGTTACTAATAAAGTAACCAGAAGAATCAATAATAATCTGAAGTCTGGAGGGTATATTCTTAATCAATTTAGTATTCGTAAAATATTGCACAAACAAACTGCGGATGTACTTGAAAAACACTTTCCGGATAAGCTATTCAGATCAACAATTCGTGAAAATATAGCGTTGGCAGAAGCTCCTAGTACCGGTAAATCCATATTTGATTATGCTCCAAATTCAAATGGAGCGAGGGATTATATGTCATTGACAGAAGAAATAATTCAAAAACTTAAATAACTAACTATGAAAAAACAATTTACAGGTGGACTTGATAGTCTTATTCAAAACTCAAAAAACAATATCAAAACAGAAAAAGAAGCTGATAAAGAAAAAAGTAAATCAGGAATTCAAAAAGCAACATATTATTTTAATTCCGATGATCTTGAATTAATTAAAGCTATAGCTTTTTATGAAAGACGTCCAATTGGCGATTTGATTGGAGAATTGATGAAAAAATACATAACAAATTATCCAGACCTGGATAAAGTTCAAAGACTTTATCGATCAAAGTGTTAATTTTATTTACCTTACTAACCATACCTAACATACTTACTGGTAATACCATAAACTATAAAGATCCATAATAATAATTAGTATGATTATTTTGTAAACTTGTAAACTATATATTGTAATAGTTTGATATACTATACAATATATGGTTTACATGACGTTTACATTGGTTTACAAATAAATTTAATTACCTGATTTTCAAATTAAATAAGTTTACTTTTTTCTTTATGAGTAAATTTTAAGAAAAAAAGGATGTCTACTGACATTCTTTTTTATGATTGGAATTTATTTTAATCTTTGATTATTTTTTTAACAACTACTTCATAATTACTTTCTATTAAAAGTAAAAAAAAACCGGATCCGAAATTAGAAAGGTTAATACTATAATTATCAGTTGAAGATAATGAAATTAAAGCATCAGTAAAGAGTATTCTTCCAGAATAATCCATTCATTTTTAGTTGGATTTGAATAGGTTATTTAATAATTAATCTCAAAATATGAAGTATCTCTGCTTTCAACTTCAATTTCATGTGTGTCAGATTCATATCGGGTTGAGTTTTTCCACCATGTCCATGAAATAGAAGCCTTACCTGGAGGAATGTGTCTAACGATTACAGTATCAATGAGCTGACCGTCATAGTTTAACATGACCTCTGTCATACAGGAACTTGTTGGTTTTGTTGTTACCCAAACAACATCTCGATCATTATAGGGTGATATATTTTTTATGTGAATTTTAAGATAGCCTAGGTGTTTCATTTTTACAATACCGGGTCGATATGGATACCAGCATATTGTCTTATAATCTTTTGCTCCTACAAACAATCCCTGAATTACAGATGTTTCTTTAATGCTAAAACAATAAACTCCATTTTCTTCTTCAGGATTAGTATATGTATAATAAGCTCCACTTGGCATTCTTTTAATGTTCAATGATACATATGCATCATTGATAATATTCCCATTTTCTTCATCAATAATCTCGTAACAAATTTTAATTATTTCAGGAGTTGGAGCGGGTTCTGGATCAGGCCAAGATATATCTATACAGCCATTTGATAATAAAATAGTTGATGCTATTAGCCATATATATATAACTCTTTTCATTACTTGGTGTATATCTATAAGTTACAATAAATTAGGTAGATAGTCAATAATAATTATTCTATGTTATATACCATATTATATGGTGTTGCCATATATAATGTCATTACCATTATGTATGGCGGTTTGTCATATTATGTTTATCTTTATACGTTCAATTTTTCTAAGTAAAGAACTCACATACATATATGGCAAAGAAAGCAAGTGCTAAAACAAAGCAAAAATCTATGGAAGAATCTCTGTGGGATTCTGCAAATAAATTGAGGGGAACCGTTGAGAGTAGTGAATACAAACATGTGGTATTAGGATTAATATTTTTAAAGTTTGTAAGCGATAAGTTTGAAGAGAGGAAGGAAGAGCTGGTAGCAGAGGGAAAGGAGAAATTCATTGATATGAAAGAGTTCTACAACATGAAGAACATCTTTTACTTACCAGAAGAAAGCCGTTGGAGTTATGTAATATCACATGCTAAACAAGATGATATTGCATTAAAAATAGATACAGCACTTAATACCATTGAAAAAAATAATCCTTCATTGAAAGGAGCGTTACCTGATAATTATTTTTCACGTTTAGGTTTGGATGCAAGTAAGCTTTCTTCATTATTGGATGCCATTAATAATATCAATACAATAGCCGATAAAGAAGAAGATGTTGTTGGAAGAGTTTATGAATACTTCCTAGGAAAGTTTGCTGCTGCGGAAGGTAAAGGTGGTGGAGAATTCTATACGCCTAAATGTGTGGTTAATTTATTGGCAGAGATGCTTGAACCTTTTAAAGGAAAGATCTATGACCCTTGTTGTGGTTCAGGAGGTATGTTTGTGCAAAGTATTAAGTTTGTAGAAAGCCACCATGGTAATAAAAAAGATATTTCTATTTACGGACAGGAATATACAGCTACAACTTATAAACTAGCTAAGATGAACCTGGCAATCCGAGGTATTGCTGCTAATTTAGGAGATGTTCCTGCCGATACTTTTTTTAAGGACCAACATCCGGATTTAAAAGCCGATTATATTTTAGCTAATCCTCCTTTTAATCAAAAGGAATGGCGTGGAGCAGATGAGCTTACCGATGATTCCCGTTGGGATGGCTACGAAGTGCCACCAACCGGTAATGCCAATTATGCATGGATTATGCATATGGTTAGTAAACTTTCTGAAAACGGAACAGCCGGTTTTGTATTGGCTAATGGTTCTATGAGTTCTAATACAAGTGGAGAAGGAGCTATACGTAAAAAGATGATTGAAAATGATCTGGTTGATTGTATGATTGCACTACCGGGACAGCTTTTCTATACTACTCAAATACCTGTTTGTTTATGGTTTTTAACCAAAAATAAAGGTGAAGATAAAGAACATGGCTACAGAAACCGAAAAGGAGAAACACTTTTTATTGATGCCCGAAATATGGGTACAATGGTCGACCGTACACATAAAGAGTTAACCCAGGAAGATATTTCTGAAATAACCAAAACATACCATGCATGGAGAGGTGAGGCAAAGGATGGTTCCTATGAGGACAAAGCCGGTTTTTGCAAATCTGCTAAACTCGAAGATATAACCAAACATGATTTTGTATTAACCCCCGGTCGTTATGTTGGTGCTGTTGAAGAAGAGGATGACGGAATTCCTTTTGAAACAAAAATGACAGAGCTTACTCAAACACTATATACCCAAATGAAACAAAGTGCTGAGTTGGATGATGTGATTCATAAAAATATGGAGGCTTTAGGGTATGGAGAGTGAGTGGAAAGAAGTAGAAATAGGAACATACGCTAAAGTTCAAGGTGGTTTTGCATTCAAAGGTTCAGATTTTCAAGAATCAGGTATACCTGTCGCAAAAATTAAGAATGTCAAGGAAGGAGAAATAGATTTAAATGATTGTGGATTTGTTAGTGAGGATATTGCTACTTTAAATTCAAATTTTTACGTTAAAAAAGGGGATGTATTAATTTCAATGACTGGCTCTGGAGCAAATGCTCCAAATTCCATAGTCGGAAGAGTTGCCAAACATATAGGAGATGATAATGATTTTTTGATAAATCAAAGGGTCGGGAGATTCCTAATTAAAGACGAATCCAAACTTGATGAAGAATACTTATATTATTACTTAAGACCAAAATATAGGCAGTGGGAATTTGTTGCAATTGCAACAGGAAGTGCTAATCAAGTAAATATTAGTAGTAAGCAAATAGAATCTTTTATAATTAATTTGCCTCCTCTTCAAGAACAAAAAACAATAGCTCACATATTAGGTTCTTTAGATGACAAAATAGAGCTAAATCGCCAAATGAACCAAACATTAGAGCAAATGGCACAAGCCCTGTTTAAAAGTTGGTTTGTTGATTTTGATCAGGTTATAGATAATGCTCTTACTGCAGGTAATCCTATACCTGATGACCTTAAAGAAAAAGCAGAAAGAAGATTGGCTCTAGGTGATAAAAGAAAGCCTTTACCAGAAGATATTCAAAATTTATTCCCATGTTCTTTTGTGTTTAATGAGGAATTGGATAGGTGGATTCCGGAGGGGTGGAGAGTTAAGAGTGTCAATGATTTTATTAATGTAAAACATGGATTTGCATTTAAAGGAGAATTTTTCTCTGTTGAACCAACAAATGATATTCTTTTAACTCCTGGTAATTTTAAAATAGGAGGAGGGTTTAAAGGAGATAAGTTTAAATATTATAATGGAGAAATACCATCGGATTATATTCTTAAAAAGAATGATTTGTTAATAACCATGACAGATTTAAGTAAGGAAGGTGATACTTTAGGTTTTCCTGCATTTGTGCCAGAAACAAAAGGGATTAGATATCTACATAATCAGCGGTTGGGGAAAGTTGAGTATAAAAATGAAGATGTTGGACCAAATTATCTTTATTATAGTTTTTGTACCAAAAGATATAGAGATGAGATTGTAGGTTCAGCTTCTGGTACCACTGTGAAGCATACATCACCGACAAAGATTTGTTCTCATAAGATAGTTAAACCTGAAAAATTGATAGTAGAATACTTTGAACTTCATTGTCAAAGTTTACAAGATAGAATTCAGGAAAACGAAATCCAAATAGAACAATTAACAACATTAAGAGATACGCTTTTACCCAAGTTGATTAGTGGGGAGGTGAGGGTAAAATTCTAATAATTAATATTATGCTTAAAGTCCGATTAATAATATCCATTTTTTTGTTTTTAAGTGCATATTCACCCTTGTGGATTATATTCTTAATTCAAGATATCAATTTTGAGACTTATACAATGTCTCACCCTATTTTAGTCTGGACAGGAATAGTAATAAGTATAATATCATGTATAATAATTTATAGTGCAATAGATAATGCAAAATTAGCAGTGCCACCAGTAAAGGTGGTAGCGATTTCAAATAAATCATCAGATTTGTTAAACTATAGCATACCCTACATGGTGTCGTTTTTTGCATTGGATTTAAACAGTATAAACTCTCTTTTAAGTTTTGCATTTTTTATGCTGGTGTTGTTTTTACTTACCCTTAAAACCCACAATATTTTTGTTAATCCTATACTGGCATTACTAGGATACTCTTTACTTCATGTTGTATATGAAAAGGATGGTGAGACAAATCAAAAAAGTTGCTTAGTAAAAGGCACAAGACCAAAGAAAAATGACATATGTAGAATTGTAGATTTATCAGATAATATTTCTGTTATTTCAGAACTTAATCCCTTAGTATAAAATGATTGAAGACGTACAAAATTTCCAAGAAACTATTCAGAATTCTTTTAAAGCTGTTAAAGATATAGATTTACTGAAGGCGACAGTAACTCTGTATGTAGTTAAAAGAAAACTAAGAAATAGAAGTGCAACTTATACTCCAAGAATTGTTAATATTGACAATAATCTAAAATATAAACTACGAAATATTTCAAGCAAAAAAATTGAAGTTTCTAATCAAGCCTTAGAATACGATTTTAATACAAGTGATTTAGATAATAATGTTTTAGGAATTGAAACTAATGAAACTGATCTTCAAAATATTCTAGACACCATTAATGCACCAGAACCTATCCAAATCGTAGATAAGTATGAAGATTTATTAGGGGCGTGGATATATATAGCACGTTTGGATGTTCCTAATAATAAACCTTTATATGCTATTCGTAGAGTATCTGAAGGATGGAGTACAAAGAAAGTTACTCAGCTGTCGGTTAATATGATATTTTCAAACAATATGTTAGTGGATCTTGATCGTCAAAATATTTTTAGAATAGATAATAAAATTGATTTTTTCTCTTATGATGGTTTTATTTTTATTGCTGATAAAAAGAACTTTGAAGCAGCACTGAATTTTAGAGAAGGAATGGAGAAAAATAGAGATATTATTGTTGAAGAATTTAAGGAAGCTAAGCTTTTTGTAAATGCTGATGAAATTAAAAAGTTTGTAGGAGACAGCATCCCTAGATTAAGAAAATTATCTCAAGTTAAAAATGCAGGATACTATAAAGACAATTCATTTTTAACCAGTTTAAAACAAGTTGCATTAGAAGAAAATTGGGATATTGAATATGATAACGAAGGAAAAATGACCGTTACAGAAGATAATATTGACTCTATTCTATCGGTACTTAACAATGGACGTTTAACATCAAAAGTTACGAAAGAAATATTTGATGTTGATGTAAAACATAAATTTGAACCGAAATAATTATTTAATAATATAATTTCAGGCAAAATATATCTCATGAGCATCCTAATAAACATAGAAGAATTACTATCCGGGAAAAAGGTTGAAGGCACTAGAATGGAATTTAAAGAGGATGTGTTTTGTTAAATTTGTAACGGAAATGAATTAATGTATATTGCGTAATATTTTACGAATAAAAAATGATTACAAGAATCCATATAAAAGGTTATAAGTCAATAAAAGAACTTGATTTAAGATTAAAACCAATTAACATTCTATTAGGTAGTAATGGGGTTGGGAAAAGTAATTTTATATCAATTTTTTCATTGTTACGTAATATTTATAATAAAAATTTTCAAAATTATGTCAAATTAAAAGGCGGTGCAGATAGCTTACTGCACTTTGGTAAAAAGGAGACTAATTCAATTCTTTTTGATATTTGTTTTGGAGGACTTGATTATGATAGGAATAGATTTATCATAAATCTTACAGAAGCGCAGGACAACTTATTTATAGAATCAGTTCAAACTGCTTTTATGCCACAAGTACATTGGCATTTTCAAGATTTTGAAACAAATGTTGAAGAATCTAATTTTTCTAGTATTAATAGAGGACAGGCATATTATGTAAATGATTATCTAAAGGAATTTGATGTATATCATTTTCATGACACAGGAGATAAATCACCAATGAAAGGTAATTGTAATATTCATGATAATTGGAAATTAAATCGAGATGGATCTAATTTGGCTGCGTTTTTATATTTTTTAAAGATAAAGCATAAAAAGAATTTTATTCGTATAGAAAAGACAATTCAATCAATTGCTCCTTTTTTTGATAAGTTTGATTTAAAACCAAATAGACTTAATGAAGAAAAAATTCAATTAGAATGGAAAGAATCTGGTTACCCTGATGCATATTTTAATGCTTATCATTTGTCAGATGGTACACTTCGTTTTATTTGTTTGGCTACTTTATTAATGCAACCAAATCCACCTAAAACTATTATTATAGATGAACCTGAGCTTGGTTTGCATCCTGTTGCCATTAATAAGCTGGCCGCTTTGATACGTAAGGTATCAGAAGAAACTCAGGTAATTGTGTCCACACAGTCCGTTAATTTAATAGATAATTTTGATCCGGAAGATATTATAGTTACAGATCGAAAAGATAAGAGTTCAACTTTTCGAAGGTTGACAAGTGAGGAACTGGCAGAATGGAAAGAAGAGTATTCGTTAGGTGATATGTGGGGTAAGAATCTTTTTGGTGCTCAACCATATAGTATTTAAGCATGAAAAGATTAGTATTTATTGTTGAAGGGGATACGGAAATTATATTGGTTGAAAAAATAATAATGCCTTATTTAGTTGCACAAGGTATTACGAATCCAGTTAATTGTCAGACTATTACTACTAACAGAAAACAAAATAAAAAAGGAGGAGTTAGTACCTATGGTAAATTTAAGAATGAAGTTAACAGAACTTTGCGTCAAGGAAATGTTTTGGTTACAACTTTAATCGATTTTTTTAAATTACCAGCAGACTTTCCTGAGTTTACGCATGACTCTCATAATATTGGTGATATAGAAACAGCCATTCTAAAGGATTTTGGAGATAATGAAAATTTTATTCCGTATATCCAAAGGCATGAATTAGAAGCATTGATGTTTTCAAGTAGGGACGGGTTTGATTTGGTAATTGATGATGAAAAGAAAATAGCTTTAATTGATGCTATTAATAAAGAATATCCAAATCCGGAAGATATTAATAATTCACCGCAGACAGCACCGTCAAAACGATTAGGAAAAATATTTAATTATGACAAAACAGGAGATGGTGAGATGATTCTGGAAATGGTTGGAATTGAGCCTATGCTAGAAAAATGTCCTCGATTTGCAGAGTGGATTGGAAAGATTGTTAACAGGTTAAAGGGGTAATATGTATGAGCATCCTAATAAGCATAGAAGAATTATTATCCGGGAAAAAGGTTGAAGGAACCAGGATGGAGTTTAAAGAGGATTGGAATCCAACTACCATAATGCGGACGGTTTGTGCTTTTGCTAATGATTTTGAGAATCAAGGTAGTGGATATGTGGTTGTTGGTGTAAAAGAAGAGAATGGTAAGCCTGTTCGACCTGTTCTAGGTTTTAACCCGGATGCTTTGGAGAAGGTGGAAAAAGAGATGATTGGTTATAGCAATCTTATTCAACCAAGCTATATGCCACGTATGTCACTTGAAGAAATAGATGATAAACATGTATTAGTAATATGGGTTCCTGCAGGTAGTAATCGTCCATATAAAGTACCGGATGATGTTAAAGTTGCAAAAAATAAGAAATACAATTACCGTATTAGGATGTATTCAAATACAGTTATACCTAATGAAGAACAAGAAGCTGAGTTGATTCAATTGACTGCTAAAATTCCTTTTGATGATAGAGTAAATACGCATGCCAGTGTCAAAGACTTGAACTTTGGATTAATGCGTGAACATTTATACGAAACAAAGAGTAAATTATATAACGAAAGTGCTTCTATGTCGGTTGAAGAACTGGCTGAAGCAATGAATTTATGCCAGGGAGCAGAAGAGCATCGTTTTCCTAAAAATGTTGGATTACTTATGTTTTCTGATAATCCCCAAAAGTATTTTCCTGCCGTTCAGATTGATGTGGTAGAATTTCCGGAAGGTGCAGGAGCAAAACAATTCGAAGAAAAAACATTTGATGGTCCTATTCAAAAGCAGCTTGTAGATGCGCTATCTTATTTAAAGACGAATGTTATTAAAGGCAAAGTAATTAAATATGCTGACAGAGAAAAGGCAGACAGGATTGTGAATTTTCCGTATGATGCGTTGGAAGAAGCTTTAGCAAACGCAGTGTATCACAGAAACTATGAACTTAGAGAGCCCATTGAGGTGAGAGTTCTACCAACTGCAATCGAGATTATAAGTTACAATGGAGTAGATCCTTCACTAAAACAAGCTGATTTTGAAAAAGGAATCATACGAACAAGGCGTTACCGTAACCGCAGAATAGGAGAACTTTTGAAAGAGCTTGAATTAACTGAAGGGCGAGGAACAGGCTTACCAACCATTTATTCTGCAATGACAAATAATGGTTCTCCAAAACCTTTATTTGATACAGACGAACCGGAGAGAAGGCATTTTGTATGTGAATTACCTGTCCATCCAGGTTTTGTAGATGACCAAGTCAACGTCCAAGTCAACGACCATGATAACGACCATGTCAATATAGATGAGAATATCTTCAAGTTAGTGAGTAGAGTTCTTGAAAATATGGAAGTTGCAAATCTGATAAAGCCAACAGAAAAACAAATATTAAAATATATTGATATAGCAAAATCGTTAACAAACGATCAAGTATCGGTATTGACATTTACAGATAGTCCTAAATCAAATAAGGAGATTCAAGTTGAATGTCTTGGATTAAAAAAACACACGGATAATTTCAAAAGATATATTCAACCCCTTTTGGATGAAGGCTTATTAAGAAGGACAATTCCAGATGTTCCCAAAAGTCGCTTACAAAAATATTTTACAACAGAGTCTGGTAAAATCGTACTTTATATTTTGAATAATCATGAGGAATAAAACACCTAATTTAAAATGAAATTCACCGAAGCCAAACTAGAACAAGTATTTATAGACCTATTAAAACAAGAGGGATTTGATTATTTATCAGGTGATAAGATAGAAAGAACGGAAGAAGAGGTTTTAATAAAAAAGGATTTGAAGGACTTTCTTCAAAAACAGTATAAAGCTGATGGAATTTCTGAATCAGAAATAGAAAGTATAATTCGTGATTTAGAAAAACTACCGGCTTCAGATCTGTATGAGAGCAATAAAGTATTTATGAAATGGCTCTCGGATGGTTTCCTTTTAAAGCGAGAAGATCATACAAAAAAAGATTTATATATACAGTTGATAGATTATAATTCTATTGTAAGTGAAAATGAGTCTTATGAACTAAATACAGAAAATTTATTAATTGCAGCTGATCCCATTCTTGATTATAAAAAGCATAATAACATATATAAAGTTGTTAATCAGATAGAAATTCAAGGATATGAAAAGCGTATTCCGGATGCTGTGATATATGTAAACGGAATTCCGTTGGTTGTTTTTGAATTTAAAAGTGCTATTCGAGAAACAGTAACAATTCATGAAGCCTATGTGCAATTAACAACTCGATATAAAAAGGATATACCTGAGTTATTTAAATATAATGCCTTTTGCGTAATCAGTGATGGAGTAAACAATAAAGCAGGATCTTTTTTTGCCCCTTATGAATTTTATTATGCCTGGAGAAATACTGGCAGTAATGGTATTAATGTTAGTGCTGGTATGTATGGCAATAATGGTAAAGATGGCATTAACAGCATGTATTCCATGATCCAGGGGATGTTTAATCCCTCCAGCCTTATAAATATTACCAGGAATTTCATCTATGTTCCAGATACTTCACGTAAAGAGGAAAAGATAGTTTGTCGATATCCACAATACTATGCTGCAACCAAGCTATTTAATAATATAAAAAAAGAAATTCGTCCACATGGTACCGGAAAAGGAGGGACTTATTGTGGAGCAACCGGTTGTGGTAAAAGTTTTACCATGCTTTTTCTTACTCGTCTATTAATGAAGAGTAAGTTCTTTTCTTCTCCAACTATTGTTTTAATTACTGATAGAACCGATTTGGACGATCAGCTTTCTGCTCAGTTTACTAATGCAAAAGGATATATAGGTGATGATACAGTTGTTAGTGTTGAGAGTCGTTCTGATTTAAGAGAAAAGCTACAGGGTAGAAATAGTGGAGGTGTTTTTTTAACTACTATTCATAAGTTTACTGAAGATATAGAATTACTTACTGAGCGAAGTAATGTAATTTGTATCTCTGACGAGGCACATCGTAGTCAAACGAATCTCAATCAAAAAATAAGAATTACCAGTGAAGGAGTAAGAAAAACATATGGTTTTGCAAAGTATTTGCATGACTCATTACCTAACGCAACCTATGTTGGTTTTACAGGAACACCAGTTGACGCAACCTTAGATGTTTTTGGAGGTGTAGTAGATGCTTATACCATGACAGAATCTGTTCAGGATGAAATAACAGTACGTTTGGTGTATGAAGGAAGAGCAGCTAAAGTTTTATTAGATAATAAAAAGCTTCAAGAAATTGAAGCGTATTATGATAGATGTGCTGAAGAAGGGGCTAATGAACATCAAATTGAAGAAAGTAAAATGGCCACTTCTAATATGAATGCTATAATTGGGGATCCTGATCGTTTAAAAGCATTAGCAGAAGATTTTGTTTCACACTATGAAAAAAGAGTAGAAGAAGGGGCTTCAGTAAAAGGTAAAGCTATGTTTGTTTGTAGCAGCAGAACAATAGCCTATGAATTCTATAAAAATGTAATAAAACTGAGACCTAAATGGGATGAGATCAGAACTCATGCAGAAGGTGAAGAACTAACAGAAAAAGAGCAAAAAGAGATTAAGCCTATTGAACGGGTTAAAATGATTATGACACGTGGTAAAGATGACGAAAAGGACTTATGGGATCTTCTTGGAACTAAAGAATACCGTAAAGAATTAGACCGTCAATTTAAAAATCCTAAATCAAACTTTAAAATAGCTATTGTAGTCGACATGTGGCTAACTGGTTTTGATGTACCTTTTTTAGATACGATATATATTGATAAACCGATTCAACGTCATAATTTAATTCAAACAATTTCTCGTGTTAACAGAAAGTTCAAAGGCAAAGAAAAGGGACTGGTTGTTGATTATATAGGCATTAAAAAACAAATGAATCTGGCGTTAGCCCAATATAATAAAAAAGATAATGAGAATTTTGAGGATATTCAGCAATCCATTGTCGTAGTAAAAGATCATTTGGATTTGTTAGCTAAAATCTTCCATAAATTCAATACGTCAAATTACTTTAAAGGGACTCCTGTAGAACAGCTAAATACTTTAAATATGGCTGCTGAATATGTACAAGCAACTCAGGAACTAGAGAAGCGTTTTATGTATTTGGTTAAGCGCTTAAAAGCTGCTTTTGATATATGTTCTGGAAGTGAAGCTTTTTCAGAAATCGAAAAGGATCATATTCATTTTTATATAGCTGTTCGTTCTATTGTTTTCAAATTAACAAAAGGTGAAGCTCCGGACATAGATCAGATGAATGCCAAAGTACGCAAAATGATTCAGGAGGCTATTGAAAGTGATGGTGTAGAAGAAATATTCAAGCTAGGAGATGATAATAATTCTGAAGTAGATATTTTTAGTGATGATTATCTTGAAAAACTAAATAAAATAAAGCTACCGAATACAAAAATAAAGCTACTTCAGAAACTATTGGCTAAGGCTATTGATGATTTTAAGAAGGTTAATAAAATCATGGGCGTAGACTTCTCTAAAAAGATGCAAACTATAGTTGATCGTTACAATGAACGTAATGAAGCAGATGTACTAAGAAGTGAAGTCCTGGAAGACTTTACTGATGAAATCATAGACCTTTACCATGCTCTTCGTAAGGAAAGAGAATCATTTGGTGATTTAGGAATCGACTTTGAAGAAAAAGCTTTTTATGATATTCTTAAGGCACTGGCTGTCAAATATGATTTTTCATATCCTGAAGATAAGCTCCTTCATTTGTCAAAAGAAGTCAAGTTGGTTGTTGATGATAAAGCGAAATATACAGATTGGAGCAAACGAGATGATATCAAAGCAGAGCTAAAAGTAGATCTTATCATCTTACTTGCTGAAAACGATTATCCACCAGTTGATCGGGATGAAGTCTATAAAGAGATATTTGAGCAAGCTGAAAATTTTAAGAAGAATAGATAGCAGAAAATATATATTATGAATAAATTAAGCGATTGTGCTGAATATGTAAATAACGAAGGAAATTATTATGTCCGCATCATTAGTGAACGACAGGAATATGAAGAGGTATCTGAAATAGCAATTCAAACTCCTTCTAATAATGGAGAAGAACCTTTTACTGATATTTTTGGATTAATTTCAATCTTTACAAAGTTTAGGGAAATAGATAATACATGTAGATTTAATATTGATTCAGAAATATATTTTAGAGAGAATATTGAAAGACCTTTAATATTTACTAATTGTGTTTTTAATAGCCCTCTGTTTTTAAATGAAATTGAATTCATTAAGGAGGTCTCTTTCATTAATGTTCTATTTAAGAAAGAGGTGAATTTTAAAAAATCAAAGTTTAATTCTGCTCTTGAAATAAAAAATTGTAAGTTTATTAATCCTCTAATTCTATATAAAGTTCAATTTCTTCAGACATTTAATTTTGACAATATAATTTTAGAAGAAAAAGCTTCCTTTAAAGAAGCAGAATTAAATTCAATCTATTTTAATGAACTTTATTTTAAAAATAGAGTTGTCTTTTCTTATGCTAGTTTTAATGATATTGAAAATTTTAATAATGTATCCTTTGCAGGGAAAGCTGAATTTTATCAAGTAAAGTTTAATAAAGTTTCAAAGTTATCTAACGTACAGTTTCATAAGCTTGTTGATTTCAATAATTCAGAATTTAATTCAGATATTTTATTTCATCGTATAGATTTTCTAGATCGATCATATTTCTCAGGATCAAGTTTTAATAAACAAGTATCATTTCTTCATTGTAGAGTAAATAGTGATACAGTTCTTGATTTTGAGTCTGTTGCTTTTAAAAATTCTTTAGATATATCCAGAGCTAACTTTGCTTGCATTACAAATTTTTGGAATATTAAGTTGGAAGAAAAGAATGTAATTCCTTCTAATTTTAATTTATATTCAAATGATGATATAATTGAAGATGTACAACTACAACCTAATAATAATATAAGAAAAGAAACTCTACAGAAAATACGTGAATCCTATCGAATAATAAAAAACTCACTTCGTGAATCAGGGAATGAAATAAATGCCTTAAAATTCAAGGGGTATGAAATGGCTGTTTATGAAAAGGAACTGGAAAAAGGAGAAAAAGGTAAAACAATTTTATTTTTTAGTAAATGGTCAAATAACCATGGATTAAGTTGGGGAAGAGGAGTTTTATTTACATTATTTTTTACGACAATAACATTGTATTTATTTATGCTCTTTTCTAATAAGATGATTATTTGGGATTGGTCTAAAGAAGCAAGGGAACAAACACTAGGAGCTTTCGTTCAATTTTTAAATATTACAAATTGGAACTTTAATCCTTGGGGAATTGATTTGAAAAGTGATTATCCAATTGGGTATATGATATTATTTGTGGGACGAATCTTTATAGGGTATGGATATTATCAAACAGTTTCAGCTTTTAGACGGTTTGGTAAGAATTAAAACATTGTTTTAAATAAGCATAAAAATATATTAATTGTGAAAAATATCATTCAATTAAATAATGAAGCTTTATAAATATTGTAACTTTAAAACTCATGTTTAAACAAATAAATTAATCAAACTATGAAATTACAAGACTATTTACCCAAAAATAAAGATGAAAGATTTGATACATTGAGTGACCCGATTGCCAAAAGAGCATTATATTATTTTGAAGAAGTATATCCTGTAGAATATCTTTCAGCTTCTTTTGATGATACATTAGACAATATAATTATTGAAGCAGTTGCTAATTATAGTTTTAAATCAATTCAACATGTCACTAATGGGGGAGATACTTCTGTTGCTGATGAAATCGGAATGCAAGCAGTTATAGAAGTCATTCAAGAACATATAACAAAACTTATTAAATAGATATTAATGAACCAATACCATAAGTATCAAAAAGTTCTTGGTTAAGTACTCATCATTACTTAACTAAAAATGAAACATTTTGAGGAGGATTTCCCTCATAGGTTAAAAGTAAAAACGAAAAAAGAATTTCGTCTTAAAAAAGCATTTGGATGTTATTATCCTGGATTAGTTGATATCCCCAGAAAATTCAATAATGTAAGAATTTCAAGAATTCAGAACTATATTGAAATGGGGGGTTGTCAGTATTGTTTTCCTCATGGAAGAGAAACATGCAACTCTACTATTTCAAAACAACGTAATAGAAACTGGAAAAGATATCGTAAAACAAGATGGAAATAATTTAAAAGGCATCAGTTATGGTGCCTTTTTATTTTTTATAATCAATGTACTTTCTTATACCGACTTCCTATTGCCATAAGGAAAAAAGAATAGCTATTAAATAAATAATAAAAATTTCTTAAATGCTAATATTAGATTTACTATTTTTGAAGCTGAAATATTAAAATAATTGTTGCGTCACTGACGCTTCTCCACAGAAAAACGACCAATTTTATACTGAGAAGGAGAAGTTAGAAAGTGAATGCACCTGATATGGGTGTGTTCCTTTCGCTTATTTGATCTTCTCGGGTGCTTGGTCGTACCTTCTGTGATTAGATATAGCAAAGGTTCATGCCCACCTTCATTTTTAGGGGTTCGTGAACCAATTAAGGAACAAGCCAATGACCAAGTTTCCAATTGTAGAACCTGAAGTAAATGATTATCTGAAAAGTCTTTCGAAAGAAGAAATTCATGAGGTAATAAATCATTTTCATGGTCGAAAACTCAAAATCAATCAGATTATTGAGATGTATAAACTGGAAAAAATTTCCATTAGTACATTTGTTAAAACACTTCCACCTGTTCAGCATCATGATTTGATTTGTCCGGAATGTAAAGTAGTATCTTGGAAAAATCATTTAGCCAGAAATTCAAAATCAGTTCCATTCTGTCCTAAATGTGGTGAAGATCTAATTTGTTACTTTAATTCGATTGAGTATCAAAGGAAAATGGAATTCCTTAAAGAACGAGAATTATGGCAGCAGAAAATGGATCCAGATTACTATGAACAGGAAATTTCTGTTACAAAAGAGAAGTTTGAAACCTTGAGTCTTTTTCAGAAGGTATTTCTCGGTAGTATTGTTCAAGCTATCGTAGAGGATGATTTGTTTACTATTAAAGGTAAACTCCTTAAAGAGTTTAAATTATTTCCTATTCCTGAAGAATTGAATGAACAATTAATAGAACTTGGTATAACCGAAGGCGATGACTTCACCGAATACAAATATAATATAGAAAAGGATGTTACCAAGGAGCTTTTAAATTGTGATAACAAATTAGGATCAACTTTAAAACAACAGCTAGAATTATGGCATGTGATTGCAAAAGCAGAATCTAAAGAATATTTAATTGGTGAAATGGAGTATAGTAATTTCCGATATCATCATGATAATAAATTTGAGGAGGTTTTTAGCATTTTATTCCAAAACCATTCAGTAGCACAAACATTTCATCTCATCAATAAATCCGTTGCTGATGCATGTAAATTGTATGCTCAAAGAGGGAATCGCTATTTATCCGAGAATTCTGTAATAGGAGCATGTGCTCGAATGGCCGATTACTACCCAACAAGAGGATGGCCAATATTAAATTATGAAAGAAGAAAGTATCATCAATCATTAATGAGTCAATATTTTTTTAATAGGCTTCTTAAAATTGGAAACAGAGGCTTTTATAATACTCCTACATTAGAATTGTTGTTGCATAATAATTTTAATATTATAGAATAGTTTGAATTGTTAAATCATAGACAAACAGAATAATGAAATTAGGTGACGATGAATAATTCGAAGAGTTTGAAAAACTAGATGTTTTAGTCGATGATTATTTAGATTATATTAATTCATTATTTAATACTCGCAATAAAAAGTTACTTATAAAACACGGTTTTGAATTTACTAAAGAATGTGATGGTTTTAAGGATTTTGTTTTAAAACGTAATGGATTTAACATAGAGGAGTATCGGGAGAAATATAAACTTTTTTGAATGATAATTAGTTCATAGTAGAAACAATTCGCCTCTTAAGGTGATGTATAATAATGGATTAAAATGGACATAAAATATATTATAAAGTACGTATATGGACAATGCTGTACTAAAGTGGATTACAATGGACATTACTGAAAATACGATTATTCAATTTTGGATCATTAATGATTGGTGCAATAGTTAATTTTTGCAGTAGTAAACTTTGAAGTAAACCTGTAAAATGCACATTAGTAAGTGTTTGAGTTCCGAAGTTTACGGGTTTACGAGTTTACGATAAAAAATAGGTATTTATAACAGCAATTATTGATTTTTTGATTCCAGTTTGATCTTGAATTAATGTTATAAAAGTATTGAACCTAAGAATTTATTGACTAGTATTTAAAATGATTATAAATTAAGTGAAATTTATGGTGCATAATGTTGTCTGAATTGTTGGCACTATGTTGGCACCAAATAAAAAATGACTTACAAATAAAATATGTAAGTCTCTGATAATTAAGTGTCGGGATGACAGGATTTGAACCTGCGACCCCTGGTCCCCCAGACCAGTGCGCTAACCGGGCTGCGCCACATCCCGTTCCAATGTGACTGCAAATATAAAAAATGGTTTTTAACTTTCATCTTATAATTTCATTTTAAAATATGATTAAAATGAAGTTTTATGATAAGCACTTATAAGCAACCATATTAAACAAATCCTGTCTGTATATCATATTTGAAGTTTTAAACTAAATTTTGACCTGTTGATAATTGTTTTTATTATTAGGTATAAAAATTGTTTAGTTTTGTAGGCAATTAATCATTTATGGACGATAAAGATCTTTTAAATAAACTTTCGAGCGGTGATGAAGCTGCCTTTGAGCAGATATTTATCTTATACTATCAACCATTAGTAGTCTTTGCTAATAAGTTGGTATATGATATGGATATGGCTCGGGATCTTGTTCAGGGGGTGATTGTACATTTTTATGAGAAGAGACAGGAAATACAGATACATACTTCACTTAAGGCTCATCTCTATCAGTCTGTACGCAACAGGTGTTTAAATCATTTAAAAAGGGAGCAGACTATCCGGAATCATCACTCATCATTGTTTGTTGAAAGTAAAGAGGCAGAAAGTGTTTTCCATGATATTATGGAAGAAACAGAATTGGAGCATCGAATCTTTCAAATTATAAAATCACTTCCCAAGCAATGTCAAAAGATCTTTGAGATGAGTCGGTTTCAAGGAAAAACAAATCAGGATATTGCAGATGAGTTATCTATTTCAAAGCGAACAGTTGAAACGCAGATAAGTAATGCCTTAAAAAAGATGCGTCAAAAATTAGCACCCTATATTGGAGCTATAGCTATATTTGCATTAATTAGTGCAGTGTATTTAGTATTTAGTTAAGAAACATTCTAAATACATTTTTCTTGAATTTTATTTACGTGTGAATTAAGTTAGGATTGTCATACTACTACAAAACCTGTAAAATTATTGACTATGGAATTTTTATTACAATTATTAGCTGAATTAATTAACCTTTCAGAAGAACCTGAAATGATGATAGAAAAAGGGTTTGAAGAAGTTGAAGTTGAGGGTGTTCCTGAACATGAAGAGTTTTTTAGTTTAATGCATTTTCATTAAAATTCATAGTTGATATTGCTTAAATATTTACTGTAGTGATTAATAAGAACGAAAATATACATCGAATTATAGTTGGATACTTGACCAATGATATTTCTGAGGAAGATTTGCTGACTCTTAATAACTGGAGAAATGCGTCTATTAAAAATCAGGAAGAATTTGATCATGTAAAATATCTATGGGAGAACAGCTCGTCTCTTAAGATGTTTTATGAAGTGGATGTGATGGATGATTTAGAAAAGGTAAAACGTTCTTTAAATCTGAATCATCAAACAAAAGGGAAAAAAGTTAGTTTAATGAGCAACATTCAAAGAGTGGCTGCCATTGTTCTTCCTTTTATCATTCTGAGTTCTATTGGATATTTATATTGGAATGTTCCTGGATTTGGACGATTAACAGCTTTTAAATCTCATAATAAAGTAGAAAAGGTTGTTCTGCCCGATAGTTCTGTAGTGTTATTAAATAAGAATAGTAAGATTGTTTATAATAATTCTATAGCAACACAGGAAACGAGAGATGTTTACTTATATGGAGAGGCATTTTTTGAAGTAGTTCATAATGATACTCGTTTTGTTGTAAATGTTAAGGATACTAAGGTTACAGTTCTTGGTACACAGTTTAATGTAAATCAACTTAAGGATAAATTATATGTATCAGTTGTTAGCGGTAAAGTTGGTGTTGATGCATATAAAAAACATGTAGAATTAACCAAAGGAGAAAGAGCTCTTGTGAGTAAAGGAAAATTACAGGAGGAAAATCTTTATCTCAATGATTTGTATTGGAAATCAGGTGTATTAAAGTTTGATCAAGCCTCATTAAAAGAGATTTGCATCGACTTGAAGAATGCTTTTCCAGAAATAAAAAAGATTGTAATATTGGGAAAAGAAGTAGATACCAAAGTTACTACTACTTTTGAAAATCAATCGTTAGAGGAGATCATTGAAGAGTTGGAAATACATTTTAATAAAAAAATTACATTTAATGATTCGGTTTTGACAATCTCTGATTAAATTCGCAAGAATTTATCGAAATTGTTATAAATCTGTTAAATGCCCCACACGAAGATTGTTAAATATATTTTAGTAATATTTTTATTAGCAGTTGCTCCTAAGTATATTTATGGACAAGCTTCGTTACTTGAAAAAGAAATTACAATTCCTAAAACTACCGGTTCAACAGTTGAAATATTAAAACTTATTGAACAAAGTATCGGAATCCCGTTTAGCTATAGCAATAAACTTTGTTTAAAAGATCATATTCAATTATCTGCAAATAGAAATTCCATTAAAGGTTTTATTTATGAAATTTTTAATGATTGCTCTTTCCAAATTTCTGAAAAGAAAAATAAAATAATTATAGTACCGGATACAAGTATTCCTCTGGTAAAAAAATATAATATCCATGGATTCGTCAATCGTTTAAAAGATAGTGAGTCGCTTATAGGAGCTTCTGTTTATAATTCTTTTAATTGGCAGGGAGTCAATACCAATAATTTCGGATACTATAATTTAGACTTAGAAGAAGGTGAGGTAGTACTAAATTGCTCCTATGTAGGATTTCAAAGTGTTCAGCATCGTTTTGAGTTAAAGAAAGACACTGTTATAAATTTTTTACTAAAGGAAAATACACTGATAAGTGAAATTCCTGTAGTGAGCTTTATTACACCTGAAGGGATTAATTCAACCCGAAATAGTACAATAAATGTACCTGTTGAACAAATACGAAAAGTACCATCTTTTTTAGGTGAAGTTGATGTAGCCAGAACGTTACAATTATTACCAGGTATAAATGGAGGAAGTGAGGGAGTAAGTGGTTTGTATGTACGAGGCGGAGGAGCCGATCAGAATTTGTTTTTGATTGATGATGTTCCTGTGTATAATATTTCACATTTACTGGGATTCTTTTCTGTGTTTAATGAAGATGCCATTAATAAAGTTACTATTACAAAAGGAGGATTTCCTGCACGATATGGTGGTCGTTTGTCTTCTGTTGTAGATGTAAGATTAAAGGATGGAAATAATGAAAGTATTCATGGTACTGCCAGTCTTGGAATGATGTCTTCTAAACTAGCTTTAAACGGCCCTTTGTATAAAGATAAAACAACGTTTAGTGTCTCTTTCAGAAGATCTTACTATGATTTAGTTTCTTATTTAATACGGCGCTCCAGCAATTCACGTACATCATTTTATTTTTATGATTCAAATGCAAAAGTTAGTCATAAAATTAATGATAAAAACAGACTTTATCTTAGTTTCTATGGAGGAAAGGATCGTGTTTATACTAAATATAATTTTAATAAAGTACGTAATCCCAATCAACCAGATGATGGAAATGAACAGATTGATGTCAATGATGAGAATTATTCAGGTTGGGGAAATACCGTTGCGTCATTAAGGTGGAATAAGATATACAATGATAAGATATTCTCTAATATTTCATTGGCATATAGTCAATATTCATATTCTGTTGGATTTGAAGAACATTTAATCACTAATGATGAAGACTGGAATTATTTCGAGCAGAAGTATTATAGTGGCATTAAGGATTACATGGCGAAAACAGATTTTGATTATTATTTAACGCCTAATCATCATGTTCGGTTTGGTGGTAACTATATTTTTCATACGTTTAATCCTGGAGCTGATTTAATTCGCGAATCCTATAATTCGGAAGTGGTTGTTGATTCTACAATCGGAGGTAATGATGTGTATGGTAATGAGTTTTATTTTTACTTAGAGGATGATTTTAATCTTACGCATAGTATTAAACTTAATGCCGGAATACATACTTCGCTTTATGGAATCAAAGATAAATTATATCATTCATGGCAACCTCGTTTATCTGTAAGATATTTAATGTTTCCTAAGTTTGCATTAAAGGGGTCTTTTTCAAAAATGACACAATATATTCATCTTCTAACTTCGTCGTCGGTTTCGTTACCAACTGATTTGTGGATCCCTGTTACCGAAAACATAAAACCTCAGCATGCAACACAGTATTCTGTGGGTGGTAAATTAGAGATAAACAAAGGCTTTGATTTGTCAGTAATTGGTTACTATAAGTATTATGATAATTTATTGGCCTATGGAGAAGAGTCGGCGTCGAATTTATATTCAAATATTATAGATAATAATCTTGTAGCAGGAAAAGGACAGTCAAAAGGAATAGAAATGTTAATCCATAAGAGAACCGGAAAGTTTACAGGTTGGGTAGGATATACATTAGCCAAATCCACTCAACGGTTTATTGAAATAAATGAAGGTCATAGTTTTCCTACAACAAATGATAGAAGACATGATATTGGGATTTTTGGAAATTATGTTTTGAATAATAAAATTGATTTTTCTGCAACTTGGTTGTTTGGATCAGGAAATACAGTAACTCTTCCGTCTCAAAAGTATTATAGTCCAGCCTTACCAACAAGTGGAGTAGGTGTAAATGATGGGTATTCGGAGTATATTTCTACTTACAATGGCTATAAAATGCCTGTTTTCCATCGTTTAGATGTAGGTGTAAATTTAAGAAAGAAGAATAGATTAGGGGAGCGAATATGGAGTATGGGAATTTATAATGTTTATGGACATCAGAATGCTTTTTCGCTATATTTTTCAAATGAGGAGGATGGTGCTGGTAATATAAACAGAGAGTTAAGACAATTGAGTATTTTTCCTTTTCCTTTACCTTACTTAAGATATACCTTAAGATTTTAATAGATTTGTATTGATGAGAAATCAAGAACATATAAAAGCCATTCAAGCTAAAATATTTAGCTCAAAACGTGTAATTTGTTATGCGTTAATGTTTTTGTGTGTTATGTGTTTTTTTTCGTGCGAAAAAAGTATTGATTATCAGATCGAAAATCAAAAATCAAGAGTTGTGGTATATGCTTTTCCTATGCCAGATAGTACATTCCAAATTCATGTTAGTAATACAACAGATATATTATCACAAAAAGAATTTGAGGAAATTGATCATGTTGCAATCCAATATAGGGTTAATAGTGAAAGTTTAATTACAACTAATTATCCTAAAGGAGAAGAGTGGTACTCAATAGGAGATGCAAATCTTCAGAGTAAGGATACTGTTAATTTACAATTGAACGTAAATGATAGTGTTGTGGTTGCTGCTCAAACTATAATACCTGAGCCAATTCAAATATTAATGGTTGATACATTGCGAGTATTGGAATATAATGAAGATGATGTGGAAGAGGAAATGCTTAAATGTGATCTGAGTATTTTTGATCCTGCTGGAGTTAATAATTTTTACCAGATCAGAGTTGATTCCTATACAATAACTGAAGAGAATGGTATTGAAAACAGAACTATAGAAACGGTTGATATACTTGAGAAAGATAAAGTTTTTATTTCGCAGGATTATGAAGCAACCTTACTTGCAGAAATTGATTACCAAAGTAGTTTCGACGATTATTTAATAAATGGTCAGTATTATGCCATTTCATTTTCAATACCCAATAGATATATTCTAAATGCCGGCATCGAAGAAAAACGGGTGTTGCATTTTTATTTGTACTCCCTTTCTCCTGAATACTACAAGTATATACGTTCTGTTTCAGAACAGGAAGCTTTTAGAGAAGATCCTTTTTATGAGCAATCCAATGTTTATACAAATATAACCAATGGATTAGGAGTGGTTGCCGGATTAGCTATGGATGTAGATTCTTTGACGATCTTTGATAATTTAAAATGAACTATTTTTAAATTTATAGGTTTCTATATTTTTAATAAAAATTATTTTTGTCATAACTTAAGAATGAATTAATTCGTAATTTGGCAAATTCTAAAGTATTCAAAAACAAAAAAAATTGAAATAAGATATATTAATTATGGCATTATTTGAAAAAATGGATTTAGGTGCGAGTGATGAAAATAAAAATACAGCATCTGAAGTTGAAAAAACAAAAGTGTTAATAATCGGATCTGGTCCTGCAGGATATACAGCTGCAATTTACGCAGCAAGAGCAAATTTAAGCCCTGTATTATACGAAGGAATGCAGCCTGGAGGTCAGTTAACAACAACTACTGAAGTTGAAAATTTCCCAGGTTACCCTGAAGGGATAACAGGTCCTGCTATGATGGAAGATCTTAAAAATCAAGCGTCACGTTTTGGAACAGATATTCGTTTTGGATATGCTACAGCTACTGATCTTTCTCAAAGACCGTTTAAAGTTACTGTTGATGGAAATAAAGTGATTGAAACAGAAGCTTTAATTATTGCTACTGGTGCAACAGCAAAATATTTGGGTTTAGAAGATGAGCAAAAGTATGCCGGCGGAGGAGTTTCTGCTTGTGCTACGTGTGATGGATTCTTCTATAGAGGAAAAGATGTTGCTGTTGTAGGTGGTGGAGATACTGCCTGTGAAGAAGCAATGTATTTAGCAGGATTGGCTAAAAAAGTATATTTAATTGTACGACGTGATGTGTTAAGAGCTTCAAAAGTAATGCAAGATCGTTTGTTGGCTACAGAAAATATTGAAGTACTTTGGAAACATCAAACCAAAGGGTTAACTGGAGATGGTGTTGTTGAAGGTGCCGTATTGGTAAAAAATAAAGGAGAAGAAAATGAAGAGGAAGTGAAAATTGCTATTGATGGTTTCTTCCTTGCTATTGGTCACTCTCCAAATTCTGAAATCTTTAAAGATTATCTTGATACGGATGAAGTAGGATATATTAAAACGATAAATGGTACTTCAAAAACTAATGTTCCAGGTGTATTTGCTTGTGGTGATGTAATGGATAATCAATATCGTCAAGCTGTTACAGCTGCAGGTTCCGGATGTAAGGCTGCAATTGATGCAGAACGCTTTTTAAGCGAAAATTAATAACTCAGAATTTTTAATTGATATATAAAGGAAGACCTTATCTTTGTGTGAGGTCTTCCTTTTTTTTATGAAATTGAATAATTCAAATATAGCATTCAGGTTTAATGCAGATTTTGTAAATGGCAGTAAGTCCATTAATTTAGCCGATTCTGAAATTCAGGTTTTATGGGTATCTGAACCTCTTCAAACTCTGGGTATGTTTAATTCACTATCAGGCAAAGACTGTGATTTTTGTGATCTGATAAAGAAAAATCCAGAAAATAGGCAGGATGTTATTCTTGCTAAGTATATCAATAAATCTATAAAACATTCCATCTTTCAGTCTTATTCTATTTTAGTAGATTTAAAGCATCATCGACATAAGGATATTGAAAAAGTAAAAGACATGCTTTTGATGGCCAATGATCACAAGAACATGGCTGTTTTATGCGATGGAATTTCCTATCCGGATGCAGAAAAAAAGCACTTTTATTTAAAGTTGGTGCACAGCAAATATTTTCCTCTGATTGATAGTATTGTTCATGGTAACAATTTGATGTCGTTTTTTGAAGGTGTTAAAGGGAGTGTATTTATACTGGACAAAAGTGTTCGGTCTGCAATTGTTTTAAAGGGTCAGGATCTGGAATGGATCTTTCATGTATATCTTGAAATAGAAAATATTCTGGGCAGGAGTTATTCGTTGTCAAAATATCCATTTATTAATTGTTTTACCTATAAACATGAAAAAGATTACTTTTTGGTAGTTTTTCCAAGAGTGGTGCATAAGCCAACTGAATATTATGACAGATCTTCATCGCAAATAAAAATTATCCCGGGAGTTTTTGAATTAATTGGTCTGTTTATCACTGGTGACAGGCTAAGTTTTCAAAATTTAAATAAAGACTCAATTAAGCGTATTTTTGAGCAAATTTCTTATAGCTTTACTAATCTGATGGAAATAATAACTCCGTTAAAACAAAAATTAAAAGAAGAATACAGCTCCTGAATATTAAAAAAATAATTAATCAGCTTATGAATTTACCGAATCTAGTCATTGATATTCTTAAAAGCGAAAGTGCTTTTATTTCTTTAGATGGAAAATATTTTTTGGGCGAAACGCAACGTCGTTTGTCTGGAGATTGGAGCATGTATGTTAAAGATGGTAAGATTTATCTTGAAAATGATAAGGAAATCATTATAGAGGACGAAGAAACCACTTTTATCCCCATGGAATGGTCGGATAGTTATTTTATAATAAAGGAAACGGGCAGTGTTGTTTCTGATAAAAACTATTTTAAAGGAGCTATAGAAGTTTCTATACAGGAGGGTGAAATAGTAGTTTCTAACAGGGTTGATGTTGACTTTTTTATTAGTAGTTTAATGGATAAGCATTTTGCTAATAATAAGCAATTGGAATTTTTAAAAGTAATGGCCATTGTTTATAGAAGCTATTTTTTAAAATTTAATAAAGAACTAAATAGTACGTCTTTAATATCAGATGGAAAACTTGGTGAACAATTGTTGTTTGTTAAAAATCTAATAAGCCCGAATCCGCAGCAATTAAAATTTCTATATAAAGGTATTTCACTTGTAGGAAATGAACTATCACGTCAGGCAGTTCAGGATACTGAAGGATTAGCTCTTTTTTGTAATAGTCATATAATGGCTTTACCATATACCTATTGCTGTGGTGGAATTACCGAAGGTGGTTTTTATAGAGGGGATAAAATTTTACGAGATAATTTACATATCAGGAATGATTATTCAAATGAAATGACCATCCCTGTTGGCAGCGAAACAGAATTGAAGAACTGGATATTTAAACCTGAAGAAAGTTTTTGTGGAACTAAGGATAAAGAATTAATACAAGGTTTAATTAGTGAAGATATTGGGGATAGAAACGAGTTATATCGTTGGAATAAAAGGATCAATGAAATAACTTTAATTGAAGTTTTACAAAGTATTTTTGATAAGGCTGTTAAGGAAGTTGTTGGAATAGTGATTCAGGAAAGGTCTGCTGCTGGTACAATAACAAAAATTGAAATACAGAGTGGTGAAGAGGTGTTGTTATTAGAGAAATATGATTTACTGTACTTTGCTTCGTTATTGGACCTACCAAGTTTAACCTTTGTTGTTAGTGAATCAGTAAAGGATAATATGGGGAAGAATGTTTTTAATTTTAATGGAGCAGGAAGAGGGCATAGAGCCGGTGTTTGTATGCTTGGAGCAATGGCCATGTCGGAGCAAGGGAAAACGATGCAAGAAATTATACATCATTATTATAAAGATATTTATATTGCAAAACAATATTAATAAAAAAGAGGCTACTTTTTTGAGTAGCCTCTTTTTTTTGTAATCTTTATGTAGTAGTGCTTATAAAATATTAGCGATTTTATCACTCTTATAAGCGCCAGCTTCTAGTTTTTCTTTAATCTCAGCAAAAGCTTTAATGGTGTAATCAACATCTTCTAACGTGTGAACAGCAGTAGGGATGATTCTTAACATTAATTGATCTTTTGGAATTACTGGGTAAACAACGATTGAACAGAAAATACTGTAGTTTTCTCTTAAATCCATTGTTAATTGAGTTGCTTCAGGAACTGAACCGTTTAAGAATACCGGAGTAACTGGAGATTCTGTTTTTCCTAAGTCAAATCCTGCTTCTTTAAGTCCTTTTTGTAAAGCATTAACAACTTTCCAAAGATTATCTTTTAACTCTGTTTGAGTTTTAAGTAATTCTAATCGTTTTAAGGCTCCAATAACTAAAGGCATTGGTAATGATTTGGCAAAAATCTGAGAACGTAAGTTATATCTTAAATAACTTACAACTTCTTCACTTGAAGCAACAAAAGCACCAATAGAAGCCATTGATTTAGCAAACGTACTGAATAAAACATCAACACCGTCTGTTACACCAAAGTGTTCTGCAGTACCAGCACCTGTTTTACCCATTGTACCAAAACCATGAGCATCATCCACTAATAAACGGAACTCAAATTTGTCTTTTAAAGCTACAATTTTATCTAATGCACCAAGGTCACCAGCCATACCAAAAACACCTTCGGTAATAACTAAGATACCTCCACCAGTTTCAGTTGCTCTTTTTCTGGCAAATTCAAGCATCTTTTCACAGCGAGCTATGTCATTATGAGGGAAAACAAAACTTTTTCCACCTTTAGCTTTGTGTAAAAAGATTCCATCCATAATACAAGCATGGGATTCAGAATCATATACGATAACATCATTTCTTGAAGCTAATGTATCAATGATAGAAACCATACCCTGATAACCAAAATTTAAAAGGTAAGAATCTTCTTTACCTACAAATTCAGCTAAGGCAGCCTCGAGTTCTTCGTGCTTACTCGTTTGACCAGACATCATACGAGCTCCCATAGGATAAGCTAATCCATATTCTGCAGCAGCATCAGCATCTGCTTTTCTTACTTCAGGATGGTTTGCTAGGCCTAGGTAATTATTTAAACTCCAAGTTAATACTTCTTTACCCCTAAAGGTCATTTTAGGGCTTATTTCTCCTTCTAATTTTGGAAACATAAAATAACCATGTGCATCTTTGCCGTACTGACCCAATGGTCCCATGGTTTTCTTTATCTTATCAAAAATATCCACGTTGTATATCTTTTATAAATTAATGGCGCAAAGGTAATATTTTTTAATAATCAACGAGGAATTCCATAACTTAAATTTAAAAGAGCATAAATTTTACGCAACTTTATCCTGGCTTGCTTGTTAACATTAATCAGTGAAATCCTTAAAATTGTGTTAATATGTAAATGGTGCATGCTAATCTTATGGTGGTTTCATATTAATATTTTATCTTTGCACGTTGTAAAATGAAAATGTAAAAATCTAATCGTTTATAATTCAATGTTAATTCATTGAAATTTAAATTGTTGATGTAAATAAATTATAAGTCTTAATGAAAAAGCTATTATTTGTTCTGGTAATAATTCCATTATTGATTAGTTGTAGTCAGTACCAAAAGTTATTAAAAAGTACTGATTATGAGTTGAAATATACTAAAGCAATGGAGTATTACGAAGCAGAAGATTTTATGCGTGCTGCTACTTTGTTTAATGAACTCCAGAGCATTTATAGAGGAACTGATAAATCTGAAATTATCAGTTTTACGTATTCAAAATGTTTGTATGGGTTAAGTGATTATATAATGGCTGGACATTATTTTCGTCAGTTCTACAAAACTTTCCCATCAAGTGATTATGCCGAAGAGTGTCAGTTTATGAGTGCATACTGTTATTATATGGTTTCACCTAAACCACGATTGGACCAAACAGATACTTATAATGCGATTAACGAATTTCAATTATTTATAAATTTATATCCTAAAAGTCCTAAGGTAGAAGAAGCCGAACGTTTAATTACTGAATTAAGAGATAAGTTAGTATACAAATCATACTTGTCGGCTAAGCTATATTTTAATTTAGGCAACTATATGGGTAATAATTATCAATCGGCTGTTATTGCTGCACAAAATAGTTTGAAAGAATTTCCGGATACAAAATATCGTGAGGAATTATCATTCTTAATTTTAGAAGCTAAATATATTCAGGCCGAAAATAGTGTGCTTGAAAAGAAAGAAGATAGAATGAGGGAAGCTATTGATGAGTATTATTCGTTCATTAATGAATTTCCTAAAAGTGATTATATGGATAAGGCAGTGAAAATTTTTGAACATGCCTCCAAAGAAGTTAAATTTGAAGAAGTAAATTAGAATAATAATTTTATTATCATGGATTATAAAAAATCAAATGCTCCGAGTAGCACTATTACTTGGAATACACAAGAGCTTTCTAAAGATACTGGTAATATTTATGAGTCAGTAAACGTAATTGCTAAGAGAGCGAACCAAATTAGTGTAGAGATGAAAGAGGAGTTAAATAAAAAACTTCAGGAGTTTGCTTCTTACACTGATAATTTGGAAGAGGTATTTGAAAATCGTGAGCAAATTGAAATTTCAAGATTTTACGAAAGATTACCAAAACCTTCATCAATTGCTACACAAGAATTTGTAGAAAATAAGGTTTATCATCGTAACGCTGGTTTGGAGGAAAAATAGCCTTATCAAACAAGTTTCTTTCGAAAAAAAATAAAAAAGGTAAAGGAGGTTTTTGATATTTCTTTTATCTTTTTTTTGTTTATACGCAATATCTATGTTAAAAGGTAAAAAAATAATATTAGGTATTTCAGCAGGTATTGCTGCCTATAAAGCAGCTGCCTTAACTCGTCTTTTGATAAAGCAAGGAGCCGAGGTTAAGGTAATAATGACTGAAAAAGCAAAGGAGTTTATTACTCCTCTAACAATGGCTACCTTATCTAAAAATCCTATCGTGGTTGATTTCTATAATCCTGAAAATGGAGATTGGAACAGTCATGTTGATATGGGGTTATGGGCTGATGCTATGGTAATTGCACCGGCAACCGCTAATACTATGGGTAAAATGGCTAATGCTATTGCAGATAATTTGTTGGTAACTACTTATTTATCTGCCAGATGTCCTGTATTTGTGGCACCTACTATGGACTTAGATATGTATTTGCATCCTGCGAATCAGCGAAATCTGAATTGTCTTGAAGAGGATGGTGTTCATATGATTGAGGCTGAAACAGGGGAGTTGGCTAGCGGTTTAAGTGGGAAAGGCAGGATGGCTGAGCCTGAGACTATTGTTGAAGAATTGATTTCGTTTTTTGAAAAGCAACAAGGAGTTAATACAGCACAGCTCGAAGGTCGTACTTTTTTAGTGAATGCAGGTCCAACCTATGAAAAAATTGATCCGGTAAGATTTATTGGAAATTTTTCCAGTGGTAAGATGGGATATAGCATTGCTGAAGAATTGGCCTCAAGAGGTGCTAAAGTTATTTTAGTTTCTGGTCCTACCAGCGAAAAGGCAAAACATGCTAATATAGAGGTGAAAATGGTTACTTCTGCGCAGGATATGTATGAGGCTTGTGCTAATGTTTTTCCGAATTGCGATGGGGCTGTACTTTCAGCAGCTGTGGCCGATTATACACCCGTTGTTTGCGCCGATCAAAAAGTGAAGAGTGATAAAGATGAGATGGTAGTTGCATTGAAAGCTACTGTTGATATTGCTCAAAAATTAGGAGAAATTAAGCGAGATGGACAGATGTTGGTTGGCTTTGCTCTGGAAACGCAAAATGCAGTGGCTAATGCGCAAAAGAAATTGAAGCAAAAGAACCTGGATTTTATTGTTTTAAATTCGCTTGAGAATGAAGGTGCAGGCTTTGGTTATGACACTAATAAAATTTCAATTATAGACAACGATAATAATAAAGAAGAGTTTTCGTTAAAGAGTAAGCGGGAAGTCGCCATTGACATAGTGAACAAAATAGTGTCATTGTAATTTTAATACTAAACTCAAAAATATCATTCGTGAAAAAGTTTCTGTTTTTAATTCTGTTTCTAATATCTGTAGTGGCCAATGCACAAGAGCTACAATGTAGTGTTTCTGTTGTATCTCCAAGTGTGCAGGGAACCAATAAACAAGTATATGAAACCATGCAAACTGCAATTATGGAGTTTGTAAACGGGCAGAAATGGACAGATAATATTTTTAGTCCTGAAGAAAGGATTGAGTGTAGTATTTTAATTAATATTAAAGAAGTAATCTCTTCTAATGAATTTTCAGGAACAATACAGGTTCAGGCTCGCCGACCAGTTTATAATTCCTCCTACAGGTCTATGTTATTTAATTATTTAGATCAGGAATTTAAGTTTAAATATGAAGAGTTTGAGCCATTGGTATACAATCCCAATTCAATAAGCTCTAATTTAGTAGGTGTAATTTCTTATTATGCATACGTTATTCTTGGTCTGGATTACGATTCGTTTGCAAAGAACGGAGGAACCAAATATATGGAACAGGCTGAAAAAATAGTTAGTATGTCGCAAAATTCCAGATATGCAGGATGGCGTTCGTATGAGAGTAAAACAAATCGGTATTGGTTTGTTGAGAATTATTTAAACGAAGTTCACAGACCAATGCGTGATTGTATCTATCAATATCACCGATTAGGTTTGGATAAAATGAGTGAAAAACCAGAAGATGGCAGAAAGCAGGTTTTATCCGCAATTGAAAAATTAACTAAAGTTCATCGTCAGCGTCCCGGAACATTTGCTATGGAATTGTTCTTTGATGCTAAGTCAGATGAATTGGTGAATATTTTTTCAGAATCATTTTCAATGGAAAGACAAAGGGCTATTGAAGTTTTAACAGAAGTTGACCCTGCGAATTCAAGTAAGTATAGTGAAAAATTGACTCAAAAGCAGTAATCTTAGATTGTGTTTTATGCTTAAATCATTATTTATATCCAATTACGCATTAATTGATCAGGTTGAAATAGATTTTCAGGAAGGTTTCTCTGTAATAACAGGTGAAACCGGAGCTGGTAAGTCTATAATGCTTGGTGCTTTGGCTATGGTATTAGGCCAGCGTAGTGATGTGTCTGTATTAAAGAACAAAGAAAAAAAGAGTGTTATTGAAGCCGAATTTGACATTAAAGATTATGGATTTAATGCTCTTTTTAAAGAGGAAGATGTTGATTATGAAGATGTAACTTTAATAAGGAGAGAGATTTTAACAAATGGAAAATCAAGAGCATTTGTTAATGATACTCCTGTTAATCAGGCCTTTTTAAAAAAGATAGCACCGCTTTTAATCGATATACATTCACAGCATCAAAATTTATTGCTTGGAGATACCGGTTTTCAGTTAAATGTTGTTGATACCGTGGCACAGAATAAGGATATTCTGGAACAGTATAAAAATAAATACAAGGTTCTTAAAAAGCTTGAAAAAGAAAAAGCTGAGCTTGAAGAACAAAATGCAAAGTTAAATGCGGATGTTGATTATATGCAATTTCAATATAATCAGCTTGATGAGTTAAAGCTAAAAGCCGGGGAACAAGAGGAATTGGAACAGGAGCAGGAACTCTTGTCGCATGCAGAAGAGGTTAAAGGTGGGCTTTTTAACGTAGTACAACTGTTTAATGGTGATAATGTACCAATTTTAAATTCGCTTAAAGAGTCTTTAAAAAGTCTCGAAAAGATTGCTCCATATTTGTCTGATGTTGAGGGTTGGAAAAATCGTATAGATACAGCATATCTTGATTTGGATGACCTGATTAGTGAGATGGATGCTGCAATGGATGGAATAGAATATGATCCGGAAAGATTACAATTAGTGAGTACCAGGTTGGATCAGATTTTTTCTTTACAGCAAAAGCACAAAGTAACAAGTGTAGATGAACTGATTGGTATCAAAGATGATCTGGAAACTCAGTTGAAAAAAATATCGTCCTTTGATGAAGATCTTGAAGTGAAACAAAAAGAAATAGAGAACGCATTAGGTGACTTGGTATTGGTGAGTGAAAAGCTAACTAAATCAAGAAAGAAAGTGCTTAAAGGTATTGAAAGTACCATTACAGGTCAGTTATTGGAATTAGGAATGCCCAATGCTACATTAAAAGTAGTATGCAATGTGTTAAATGCATATTCTGATTCAGGTAAAGATGATATAGAATTCTTGTTTTCGGCCAATAAAAATGGAGAATTAGCAGCTATCCCTAAGGTAGCATCCGGAGGTGAAATGTCGAGGGTAATGTTGTGTATAAAATCATTATTATCCATTTCAAAGGGTTTACCAACCATCATTTTTGATGAAATTGATACAGGTGTTTCCGGTGAGGTTGCTGATAAAATGGGTAAAATAATGCAGGATATTTCAAATAATATTCAGGTTATAAGTATTACGCATTTACCTCAAATTGCCGTTAAGGGAAAACAACATTATAAGGTGTTTAAAAAAGATAATAAGCATAGTACTCAAACAAGTATAGAAGTATTATCAACAGATAACAGGATTACTGAAGTGGCAAAGATGTTAAGTGGAAGTAACCTTACAGACGCAGCATTATCAAATGCTAAAGATTTATTGGGTGTTGTAAATTAATGATATATAGTGGATTAGTTCAAGAATATTCATTAAATTACGTTAAAGTAGTAAATATTTAAACATTAGTGTTTTTGTAAGAGCGATATTCATATATATTTGTACGCTCAAAATAAATATTAAAATGGGATATAATTTATTAAAAGGAAAAAGGGGAATTATTTTTGGTGCATTAAACGATATGTCTATTGCATGGAAAGTTGCAGAATTGGCTCATGCAGAAGGAGCTACTTTTACTTTATCAAATACCCCAGTTGCTTGTAGAATGGGTACACTTGATGAGTTATCACAAAAGTGTAATGCAGAAATTATACCTGCAGATGCTACAAGCGTTGAAGATATAGAGACTGTTTTTGAAAAATCAATGGAAGTATTAGGCGGAAAAATTGATTTCGTTCTTCACTCAATTGGTATGTCTCTAAATGTTCGTAAAAAAAGAGTATATCACGACTTAAACTATAGCTACTTAAATAAAACATTAGATATTTCTGCTATATCATTTCATAAAATGTTACAAGTAGGATTTAAAATGGATGCAATTGCTGAATGGGGATCTGTAATAGGATTATCATATGTTGCAGCACAGCGTACATTCTACGGTTACAATGATATGTCAGATGCTAAAGCTTTATTAGAGTCTATCGCTCGTAGTTTTGGATACATCTATGGTCGTGAAAGAAAAGTAAGAGTTAATACAATTTCTCAATCTCCAACAATTACTACTGCTGGTAGTGGTGTTAAAGGATTTGATGGATTGATGGATTTCTCAGAAAGAATGTCTCCACTTGGAAATGCTACTTCTGAGGATTGTGCTAATTATTGTATTGCTATGTTCTCTGACTTAACTAAGAAAGTGACTATGCAAAACCTTTTCCATGATGGAGGTTTCTCTAATGTGGGAATGAGTTTAAGAGCCATGACTCAATACAATAAAAGTTTTGATACGGACGATATTGAAACTTTAGACTAAATAATTAGCTTTTATAAAAGCATTTTTTAATATCCTACTGATTAGTGGGATATTTTTGTTTTGTAGAACTAGGTCAAAAATTAAAAATCATTAACTTTGGCCACGTTTTTAAAACCTTAATAGGTAAACATCAATATAAAACTATGGATAAATACCAGATTAATCACCTAAGAGAACTTGAAGCAGAATCAATTTTCGTAATAAGAGAAGTGGCTGCTCAGTTTGAAAGACCGGTGATGTTATTTTCCGGAGGGAAAGATTCTATTGTAATGTTTCATTTAGCACGTAAAGCCTTTTACCCAGCTAAAGTTCCTTTTGCATTATTACACATTGATACAGGACACAATTTCCAGGAAACTCTTGATTATAGAGATGATCTTATGGAGAAAACAGGAGCAAAGTGCATCGTGCGTTTTGTTCAGGATTCTATAGATCAGGGAAAAGCAGTTGAAGAAAAAGGTGTGAATGCATCTCGTAATAAGTTGCAAACAGTTACGCTTCTTGATGCTTTGGAAGAACTAAAGTGTGATGCAGCTATGGGAGGAGGTCGCCGTGATGAAGAAAAAGCGCGTGCAAAAGAAAGATTTTTCTCTCACAGGGATGAATTTGGTCAGTGGGATCCAAAGAACCAGCGTCCGGAATTATGGAACATCTTTAATGGCAGAAAAAATATGGGTGAGCACTTTAGAGTATTCCCTATAAGCAACTGGACTGAAATGGATGTTTGGCAATATATTTACATGGAAAATATTGACTTGCCAAGTTTATATTTTACACATAAGCGTAAAGTATTTAACCGCGATGGTGTTTGGATGTTTAAAGCTCCTTTTATGGAGTTAAAACCAGGTGAGGAAGAGGTTGAAATGGATGTAAGATGTAGAACTATTGGTGATATTACCTGTACCGGATTAACTCTTTCACAAGCAGATAATGTTGAGGATATTATTCAGGAAGTTGCTGCAACCAGAACAACAGAAAGAGGAGGTAGAGCTGACGATAAGAGATCTGAATCTGCAATGGAAGATCGTAAAAAAGAAGGGTATTTTTAACCATTTAAGTTAAGCATCAAATTATTATGAGCGAAAAAAATTCAGGATATTTAGATATGGAGCTTTTACGATTCACCACTGCTGGTAGTGTTGATGATGGTAAAAGTACGTTAATCGGTAGACTTTTATATGATAGCAAGGCCATCTTCGAAGATCAGATGGAAGCTATTGAAAAGGCTAGTGAAAGAATAGGAAATGAAGAAGTAAACCTTGCTTTACTAACAGATGGACTAAGAGCGGAGAGAGAGCAGGGGATTACAATTGATGTTGCATATCGTTATTTTGCAACACCAAAACGTAAGTTTATTATTGCCGATACCCCGGGGCATATTCAGTATACACGTAATATGGTAACAGGAGCAAGTACTGCTAATGTTGCTATTATTTTAGTGGATGCTCGTCATGGTGTGTTGGAACAAACAATGCGTCACTCTTATATTGCATCTTTACTTCAGATTCCACATGTTATCGTTTGTGTAAACAAAATGGACTTAGTGGACTATGCAGAGGATACCTTTGAGAAAATTAAAAATGATATTGATGGTTTCTCATCAAAATTAAGTGTTAAGGATATTCGCTTTGTACCAATTAGTGCACTTAAAGGTGATAATGTAGTAGATCGTTCCACAAAAATGGATTGGTATCAGGGACCAACACTATTGCATTTATTGGAGAACATTCATATTAGCAGTGATGTTAATCATCAGGATTTCCGTTTCCCTGTACAATATGTTGTTCGCCCTCAAACTGCAGAATTTCCTGATTACAGAGGATATGGTGGTAGAATAGCTTCAGGAGCCGTTAAGGTTGGTGATCCAATTACTGTTTTACCTTCAGGTTTTACTTCAAAAGTTAAAACAATTGATTTCTTTGAAGATACTTTAGAAGAAGCTTTTGCTCCACAATCAGTTACTATAACTCTTGAGGATGAGATTGATATTAGTAGAGGAGATATGTTGGTTAAGTCGGACAATACTCCAAAAACTACTCAGGATTTAGAGTTGATGATTTGTTGGTTTAATGAAAGAAAACTAATACCGAGAGGTAAATATGTAATCAGACATACTTCAGCAGAGGCAAGATGTATGGTTACTGATGTTCATTATAAAATGAATATTAATACCTTAGAGAAGGATACTGAAGATAAGGAAGTTTCAATGAATGATATTGCGAAAATATCATTAAGAGTAACAAAACCACTTCACGTTGATCCTTACATACAAAACAGAATTACAGGTAGTGTAATTTTAGTTGATGAAGGAACAAATGAAACTGTTGCTGCAGGTATGATTAAGTAGTAATAGGAATTTTTAAGATATAAATAACCCCGATGTTCAAAATTGATCATCGGGGTTTTTATTTTGTTTAATCCGAATCTTTTGGATGAAACTCGGGTAAAGTATTTTCTTTTAGAATTTCAATCCAAAGGTAAAAACTATATTACTGTCTTTTACATCTGTTTTTACAATAGGAGGAGCGCCAACATTAGCGTCATAAGAAGGATCCCAATTGTAATTGTAAGAATTCAATTCGTAAGACGATAACTTGTATGCAAAGTCAAAGAAATAATTGTTGAACCTGTATCCAAATCCTGCAGAGATACTTGTTACTTCATTATCCTTAGGATCCTCTTTGTATGGGGAACCTTGTAATGCGTATCCGCCTCTTAAACTGAATTGCTGATTAATTCTGTATTCAATTCCTGCTCTGAAATTATTGGTTGAAGTAAACATGTCTTTAATAATTTCATTTTGCTCGTTAATAATTGTAATGTCAGTCCAGTCATCTACCGTACTATTGTATTTAGCGCCAGCATAATTGATGCGTTCGTAATCAAAACTTAAAATAGCGTTCTTACCGATAATATATGCTGCACTGGCTACTAATTTATCGGGAGTTCTGAAGTTGTAATCGTATTCTCCGTCATACCCTTTATCTTCTCTGTTAAAATTAAAGAAAATACTGTTTATGTCGGCAGTGTAAGTTTCTTCAATGTTATACCAGGTTGGTGAATGGTAAGCTAAACCTACTCTTAATCCTTTTACAGGTAAAAGAATTACCCCTATTTTTAAATTCAATCCTGTACCGGAAGCATCCAGAGTATTAGAAACAGTATATCTGCTAAACAATGGGTCATCAGCACCAACCGGAGCGTTATCTTCACTAAATTCTTCAAAGTATGTTGAATTTTCATTATAGTTTAAAAGTGAATAGTTGATGCTACCACCAGCTAGTAAAAAGTTACTTATGTTGGCCCCAAATGTAAAACTGAATTCACCGGTATACCCTTTTTTCTCTAGTATCTTGGTTTGATGAACCCGGTCTTCACCCAATAAATAATTTGTATAATACAGGTCTCCTGATTCCGGATCTTCAAGATCAATCAGGTATGCATCGTAAGCAAGACCTGTATTGCCGGTTAGGTAATCCGGATCTGAAAGATCTGCATTGATTACAAACATATCGGTCATGGAATTGGAAACATTTCTGGCATTGGCCATAGATCTGTAGTTGAAATTGTTATTTCTGTTGTACCCGATTCCAAAGTGTGTACTTATGAGTCCTTTACTCGATTCTCTCATGGGACGATAAGTACCAACATATCCAATCTGATTGATGGCAAAAGAGGTTTTATTATCTTCTGATGAAATGTTAGTAAAGGATACTGCTTGAGGATTATTATAATTACTCTCTGTTTTATTTAAGATTAATGATGGAGTAAAGGTGAATTCAGAAGATCTGTAGGCTGCAATACCGGCAGGGTTAATGCCTATTGCACTAAAATCGCCTCCAAGAGATCCAAAAGCTCCTCCCATGGCAACAGAACGCGCCGTTCCTGAATATTGAGGCTGAGAATATCTCAGTACATCCTGATAAGTTTGCGACATTAAAGCGCTACTAACTAATAGCGCCAATGCCGATATTTTTATTTTTAATTTCATCATAATTGTTCATTTAAGATATTACAGGCTCATAAAGATTGTACCAAACAAAGGTGTAATTTATTATTATCTACCTCTGCTACCAGATCTGCTGCTACCGCTACTACCACTGCTTGATCTGCTACTACCGCTACTACTTGATCTGCTGCTTCCACTACTTGATCTTGATCCACTGGAATAAGATGATGATGACGATCTTGAACCGCTGTTGTAAGATGGAGTGTACGATCTTGATGATGAACTGCTGCTTGATCTGTTATAGTTTGAGCTATTGCTTTTGGCACTTCCAGTTGAGTAAGTGCTTCTGTTACTTCTTGTGTTGGTGTAACGGCTGTTCGATGAACTGCTTTTACTTGTGCTTGCAGGACTACTGCTACGTGAACTTCTGTTGTATGTACTCCTTGAATTCGAACTGCTTGTGGCAGGTCTTGTGTATGTTGGGGTATATGTACTTCTTGTTGAAGTTCTGTTTGTTTGAGCAGTAGATTTTGTTGATGTTGCTGCACTTCTGTTATAAGAAGCCCTTGTTGTTCTCTCAGTTGTTGTTGTATTTGTTCTTGTTCTTGAAGGGCTCTGAGCAACACGGCTTGTGCGTCCTAAATCACCAGTGTTTGACGATCTGGTTGACTTAGTAGTAGGTACTACTTGTCTGTTATTAGATACTCTATCAGAATAAACATCGCGAGGGGCTCTTACTCTGTTGATGTTGTTTGCATAGTTACCGTAATTTCCATAGTGTGGATATCCGGCATAGTGGTGATGGTGATAAGGATATCCCCAGTTATTATAATACGGGCTATACCAATTGCTATATCCAAAACCAAATCCCCAACTGCTGTATGGGTAGTTCCATCCATAGCTTCCATACCATCCATAATAATTATAAGGGCTTCTGTATCTCCAGTTGTAATAATATGGGCTATACCATTCAGGAACTACAATTGCATAATCTCCTTCAACGTAAACATTGTAATCAAAGCCACTACCAAAGATTACTTCATTGTATAAAGGAGACCAGTATGGAATTCCAACAAATGGACCATGAAATTTAGCCAATCGCTGTGCATAATCTCTGTCTATATCAGAACCTTCATAATCGTTAACCCAGTATCCGGTTTCTTCGTTATAATATAACATAGTATCAACTTCTTCAACGGAGTCGTCAGTTAATAACTGAGTATACTCTTGTTGAATACCACTAAAGTCTCTTAAATCTTCTTGTTCTTTGGCAACTGCAGATTGTTGATAAGAGCTTTTAAGTTGTGAGTATGTTTTATTATCTTGTTTTTTAATCTCTTTGTCAGGTGCTGGCAATGAAGAGTAACTCTCTGCTATAGCCAATGGCTTATCTGAAGGGTTATAGTATAAATCATCTTCATATACACTTGCATTATTCATCTGATAGGTGGCACAACCAGATAAAATTAATAATGCTGTCGCTGATAATAATAATATATTTTTCATAGCTCTAGTGTTACACTGTTAAACCAATTATCAATCGTAAAAAAAGTAATTATTACTGTAAAAATCACATTTAAAGTGTAAAAATTGTCACTTTAACTGAAAGATCTTACATGTTAAAAATATCAATAATCGTGCCGTATTGAGGTATGTAGCTTGTTTAAGTTAAAATTTAGTTAAAATTCTTTGGGATTAAGAATGGATGTTTTCTATATTATTTATAATCAGAAGGAAGGAGTGTTTGTTACTAACCCTTTTATTCAGTTATGGTATATCAAGGATATGACTTCTTAATTACTTTGGTTTAACTATGAATATTTTATTTTACTACTGTTTAAACTCTTTCTTTTGGGGATCAAAAAAGAAGGAAATTACTTATCCTATCGATGTTTCATAATTCGGCATAAATAGTAAGGCTTGATTTATGATTTAAATGTTGGGCAGACATTCCTTGTGCTGAGTGAGGAATCTTATCTTTGGTGTTGAATCCATGCCCTGACCTAAAACATAACTTATATTTTTATTTATGGCAGATGTGCGAAAATGAATTTATTTTTCACACAAATACTATTCCTAAAGTGCTGTAAATTTTGTTATTTTGCGAATCCTTTTATAATAGTATGAATGAACCTGGTGTTCAATTAAATTATAGAAGCGAGAAAAAGAGAAGAAATACGAATAATATTTAAATATGGCAAAAGGATTAACTAAGAGGAGTGTAGATTACTCTCAGTGGTATAATGAATTGGTAATAAAGGCTGATTTGGCCGAAAACTCTGCAGTAAGAGGTTGTATGGTAATTAAGCCCTATGGATACGCCATTTGGGAGAAAATGCAACAACAATTGGATAAGATGTTTAAGGAAACAGGTCATGTAAATGCATATTTCCCTTTATTTATACCAAAATCATTTTTTAGTAAAGAAGCTGATCACGTAGAAGGTTTTGCTAAAGAATGTGCAGTTGTAACACATTATCGTTTAATGAACGACCCTGACGGTAAAGGTGTTGTTGTTGATCCGGATGCTAAATTAGAAGAAGAACTTATTGTTCGACCAACTTCGGAAACCATTATTTGGAATACCTATAAAAACTGGATTCAATCATACAGAGATCTTCCTATTAAATGTAACCAGTGGGCTAACGTGGTTCGTTGGGAAATGAGAACAAGATTGTTTTTAAGAACTGCTGAATTTTTATGGCAAGAAGGGCATACTGCTCATGCTACTAAAGAAGAGGCGATCGAAGAAACTGAAACAATGATTAAGGTGTATGCTGAATTTGCTGAGAAATATTTAGGCGTTCCTGTTGTGCAGGGTGTTAAAACAGCTAATGAGCGTTTTGCAGGTGCATTGGAAACTTATACTATTGAGGCTTTAATGCAGGATGGAAAAGCACTTCAGTCAGGTACATCTCACTTTTTAGGTCAAAACTTTGCTAAAGCCTTTGATGTTAAATTTGCAAGCAAAGAAGGTACTGAAGATTATGTTTGGGCTACATCATGGGGTGTTTCTACTCGTTTAATGGGTGCATTAATTATGGCGCACTCTGATGATTATGGATTGGTGTTGCCTCCTAAATTAGCTCCAATTCAAGTAGCTATTGTACCAATTTATAAGAGTGCTGAAGATTTAGCTAAAATTTCAGAGAAAGTAGATGTAATAGTGAAGAACTTAAAAGACAGAGGTATTTCTGTTAAGTTTGATGATAGTGATAACCGTAAGCCAGGTTGGAAATTTGCTCAGTATGAATTACAAGGGGTACCTGTACGTTTAGCAGTTGGACCTCGCGATATTGAAAACAATACCATTGAAGTTGCTAGAAGAGATAATTTAACTAAAGAGGTTGTTTCAATTGAAAATATCGATGCTTATGTAGCTGATCTTTTAGAAAAGATCCAGGATGGCATTTTCCAGAAAGCACTTGATTTCAGATCAGAAATGACTACTCAAGTTGAGTCGTATGATGAGTTTAAGAAGGTACTTAAAGAAAAAGGTGGTTTTATTTTAGCACACTGGGACGGTACTTCTGAAACAGAGCAAAAAATTAAAGATGAAACTAAAGCAACCATTCGTTGTATTCCTTTAGAAGGTGATAAAACTCCAGGAAAATGTATTGTTACAGGTAATCCATCAAAGCAAATGGTACTGTTTGCAAAGGCTTATTAAGAGTAATACATTATAATGATATTTGTCAGGGAAGCTATTTTAATGGCTTCCCTTTTTTGTTTTTGGCTTTTTTACATTTACATTTAGATTTGAAAAACTCTATGGTGCCAATGACGCATCAACTTCAATTATTAATTGATATTTAAAAATATGACTTTAGCGTTTTTATTTGGAGGTATTGAGATAATCATTTTACTGGTTGTTTTGTTGCCGCTTTTTGCCTTAATCAGTATTTTAAAAAGTGAATTCGAGGGTAATGATAAACTCATATGGGTATTAGTTGTTTTGTTCATGCCGTTTTTAGGTGCAATACTATACTTCATTATAGGTAAGGATAAGAGAATAAATAAATATTAGTGCAAATTATTAGTTATAGATATATTTTCAGATTGATAATCTGATTTAATTCATCGTTAAAATGATAAATATAAAAGATAGATTCTTAAAGTATGTTGGGTTTGATACTCAATCTGATACAGATACAGGATTAACACCTTCAACTCCGGGACAGATGTTTTTTTCTGAAAAGTTAGTTGAGGAATTAAAGGAAATGGGACTTGAGGAAGTGGAGCTTGATGATAATGGATATGTGATGGCTACCATTCCTTCAAATGTTGATCATGAAGTTCCTGTAATTGGTTTTATTGCTCATGTGGATACCAGTCCGGATTTTAGCGGTAAAAATGTAAATCCGCAAATCGTTGAAAATTATGATGGCAATGCTATTGTATTAAATAAGGAGGAGAATATCATTCTCGCTCCTGATGAATTTCCTGAGTTGAAAAAATATGTGGGTCAAACATTGATTACAACAGATGGAACTACATTATTAGGGGCTGATGATAAAGCTGGAGTAGCCGAAATAATGACTGCCACAGAATATTTATTAAATCATCCTGAAATTAAGCACGGTAAAATTCGCATAGGATTTACCCCTGATGAAGAAATTGGAGCCGGTGCTGATTATTTTGATGTGGAAAAATTTGGTGCTGAATATGCTTACACAATGGATGGTGGCGAAATTGGCGAATTGGAATATGAAAATTTTAATGCTGCGCTAGCTAAGGTTACGGTTCTTGGTAGAAATGTACATCCTGGTTATGCAAAAAATAAAATGCGTAATTCAATCAGGATTGCAAATCAGATTATTACCATGCTTCCACGTGTTGAAACACCGGAGCATACTTCTGATTACGAAGGATTTTACCACTTGATGTCTTTTAACGGAGAAGTAGAAAAAAGTGAATTGCTTTATATCATCCGTGATTTTAAGCGTGATCGTTTTGAAGACAGGAAGAAGGAAATTAAGCATATTGTAAGTAAGATAAATAAAGAATATGGTGAAGGTACAGTTAGTATTGAGGTGAAAGATCAGTACTACAATATGCGCGAAAAAGTAGAGCCTGTAAAATATATAGTTGACAATGCTCAAAAGGCAATGGAACAAGTGGGTGTAAAACCTTTGGTTAAACCAATCAGAGGTGGTACTGATGGTTCTCGTTTATCTTTTATGGGATTACCAACCCCTAATATTTTTGCCGGAGGACATAATTTTCATGGTCGATTTGAATTTGTTCCTTTAGAAAGCATGCAAAAGGCAGTAGAAGTAATCTTAAAGATTGTTGAACTTGCGGCTGCAGAGAAAGAATAATTTTCGGCAGTATTAAGGAGATTAAATATTTTTATAAAAAAAAATAAGATGGTTTAAGTTGTTGTTGTATAGGGTTATAAATGTATTTTATAGTTGTTTGTAGAATATTTTTATAAAATCGTTTCAAACATTTTAAACTTTCTTTTGTTTGGTTTTTGTGATTAATAATTTAACAAGAACATTATAAACAAATTCAAAAAATTATGTCAGTTTTAGTAGGAAAAAAAGCACCAGCATTCAAAGCAGAAGCTGTAGTAAACGGAGGTGAAATCGTAGCAGATTATTCATTAGATCAATTTATTGGTAAAAAGAATGTAGTATTATTCTTTTATCCAGCAGACTTTACTTTCGTTTGCCCAACTGAAATTATTGCATTTCAAGATAAATTAGCTGAGTTCGAAAAAAGAAACGTTCAAGTAATTGGTGTTTCTGTAGATTCAGCTTTCTCTCACTGGAAGTGGTTACAAACAGAGAAAAAAGAAGGTGGTATTAAAGGAGTTAATTTCCCATTAGTAGCAGATGCTTCTATGACCATCTCTGAAAATTATGATGTATTAGCAGGTGAGTATGATTATAACGACGAAGGTCAATTAGTATTTGAAGGTAACCCACAAGCTTACCGTGGTTTATTTTTAATTGACAAAGAAGGTGTTGTACGTCATCAGGTTGTTAACGATATGCCATTAGGACGTAGTGTTGATGAAACTTTACGTATGGTTGATGCACTTCAGTTTTTTGAAGAAAACGGAGAAGTATGTCCAGCTAACTGGCATGCCGGTGAAGAAGGGTTAACTGCTTCACAAGAAGGTATCTCTGCATACCTTGGAAAAAGAGAGTAAATTTTTCTATTGATTATTTAGAATTATTTGTATGTATACTAAAGCACCTACGGTTTGTAGGTGCTTTTTTTATTTTAAATTTGCCCCATGCGAAGGAAGTATACTATTCATATTGATGATGAACCATTGTTTAAGCAAAAGCTGTTGGCTTATTGTAAAAATATGGATTACTGCGGGGTTTATGATTCATGCGGATACAATGGGCATGGTCATGATGGAGTAAACTATTACTCTTATGATTTTTTGGCGGGAATTGGAAGTGTTGAAGCTCAGGATGGATCTTTTGAAGCGCTTAACAATTTGCAGCGTAAAACAGATTGGCTTTTTGGTTATTTGGGATATGATTTAAAAAATGAACTGGAACATTTGTATTCTGTTAATTACGACCAGCTATACTTTTCTCCAACAATGTTTTTTCAACCTCGTTATGTTCTTATTAAGAGGGACGCTCAATGGAATATAGAATATCTAGAGGAGTTAGATAATGAGCAATCGGTTGATCTTTTTCTTAAGGAAATTAATGACAGTGATACTTATTCTAAAAGTACAGAAACCCTTACTTTTTCTCCCAAAATTAGCAGGGAAAAGTATATTGATACAGTTAATTCAATTTTAGAGCATATCCATAAAGGTGATATATACGAAATAAACTATTGTCAGGAGTTTTGTGCAGAACAAGTTGATATTGATCCTTACGATACTTATTTACGCTTAATCGAAATTTCACCTACACCGTTTGCATCTTTTTTAAAAGTAAAGGATAAATATGTTATTTCGGCTTCACCGGAAAGGTATATGAAAAAGGAAGGCCAGACGTTGATTAGTCAACCCATAAAAGGAACTGCACCCCGGGGAAAAACAACAGTAGAAGATGAAAAGAATGCATTTGATTTGCAGAATTGTGCAAAAGAACGTTCTGAAAATATAATGATTGCTGATTTGGTTCGAAATGATTTGTCGAGAGTGGCAAAGATGGGAAGTGTGCAGGTAGAGGAGCTTTGTGGGATTTATGCATTTCCTCAGGTATTTCAGATGATAACTACAGTTGTGGCTGATTTAGACGATGAAAAAGATGCTATCGAAGCTATAAAATATTCCTTTCCAATGGGATCAATGACCGGTGCACCCAAAATAAGAGCCATGAAGCTGATTGAGAAGTATGAAGACACAAAGCGAGGTGTATATTCGGGTAGTGTAGGGTATTTTACGCCATCTGGGGATTTTGATTTTAACGTAGTCATCAGAAGTTTATTATATAATTCATCAAACAATTACTTATCGTTTATGGTGGGCAGTGCCATAACAGCCAAGAGTGTTCCTGAAAGTGAATATGAGGAGTGTTTGGTTAAAGCCAGTGCCATATTTAAATTATTTAATTCTTAAGAAAGTAAATTACATGCTAGGCAAGTTTAATTCATTTTTAGTGCAGGATTGCAAGGTAAAAACGGGACAAAAAATTTTAGTGGCTATTAGTGGAGGAGCTGACTCCCTGGCGTTGCTACATATGCTCACAAAAATGGATGTTGAAGTATTTGCTGCCCATTGTAATTTTAATTTAAGAGGAGAAGAGTCTGATGCCGACGAAAGTTTTGTTCAAACTTTTTGTGCGGCGCATCATGTTAAGTTGTTTCTGAAATCTTTTGATACAAAGGGATATAGTAAGCAAAAAGGTATTTCAATTGAGATGGCTGCCCGAGATTTAAGATATGCCTGGTTTCAGGAGCTGGTGTTAAATGAAAAGCTGGATTGGATTGCTACCGGACATCATAAAGATGATAGTATTGAAACGTTTTTCCTGAATTTAGTAAGAGGAACAGGCGTAAAGGGATTAACAGGAATTAAGGCAGTTACCAATAATATTATCAGGCCATTATTAGACTTTTCGAGAAGTGAATTAGAGACCTATTGTGAAGATAATCAACTCAAATACAGAACAGATTCTTCTAACCTGGAATCCATTTACAACAGAAATAAAATCAGAAACGAAATACTGCCATTGTTCCGCTCTATAAATCCTTCATTTGGTGATACCATGTTAAATAATATGAGTAGATTAAGTCAGGTGAGTGATTTTTTATCAGATTCAATTGAAGACATTAAAAGGGATTATGTGGTGGAGCAGGACGATACGGTTTTGATTTCGCTAAGTCATGTGAATGAATTTAAAAACCAGCAGTTGGTGTTGTTTGAACTGCTTCATCCCTATGGTTTTAATGGAACTGTTGTAAGTGAAGTTGTGGAAGCCATTAAACAGAATGTTTCCGGTAAGCAGTTTTATTCTTCGGAATACCGATTGATAAAAGATCGACAAAATCTGATTATTCTACCCTATAAAAAAGATGATTCCGATGCTGTTTATTACATATCATCAGATGAAGTGTTTACAGAGACTCCAATAAATCTTAAAATAGAAAAGGATATTAATGCCAAAGATTTTAAAATTGATAAGTCGTTAAATATTGCTCAATTCGATCAGGACTTGCTTGAATATCCATTAAGTATCAGAAGATGGAAACAAGGAGATGATTTCCGCCCATTAGGAATGAAAAACTTTAAAAAGTTAAGCGACTATTTTATCGATGCAAAGTTTTCTATTCAGCAAAAAGAAGAGGCCTGGTTACTGCTTTCTGGTAATGATATTATTTGGATTATAGGTTCACGAACAGATGATAGGTATAAAATAACGCCTAAAACAAAACTAGTCACAAAGTTTATTTGGGAGCAATAAAATTATTCTTACACTACTTTCTTTACCAAAAATATCATAGTTTTATGTCACAGATGATAACCCTGAAGTCAGCACTCAATTTGAGGTGTTATCCTTTTATTATAGCGCTGATTGCTCTGTTTTTTTACTTGTATTGATGGATATATAGGTTTCATTAATATGTAATTAGTGAATAAAAATATCCGTTATCAGATACTTTAGTTAGAATAATAACTATTTTAGCTACCCGTTAATCTATATACAAAGGCAAATTATACTTTACTGTATGAGGGATACTGCACAAATAAGATCATGAGCGTAGAAGTTAATAAATATCGCAAATGTCTTTATGACATTTTGAAAAGAACAGAAGTTATAAATCATTATATACAGGGAGTAAAAACAACAGGCTATTTAGGGACAGATATAGAATTAATTGCTTTGCAATTTCGCAAAATTATAGAATTGATCGCATTATCTTCTCTTGTGGCAAATAAAAAAGAATATGCAGCCATGCGTTCTAAATTTAGAGAAGATTGGAATGCTAGATTAATATTTCAAGACTTGGAAAGGGTAAATCCAGAATTCTATCCAAAACCTTCAAAACAAATTGAAAAAGTAAATTCTGAAGGGGTTAAATATTTTGAATTTGAACCGATAGAAGCAGGCTATTTATCAAAAAAGGAGGCAATTAAAATTTATGAGAAATGTGGAGGAGTTCTACATGCAGAAAATCCGTTTAGAGAATCTAAAGATATTATGCAACTTCAAAAGCAGTTTCCCTTTTGGATAAAGAAAATAATGACTCTTATGAATCACCATAGCATAATCTTGGCTAACAAAAATATGGTTGTTGGTTTAATGAAAGGCAAGAATGATGGACTTCCGCATGTAACGTTATTTGGACTAGCAGAAAATCAAAATATAAAACAATTTAAAGAATAACTCTGCGTATAATATACTATGTAATTTAAAGATAGGTTAGTTGTAATTGGGGATTTGGTTCTCGCAGGTTGTCTTTATCTATGCTGACCAAGAAGCAGTTTTAAGGCAGCTACAAAATCAATAGTAAGCATTAATGGTAGTTTACATATTGCAATTTCAACGAAAATTTGAGTAACTGAAAATTACTAATAACGATAAAATGAATCTAAAGATATACATGAAAAGCAATGATCAACGTATTTGAGATATTATTATCTATTCTTTTTATGGCAGCAGCATTTGGTGTTATGCTATTTATTTGGGTTAAAGTTATTCGATTTCTTAAGGTCAAATCACATCACTATATTGTTCCCCCTAAGCCTGATAAGGATAAACATTGGTATCCGATTGATTTTACTAAATACAAATGTTTTATATTTATTAAGGAAAATAGAAAAGAAGTAATTAAAGAAATTCTTGAATTATTAGAGTTTGATGATAGTGCTGACTTAAAAATTTCAATTCATGATTTGGAGTTCATTTCAAATAATGGTTGGATTCTATTAAGGCTGAATAATGCGACTTTTGATAATTTTAAAAAGTTAGTTAAATGGATTGGAGAATATGTAGGTGACTTAACTGGGTTCAAAGACTATGTTGCATTTTGTAAGCATAAATCATTACCATATAAGGATTATATCATCAAATTAGATAAACAATCCAATGATTATTTAGTAGGAGCATTTCGTAGTAATAAAAACTTTGGGATTTATTTGCCAGACACAAAATTTTCAGAAAAAGGAAATATTTCACTGTCACGGACTCGTGAAATTAGTTTTTTCGTGGAAGAGAATAAGCTACCGCTGGATTTAATGGATAAAAAAATGATGTCTTGTGAGGAGGTGTTATATAGCTACCGCCAATATTTGGAAATAAATCAGCTCAGGGAGTAGTGTTACGTTGACGAAATTGTTGCTTTGAGGATAAGTAGTTTGTATATAAAGGTATTTGTATTATTTTTTCTCCCTATTCGCTAAAAAATTCCACCATACAATTAACTGCTTAACAGTATTTTTGATTTTTTAATTTATTTAATCAAAATACAATGTTGATGAAAAAAAATCTGGTTTTACTTGCATTATGCATTATTATTCTTGGCGCTTGTACTACTTCTGTAAAAAAGAAATTTGACAAAGGAGAATTTAAGCAATGGGCACAAACTCCTCCAATGGGTTGGAATAGTTGGGATTGTTATGGTCCAACAGTTGAAGAACATGAAGTGAAAGCGAATACTGATTATATGGCTGAACACCTGAAAGAATTTGGGTGGGAGTATATTGTTGTAGATATACGTTGGTTTGTTGAGAATGATAAAGCCGGTGGTTATAATCAGACAGACCCTATTTATGTTATAGATGAATATGGAAGGTATATGCCAGCCATAAATCGTTTCCCATCTGCTTCTAATGGTGAGGGATTCAAAGATCTTGCGGATTATGTACACGATAAGGGATTAAAATTTGGTATTCATATCATGCGAGGTATCCCTAAATATGCTGTGGACAATAAACTTCCTGTTAAAGGTACAGATGGTATTACAGCCGATCAGATTTATTCAACAGAATTACAATGTACATGGTTAAGAGATAACTATACAATAGTTGCAGATAAACCAGGTGCTCAGGAATACTATAACTCTATATTTGAATTATATGCAAGCTGGGGTGTAGATTTTATCAAGATTGATGATTTGTCCCGACCATATCACAAAGGCGAAATAGAATTAATCAGAAACGCTATTGATAATTGCGGAAGAGAAATCGTGTTGAGTACATCTCCGGGAGAAACTCCTATAACTGCAGCCGAACATGTAAGTGAACATGCTAATATGTGGCGTATGGTAGATGATGTTTGGGATACATGGCCACATGTAAAACATTTGTTGGATGTTACCGAAAAATGGTATCCATATATTGCTCCAGGAACATGGCCCGATTGCGATATGTTACCATTGGGACGAATTTCAATAAGAGGAGAGCGTGGTAAAGAGCGTATGTCAAGACTTACCAAAGACGAGCAATATACCTTGATGACTTTATGGACCATATTCCGCTCGCCTTTAATGTTTGGTGGCGACCTGCCAAGTAACGATGATTTTACATTAAGTCTGCTTACCAATAAGGAGGCACTTCATGTATTAAATAAAAGCACCAACAACAAGTTATTAGTTAGTGAATACAATAAGCGTATTTGGGTAGCTGATGATACTGAAAGCGATGATAAGTTTGTCGCATTCTTTGGAATCACCGATCAGCAACCTATTGATGAGTCGCTTGCCATATACAGCAGTGAGACCGTTTCGTATGAGGAAGGAAAGCAGCAAACTAATTTAAAGGTAAAATTGAAAGGTGCAAAAAAATTATTCCTTGTTGTAACTGATAACGGTGATGGATCAAATTGGGATCATGCAGACTGGATTGAACCAAAATTAATTGGTCCAAAAGGTACATTAGACCTTACTGAAATTCCATGGGTAAGAGCAACTACCGGATATGGAACCGTGACTAAAAACAGAACTGTTATGGGAAGACCTTTAATCGTTAATGATCAAGAGTATCCGGTTGGAATTGGAACGCATGCAAACTCTGTTATTGAATACGATATTCCGGAAGGTTATGATACATTTACTGCCATGGGTGGTTTAGATAAAGAGTGTATTTCTCATACAGAGGGTGCTACTGTGAAATTTCAGGTATACACACAATATCCGTCGGGTTCCGAACCTGTAGGCTCTGTTAATATAGACTTGGATTTTGAACAATTAGGATTAAAAGGAGATTATACAGCTCGTGATTTATGGGCTAAGGAAGATATCGGAGATTTTACAGATTCATTATCTCTTTCTGTGAAAAATCATGGTGCACGATTAATAAGATTAACAAAAAACAATAAATATATTAATTGTAAAGTTGTAATCTAAATACATAGGCGCATTGGTAAGCCTCACTAATAAAAACTTGTCAATGCGCTTATAATGTAACCCTTGCTATCGCAATGACGAGCGGTTTGCAATTTGTCTCCCTTTAACAACATATTTGCAAATAATTACCAGACAGTGGTTTTGTATAAATTTGTAAAAGAGTTTCCTACCAGTATTCCCTGGATTCAAAAAAATACTGAATAAGAAAAATGATGAAAAGAATATACTCAAGGATCTTGATAGCAATTGCATTAATTGGGGTGTTATTCCCATCTTTCATTAGTGCACAGGAGAAGTTATATCATAATGAATTTCCGTTAAGCGATGTAACATTATTAGATGGTCCATTCAAACATGCACAGGATTTAAATGCCCAGGTATTGTTAAAATACAATCCCGATCGTTTTTTAGCTCCATATTTAAAAGTAGCCGGGTTAACACCAAAAGATGAAAATTATGGTAATTGGGAAAGCGATGGGCTTGATGGACATATTGGAGGACATTACTTATCGGCTATGGCCATTCATTATGCTTCTACCCGAAATGAGGAATTTAAAGAACGAATGGAGTATATGTTATCCGAATTAAAGGCCTGTCAGGAAGCCAATGGTAAGAAATATCCAGATTGGGGCATTGGTTATCTTGGAGGTGTGCCTAATAGCGATAAACTATGGCCGGAAATTAAAAAAGGAAATACAGCAGCCATATGGCAGGGATGGGTACCTATGTATAATATTCACAAAATGTATGCAGGGTTACGCGATGCCTGGTTATATGCCGGAAACGAAGAAGCTAAAAGTATGTTCTTAAAATTCTGCGATTGGGCTGTTCAATTGACAGGAGACTTGTCAGATGATCAGGTTGAAGGTATGCTTGGCAATGAATACGGTGGCTTAAACGAAGTTTTTGCTGATGCCTATCAAATCACGAACGATGAGAAATACTTAACCCTGGCAAAACGTTTTTCGCACAAACGTATTTTAGATCCGATGTCTAAGGGAGAAGACAATCTGGATAATATGCATGCCAATACGCAGGTTCCTAAGGCAGTGGGTTTTCAACGAGTTGCAGAGTTAAGTAACGATGAAAAATATATCAAAGGGAGTAAATATTTCTGGGAAACAGTAGTACACAACAGAAGTATTGCTATCGGAGGAAATAGTCGTCGTGAATTTTTTCCTGGTGTTGAAGCATGTTCCGATTACATCAGAGATGTTGAAGGTCCTGAATCTTGCAATACGAATAACATGCTGAAATTAACTGAAGGATTGTTTCGAATGAATCCAACAGCTGAATATGCAGACTACTACGAAAGAGCCATGTATAATCATATTTTATCCACGCAACATCCGGATCATGGAGGTTATGTGTATTTTACACCAGCACGCCCAAATCACTACCGGGTTTATTCTGCACCCAATTCAGCAATGTGGTGTTGTGTAGGAACCGGCTTGGAAAATCATGGAAAATACGGACAGTTTATTTATGCGCATGAACAAGATAAGTTATTCCTGAATTTATTTATTGCATCGGAATTAAACTGGAGAGAGAAAGGAGTTAAAATTACTCAAAATACCAAATTCCCTGAAGAGCAGGCAACTACTTTAAAAATAGAAACAAAGAAAAAAGTATCGTTTAAGTTAGCGGTTCGTCATCCGTATTGGGTGGCAAAAGAAGATTTTAAGGTATATGTTAACGGGAAAGAAGTTCAACCTGAATCAGAACCATCTTCTTACGCTCAGATTGAAAGGAAATGGAAAAATGGAGATGAGGTAAAGGTAGTGCTTCCTATGAAAGGAAGATTGGAGAAATTGATTCATGTGCCAAATTATTATGCGTTTTTATATGGCCCCATTGTATTAGGTGCTTCAACTAGTACTGAGGATGTAAGTGGTTTAATTGCCGACGACAACCGATGGGCACACATCGCACATGGTAAGCGTTTCCCATTAAACGAAGCTCCAATTATTATTGAAGACGATTTTTCTAAAATTCCTGAAAAATTAGTACCAGTGGAAGGAAAACCTCTTACGTTTAGCATGGAAAAGGTGAATATGCTAAATGCTGAAGAACCTTTAATGCTTCAACCGTTTTATCAAATCCATGATACCCGTTATATGATGTATTGGTTTACCCTGACAAGCGATGGCTATAAAGGGGTACTTGATTCAATTAAAGCAGAAGAAGCCTATATATTAGATTTGGATAGCAGAACTACTGATAAAGTGCAACCAGGCCAACAGCAACCTGAAGCTGACCACTATATGGAAACAGAAAACAGTCATACAGGGGTGACTTCCAATGAGTTTTGGCGTGATGCCAGAAATGGTGGCTTTTTTAGTTATAAAATGAACACTAAGGGCCAGACTGATTTAGCGCTTCGACTTCGTTATTGGGGATCGAATTGGAATAACAGGAAGTTTGAGATTTATATCGATGATGAACTACTAGCTACCGAAGACATTCGTAAATGGAATATTTCAGATTTTAAAGAAGAAACTTATCTGATACCTGTTTCTATGCTCGAAGGAAAGGAAAGTGTTCGTGTTAAATTTCAGGCACCAGAAAAGGGAATTGCCGGAGGTATATTTTATGTTCGATTATTTAAGCCTAAAGCAGGAGAGAAATAGCAATCTGATTTACTAATAGATGATGTTTTAATACGCTAAAACGATCTGTATAAATAAACCCCTTGTTGTATCAATTACAGCAAGGGGTTTATTTATACACTATTTTGGGATAAAACTGACCTCTTAATACATGGTTGGTTTTGTAGGGATAAAGCTATCACCAGCATCTGTTTGTAAGTAGGCATAGAAGGATTCGTTATTTTAAGTAGGAAATTATTTAGTTGTAGTTTCAAAAATGATTTTGTAAGGATTACCTTTGTAAATCGAATGCCACAGGTAATTGATAAGTTGCAAAACAATAGATAAGAGTTATCCTGCTGGTTTTTCTATCTGAAAAAGAAAATATACAATATCCTATTTCAAAAGAATACTATAATACAAAATACAATGAATAATACAGGTGTTCCAAGTAGCGAAAATGCTTACTTAAAAGATTATATACATCAAATTACGAATAGTTTAAAAGAGTTAACAAATATTGAGTTAGTTGACTCTACATTGAGTTTGGAGGAACAAGCCAAGCAGGTATTCAATGCTGATTATGTATTTTTGGCTCATAATGGTTTCAGTGATCCGATATTTAACTATGCCAATCAAACTGCGCTAAATTTGTTTGAAATGTCATGGGAAGAAATAACGAATCTGCCTTCTAAATATTCAGCAGAAAGTGATGAGAGAGGACAACGAGAAAAATTTATTAATGAAGTTACAGAAAAGGGTTATTCAAAAGATTATTCCGGTATCAGAATATCAAAGACAGGCAAAAGATTTAAAATCAAAAATGTAATTCTCTGGAATGTATATGATGCTGAAAACAACAGAATTGGTCAGGCTGCAATGTTTAACGAATATGAGTATTTGTAGCATTTTACCTGAGAAACTTTTAAAGATAATTGGATACAGTTTCAAAAACATATTCTTAAGACATGACCAATGTTTTGAAGTATATACTATAACTTAAGAATATAATCTGGAGCTGTAAATCAGGGCGGGTAGGTCTGAGCAAGAGTCCGGGCCAGTGGTGGAGAGAGGCCTTCAAGGGCGCACTTGAGGTGGACGTGTGTTGGAAGGAATTGGAGGGTGATGTGGGATGAAGGATTCTCTTGGTCTAGCGTTTTTTGCCTACTTTTTTTGGCAATGCAAAAAAGTAGGTAGGGCTTGGGACAACGTCCCAAAACGTAATAAATTCACTAAAATAATTGGTTTTACTTTTGCAGTTAAATCGTAATCTATAATCTGCAATAATTTTATACAATAAGAAGTACACCTATCAACCACATTTTACTCAGATTATTTCTTTATTTCACTAATTCATGATAAAAATCCTATCTTTTTAGAAGAAAGTAGCAGCCAAATTTGCAAGACTTAAGAATTTATCTATTTTTGCGTTTTCGCAAAATAATGATAAAAATCACAAAATAGTGCTGAGAGAAGTCACTTTTGGAATATGGAGAGAGGAAATAAGTTTGCCGTAATGAAAATGATGAATGGTAACGAAGCTGTTGCCAGAGGAGCCTTTGAGGCAGGAGTAAAGGTTGCTTCCGGATTCCCGGGAACACCTTCAACAGAAGTAATGGATTACACCCGTCATTATTACCCTGAGATATATTGTGAATGGTCAACTAATGAAAAAGTTGGGCTGGAAGTTGCTATTGGAGCTTCATTTGCAGGTTATCGTAGTATGGCAATAATGAAAACTGTAGGTTTGCATGTTGCTGCTGATGCACTGGGAGGTGCAGCTGGTAGTCAAATTAACGGTGGACTGGTAATCGTAGTTGGTGATGATGTGGGGCGTACTGCTGGTGATGACTATAATGATGTGCGTCATTATGGTAATATGTTTAATATTCCGGTGTTTGAGCCGGCTGACAGTCAGGAAGCAAAGGACTTAATGGTTAAAGCCTTTGAAATAAGTGAAGAATACTCTACTCCTGTTATATTTAAAATTACATCAGTGATATGTAAAACTACCAGTAAAGTGATCATTGATGATGAAATTACATACGAAGCGAAATGTAACGTTAAATATCCGGTAAGTTTTAGTAAAGTTATCATGACAACCATGATGATGAATGCTAAAGGCTCGGAACATCCAAAATTGACCAAATGCTTTAATGACTTTCCTGCTCACATGAAGCGCCTTGCTTCGGACAGCAATGATTTTGATTTCAACAGGCTGGAGTTGAATGGTAAAAAGATTGGGGTAATTACAGCAGGTACACCTTACTATTATGCCAAAGAAGTTTTACCAGAAGCATCGTTTTTAAAATTAGGCCTTGTAATGCCTCTTCCTGAAAAGAAGATTAGAGAATTGGCAGATCATGTGGATGAACTCTATGTGATTGAAGATGGTCATGATTTATTAGAAAAGAACATCAAGGATTTAGGGGTTTCCGTAGTAGGAAAAGAATTATTTCCAAAATTCCCTGATATGATGCGTTTTACTCCGGATATTATTGAGGAAAGACTTGTTCCTAAAGCTGAAAGAAGAAGTGTTTTAGAAGGCATTCCTTTTAGATTACCAGTTAGTTGTGCCGGATGTTCACACCTCTTTGTGGCAAATATTTTAAAGAAACATAAAATTAAGGCGGCGGCTGATGTTACCTGTGGACTGATAGGTTGCTTTCCTCATATGGAATCCTATTCGCTACAAAAATGTATGGGTTCAAGTATTGCACTATCTCATGGTTATAACGTAGCTACAGATCACAAAGAAAATTTTGTGGCCATGATAGGTGATGGTGGTTTTTGGGCAACGGGAATCAATGGTTTGATGAACCTGATATTTAATGATAGTCAATCAACGGTAATTATTGTTGACAATAGCTGTCTGGCAATGACCGGTGGTCAGCATGTAGCATCAAGCGACTTTGGGTTTAATTATAAGCCTGAAAACAAACTTGAAATATCTAAAGTATGTGAGGCTATTGGAGTAAAAGATATTGTTACTGTAGATGCATACGAATATGATAATCTGGAAAAAGCAATCACCAGTGCAGTAAATGCAAAAACAAATTCTGTTGTGATTGTTAAAAAGCCATGTGTTACAAAGTTCAAACTTCCTAAAAACACACCAAGTTATATTGATCAGGATAAGTGTACAAAATGTAGAAAATGTATAAACCTGGGATGTTTAGCTATTGAGAGTAAAAAGACAAAGGACGGAAAGGTTGATATAGTAATTAATGAGGATCTTTGTGTTGGCTGTGGATTGTGTTCTACGGCATGTAAGTTTGACGCCATAAAATCATAAAAATGCAGGATACAGGAAAAAATATTATCATAGCTGGTTTAGGAGGACAAGGAATACTTCTTTTCAGTAACCTCTTAAGTAAATATTACATGAATCTTGGTTATGAGTTAAAAATATCTGATGTAATTGGATTAGGACAACGTGGAGGGGGTGTAGAAAGTCACTTTAGATATTCAAATAAGCCGGTATTATCTCCTTTTATCAAAGCTGGTGATGTGGATTACCTTATTTCTTTTGAACAAACGGAAACACTAAGATATTTGCATTGTTTGAAAGATGATGGTGTTGTTTTAACCAGTACTTTTGAATTGTCTACTTCCAGTGTAAATACCAGACTGGAAAAAGATATGCCAGAATGCAAAACAGAGATTATAAAAAGATCCGGAAAGAAGACATTTATTGTTGATCCTGATGAGCACAAGAATCCGGATTTTGATATTAGTAAAATGATGAATGTTGTAATGTTGGGTTACTATGCCGAATTAAGAGGCTATTCTCATGACGATATGATTCAGGTAGTGAAGGAAAGTGTTCCTGCAAAATTTGTTGAAGGAAATATAAAGGCTTACCAAAAAGGAACAGAGATTGCCTGCGCTGAACTTGCTGTAAAGTAGGAGGTAGGATAATAGGCCGATAGATCAATAGCTCAATAGATTATTGGTTATCTTTTGTCATGATGGCATGAGTAAAAAGATAAAAAGAAATATAAAGACTCAAGGTCTTTCATATCACAACAAGGAGTAATATCCCTTGTAATTTGCACAAAGTTGTAGTTTCAGTCTGAATAACTGTTGCTACAACTTTGTGCTTTAGTTACATATAAGTGTTAGTTTAATTTTTGATTTGCATTAGTATTCAGATATTGGTCATTGGTGATCTTTTGTCTCTATATTTTTGCTTTATTCGCAATAAAAAATGAAGTTACCAGAAGGTGTCGTACTACTTGATAGTTTAGGCGATTTACAGCCTGACAATACATATCCAATTCTAGTTTGTGGATCGCATTGCGGAGGCAATAGAGCGCTGGCTGCACAGGTAAAATATTGCCATGTGCAAGCCGTTTTTCTTAACAGTGCGGGAGTCGGTAAAAACCATGCAGGAATCAGAGGTTTAAATCATTATGAAGCAGAAAATGTTTTGGCTTGTGCTGTGGATCAAAATAGTGCTGAGATTGGTATTTCTCTTGATACCTGGGAGAGCGGAATCATTAGTCATATGAATCCAAAAGCTGAAGCTGCAGGAATTCAAATTGGTGATTCTGTAAAAGAGGCTGTTCATAAGCTAAGTTCTATTATACAAATAACGTCTTCAACAGAAAAAAATGAAGCTGCAGACTCGCCTGTTAAGGATGAAACAAAGAATAGTAGCAGTAAACCGGAATTAAAAGTACAAACACAAACTCAAATTGATGGGATTGATATTACAGTAACTGATAGTATTACTTTCTTAAACGAGAATAATGCCGGAGATATTGTTATATGTGGATCACATGGCGGAATGAGTGCCGGTCATTATGCTCAAAAGCGTGGTGTTAAAGCTGTATTTTTTAATGATGCCGGAATTGGAAAAAACAATGCCGGAGTAAAAAGTCTTGAATCGCTAAGTGAAGCTGGTATCCTTGCATGTACCGTAGATTGTATGAGTGCAGAGATCTTTAACGGTCAGGATATTCTTGATAATGGAATCATTACCGTTTGTAATGTATTGGCAAAGGATAGAGGCATTACAGAAAAAATGACAGTTAAAGAGTCCATTAAGTTATTGAAGTAAGGTTATGGTACCAGACAAGAAATGAGCTCTTGTCTGGGTAAAGCACATGTATATTTAAATAATTTGTTTTGACAAATAGTCTATTGTGGAGCATTGAATTCAAAATGGTCCACAATTCCTCCTCCAATTACAATATCATTGGTATAAAAAACAATAGACTGCCCGGGAGTAAGCGCCCAAACCGGAGTGTCAAATGAAACCTTAAGTTCTTTGTCCGAGATAATAATCTTACCAGGAGTTGGAGGAACAGCATCCAGTCCGCGGATTCTGATATCTACCAATAGTTCTTCACCCTGGTTGTTGGAATCGCATAAAACAAAGTTATGAATACTCAGGGTATCAGAGTAAAGAGTACTTTTAGGTGCTGTAACAAGTATGTTGTTTTGAGCATCAATTTTAGATACATATTCCCCATGGTTTTTATCTAAATACAAACCTCGCTTTTGTCCGATGGTGTATAAAGGAAAGCCATCATGCTTACCAATGGTTTCTCCCTGTTGGTTTTTAACAATACCCTCAGCAAGTTGCTGGTTAATTTCAGGTTTAAGTCGTGTAATAAAATCCCGGTAGTTTTCGCCTTGAAGGAAACAAATACCCATACTTTCCTTTTTACCAGCCATGTGGTTAAAGCCCAGATCGCGAGCTTTATCTTTTACCTCAGATTTTAAAAAATTACCCAACGGAAATACGCATTTGTTAAGTACGTGTTGAGGCAGGTTCCATAAAAAGTACGACTGATCTTTAACCGGATCAACACCTTTTTGTATGTACGAAATATTGTTCTCATGGTGTAAGCGAACATAATGTCCGGTTGCAATTTTATCACAATTCAGCCTTTCTGATTCCTCGTACAGAAGCTTCCATTTTATGGTTTCGTTACAACGGATGCAAGGATTGGGGGTTCTTCCGTTTAAATACTCATCTACAAAATAATCAATTACTGATGTTCTAAAATCGTTATACACATCCATTACATGATGCTCAATGCTTAATCGTTGAGCAAGATCTTTTGCTTCCTGTATATATCCGTGTGATTTTTCGGAAGAAAGAGGAGAAAGTGTATTAAAAGTGATCCCCACTACCTCGTAATCCATTTGTTGTAAATACCATGCCGACATGGAACTATCAACTCCGCCGCTCATACCTAATAAAACCCTTGTTTTTCCCATGTCGCAAATATATGCTTTTACTTAGTTTCCTTAAAATAAAATGTAAGTAATAGATATTAGATCAAAGACCTTAGATATTAGATATTAGATATTAGATATTAGATGATAGATAATAGAAAATAGACGATAATGTCAATCAGGGATTTAAAGTGATGGTTTCAAAGGCTAAAATAAAATCTATGGAGGCAGTGATTTTCTAAAGTTGAGTGCTGTTGTTAAACGCCTAAAAAAGACATTTATTTAGCATTGATTATAAAAATGTAAAAACAAATGAAAGTATTGACTCAGTAACATTTTGAAAGGTTTGCTCAATAAATCTTTATTTAGCCACTGTTAGATATAATGTCATGCATTACTCAAAAGAAAATTTAACTTAGATGAATTTGAAATTGTTACCTAATTAGCTAACTTTGAAATATGGAGAATAAAATAATTAGGAACATTCTCTACTACAAGAATTACTATCTGGATTTCTTTAATACTCTAGACTTCAAAGTAAAAAGGAAATTGAACTGGACATTAAAACTTATTTCAGAAGTAGAAAGAGTTCCTATAAAGTATTTTAAACACATTGAAGACTCTAAGGGACTATATGAAGTTCGCATAGAAGTTGGGAGTAATATTTATTGAGTATTTAGCTTCTTTGATGAAGGTAAACTTGTAATACTTGTTAATGGATTTCAGAAAAAATCTCAAAAGACTCCTAAAAAGGAAATTGAGAATGCAGAAAAATTAAAAAAGCAGTATTTCGATGAAAAAGGAAAATAGAAATTTAACATCATTTCAGGACCATCTGAATGAACAATATGGTGAAATGGGTACTCCGGAAAGAGATAAATTTGAAGAAGGATTTGAAGCATTTAAGCTAGGGGTAATGATTCAAGAACTGCGAAAGGAAAGCGGATTGACTCAAGTTCAGTTGGCTGAAAAATGTGGGACTACAAAAACGTACATTTCAAGAATTGAAAACAATGCCTCTGATATTAGGTTGTCTACCTTAATGAGAATTATTAGGGAAGGTTTTGGTGGACATTTACGTTTAAGTGTTGAGATTTAAACCAGATAGATCAAATTAGCGATTATATGGCAACATAGCAATTTAGTAAGACAATTAATAGTTAATATAAAGAGTTATCAAATAAGAGGATACAATATTGGCGAGTTCCATATAGCAATTAAAAACAAATTTAACCATATGAGAAAAAGATTAATGATTTTCGGAATCCTGGGTATAGGGTTTATTAATGTGATAGCACAAGAGATACATTCTCCTGCAGAGATTTTTAAGATAATGGAAAAATCGGAGTTATCATATGAGTTGAATTCATTGGAAAATGAAATTTTACCAATAGACAGAAGTGATAACCTGAATTATAATCATTATTATAGAGTAAGTGATAAAAATCAAATATCAACGTATCAATATGACTTAGATAGTTCAGTGCAGGAATGCGTAAACGAAGCTGAAGAGTATTTTCAAGGCAAGAAATTTTCACAGGCAAGAGAAAAGTATCTGGAAGCACTTGAAATGGATTCTTCGTTCTATCAGGTGATGACTTATGTGGGACAAACCTATGGTATTGAGGGTGACTTTGATAAAGCAATAGAGTGGTATCACAAAACAATTAATCTGAACTATATTGATTATATGGCACATTGGTTTTTAGCCGATGCATACAAAACTAAAGGCGAACTTGATAAAGCCGTAGATGAGATTACTATTGCCATGATTTTAAATAGAAATAATCCTCGTATTGTTAATGCTATGAACAACATCTACGAACTTAAGAAACTCAAAACAGAAGACTGGACCTTTAACCCACAAATTAAAATAGATAGTACAGGTGTAAATCAGGTTCGGGTTTCATATGATATTGACTGGTTGGGTTATGCTATGGTAAAAGCCTTATGGAAATATGAACCAGGTTATAAGAAATCTATGGGCGTGAGTGAAGGAACCTTCTCTTCAATAGAAGAAAAAGAGTGTTTTGTAAGCTTAATGACATCCTTTAATAAGAAGAAACTAAAAAAGCACCCGGAATTTAAAGCCTTGCAAATGGCATTGGATAATGATATGATTGATGAGTATATATTTTATGAAATCGTATTACCAGAGCATCCTTTTGTTGCCTATCAATTATCAGCCGATTTTATAAGTGGCATTAAAGATTATGTGATAGGGGTAAGAGGGCATCTAAAATAGCAGATATGCAAGAATAGGGTCATTAGTATCATAATAATGTTGATATATCTAGCATCATGAAGAGGTTCAAACAAATTTCATTCTTTATATTAAGCACCATAGTTACAGGTTTGATTTGCTGTATAATTATGGTGTTTGCTATTATTTTGACTTGTAAAAGTTTTGGAATACGTTTTGAGCAAAGTAATTTATGGGGAACAAGTATCCTGTTTTATCTGACCTTGTTGTTGTTCCCAATCTCTTATTTTATTCAGATTTATAACAGGCATACGATTAAAATCCCCAAGTACTTTACCTGGTTAATATATCCAATGCTATATGTTATTATTTATACAGCATCAATTGTTTTGGGATTGGTTTATCAATACAATATGATGGGGATATCTGAAGAATTAGGTCTATTTGATCAACCTGTAGCCATAAACTTTAACTTAAAAATGTTGAGCTACTTTTATACGGCAGGAATATTGTTTTCAATTGTGATTGAGGGTATCATTTGTAAAAAAATACTACAGATTAATAAATAATTCTGATGATTTAGTAAATTTGTTGATATGAGAGTTAAAGATGACATAAAAAACAGAATAAACGATTTTGCGAATCTATGTAGGAGTCACAAAGTAAAATATTTGTATGCTTTTGGTTCATCCATAACAGATCATTTTGATTCAGATTCAAGTGATATTGACTTAATTGTTGAATTGGATGCTTCTGATCCAATTGAAAGAGGAGAATTTCTTATTGATTTATGGGATAAGTTTGAATTGTTTTTTAAACGCAAAGTGGACTTGTTAACTGAATCATCAATAAATAATCCTGTACTAAGATCTAATATTGACAGGACTAAGATTCTAATTTATGAAGGAAAAGAGCAGAAAGTATTTATCTGATATCTTACGTGCAATAGACCTTATTGAATCCTTTGTAGATGATACCAATTCTTTTGATGAATATCAGAATGATTATAAAACACAAAGTGCAGTTGAGAGACAATTAAGTATCATTGGTGAAGCCGTGAATAAATTTCGGCAACATTGTCCTGATGTGGATTTGGAAAATACTAAACAGATTGTAGGATTTAGAAATCGATTAATTCACGCATACGATAGTATTGATAATTCAATAGTTTGGGTAATCATAAAAAAGTATCTTGCCCCATTGAAAAAGACAGTAAAGGAAATGTTATAGTTTCGTATTTGCTTGGCTTGCTTTAAGTTATGATGGCCCAATAATAATATTAATCAGATAATTTGTCATTTAATAAAGATTACTGCAAAAATGTGTATTCGTATATTTTGCTGTTGTGCTCTTCCTACATTTTTCGTATCATTCATATTTTATTTTTGTAAATCAAAAGCGGTAAAATGATAAAATACATCTCAATTTTAAGGGGAATTAATGTGGGAGGAAAAAAGGTGATAAAAATGGATGCATTAAGAAAGATGTATGAAAACCTGGGCTTTCAAAATGTTACCACTTATATTCAAAGTGGTAATGTTATCTTTAAAGGAGACGATACTGAAATAACTCAAATAACAGAAAAAATATCCCTCCAAATAGAAAAAGACTTTGGTTTTGGTGTTCCGGTTATTGTTTTTACAATTGAGGATTTAAAAGAAATGATAAACCAGAACCCTTTTGTTAACGATAGTAATAAGGATATTTCACATTTGCACGTAACTTTTCTTTCTTCAGAAATAAATTCCGCTAATAAAAATGGTATTAAAGGCAAAAAACAGGATGGGGAAGAAGTCTGTATTTCAGAAAAAGCTATTTATCTCTATTGTCCCAAGGGGTATAGTAAAACAAAACTCACCAATACGTTTATAGAAAATACACTTGGGGTAACAGCCACTACCCGAAACTGGAAAACAACTACAAAGCTTCTACAAATAGCAGATCAAATTGAATAGTGCCAGTAATTGGAATATAGCAGTATAGATACGGCTGTTGGTATATCATATTTATAATAGAATTAATGATCACTTTTTCTTCAGTAATACTACACTTATAAGTGAATCAAATGTGAATGATATGTGACTGAGTAGTGAGTCAATAGTGAGGGGATACCCAAATTCTTACCCTTTTGCTACTTTATTTTTGCGAATTCAATACGGTAAAGGCTATTAAATATATCAGAATGGTAGGATAAATATAAGCAGATAGTGTAACAAAAACTCTATTTTACTGTTTCTTGAATTAAATAACTTGCATTTTTGCATGGCGATAGAAACAGATAAAACAGAATAATATGACATACTATTTTACATTACCTGGATTAGGAGGATCGGATGAAAACCATTGGCAAAGCCTGTTTGAAAGCGCTTTACCTAACATTAAAAGAATTGAACAGGGGGATTGGGATAATCCGGCTTGTGAAGAGTGGATAAAAACTGTTGATGAGGCGATAGATGGTTATGATTTGTCAGAAGTTGTATTTATTACCCACAGTTTAGGTGGGATTACTTTTTCGCATTGGTTTAATAAATATCAAAAGAAAATAAAAGGAGCTTTAATTGTTGCTCCTCCAAATTTAGATGTGGCACCTTCTGAATTAGGATTGGATTCGTTTTTACCGGTACCTAAAAATCAAATACCATTTCCTACTATATTAGTGGCCAGTACAAATGATCCGTGGGCTGATTTGGATGCTTCAAAAAGTATAGCAGAAAGCTGGGGGAGTGATTTTGTTAATGCTGGTGCTTTGGGGCATATTAACACTGCATCAGGCATAGGAGAGTGGCCTGAGGGATTAAAAATACTAGAAAAGTTGTAGTACTTATATAAAAAAAGAATAGGATAGAAATACCCTATTCTTTTATGTTTTGTCTTACTTCAGCAAGATATTCTTTCATCTTGTTACTATCTTTTTCATCAATGATAGCAAGAAGTTCTTTTAATTTTAACCTGATTTTTTCTACTTGCTCGCTGGTAAAAGGATTAAAAAGAATTTCAGATAACAAATAATCATCTTCACTTAATAGTCCTTTAGCAACATCATAATGCTTTTTAAAAGTGGTTCCAGGTGCATCTTGTTTTTTCATTACAGACGCAAAAACCAACGATGATGCAAATGGAATAGACAGTGAGTAGGCAATGGTTTCATCGTGTTCGATAAAACTGTACTCATGAATATTTAATCCTAAAGACAAGAAGAAGTCTTTGAAGAATGTTTTTCCTAAATGATCACCTTCTGAAATAATGATGGCGTGATGTTCTCTTAATGCTTTTAAATTTCCAAAGGTAGGACCAAACATAGGGTGCGTAGAAACATATCGCATACCAACCTCTTCGTAAAACTCTTTAAATCCTGTTTTTACAGAAGAAATATCAGAGATAATACAAGTTTTAGGCAGGTATGGAATCACTTCCTTAAACACGTCAATAGTAAACTTTAAAGTAACTGCATTGATTAATAACTCAGGACCAAATTCTGTAATTTGTTCAAGTTTGGTTAATCTTTGAGTATTAAAGATGTACTTAAGCTTTTCTAAATTTGGGTCGTATATGGCCACTTCATGGTCGAGGCAAAGGGCGTCTGTTAACCAGGTACCCATTTTTCCGGCCCCCAAAATGCAGATTTTCATAAGTTTATTAGATAAGAGATAATAGACACTAGAAAATAGAATTATATATTGAGATAAGGATAAGATGATGAATGATCTCTTATCACTTATCTCAAATCTAATGTCTTATGAATTCATAATTTTATTTTGACGAGTAACAGATTCCTGGTGAATACTTTCAAAAAGTTTTGTCAGGAATTCATCCGATAATCCCATTTTAGCACCTTTTGCCTTACGGTTATTCATAATTTCATCGTAACGGCGGGTTTGTAGGATGGTGATGTTGTTCTCTTTTTTATAACGACCAATTGCCTCTGCAATCTCCATTCTTTTCTTTAATGTTTCAAGAACTTCAGTATCCAAAGTATCGATTTGTTGACGAAGTTCATCAAGTGTTACCCTTGGTTTTTCACCAATTTTAGGAGCACGTAATACAATTTTTTCAGAAATTGCCTTTAGCTCTTCAGGAGTTACCTGCTGGCTGGCATCACTCCATGCTTTTTCAGGACAGCGGTGCGCTTCAACCAATAAACCGTCAAAGTTAAGGTCCATTGCTTCCTGTGAAATCTCATAAATTAATTCTCTTTTACCACTAATGTGAGAAGGATCACAGATAATTGGTAAATCAGGAATACGACGACGTAGCTCAATTGGAATTTGCCATTGTGGGTGATTACGGTATTTTGTTTTATCGTAAGTAGAAAATCCTCTGTGAATAGCAGCTAATTTTTTAATACCTGCCTGGTTGATACGCTCTAATGCACCAATCCATAATTCTAAATCAGGATTTACAGGATTCTTTACTAAAACAGGAATCTCTGTTCCTTTTAAAGCGTCTGCGATTTCCTGAACAGCAAAAGGGTTCGCTGTTGTACGAGCTCCAACCCAAAGAATATCAATTCCGTGTTTAATGGCTTCAAATACGTGGTGTGCATTTGCAACCTCAGTTCCTACAAATAAACCTAACTCTTCCTTAACTCTTTTAAGCCATGGTAAACCTATTGTTCCAACACCTTCGAAAGCACCCGGACGTGTTCTTGGTTTCCAAATTCCAGCTCTAAATATTTTAAAACCTGCTTCTTTAACTTGTTGAGCTGTTTCAAATACTTGTTCTTCAGTTTCCGCACTACAAGGTCCGGCAATCATCCACGGACGTTCCAATTCTAATCCGGGAAGATTAATTTTTTCAAGGTCTAATTTTACCATTTTATTATAGATTTATGCTGTTTTTTATTCTTGTTATTGACTCTTCTAAAACTTCTTGTTTTGAACATAGCGAGATTCTGATGTACTGATCTCCTTGTTTTCCGAAAATAGTACCAGGAGTAATAAATACATGTGCTTCGTTCAAAATTTTATCTGATAAATCAACAGCAGAAGTAATTGTTTCAGGAACTTTAGCCCAGATAAACATTCCACTTTGATTTTTATCGTATTTACAATTCAGGATATCCATAATCTCCCAAACCAATTCTCTTCTTACCAGATACTCCTTATTTACTTCCACATACCAATCTTTTTCAAGCGAAAGTGCTTTTGATGCAGCCAACTGAAGTGGTTTAAACATTCCGCTATCCATGTTACTTTTTACCCTTAAAATATATTGGATAAATGTAGGATTTGCAGCCACCATTCCAATTCGCCATCCTGCCATGTTATGCGACTTGCTTAAAGAGTTTAACTCAATGGCAATGTCTTTGGCTCCTTCAATTCTGAATATGCTTAAAGGATTATCGTTTAAAATAAAACTATAAGGATTATCGTTACAAATTAATATTTCGTGTTTTTTACCAAAAGCAACCAGTTTTTCAAATAACTCAAGTGTTGCATTAGCTCCGGTTGGCATGTTAGGATAATTAACCCACATTAATTTAACCTGTGTTAAATCCATTTTTTCCAACGCTTCAAAATCAGGCTGCCAGTTAAGTTCTTCTTTTAGCTCATAACTTACAATATCAGCTTCAACTAAATTAGAAACGGATGCGTAAGTAGGATACCCCGGGTTTGGAACAAGCACTTTATCTCCTTTGTTTAAGAATGCCATGGAAATATGCATGATTCCTTCTTTTGAACCCATTAGCGGAAGAATTTCCTTGGCCGGATCAATAGTTACTTTAAAATGTTTTTGATACCAGCCCGAAAAAGCATTTCTAAGTTCCGGAATACCAATATAACTCTGATATCCGTGGTTGCCTTCGTTTGCAGAAGCTGCATTTAATTCTTCTAAAACAACCTCAGAAGGAGATCTGTCCGGGTTTCCTATTCCCAGATTAATGACGTCAATTCCTTGTTGACGCATCTCATCTATTTCTCTTAGTTTTTTAGAGAAATAGTATTCTTTAACTTCGCTAATTCGATTAGCTGGCTGTATCATCATTTTAAAAAGTTTTTTGTTCTGATAAAGGTCTGTTGTCGTTGCCAATAGTATCGTACGATCTTTTGCCTACGTGATATTCTCCCAATACTTTTAATTTGCTAATCAAAGGACGAATTGCATCCAGTGATTGTAAGTATCTGTTGTAATCATCAAATACCAAATCAATATAAAACAAATATTCCCATTCGTGTCCAACAACTGGTAACGACTGAATTTTAGTAAGGTTGATATTATAAAAGGCTAAAATGGATAATACCTGAGAAAGGCTGCCTTCAGAGTGGGGAAGAGAAAAGACTAATGATGATTTGTTTACCTGGTTTTTAACCAGCAGATCTTCCACTTCTGTTTTGCCTTTGTCTGAGATAATTAAAAAGCGGGTAAAGTTCCTTTTATTCGTTTCAATATCTCTGGCTAAAATTTCCAGACTGTAATGTTTGGCGGCCAATTCGGGGGCTATTGCGGCAATGCCCTTTAACTGGTTTTTCTGAACCCATTCAGCACTAAAAGCGGTGTCATCTGAAGCAATCATTTTAATATGAGGATGTTTTTTCAAAAACTCTTCACATTGAGCTAAAGCCATTGGGTGAGAATGAACTTCAGTGATATCTTCAATTTTTTGTCCCGGCAAAGCAAGCAGCTGATGTTTAATGCGTAATTTGTACTCTCCAATAATTACAAGACCCGAATCCTTTAATAAGGTATAGTTCTTTAAGATGCTTCCAACCAAAGTATTTTCAATAGCCATAATGCCGTATATGGTATTGTCCTTTTTTATGGTTTCAAACAGCTCTTCGAAAGTTTGACAGGGAACCATTTCCAATTTTTCGGTATTGAAAAAAGCTTTTGCGGCAATTTCATGATTTGAACCGGCTCCTCCCTGAATAGCTACTTGTTTAATTTTATTCATTATATCTATATAATAAAAAAGTCCCACCTCTATGAGGTGGGACTTTAAATTTCTTTAAAATTTATATACTACAAACCCACCTCTTTTTGATTGCTAAATCCAAAAAAGTAAAAGTAAAAGCTATAAAAATATGCTACGTGGGTCATCTCTATTATCTATTTAACGTTGGCAAATGTAGTATAAATAAATTTGTAATAAAAATATATTGTTATAAAATTATTTAAAAATATGCTTGCTGATTATTGTTAGAAATAAATTGACACTTACCAGTGATAATTTATAAGTAGCAAAAAATGAAATATGATTTAATTCATGGTTGTGGCAGATGGATAGATAAGAGATATCATTTTATAGATCCAAGGAATCGTTAGTTAAATAATAGTAAGCATCAAAAGATTCTTCGTTTTGAATAAATTCCCAGTTGTCAATATTAAATATGGGTGAATTATGTTGGTGGTTTTTAACTACTTGATCTTCTACTTCTATCTTGATAGAATCATAAATGTCATATAGAATATCTTGTGATATATATTTAATATTCATTTTAGGGATTACATCATAAATAATTTGTTTTGATTCTGAAGTAGGAATGAATATAGTATCATTATATATATACTCAAAAGAAGAAAATGTAATGATCTTTAAGTTTAAATTGGTTTGATTATTAATATTATAATAAACATAGTATGTGTCATCTTCATTACAAGCAAAAGTTAGACACATTATAATGAATGATAGAACTAAAATTTTCATTTGGTTTAAATATTTATAATGTAATTAATTCCAAAAATAAGCTTCAAAAAGGTCTTTGATATCATCTTTTTTTATCTTCCTCGCAAATTGATAGTAGTTAATCTCTAAACTCGTTTAGGCTTCCTGAGTTGGTTTGATCGATTTGTTTTATATTCCTTCAAATGTAAAATTGTAAATGTTTTATATGGATACGTCACAAAAAAGAGGCTGAATATAAATCAGCCTCTTAGATAAATTATTTTTCTAGATCTAAGGAATCGTTAGTTAAATAATAGTAAGCATCAAAAGATTCTTCGTTTTGAATAAATTCCCAGTTGTCAATATTAAATATAGGTGAACCATGTTGATAGGTTTTAACTGTTTTGTCATTAATAAAAACTTTGATAGAGTCAATGGCGTTAGTTAAAAACAATTCGTAAATTTCATCTTTATCCATCTGCGGAATTAAATCATTTGTTAAAATTCCTATTTCATTTTTAAGAATGTTAATAGTATCTCCATATAATTTAGATGCTTCTGAATATGAGATAACTTTTATATTAAATTCGGATTGATTGTATACGTTATAATATACAGGGAATGTCTCAGGATCATCGCAAGCATTAAAAATAGTTAGTATAAATATAAAGGCTATTATGCTATATCTCATTTCTTTAAT
>NZ_JAPDPJ010000270.1 GCF_026013605.1 Plebeiibacterium sediminum
AACTATTAATCAATTTTGAAAAAAGAAATAGTACTTTTCAAATTCTCCGCTTGATCAGCAAGCATTTCTGCACTTGATGCCAACTCCTCACTAGCGGCAGCATTTTCCTGTGTTATTTCATTTAATTGTTGAATGGCACTATTAACCTGTGAGGCACCATTATTTTGTTCCTGGCTGGCTGCCGCAATTTCCTGTACCAGCATTGTCGTTGTACTAATTTTGGGTATAATGTCAGTCATTAAATTACCTGTTATAGATGCAAGGTCCAATCCTTTTTTAGTTAGAGTATTTATTTCATCTGCTGCTATTTTACTTTGTTCTGCCAATTTTCTGACTTCTCCTGCCACTATTGCGAATCCTCTTCCGTGTTCTCCTGCCCTGGCTGCTTCTACAGAGGCATTAAGAGCAAGTATGTTGGTTTGCATTGCTATATCATTGATAATGGAGATTTTTTGCGATATAAATGCCATTGCTTTATTGGCTTCTTGAGCATGCTCATTAACTTTATTTGAATCATTGTTGGCCTCCTCTGAGACCTTAGCTGTTTCAATTGCATTATCTGAGTTTTGATGTATGCTGGCAGA
>NZ_JAPDPJ010000271.1 GCF_026013605.1 Plebeiibacterium sediminum
AACTATTAATCAATTTTGAAAAAAGAAATAGTACTTTTCAAATTCTCCGCTTGATCAGCAAGCATTTCTGCACTTGATGCCAACTCCTCACTAGCCGCAGCATTTTCCTGTGTTATTTCATTTAATTGTTGAATGGCACTATTGACCTGTGAGGCACCATTATTTTGTTCCTGGCTGGCTGCCGCAATTTCTTGTACCAGCATTGTCGTTGTACTAATTTTGGGTATAATGTCAGTCATTAAATTACCTGTTATAGATGCCAGGTCCAATCCTTTTTTAGTTAGAGTATTTATTTCATCTGCTGCTATTTTACTTTGTTCTGCTAATTTTCTGACTTCTCCTGCCACTATTGCGAATCCTCTTCCGTGTTCTCCTGCCCTGGATGCTTCAACAGAGGCATTAAGAGCAAGTATGTTGGTTTGCATTGCTATATCATTGATGATGTAGATTTTTTGCGATATAAATGCCATTGCTTTATTGGCTTCTTGTGCATGCTCATTAACTTTATTTGAATCATTGTTGGCCTCCTCTGAGACCTTAGCTGTTTCAATTGCATTATCTGAGTTTTGATGTATGCTGGCAGA
>NZ_JAPDPJ010000272.1 GCF_026013605.1 Plebeiibacterium sediminum
GCACTATTGTTCGATGCGTTTTCTGCAATCGTTGCTGAGGCATTTGAAATTACAGGACTGTTGTCATTTACGTTTGTTACAGTAATAGAAACAGTTGCATTATCTGTATTGGTTCCATCAGTAGCCTGTACAGTTAAACTATACGATGTGGTTGTTTCATAATCCAACTTGCTGTTGTTAACTACGGTGATAGCTCCTGTCGATGAATTGATTCCAAAAATACTATCGCCATTTCCTGCTGTGATTGAGTAACTGATAGTCTCGCCATCTGCATCCAGGTCTGAAGACGTATTGTCATCATCAATATTTACCACAGCACTATTGTTCGATGCGTTTTCTGCTATCGTTGCTGAGGCATTTGAAATAGATGGACTGTTATCATTCACATTCGTTACACTAATAGAAACAATTGCATTATCAGTGTTTGTTCCATCTGTAGCCTCTACAGTTAGGCTATATGAAGTTGTTGTTTCATAATCTAGCTTGCTGTTGTTTACTACTGTGATGGCTCCTGTAGATGAATTGATTCCAAAGATACCATCCCCATTTCCTGCGGTGATTGAGTAGCTGATGGTCTCGCCATC
>NZ_JAPDPJ010000273.1 GCF_026013605.1 Plebeiibacterium sediminum
TGGGGTCTGATTTTTAATTAAAAAACGAACGCCCTGTTTATGGGCGTTACAGAAGATAATTTTTAATATCCAGACTTTAGTCGGTTGATAGTGATATCTAATATAAAAAGTAACGCTCTTGAAAGTTTATGATTAAGCAATATTTATTGCAAATTCTTTTGCCCGCCTATGGTATGAGTAGGATATGACGATGTATTGACTATGGTTTTACTATGCCTGTTTTATGGTATTTCTTCGGTTCCTTAGAACCAATGAAGAACCAAACAAATACCAAAGACATACCGAAGAGAACCGAAGAAAAGCAAAAAAAATGGAATCCAAAACCATCGTTTTTGGTCAAAAGTGGAATCCAAAACCCCCATTTTTAGCAAAAAATGGAATTCTGAGGCATTATGGGGGGTAAAACAAATCAAAATCCCAAACACCCAAAATTATATATCACTACAAAACAATTACTTACAGCTACAAAAAGTAACAGTAAAATTACTGTTAACCTCAGTTCGATTCTAAAATAAGGCTAATTGATCAGACTTAATTTGCTCAACTTTAATAGCAGGTTTCTTTGGAAAAAATGAATAGGCTAT
>NZ_JAPDPJ010000274.1 GCF_026013605.1 Plebeiibacterium sediminum
TTCTTTCAACTTATTACTTGTTTTTATTTTCTGTTTCTATTTAACAGCAAAATAATCACTTTTTTTGTCCAGACCCAAATATTGTACGTGATCCGTAATTGGATTTACGATTGCAAATGTTTTCTCTATACTTTATAGTATGGCATTAAAAGCTCGTCCGGAAAAAGGAAATGAAATTTCAGGTCTAATGATTACAGGAGTATTTGGTGGAGCTGTTTTTCCATTTTTAATGGGAATCTTATCAGATCTGTTAGGTTCTCAAATTGGAGGCATTATAATTATTCTGGCAGGAGCATTGTATCTAACCTTTGCTTCATATGCAATTAAAGTTAAAGATTAAATATTAGATGAATAAAAAAAGGAGAACAATATTTGTTCTCCTTTTTTTAGTGATTCAGCTGGGGTTCGAACCCAGGACCCCATCCTTAAAAGGGATGTGCTCTACCAGCTGAGCTACTGAATCGCCTGTTTTAAATTTGGTTTTTCCAAATTTATTATCTTCAAATTTTAGTGATTCAGCTGGGGTTCGAACCCAGGACCCCATCCTTAAAAGGGATGTGCTCTACCAGCTGAGCTACTG
>NZ_JAPDPJ010000275.1 GCF_026013605.1 Plebeiibacterium sediminum
AATTGATAATACTAATTATACCAATTCTAATGGTATTAAATAATATTTTCATTCCATTAGCCCTTAATGCAACAATGTAATTCAAATAATTTATCTTTTGAATTGACTAGTCCAAAGAACTTTTTTTAATACGTATTCTAATTCAAATATCTAAAAATTAACGAAAAACAAATATATAATACTTTGTATTTCAACAATAAAGATTGTTTTTCATCAATAGATAGTAAAAAAACAAAATCCTTGATCCAGTTATAACTCAAAAAAACAGCATTGTAATTACTTTCTTTACACCACTCATAGTTTAGGGATAGATTCATTAGATCTGAAAGGTACTTTGGTCAGTACCTTTCCCTTTTTATAAATGTCTACATAACTACTCTCAAGTATATCTAAAGACAGAACAATTCCTTTTTTTTCATAAATATACCTAAGACAGAAATTACTATCTTTAGTCTGCTTTAGTTCAGGTTAGAGTTGGTTAGAAAAAAAAGGTACTGTTACATCATATAATGGTACCTTTTAAGTTTTTGTATACTTAAGCTTTTATCATTGCAATCATATTGTTCTTAAACTCATTA
>NZ_JAPDPJ010000276.1 GCF_026013605.1 Plebeiibacterium sediminum
TAATGAGTTTAAGAACAATATGATTGCAATGATAAAAGCTTAAGTATACAAAAACTTAAAAGGTACCATTATATGATGTAACAGTACCTTTTTTTCTAACCAACTCTAACCTGAACTAAAGCAGACTAAAGATAGTAATTTCTATCTTAGGTATATTTATTAAAAAATAAGAATTGTTCTGTATTTAGATATACTTGAGAGTAGTTAAGTAGACATTTATAAAAAGGGAAAGGTACCGACCAAAGTACCTTTCAGATCTAATGAATCTATCCCTAAACTATGAGTGGTGTAAAGATAGTAATTACAATGCTGTTTTTTAGAGTTATAACCAGATCAAGGATTTTGTTTTTTTACTATCTATTGATGAAATACAATCTTTATTACTGAATTACAAAGTGTTATATATTTGTTTTTAGTTAACTTTTAGATATTTGAATTAGAATAAGTATTAAAAAAAGTTCTTTGGACTAGTCTATTCATATGATAAATTATTTGAATTACATTGTTGCATTAAGGGCTAATGGAATGAAAATATTATTTAATACCATTAGAATTGGTATAATTAGTATTATCAATT
>NZ_JAPDPJ010000277.1 GCF_026013605.1 Plebeiibacterium sediminum
CGAAGCCAACCATCAAGTTTCTCCAGTTTCGTAATGATATTTGCATGTTTAAAGTAGTTGATCCAACCACGTTGGATTTCTAATAGCTTTTGAATGCGTTCATCAAAACTCATGGGAGTGGTTTTTCATCTCATTATAATGTAGAATTCAAAAGCATTCGATGGAACTCGCTATTAAAACCACTTTATACAAGAGAGAATATCAATGGCTCGTTTCTGGTGACTTCTTTAAGCTTTGCCTTAAAGCTTTTCCATCTCTTTTCTGCAACAATCAGTTGGTATTTACCTTTAATACCCTTTTTGTAAATGGGTACAAAAGCAAATCCAAGGATTTGAAAGTTAACCGGACGGCGGATACCACTTTTATCCCTGTTGATGGGGAGTTTAAGTTTATCCCTAAGAAATACATAAATCGTGTTACCTGCTTTTCTTGCTTCTGCTTTTGTTTTACAATAAATACTAAAATCATCAGCATAGCGTACAAAGCGTAAGCCTAATTGCTCCATTTTCAGATCCAGTTCATGAAGAACAATGTTTGACAATAACGGACTGATAGGGCTTCCTTGAGGTACTCCT
>NZ_JAPDPJ010000278.1 GCF_026013605.1 Plebeiibacterium sediminum
GGCTCCGACCGCTTGTAAGCGCACGGTTTCAGGTACTATTTCACTCCCCTGTTCGGGGTACTTTTCACCTTTCCCTCACGGTACTGGTTCACTATCGGTCTTTCAGGAGTATTTAGCCTTACCAGATGGGCCTGGCAGATTCACACAGGATTTCTCGTGTCCCGCGCTACTCAGGATACTGCTAAAATTTAAAACCTTACGTGTACGTGGCTGTCACACTCTCTGGCCGTTCTTTCCAAAACGCTCCACTTCAATTTTAAATCTATATCGCAGTCCTACAACCCCAACGTTGCCTGAACAACATTGGTTTGGGCTAATCCCCGTTCGCTCGCCGCTACTTAGGGAATCACTATTGTTTTCTTCTCCTCCAGGTACTTAGATGTTTCAGTTCCCTGGGTTTGCCCCCCGAAGGGTGACTGGTCATCAACCAGCCGGGTTGCCCCATTCAGAAATCTGCGGATCAATAAATATTTGCTTCTCCCCGCAGCTTATCGCAGCTTATCACGTCTTTCTTCGCCTCTGAAAGCCTAGGCATCCACCGTACGCCCTTGCTTACTTTCTTGTTGGT
>NZ_JAPDPJ010000279.1 GCF_026013605.1 Plebeiibacterium sediminum
GTCAACATCAAGGGGCGTTGCCACCTTGTTTTGATGTAATAGGCCTTCAGCCTATGTTCAATTTAATGCTAATTTCGTTTCGAATCTGTAGATTAATCTCATAGGTATTTCTCAGGCTGACAGTCTGAAACATCATAGCTTGGGGTATCACCCCAAGTGCATGTATGTATTGCATAATCAGGCTGTAAGTCTGAAACAAAAAATAACAGATAAGAAATCGTTCAAGTTCTGCAAAGCGTCCCGTTTTGTTGTTTTATAAAAATGATTTATGATTAAGATTTTACACCGTAAACATTAGGTATTTATGTTCATTAACCCCAGCGGGGTTAAAGGTTTATAGAAATAGAGTATAAATAAAAAACGACTCGATAGGAGTCGCACATCAAAACAGTTATAAGTTAGGTGTGACTCCGCTGGAGTCAATTAATCTCTCGTAGCAAACTACTATAAACATGTGATACCTACGGCATCATTTATACAACATACAAAGATGTTTCTTTCTTGTCGTACAGCAAAGCGTCTCCGTTCTGCATTGTATCAAGCATAGGGTTTCAGACCTTCAGTC
>NZ_JAPDPJ010000027.1 GCF_026013605.1 Plebeiibacterium sediminum
ATTCTTTGAACCATATGATCAAAGTTAAGATTTTTAGAAGCTAAAGCAAGATGCACTAAAGTGCATAGTTTTAACTACTTTTGAGACCAATAAATTTAACCATCCTCTTGTGTGTGAATGTGGATTATTAAATTCACCTGTTTGTTTCATACGATTATATTTTAAATTTTGTCTGGTAAAACCTTCTCCTGGCTTGTTTCACCTTAATAAATTGTATTTTTCTATAAATAGCTCTGATTAATTCCTTACTTAAATAACTTTTGCGAGAAAACACTTAAGTAATTACGCCAGTTATTCCAGGTATGTCCACCCTCTGTTTCTAAATACTCATATTTAAATCCTTTTTCATCCAGATTCTTTCTGAAGTTTTGCATTCCTTTATAAATCAACACATCATCACTACCGATGCCAATCCAATATAATTTGAAACCATTTTCTTTTTGTTGAGTAAGTTTCTGATCCACATCTTTATAAATGTATGATGGAGGTGTTGGACCTGGACGTACGCCTATGGCAGCAGAAAACAAGCCAATATAATCGAATTTATTTGGGTAATTCATTGAAATATAAGCCGTATGATATCCGCCCATTGATAAACCAGCTATGGCACGTCCTTCTTTTTTATTGATGGTACGATAATTACTTTCAACAAAATCCATTACATCCTGAAATGTTTCTTCAAACTTTCCATCCATGGTATGAGGCAACATAAAATTAGGTCGTTCCAAACCATTGCTTCCTTTTCCGGGAGCAGCTTCCTGCACTACGTTACCATTTGTCATCACTACAATGGCAGGAACCATTTTTCCCTGACTGATTAAGTTATCAAAAATTTGTGCTGATCGTCCTGTACCTAACCATGCTTCTTCATCACCTCCTACGCCATGTAATAAGTATAAAACAGGATACTTATCTTTATTATTTTCGTATCCGGCAGGTGTGTATACCGTTAGTCTTCTGTTTTTATCATTTCCTTTCGATTCGTACCATCTAAACGAAACGGTACCATGAGGAACCTGTTGAACTTTGTATAAATCGGCTGTACCATCTTCAATAATAAAGATATTTGAAATATTAGCCACATCTCTAATAACATGAGCATTACCCGGATCAATGGTTCTAACACTATCTACTTCAAAATGATATCTGTATAATTCAGAAGGAAGAACCTGAGTTGTAAAAGACCAAACTCCATTATCGCCTTTTTGCATTTCGTATGAAATATTTGCAAAGGCTTTTTCGCTATTTAAATTACCTGTAACAAGAACTTTATCTGCACCTGGTGCTTTAATACGGAAAGTAACCGTATGGTCGGCATTAACAACAGGAGATTCTATACCTTTCGGTTGAAAAATATCCTGTTGAGCATGGAGCGAAAAATAGAATAATCCGGTAATTAATAGTATTATGACTCGTTTCATACGTTTTATATTTGATTTTTATTGCTTGTGTAGATTTGATTGGGTGAAGTAAAAAGAATCTCAGATATCGTATTTAATACCTGAGATTCGATTATAATGTGTCGAGATAATCTATTTCAACTTTCCTCCGTAAACAGGGAACATACTAGCATCTCCGTAATCTTTAATTTGCTCCATATTGTACAATACGTCCATATCTTCCTTGGAGATTTCAAAATCAAGGTCTGCGTTATTTTTCATGTGTGCAGGATTAGCTGTTTTAGGCAATGGCAGTAATCCTAGCTCAATACAGTAACGAATAGATAACTGAGGTACTGAAACGCCGTATTTATCAGCCATTTTAGTAACTGCATCATTTTTCATTAACTCACCATGTGCTACAGGAGAATATGCTTCAACAAGAATATCCTGTGCTTTGCAATAGTCAATTAATTCTTTTGGTGTATTACTAATATGTGCTAGTATTTGATTTACCATTGGTTTAACGGTACAAGTTTCCAGAATATTTTCCACATCCTCTTTTTGGAAATTCGATAAACCAATAGCCTTTAATTTACCCGCTTTATAAGCTTCTTCTAAGGCTTTCCATGCTTCACGGTTTCCTTCAGCAAAAGAATCTTCTTCGTGAAATTCCATCCATGGTTTTGGGCTATGAATAATCATCATATCAATATAATCCAAGCCCATTGTAGCAAGAGAACCTTCAATTGCAGCAACTGCTTCATCATACGATTTAACCTCTGCAGCCAATTTTGTTGTTACAAACAATTCTTCTCTGGGCACACCGCAAGTTCTAACACCCTCACCAACACCTCTTTCATTTTGATAAGCCTGAGCTGTATCAATATGTCGGTAACCTAAATCCACAGCATCTTTAACAGCTTTTACTGCATCAGCATCACTAATAAACCAGGTTCCTAATCCTAATTTAGGAATTTCTAATCCGTTTGATAATTTATATGTTTCTTTTAAAATCATAATAATTTGTTTTAATTAATTAACTATTAAAATGTAGCAGCATCAATTACATATCTGTAACGTGCTTTTTTGTTCTCTACATTCTTCCATGCTTCGTTTATTTCTTCTGCAGAAATCATTTTAATTTCAGGTTTCACACCATTATCAGCACAGTAATGAATCACTTCCTGAGTTTCCGGAATTCCACCAATTAACGATGCATTAAAATTAACACGAGTAGCAGCTAAAGCTATATTGCTTAGATTAATAGCAAATCCTTCAGGCATACCTACATAAGTAAAATTTCCGTAAGGTTTAACACATGCCACATATGGCGCCGCATTAAACTGATAAGGAATAGTACAAATCATGTAGTCCAGCTTTTTAGCATATGCTCCCATGCTACTGAATTTTTCATCTACTACAATCACCTCTTTGGCTCCCCACGATTTAATATCATCAACTTTGTCAGGAGATGTTGTAAAAGCATATACTTCAGCACCTTTTGAAACGGCTAATTTCACAGCTAAATGGCCTAATCCACCAATTCCGGCAACGCCTACTTTGTCTCCAATTTTAAAATCCTCTTTCATTAAAGGAGAATATGTTGTAATACCAGCACATAATAAAGGTGCAGCTTCCTGAAGAGTAATATGTTCAGGAATATGGACCGCAAAATGATCTCTTACTACAATATTGGAAGCATAACCGCCCTGTGTTATACCTGTTGGTGATTTTTTATCAGGATATCCATAAGTAAATAAGGTCTGACCATTTTCGCAGTAATGCTCCTCTCCGTGAGTACAGCTGTCGCAAGTCATACAGCTATCCACCATACAACCTACTCCAGCACGATCACCAACTTTGAATTTAGTTACATTTTTACCAACTGCAGCCACAATACCTACTATTTCGTGACCAGGGATCTGAGGATATTGTTGTGGTCCCCAGTGACCTTTCATCTGGTGAATATCTGAATGGCAAATACTTGCATATTTTACATCAATTAATACATCGTTATCACCTACAGGACGACGTTCGAAGTCCCAAGGTTTTAGCTCGCCTGACGTATCGAAAGCGGCATAACCTTTCGATTTTATATTATGACTCATATTATTTGAATTTATACTGCCTGCAAAAGCTGACATTGGATTACTTAATAAAAAAGAAGCACCTGCTCCTGCTAAAGCTGTTTTTTGAAGAAAATCTCTTCTTGACTGTTTTTTGTTGATTTTATTTTCACTCATAATGATACATTTAAGTAATTAAAAATTAAGTCAATAAATTGATAGGCTTTGATCAACCATATCATTATATAGTTTAGTTTATTTCTTCAATAACCTTTGCAGGAATACCTGCGACTACTGTATTAGCTGAGACATCTTTTGTTACAACAGATCCTGCCGTAACAACAGCATTCTCTCCTACTGTTATTCCCGGTAAAATCGTTGCACCTGCACCAATAGTTGCATTTCTTTTGATAATTACCGGTTTTGCCCCCAAAGCTCTTCTTTCTGATGGTTTAACCGGATGTTCTTCTGTTACAATATTTACTTTAGGACCAATCAACACATCATCTTCTATTGTAATGGTACCCATATCGAGCAATGAACAAGAGTGATCGATACATACATTTTTTCCAATACGGGTAAAAAGACCAATATTTACAAAGACAGGTGGCTTAATGGTTGAAGTTACATCAAGCATATTTCCTGAGATATTGCTCCATTGCTTTCGAACTGAATCAGGATTTGTTGTGGCATTAAGATTAATAAGCAAATTATTAGTTCGAGAGGCAGCTTCTGCTATTTGATGATGTGCAGGATCACTGTATGGAATCACTTCACCACTTTGTAATCTTTGAAATACATCTTTATTCATTAGTTTATTGGAATAAATATATTTTGTAATAAAAGTTCGTAAACCTATTTTAGTTAAGAAAATTTTCAGGTTTAAATATTTCTGATCACTTTAGCCGGAACTCCACCAACAATTGTATTTGGTGGCACATCTTTATTTACAACCGCACCTGCAGCAACTATGGAATTTTCACCAACTGTAACTCCAGGTAAAATAGTAACACCTGCACTTAACCAGGCATTCTTTTTAATCACAATAGGTTTAACCTCCATTGCTTTCCTGTTAGTAGGATCAATAGGATGACCTTCTGTTATTAAATTAGCTTTAGGACCAATCAACACATCGTCTTCTATGGTAATAGTACCCAAAGCCAGCATGGTGCATGCATGGTTGATGTAAATATTTTTACCAACTGTTACAAATTCGGCATGATTTACCATTACAGGTATTTGAATATAACTGCTTGCATCCAAAGCAGTACCTGATAAATCGCCCCATAATTTGCGCAATGTATCAGGATCTGAGGTATTATTATACTTAACCAATAACTCAGTGGTACGAAGTCCGGATTCACTTACCTGTGTAAATTGAGGGTCACTGAAAGTAACCAACTCCCCTGCTTGCATTCTTTCAAAAACGTTTTTACTCATACCTTTTAAATTCTATTACTTTGCATTTTCAAATACTGTAGTAAGCATTTCTTTGGTGTAAAGTGCATCAGCACCTAACATTTGAGCTCCTGCAAATAATTTTTCAACCATCATTTCAATGCCTTCCTCAGGAATATTACCCTCTTTAAGCGTTACTGGAGCGCCAATTTTAGTATACCAATTTTTAAGTGCCTCAATACCTTCCTCTGCTGTGTCTTTATTGAAAATTTCTTTTGCAAAACGAGCAAAACGATCAGGTAATAGATTCATTTGCCATTTCATCCATGCAGGGACTACAATAGATAATCCGGCACCATGCGCAATGTTATATTCTGCCGACATGGTGTGCTCAATAAAGTGCGTATCAAATCGATTGTTTTCAACCCCACAGTTGGTTGTAAAGTTTAAGGCATTGGTAGCTGCCCATGCAAATTCTCCACGAGCTTCATAATTTCCTGCATCTTCCAACAACACTTCAGTTGTACGAATCACCGTTCTTAAAATATTTTCAACATATCCGGCAATATATTCAGGTAAATAAGTAGCTGTTAAGTACATGTCTAAACTGTGAGCAAAAATATCTGCTGCTGAATAGGCTAAATATTCTTTGGTAACAGTGGCTTGTAATTCAGGATTAACTACAGACACTGTTGGGAAAGTAGCTGTACTCCTGATACTCATTTTTTGCTTTGTTTCTTCGTTTGTAACAACAGCATAATTGTTCATTTCACTACCTGAAGCAGCCAAGGTCATTACTGAAAAAATTCTTAAAGCCTCTGTTGATTGAGCCTTAAATGTGAAGAAATCCCAAACATCACCTTCATAAACGGCTCCTGCGGCAATAGCTTTTGACGAATCTAATACAGAAGCTCCTCCTATACCAAGTATTGCATCCACATTTTTACTCTTAGCCAATTCAATACCTTCGTAAACTTTACTTAGAACAGGATTACTGATTATTCCACCTAATTCTTCGTATGCAATTCCTTTTTCATCCAGAGATTTGGTGACTTTACCGAATAAACCACTTTTTTTAATACGCTCTGAACCGTAAACAATCAATACTTTTTTAAGACCATACTCTGAAATGTATTGTCCCATTTGTTCTTCTTTTCCTTTTCCGAATTCAATTCGGGTAGGATTATAATATGCAAAATCTTTCATTTTTAACTTTTTAGATGATTAAACCTCTCTATTTCGAATTCATAGAACTGAGAATAAAATAGATATAGTTTATTTTTTTAATTCTTCAATCCAATCAATAACTTCACTGTTGTTTCTACTAACTGAGCCTCCATTTAAGGATAAGCCTTTTACTATTTTGGCAGAATGACAATATTTGGTAAAATCTCTCAGACTATTTCCTAATCCTCCACCACCGTGAGTACAAAATGGTATGATGGTTTTTCCTGAAAAATTATGATTCGATAAAAAGGTTAATATTGGAGCAGGAAATGTATTGCACCAATTGGGATAACCAATAAAAATGGTTTCGTAAGAGGCTATTGTATCCAAATCTTCCATAAGCTCAGGTCTTTGATCCTCACGTAACTCCAGTCTGGCTCTGTTTACAACATCACGATAAACTGAAGAATAGGCTTCCTCTGCACAAATTTCAAAAATATCACCTCCCAGCTGATTATGAATTTGTTTTGCAACAACAGCGGTGTTTCCGCTCCACGAAAAATATGCCACCAAAATATGATCTGATTCTTCCAATACCATTTTCTTTTGAAGTATTACACTATAAAAGTGTCCTAATAGTTTGTTATATAATCTGGAGATAAACATTTACTCTGCTAAAACGCTGGAATATTGTTCATCAGTTACTTTATCACCCCATGCAACATTTTGTCCATCTTTATAATTAGTTAGTGCAATATGAACAAACTCGCTATTAGCTGCAGCGCCATGCCAGTGATTTACATGAGGAGGAATATTAACCACATCACCTTTTTTAATTTTTCTTACAGGTTCACCTTCTGCTTTATAAAATCCTTCTCCTGCAAGTACTAATAAAACCTGACCTTTAGGGTGTGTATGCCAGTTGGTACGTGATTTTGCATCAAAAATGACGTTGGCAATGGAATATTCATTGTTCTCATCATTCTTTAACATCATATTTACTCCTACTTTTCCGGTAAAGAATTTATTTAGGAAATCACCCTGTGCAGGATTTTGTGTAAAAATTGGATCGATAGCATTTACTGCTTCAGCAAGTTTTGCAACTTCTTGTGTTTTTTCTGTTGGTTGACTACAAGAATATGCAGCCAGTAAAATGCTTAATGTCAATATGCTATTTAAAAATATTTTCTTCATAATATATTATTTTATTTATTTGTGTTTACTCTGTTTACAAGACCTTTTAGTATGGCACGACCTTCATTAGCTTCTGTTTCACCAACTGTTTTTTCAATAAGATCAAACATATCATTATACTGAGCTTCAGTAATACCTACGTTCATTCCAAAAAACAAATGAGCTCCTAATTGAGATCCAACACCAGACATGCTGGCTAAAGCTGCATTGGTCACTAATTCTCTTTGATGATATGAAAGCACATCACTTTCAAAGATATCTGCAAATAGATGCTCCTTTAAGAAAGCATCAATGCGTGGAGAAAACTCACCAAAACCTGGTGCCGGTTTAGATTGAGGCATTTTAGTTAATTCTTCTAATACTTTTCGCCCTCTTTCATAGCGGTCGCCTTCATTACTATGCATTTTAATTTCCTTGCCTTGTTTATCTGTAATACCTTTACTTTTTCTTTCATCAATCACTTTTCTGAAAGTATTGATACCATTTAAGCTTCTGGGGAAACCACAGTAAGCATAAAGTTGTACAAGAGCTTCGTTAATTTCGTTAATGCTTACTCCTGCATCCAGTCCTTCGTTTAAAGCTTCAGTTAATTCAGGAATTTTTCCCTGAGCTGTATAACTTGAAATAGCAACCAGACTTTTTTGCTGTGCATCTAATTTTTGATTGTCTGCTTTAGAATTCTTTGCTTCAGAATAAAATGATATACAAAGAACTGCAAGCATTAATGTTATAATACGTATTGTGTTTGATTTCATGTGTCTAAAATTTGTTTTATTTGGCCACATGGAACTCGCCTCTATAGTCATTCTCGTGTGTGAGAAGTTTTTATCATGGCTCGTTTCATGTGATTACTTTTCTTTTAATTGCTACATGGAACTCACCAATTTAATCATCCTCTTGTGAGTGAATTCGTTATCATGGCTCGTTTTAAAATTATTATATGTTTGTATTTATACAGTCTTTATAACTCTGCAAGGATTCCCTACAGCAACAGAACGTGGAGGAATACTTCTGGTAACAACACTACCGGCTCCAATGGTACATCCTTCACCAATTGATACTCCTGGTAGAATAACAGAACCGCCACCAATCCATACATTATCACCGATTTCAATTTTACTGCATGAAGATTCACCCTCTACCCTTTTTACAGGATCTGTTGGATGAATAGCCGTATACATCTGAACATTTGGACCAATAAAAGCATGATCGCCAATTATGATTTCGCCAAAAGGCTGAAATGCGCAGTTGAAATTTATAAATACCTTTTTCCCGAATTGAATTTTATTGCCACCATAATTACAATGAAAAGGCGGGTTGATCTGAACATCCTCAAATTTGCGTTCAAATAACTCTTCAAGATAGCTTATATCTCCGGTAGTATTAAACTTTAAAGTTAATTGAGCGGCTTCTTTGCGCATATTTACAAATTCAGGAGCAAAAGCATCATAGGTTACTTCCGGAAATTTATTGTTTTGTTTTATATCTTCCATAACCTTATTCTACTATTTCAAATAATGCATCTGATTTATTACAACTTGCGGTAAAAAGTTTCATATCACCATCAATCTTACCTAATTTTATTAGTCCGCCTGCATATCCAAAGCTTCTGTAAAATATGGCTAAATTTCCCCATGGAGAGTAATAGGTAATATCACCAACTTTTGCACTACATCCTGCCGGAGAGCCAGCAGTACTTAATCGTTGACTTAAATCACTAACTTTTTCAGTATTGGCATAATCGTTTAAGCTTAATGTTAAAGGAAATAAAGAGGCAAAATCACTTGCAGCTTCACAATCGTTTAAAGTTGCATTAAATACATTACCGTCAATTGTTATTTTAATCTTCATTATATTTATATTTTTCTATTGAGTTTTCTTTTCAACATGTAAAGGATTATTAAAAAAACAGTAATTAGAGTAGTCTTAATGAACTGAATGACACTAAAATACAATGCATTTATTATTAAACTCCTATAAATTTAGCACTATTCTTTTATTATTTTCTTAATAATCACAGGTTTATTTTTATCATGAATTTGCACTAAGTAAACGCCTGAATTGAAACCACTGATATCTATTTTGTCATCTTTGGTTCGTAAAATTTCCCGTCCGTTGGCATCCATTAAAGCTATAAATTCAAACTCTCCTGATATTTTCAATATATCATTAACAGGATTTTGATAAACTATATATGGATCATTACGATCTTGAATTTTTCCAATACTTGTAGGCTCATTGATAAGCTCTAATTTAACACTGACATCTCTGGTACCTAAAATGCTCTTTAACTCATTCTGAAATACATTATCTATTTTTCCCAGTCTTGTAAAATTCCATGAATTGGGCGCATAATATATAACTAAAGCACTCCCCTGGTATAAAATAATATCTCCTGGTTGTGTAGTAATTTGTTCATCGTTTCTTGGTAAAGTCGTTCCTATTGGGCCAACTTTTTCCATATTACCATAATCACTCATTTCAATGGTCAGTACTCCATCTTTTAACAATTCAATTAATGCTGTAACCGAAGAATTATCGACTAATGTAGCAGTAAGTACAGTGCTCTGATCAACCGTAATTTTAATTTTAGAACCTTGAGAATAGGCATTTAAAGCTATGCAATTAGTAATGATTATAAAAAGTAATGTTCTTAAAGAATACATAAAATTCGTTATCAGTTAAACTAATTAATATTGCTACATTACAAATATCATCAAAAACCATAAGATAGATTTACCAATATTACGGAGGCAGATACCCAGATTACGGAATATGATATTTTGATATCATAAAATACATAAAGCCCAATCTTAATACTGGTATACTACAAGTATAAATTCATTTTATACAGGCAATTAACTATAATGAAGTATCACTTCTAAAAGTGGAGTAACTAAAGCTATACTGCTAATAATTGTAGTTTTTTATAGGTAAGACTACGCCAGATCCACTCTACAGGACCAAATTTGAAATATCTTAACCAAATATTACTAACCAGTATTTGAAGTGAGAATAGTATTACTGCAAATATTGTCCAGGCCAGTGGACCCAATTGCTGCATAAAACCCAGGCCTATTCCATAAAAAACAATAATACCAACAACACTATGCATTATATAATTACTAAAGGCAGTTCGTCCAACTGCACAAACAGGTTTTAATAACTTTTGTATTACACTATTTTCATACAATAGCGCAATGATTAGCATATATACTAATGCCAATGGAAAAACACTGAATGCATAAACGATGGTATAATAAAGTCCTTTAACTTGTAATGCATAGTAGGCCGAGGAATCTTCAAAATAGGTAATTAACATATAATTTAGAGGTACAAAAACCATCAGGCCTATTATACTTACCCATAACGTTTTTTTTCTGTGTTTAAGAACTTTTGAATAGAACTCTGACCTTCCAATAACAAAACCTATTACCATTGCTCCCAATACCTTAGGAATACGACTTACGAAAAACAGATATGCAAATCGATAAGGGGCATCGCCAAGGGTTATGGCAATATTTGTAAAAATACTTTTACTTTCCTTTAATACCTGAGTTCTGCTCGTGTCCTGATCAATCCATCCATTCAATTGATAAAACTTTTCTCCTGCCATAGTTAAATACTCAGAAGGCCAATTAAACCATGAAAAGTTCATTTTAATGAAGTAGAGTACTATTGGTGATAATAACAATAATGCACCTGTAATAAGCAATGATCTATTGGATAGATTACGTAAGGCAATCAGAACAAAACCAACCAACCCGTATAAGAATACAATATCTCCTTCCCAAATTAAAAACAAATGAATTCCACCTAATAAAAGCATAAACGATAGTCGACGTCTTATAAATTTGGCAGTAGTAGCATCATCTTTTTTTGATTTTTTTAGCTGCAGCGCAATACCCCAGCCAAATAAAATACTGAAGATGGAATAGAATTTACCTTCGATAAATAAGTGTTGAAGTTTATGTACCAAATGATCCATTTCCGGAAACACAAAATAACCGTTAAAGCCCGGAGTAAATAAACAGAACCATCTGAGGTTAGCAATTAAAATAAAAAAAATAGCCAAACCTCTTAACAAATCCATATAATCTATTCGATTTCCTGCACTTACCGGAACAATTTTGTTTTTATCACCACTACCCAATGTCATCTATCTTAACTTTATTTTAATCATATTACTGATGCATAACGTATTTTACTATTTTATTATTTACCAAACACCATATCACATCAATAGTTTTATACAAATAAAGATTATTGAATTTTATTTTAACTACCCTTATTACGGAGGCAATTACCCATATTACGGAATATCATATTTTTAAATAATGCCAGTATAAACTTAAAATTAATACTACTTTACAAAACGCAGTACAGCATCATTAATATTGGATGTACCTTCACTGATTTCCAATGTTTTATTTTTTGCCGAATCATTGTTTAGTACTTCTAGAATTACATCTGCCGCAGCAACTCGAGGAATCTCTTTATTTAGGTCTTTAGGATTTAATTCAACCCTTATTTTTCCTGAGTCGGCGGCATCTGTTAAACGTACTGGTCGGATTATTGTATAATTAACACCACTCCTTTTAAGTTCCATATCAGCCAAATGTTTTGCAATATAGTATGGCTTTATATTGCTTTCAGACCAAAACGTTGGTTCATCAGCAAATGCGGCACTAACCATTACAAAATGTTTTATTCCCATTAATTTAGCTGCATTAATGCTTTTAATGGCGCCATATAAATCGATTTCAATTGTTTTATCATATCCTGTAGCTCCTCCTGAACCTGCTGTAAAAACAACTGCATCAAAACCTTTTATTGCTTCAGCAATTTCCTGTTCAGAACTCTCGAGACTTGCTATTTTATATGAAACTCCAATTGAAATAAAATATTCTTTCTGTGATTCATTTCTTATAAATGCTGTTGGCTCAAAATTTTCAGACCTGGCCATTTTTTCAGCTAATAATCTTCCTATTTTACCATTTGCGCCTATAATGAGTACTTTCATATATAAATTTACTTTTAATTGCCATATGGAACAGGCCATTTTAGTCATCCTCATGTGTGATAACTCTTTATCATGGCTCGTTCATATTTATAGATTGATGATTCTTGTTATATAAATTTACCCCAAAATATCTATTCTAATTTTGGAAAGATATTTTGAGGATGGTTTTATGTGTTGATTTGTATGCTAAATTAAACTTAAAGCATCACTATTCAACCTTTTTATTGCTTCGTGTTACCAAAGTAACCCCACTTATAACTAATACAATTGCAAGCAATTTGTTCAATGTAAACAATTCCTGTCCTCCTATCACAGCTAAAACTGAGGTGAATACAGGTAAAAAATTCATATAGGTACTTACCGTTGTAGCTTTTAAATTTCGTAACGAAATAATGAGCAGAAAATAAACTAAAGTCGCATCAAAAATTAAAATAGTTAACAATTGTACTACAGGTATTAATGTAACACTGGAAGTATAAATTTTTTGTTCTGATAATTCTGAAAAACCAAATGGCAATAACATTATAGCTGTAAACAAAAACATCCATTTTAAAATGGTTATTGACGAATACTTCTGGTAATTCTTCCTTTAAAAAGAAAAAAGATAAGATTAATACACCCCAAGGAATCATGCTCAGTATCAATGAAAGTGTAACTGTTATCTAACAGTAATAATACTTGAAAATATAAATACAAAAATCCCGAATTAATTATTACAATTAATTCGGGATCATTTTTATATACATAAGGATTGTAAGTTCTTATAATTTAAAGTAGCTAATTGCTTTATTTAATGTATTAGCATGTTCTGTAAGCATTTCTGCTTTTTTAGATAATTCATCAGAGGCTAAAGAATTATTTTGAGTACTGTCATTCATTCCTTGGATGGAAATATTAACTTGTTCAACTCCATTGTTTTGCTCAATACTTGCAGCAGCAATTTCCTGTATTAATTTAGCTGCATTGGCAATTTCAGGAACCATTTTCATTAATAATTCATTAGCTTCAGTAGATATTTTAACTGTTGACTTTGCAATATTATTAATTTCAACACCGGCTTCCCTGCTTCTTTCTGCCAATTTACGTACCTCTGCAGCAACAACACTGAATCCTCTGCCTTCTGCACCTGCCCTTGCAGCCTCTACAGCTGCATTTAAAGCTAAAATATTGGTTTGAAAAGCAATATCATCAATCACTTTCAATCTGCTGGCAATTTGCATTGTAGCATTTAAACTTTCTTGCGATGAATAACTTACTTTTTCAACGTCATCAGCCAGATTTGTTGCAATCTTTTCTACATATGCAGCGTTTTCTGTATTGGCTGAGATAGTTGCGTTCATCTCTTCCATAGATGATGATATTTCTTCCAGCGAAGCTGCCTGTGTGGTAGCGCTGTCACTTGTTAATTCAGCAGTTGACTCAAGATCTTTACTGGCATTGGTTACTACATTTGCACTTGAATTAATATCATTTACAACATTAACCAATTTATTCACCAAATAATCGTAAGACTTAAATATTTCACCAATTTCATCTCGTCTTTGCAGTAGATCGGTACTAAATTTAGTATTTAGTTTTCCTTCGGCTAATGTTTTTAAATTATTGGCAACATCAATAATAGGTTTCGCTATTAGTTTATTCATTCTTAAAATTCCAATAATGGAAACTATAATCATGAATATTACTGTAAGGGATATAAATAATGTAGTTGTACTATAATAATTTAATATGGTATCAAAAGAGCTTTCTATTTGATCTCTACTCCTGCCTTTTAATGATTGAAAACTACTATCCAAGTTTTTATGAACAGCAACCATTGTTTGAATACCACTGACAACCTCTTCGTTATATCCTTCATTTATCATTAAAAAGGACGTTTTATAAGCTACATCATAATATTGCTTAATATGCTGTTTAATTTCAACTACTAGTGTATCTTCATGGTCATTCACAATATTTAGCAGACTATCAACTTTTACCATTACACCTTTGGTCTCTTTCAACTTATCTTCATCACTTGCTGCAACAGCATCCTGAAACATTCGATGTAATTCATCCATCTTAAACTCAAGGTTATAGCTCATTTCTGTATAAACCAGGTCTCGATGATGAATCTGATCAATTAATTTCTCATTCTGCTTGGTAAACTCGCCATTCATTGCCATTATAACCAAAAGTGCCATGATTATAAGAATTGGTAAAAATGCAATTTTACGTCTCAACTTAACATTTGTCAAATAACTCATGATATTACTATTGTATTGATCCTATATGATGAAGATATCATATAGGATCTATTTACTATTGAACTGATATAGTTTTAATATTTGTTGCTTTGGTTGAGTTTGAAATATATCCGATGGCACCGGGATGAGTTTGAACATACTCAATCACTTCTTCATCAGATGATTTCTCTACCGGAGCAATTCCTGCACCTGTAAAAGCAGCCTGCTGCCAGTAATTTCTGATAGCTGCAACAGATTTGCCATGTACTTCTGAAGAAAAATCAGCTCTAACAGATGATGATGATGATAAATCTACAGGCACAATTGCCTGACCATCGTCCCATTTCTTTTTCCTTTTATAAAAGATTTGAGATAACTCTTTTTTATTAATACTTGTAATAGTATTTTTACTATTTACAATTACTTTATAGCTCTGTGCTGATGATATTTGAATAATACAAAACAACACAAATATGATTGCGAATATTTTTTTCATTACTGATACTTATTAAAAAGAATAGATTACTGATGCTACTAAACCATTTAGATCATAATCATTATAATCGTAGTGCAGATATTCAAGTTTTAATGTAGTCTCAAAAATTGGTTTATAGTTTACTCCGGCTGCATAACGTATGATATCCGATCCAAATGCAGTATGTTGCTCATATCTCACGTAAGGAGTAAGTTTGTTAAAAGTATTACTTACAATAACAAAGCCATCAGAAGTGTCATAAGTCTCTCCCATTATTGTCATATCATTATCCCACCATTCAGCAACAACATTTAATGAGTTATGCTTGAAGTTAAAGTTGAATCCATAAACATCTTTCTGAAGTTTTTCAGGGAACATTTGTCCTATCTGAGGTAACATGATATTAATATTTTCCTTTTGACCTTTAAACACGTTAAAACCAACAGTAATCATATCTTTATAACTAGCCTGGATATGACCTCCTCCACCAAAATTCAAAGAGGTATTAAAGCTTTCATAATCAACTGTGAAACTGGTTTCTTCTAAGTTTTCAAAGTAGTCAGCTTCTGTTCCATAGAATCCCATAGCTCCACTTTTCATGTTAACCGAATTACGGTAACCTCCGGCAAAAAGATCATAACCAAATTTAAAATCGTTTCCTATACTACCATTTAGGGAAATAGCGTCCATATTAAGAGGAAATACCTGGTGCAAATTGGTAATTAAAGGTAATGTTGCACTTACGTTAACAGGAGCGTAATAAAAGGTATTAATAGGACTAAGAGGCGTTAAAAAACGACCAGCTTTTACATTAAGAAAATTATTTACTTTATATTCTGCATTGATCTCATTAATTAACTGATCTACAGAAGAATTTGGTCGGTAAACAGCAACAACTTTAAACTTTAAATCTTTAATTGGTTGATAATTGAATAAAAATCCAGCTTCAGCAACTGAAACACCTATATTTTTATCATAACCTTTTAAGTTATCAAAATAGTTAAACTCGGTGGCCACATAACCAGTGATATGTTTTCTCACTTCCCAGGTATCCTCTTGTCCCCACACTGATACCATTGTCATTATAAAAATGACAGTTAAAATCCCAAACTTTTTCATTTAATTGTAATTATTATATTAATTGTTCTCTCTAGTCAATTGTTACCATAGTGATTGGTATTTTTAGTTCCTGTTGAAAAAGAGTACTAATTTCATGCATATCTTCATCACTCTTCTCTAAGTACCATTTCACCATTATTTCTTTTCCTTTTAAATAATGCCCTTCCAAACCTTTAATCAATCTGTATAGATGTTTAATGGATCCAACATTTATTATATCCAGAATAATAGTTAACTCAACATTCTGTACTGTTTCCTCTACTAAATTTTCAAGCCAACTAATCACTGAAGCATAAAAAGCATACGCATCTTCAGGAATACTTTTTCCTCCGATAAAAAATTTCCCTTCATTTTGATTAAAATAAACAAAGGGTGTTTTTGAAGTTTCAGAAATTACTAATGGCTTCATGTATAGTAGGGTATTTGTTTTTATTCTGAGGCCAAAAGTATAGGTAAAGCAAAAGTTATTTTACAGGGATTTTTCTACATTTTGAAAGAAAATTACGCAAATATAACTACGTAAATACCGCACTTTTTTACATAAAAAACCCGAAGCTACTATTGTAAACTTCGGGGAATATAAGATTTTACCTTAAAATTAAACCACTCAGAGATTAATCAGGTTATTTTTTACAGCGTAAACAACTAACGCTATAGATGAGTTAGTTCCGGTTTTAGCAAACAATTCCGTACGATGTTTTTCTATTGTTCTGGGACTAATATTTAAACGTTCTGCCGATTCTTTTGCAGATAATCCCTGACAAAGGCATTCCAGAACTTCATATTCTCTTTTCGTCAATTCAATACTATTAGATGCGGAATGACCTGATTGAAGAAACTTCAATAACAACTCCTGAGAAAAGTACTTTCCACCTCCCTTAACCGTATTTATAGCACGTTCAATTTCATCAAAATCAGCATCTTTAAGTAGATAACCGTCTACTCCCATCTCGTTGAGCAATTTAAAGTCCTGCTCATTATCATTCATTGATAAAATGATCGCTTTTACTTTATTATATTTAGCTTTTAAAACTTTAACCGTCTCAATACCATTCATTACCGGCATATTTAAATCAATAAAAGCAATATCAGGTATATTATTATTTATCAGATCTAGAAATTCTTTTCCATCATTTGCCTCAATAACAACTTCTACTCCATCAATAGAGCTGAGCAATTTATTTAAACCAAATCGCAAAACAGCATGGTCATCAACTATAGCAATTTTAAGCATCTTTTTTATCTATTAGATTGGGAACATCAAATTTAGTAAGAAACCTTCACCAGGTGCTGTTTTAATTCTATATTCACCATCCAGTATTTTAAAACGGTTAATTAAATTAAAAAGTCCCAGGTTAGAGCTTGCAGGACTTAATTTCTCATCAAAATCAAATCCATCGCCAAAGTCCTCATATTTTATAACCAGGTAATTAAATCGCTTCGATATTTTTAAATTAATCTCTGGCGATTGTGAGTATTTTAATGAGTTATTAAAAACCTCTTTTATAACATTATAAAGCATAGATTCTTTTATATCATCAAATCTTAATGAACCAATAGTATACTCAAAATTAATTGTCACAAGTTTATGTTTGGTTTCGAAAAACTTTTCCAGTGCTGATATTAAGCCATGACTAACCAATATGCGAGGACTCAGATTATTTGAGATTTCGCGAACAGCAATAATAGAGTCTTTCAACATCTTATTAATATCGTTAATATCATCGCTGTACTTTTTCACCTCTGGTTTGCGAAATAACAGAGACAAGCACATGTTTAAACTTGAAAGCAATGGACCAACATTATCATGAAGATCACTGGCCAATTTCTGACGTTCTCTGTTTTCAATCTTAATACCTGAACCTAAGAGTTTCTTTTCATAGTTTTTACGAATGGAAACATCTCTAAATACACACAATAATAATGGTTTTTGAGCTTCTGTAATTAAGGATATGTTCATTTCCACAGGAATAACATCGCCAGTCATACTAAGTATCTCTGTTTCAAACTGGCAAAAAGGTTTTTCAGCATTTAATGACTCAATATTATAGTTTAGTTTTTCAATATTCTTATAACTAATAATATTAACCAAATTATCTATTTGTTTGCCTTCTTTGATATTAGTTAGTTTATAAAAACTTTCATTAGCTTGTTCTACTTTTAAATCAGGAGTTAAAATTACTATAGAATCATTGGTAATTTTAAATATGTTATAAAAACGTTCTTCCGTTTCCTGCAAACGTTTTTCTGCCAATTTTCTTTCTGTAATGTTATAACTAAATGACAAATAGTATTTTTTGCCTGCTCTTTCCTGTACAGGAAAGGTGTTTACGTATAAGTACATATTATTCCAATAAACCTCCTCATAAACAGGTTCATTATTTAATAAAGACTTTTTTAGTAAGTTGCGATATAAAGATAAAGTATATGGATCAAGCATCTCTGAAATATTTTTACCTTCCAATTCTTCAGGATAATATCCCATAGCATTAGCCCACCTTTCATTACATGATGTAAAAAATACTTCTTCACCTTCTACTTCAAAAAAACATATTGCATTTGACGCATTATTTAAAACATTTGTCATTTGATTTAGCAATTGCCTATAATCCTCAGTTGTTTGGTTTAAAGTGTTTTTTAATATCTGATTTGTTTGATTTAATTCTCGTTGTTCTTGTAATTGTTTTGTAATATCCCTTACAACACTATGGACTTCAATGGGATTACCTTTATGATCCACAATAAAAAAGGCTGAGACTTCAACATCTTTAACCTGTTGATTTTTATGAATGATCTGATATCTATTTCGGAATACATTCTTGCTTCCCATTGTAAAATCTTGTAAATGTGCTTTCAAATCATTAACCATACACAAATAAGAATCTTCTGTCAATAATTTATCCAGCGAAGAACCTATAATCTCTTCAGGTTTGTGACCTTGTATCTTTTCTATAGCAGCATTAATATAACTAATGGTTATTGTTTTTAAATCAATAATTAAAATAACATCATGAGTTTGTTCTGTAAGTTGAAAATATTTGGCATTACTTTCCTGCAGTTCTGATACCATTTTTAAATGCTCAGTTACATCTTCTTTTATGGCAACATAATTAATGATCTCCCCATTATTATTCTTAACCGGAGAAATTACAGCCTGTTCAATATATTCTTCATTGTTCTTTTTACGATTATAAAATGTACCTTTCCAGGGTTCTCCTTTTCCAAGCTGTTTCCACATTTGGCTAAAGGTGTCTTTGGGAGTTTTACCTGATTGAAAAATGCGTGGGTTTTTACCCAATAATTCACTGATTTGATAACCTGTAGCTTTCTCGGTATGTGGATTGGCATATTCTATATTACCATATTTATCTGTTATTACAACTGAGGCTACCGATTGATTTAGCGCTGTCATATATTTCAAAAGCGATAAATCTTTATTTGCGATAATTTTACTGTGCAGGTATTGATTCTTCTTGTATAAATAGAGCCAATAAGTGTAAACACAAAACATTAATGCAGTTCTGATATAAAACCATGCAGGATGGTTTTCTAAGATTCTATCGGGAAAAATTAGATTATCTAAGTAACTCCGCTCAATAAAAAAAACGGTTACCCCAATTACAGAGGCCCCAACAAATTCATATAACCGTGGAAGATGAACAGCAAGAATAATACCTCCTAACACAGAGATAAAATAAAAGGCCTCATGTATGGAAAAGAGTAATGTATTAACAGGAAAGAATAATAAATTAAGAACAATGATAATGTAAAATGCTATTTTAGTTCTATTGTTTCGATTAACGAAACAACTTAACATATTTAATGCCAGACCTCCCCATAGAAAAATACTTAAAAATGAGATTTTTAAATAAGAAAGATATATGATATCATAAAACAATAAAATTGCATTGGATACAATTAATCCTCTGGATAATTTTTTGAAAGCCTCATTATATTCGACTCCCATATTGGTACTAAAAAAATTTCTAAAAAGAGTTAATACCCAACAACACTTTTTTTCCATAAAACACTACACTTACAATTCTTATAAGGGGGGCACAAAAATAGCTTTTTAAAAAACACTTCAGTCCTAAAATTTATGTTTTGAGGTTAAAAATTCTTATATGTATTTAAAAATGGAGCTTCACCTTTATTTAGTTTATAACTACAAATGGTATTATTAGTTTATGAATTTTATCTGGATTTGTCATACGCTAATATCAGTCTTAATAAAAATATGGTGGCATAAAATTCCTACTTTACAAAGATGTAACTAATAGCTACTTAATGTACTCATACAAAAACACAATTCCTATATTTTTTTAATCAGATAAGGTTTTTTTATCTGATTTTTGAATCATTTTATCTAAAATTAAACATCATTCAGTAAATAACAACATAGTTTAGTATCAGAAAATTTCAACAATACATAAATCTAAATGCCAATGTCGATAAAACATATTGCCCTTTTTGTTTTAACATTAATAATATCTATACAGATAATAAGAGGACAAGTAGGCATTAAAACATTACCAATAAGCTATAAAGAAGATTTACAGGCTATAACATCCTATATTTCTATAAATGCTGAAGATTCTAAATCTACTAACAATGGAGTATATAAGCAATCAAAATTAACTGATACATCGTTTCAATTTGCAACATCATATTCAGTTAATCTAACACCTCTGAACTCAGGAATATGGCATAATACACCATCCGGTAAGGTTTGGCGTTTGGGTATTTACTCTAAAAATGCTTACTCTCTATATATTACCTGTAATACCTTAAAACTTGAGCAGGGTGTTTCCTTGTTTTTATATTCAAATAATTATAAATATTTAAAGGGTCCGTTTGGTAGTGCTAAATACAATAAAATATCCTTTCCTGCTATTATGGGTGATACTTTATTCATTGAATTAAATGTACCACCAGGTATGGATAAATATGGTAATCTTGTGATATCAAAGGTATACCATGACTTTACAAACATATTTAAAACTTCAGGAACCTTAAAAATAAATGCTATTAATAACAATTGTATTGAAGATATCAATGACAGTAACGGTAAATTATGGCAAACAGAAAAAAGGGCTGTCTGTAAAATTGTTTCTGATGGGCAGTTAAGTACCGGAACTCTCATTGGAAATACTTCAGAAACCAATACACCTTATATTTTAACAGCAAGTCATACCATGTTTGATAGTAAACATGCTGCTGAGGCCATTTATTATTTTAACGATGAATTTACAGATGAAAATAACGATAATATAAATGAGTCACAGTTTATTTTGGGAGGAGAATTGGTTGCAAGTAGTATCAATCAATTAGATTTTTCACTGATTCAATTAGCTTCGGTACCTCCTCCTTCATTTCGTACATATTATGCTGGATGGAATCGAAAAACAGATTCATTTCAGGGAGGTACATGCATTCATCACGCATGGGGCCATCCCAAACAGATAGCTATTGATTATCATACCATATCAACAAGCAACTATAACCAGCAATATGATTCCGATGCATTTTGGCATATAGCACATTGGGAAACAGGCTTTACATCTCCCGGTTCTTCCGGAGCTCCTCTGTTTAACTCAGATCACCAGATTATAGGTACTCTAACCGGAGGACAAGCTTCTTGTGAAAATCCGGTAAATGACTATTTCTGCCAATTTGGATTGTCCTGGGACAAATACCCTGATATACATAATCAGCTGAAACACTGGCTTGATCCAGATCATAAAAATAAGATACAACAAAACGGATATGATCCTTATGGTTTTAATTCATTCAATTGTGATACAACCTGGAACTTTAATTCTTCAGATAAACTTACACTGAATAATAATAATCTGGCCTGGGGATATTATTCCGGTCATAACTCAGATAACTATTCTCAATTTGCAGAAAAGTTTTATTTATCCGGTAGTCTTCAGTTACCTGGTATTTTCATCAATCCGGCTAAAGCTTATGCTTCTCATCCATTATCCCACATAACAATAAAGGTATGGGAAGGAAAAGATGCTCCAGAAGTAGAAAAATATAGTCAGTTGGTCTTTATAAAAGACTTGAAACCCAATGCAAGTAATTATATTGGCTTTAACGCTATAGTTTCTGTATCAGGCAACTTTTTTATAGGATACCAAATAAATAAGGAAAGTTCAGAGGATTCCCTGGCAGTATATCATACATTAAATCCCGTACAAATGCCATCGTCAATGTTTGTTTATGACGGCCAATGGCATAACATTAACCAAATACCACAAGCTGGTTTTTCGGCAAATATGGCCATTGGAATTATAGAATGCTATGGAAAAGTTGGTGATTTACCTGAAAAACAATTAAGTCTTTACCCTAATCCATGTACAGATCATATAACAGTTAAAATACCTGAAAATGTTATAGTTAATAAAATTGACTGTTTTGATATAACAGGGAAAGTTATCCCAACTAAGTTAACCTATGGTGCATCAAACATCAAGATTAAATTTTCTGCTTTATCCGGAACATATTTTATAAAGATACAGACTAATAAAGGTCAATATAACTCCAAATTTATTATATCAAATCACATCTGTCCTAAATAAAAAGAATATTTCAAGCTGATAAACTAAAATCCCATATCATGTTTTATTTTAAGCATATCTTCTTCGGTAGTTAACATTTTTAGTAATTCAAATGCAACTTTTGGTGCTGTTTCCGGACAATAGGAAGTTATTATATTGGTATCTACTACTACAGGTTCGTTTACCACATTAACGCCAAATTCACTTAGCTTTTTTTGCCAATTCCCGTTTTCCAAATGATATGTGGTTCCTCTTCTGTTTTTAAGTACACCGCTTTTGCCTAATGGCATTGCTCCTGAACAAACAGATGCAATAATTTTACCTTTGTCATTAAACTCGTTAATCAACTCCAGAAATCTTTCATTATAGGCATCCTCATAAAAACCAAACTCTCCAAATCCTCCGGGTATTGCAAGGACATCATAATCATTTACATTTATTTCGTCAATGGTTTTATCAACCAACACAGGTACATTAAATGTACTAATTACCTTATTTGTAAAGCCACAGGTTTCAACAAAAATGGGATGACCATAATCATTTCTGGCCCATCCTAAAACATCAATAAAAACACTGAATTCCATGGTTTCAAATGCCTTGGCAAGAAACAACAATACCTTCTTTTTATGCATTTAATTAAAGATTATTTACTATTAAACAATAGATGGTTAGATTTAGATAACAGACTTATTTTCAAGATACATATTTACAAACTTTTCACTAAAAATCATAAATATATAGATATTATAGTTGTAAAAATCAGCGAACTATTGATTAAGAAAATTATGAGACAATTTAGTTTTTTATGGGATATCCTGTTATACTTTATGGGACTACCCCACCTTGGTATACTCTTTTATTAAACCAAACAATTTTTCTTTATTTATGGGTTTTGAAATAAAGTTGTCACATCCATTTTGTAAAGCTTCTTCTTTATCTGACTCTGCAGAGTAAGCTGTTTGTGCAATTATAGGTAAATCAGGAAGTTTGGATTTAATCAGTCTGGTTGCTTCATGCCCATTCATTACTGGCATTTTAATATCCATCAATACAAGTTTAACATCATCACTATTTAAACAATAATCTACAGCTTCTTTTCCATTTTTTACATGAACCAACTTAAAATCCCGGTACTTTTTATCTTCAAATAACGCTTCTATATAAAGATAATTTATCTCTTCATCTTCAGCCAGTAAAATTACTGGTTTAGTCTTAGGCAATTCATTAGTGCTACTTACCGAAACATTTGCTTTGTTAGTTTTCCCAGGTTTGTATGGCAGACTCACAAAAAATGTAGATCCTGTTCCTTTTTCTGATTTTAAAGTGATATTTCCACCTAAAATCTGGGCATTTTCTTTTGAAATAGATAAGCCTAAACCTAATCCTCCGTATTTTCGGGATATATCTTTATCGCCTTGCGAAAAGCGCTCAAAAATAATACGATGATTTTTGGGAGCAATTCCTATTCCAGTATCTTTAACATAAATTACAAGATTCTTTTCTTCCTGGTAATAGCCAAACTCAATATATCCGCTACTGGTATATTTTATGGCGTTATCGAGTAAATTACCTAGTATTTTGGCCAGTTTGGTTTTATCGCTTATAATATAACTTTGATTATCGTGAAAAGCTTTTTTTATATAAAAAGGAATGTTTCTTTCTTTTGACTTCAGATTAAAAATAGAAAATTGCTCCATTAGAAAATCATTTAAGCAAAACTCCGTTTCATTTAACTTTTCTTTTTTGGTTTCTAATATTGATATATCAATAATATCATCTATAATTCGTAGTAGCTGAAGACTGCTGTTTTTTATAATCTTGGCAAAATAGCTTCGCTTATCTGACGAAAGATCAGGAAGATCAAGCATTTCAGAAAATCCGATAATACCATTCATGGGTGTACGGATTTCGTGCGACATATTATTTAAAAACTCTGTTTTAAGTTTATTGGCTTCCTCAGCTTTCTCTTTGGCTTCAATAAGTTGTTCTTCCACTCTTTTACGTTCAGTAATATCACGTATAATCATACTAGTTCTAATGATACCATCCTGGTCCATAAAAAGTGATGAAGAAAGTTCAACAGGAAAAACGGTTTTATCTTTTCTAATCATTAACAGTTCTCCTTGTGCCTTTCCATAACGCTTGCGTTCCTCAATAAAAACAGCTAATCGTGGATCATCGAGTTTCACCACACCATTACGACCCAACTTACAAATTTCTTCTTCGGTACGTTGAAACATATCGCAAGCTGCCTTATTTGCCGAAAGAATAGTTCCTTCGGTTGAAGTAAGCAGAATGGCATCCATACTATTCTCAAGAAGAAGTCTGTAACGCTCCTGATTACTTCGTAAGGCATCATTTAACTCCATCAATTCATGTTTCTGAAAAGTAATTTCGCTTATTAGGTTGGTCATATTAAGTAAAAAACTCATAATAACTTTAACCCTATCTTCAGATATGATAGGTACAGTATTCAAAGCTTTCAAATATTCCTCTTTGTTGAAATTATATTTTTCAGCTTGCTTGATAAAGAATGTTATATCAGGTTTTTCCAGGAAGAATTGTCCGGAAAATAGGTTAGCAATGTGTTCACCTTTAATAATAATGGGTACCGCTACATCAACCATTCCATTCAGGCACTTATAAAAATGATAATCATCACCCTTCTTCATCTTTCCGGCAAGTACTGTATCACTAATGGTGCATCTGTGTGAAGTTTCTGTATTTACCCTATGAAATTGAGTACAAATTTGTCGCCAACCCGATTTAGACAAAACATTACCCTCAAGATCCAATATCGCCGTTACAAAACCTGTTGATTTATTGAATCCTTCAAGAAGTGTATTCACTTTATCAAAATCGATTAAATCAAGAATTTTGCTTTTCATAATTGATCACTAAAAATTAAAACTCCACACCTGTCTTATTATGTTTCTTGCATGATTTCACTTTTCAAAATTCAGCATAACCTCAAGTTAGAACATTTTCTTGTGTTTTGGAAATACAAAGTTGTGGATTTTATTAATGACACAATTGGATACATAAAATGGTATTTATGAATATAAGTAAGTGATTTTGGTTGGTTGAGTACCTCTTTTTATTTCTGAATAATATTAGATTTATCTGTATTCATGAAAAAGAAAAAGCTTTAAAAATGCCATTTAAAACACTAAAAGTAAAAATCACTTTATTAACACCTTACAGATTAGTTGCTGGAATATTGTTTAGTTCAACAAACCCTACAATCTGTAGGGTATGCAAGCAACCTTACATTAGAGGCTAAGTGTTAGCAGCTGGGCTTTTTTATAGATAAGCTTCTATTTCTTCTTTTAGTTTAGGAAGATGTTTCGAAATTATTCCCCAAATAATAACATCATCAACTTTATCATAACCATGAATCACCCAATTTCGTGTATCAACTATCTTTCTTGCATTTTCAATTTCTAAATCAGGATCTTCATTTAATGCTCGATTCATCGCTTCTCCAATTATCTCAATTTCTCGTTCAATGGCTCGCCTTAGAAGTTTATTATTCTGATATTCCAGAAAATCTCTTTTATCTCCCAAGTATTCATAAATCGAATCAATAGAAATCTTAATATCGTATAAGTGCTTTTTTATTTCACGCTTCATAAATTAGTTCCTTTGATTCATTAATACTTTGAATAAAAAACGGATTATTTAGAGTACGTTCTGTTACGATATCTATATCGCGATGAAATAATTCTCGAAGTCTATATTGTAATTCAAAATAGTTATCAGCGTATTCTTCTGGTGTCAGATTATCTACGAATGATAATAAAAAATCAATATCACTTGTGTCTGAAAAATCATTTCCAACAACAGAGCCAAAAGCATACAACCTTTTTACTTTGAATTCTTGGCAAAGTTCAATTAGGTTAGTTTTGCGTATTTCTAAAATCTGTTGCATTAATCTAATTTTTTTATCAAATGTAATAAATTCTTTTCTGATATGATTAAAGTCTTTTTAGGTATCTGTGAGTTGTAAATAGGCTTTTGTAAAGTGTTTTTAGGTATTTGTCAAAATTCTGTGTCGGGTAATTTTTTCTTTTTACGGGTTAAAAGTTTTTAGAACTCTAATTTAATGCTACAAGCACTAAAGATTGGTAATTAGTTCGTTATGGTATTCAGAAAGTGGCATATTGTGCAAGTCATTATCTTGCACAATATGTAGGAAACATCTTTTCGTTCTTATCATTTTATTTATCCAACCAACACTTAAATGCAGCTGCTTTAGCTCTGCTAATTACAATATTATCCGAAAGGTTATTTTGTAATTTAACAACTAGTTTACCATTAAAATAAAGCTCAAAATTATCAAAAGCCTCCTTATTAATAATTGTATTTCTACTTGTTCTAAAAAAGTCAGCAGGATTAAGTTCTGTTTCTATGCTTTCAAGTGTTTTATTCATATTATAAAACGTTTTATCAAAGGAAACAGCATAAGTATTTTTGTTTTCAAAAATAAAATAAGCTATGTCGCAAACCTTTAACATAAAATATTTATGCTTTTTGTTTACTAAAAATCCATTTCTATAGGAGGGTGATATAAAAACAGGTTCTCTATATAAATTCGGATATTCAATTTGTCTGTTACTACTTACTATTTTTAACATCTTTATTTATTTTAATCGTACGGGTCTTAAATTTCAATTAATTACTCACTTCATGATTCGTATTGAATCTTTTTAGCTTTATATTTAAATGAATCAGAATAAGATTAAGGAAAGATTATAAAACAAAAGTATGTATGAGATAATAGATATCCTTTTACAAATGTTAAAATCGGGTATTGCAGTATTTCTAAGCTAAATTAAAGGAGTGTATATATTTTAGCAAAGAAAATTATTTGAAGAGACAGGTAGTATTGTTGGTATTATGTTGTTTTTAATAAGAAAAAGGTTTCCAAAGATAATGAAATGGATAGCAGGATTAATGGGTCTTAAAACATGTTGCTTTTTAAGCTAAAAAATATAGTTATTAGATTGAATTAAGACCATTAAATTACGCTGTGTAAAACCACCCCATCGGATTTTACAATTTTAACCTGCTACCCCTCCATTACCCATATAACAATATAAAATGTGTATACAATTTGTGTATGAGTTTACTGCTTACTATTGATCTAACCAAAGTTTAAATGCAGCCGACTTAGCTCTGCTTATAATAATATTTTCAGATAAGTTATGTTTTAACTTCACAATTAGTTTTCCATTAAAGTAATTTTCAAAATAACCAAATGCTTCCAGGTTAATTATGGTGTTTCTGTTTGTTCTGAAAAAGTCATTGGGATTTACTTCCTTTTCAACCATTTCCAATGTTTTACTAATGGCAAAAAACTCATTTTTAAAGGTTACCGCAAAAGTCATTTTATTGTCTAAAATAAAATAGGCGATATCTTCAACTTTAAGTAAGAAGTATTGACTCCTCTTTGATACTAAAAAACCTTTTCGGTATTTGTTTATTCTAAAAATGGGTTCCTTAGGGGTATCATGGCTGGTAATACTATAAGTTTGAGTTAATTTCAACATCCATCAGTATTTTATTCGTTTTAGAAATTCAATTCATCTGCATTAGTGCCTAAAAAAGTTTATTTCGTACTAAATATCATTTTCATAATAGATTTAAAATTCAATTTGCCCCCATAAACCGGCATAACACTTGCCTTGCTATAATCCTTTATTGGTTCAATATATTTGAGAATTTCCATATCCTTTTCCGAAATTAAAAAATCCAAATCGGCATTATTCTGCATATGTGCTGGATTAGCTGTTTTGGGTAATGGCAATAAGCCCAACTGTAAACAATAGCGAATGCTTAACTGCGGAACAGTAACCTGATACCTTTTTGCTATGGCAGCAATTTTGGTGTTTTTGAACAATTCTCCATGTCCAATTGGCGAATATGCTTCCACTAAAATATTGTTTTGCTGACAGTATTGAATAAGTTCAGCAGGAGTATTACTAATGTGAGCCAATATTTGATTCACCGCTGGTTTTATGGTACACGACGCGAGTATATTCTCAACATCAGCCTGTTGAAAGTTTGATAAACCAATAGCTCTTATTTTGCCTGCCTGACAGGCATCTTCCAATGCTCTCCATGCTTCCAGATTACCTTCAAAATATGCGTCTTCACCTCTGAATTTGGTCCATGGTTGCGGACTATGAATAATCATCATATCCAAATAATCTAAACCTATTTTTTGTATAGATTTATCAATAGAAGCAATAGCCTTATTGTATGATTTTATCCCTGCTCCAAGTTTTGTAGTAATAAACATATCGCGTCTTTCAATACCTGAAGCTTTAACGCCCTCTCCTACTCCTTTTTCATTTCTGTATGCCTGAGCTGTATCAATATGTCTGTAACCCAATTTAATAGCATCAACCACTGCTTTACCTACATTTTTATTACTGATAAACCATGTACCTAGTCCTAATTTAGGTACTTCAACGCCATTGGATAAAGTATATTTTTCATCTAAATTCATAATAAACCCTTGTATTAATTCATCGATAAAATATCTCGCTACAAAGATTCACCCGAAATAATTATTAGTAATACCAATATTACTGTTTTACCTACCCCAACTACAGTACCATCTTTAAAACAGTAGTTTTGTATATTATTGTTACTTATATTTGAACAAGTAATATTAAAATGGATATAATGAAAAATACCTTTAAAGTAGATTCAATATCGGAATATAATGACAAAGTTGGACAAGAAACATTTCATCCGTTAATAAGCATTGTGGATCTATCAAAGTTAAAACCATCTGATCCGGAATTGCTTAAAACAATATCTCATTTTAAATTACAAATGAATATTTATGCCATATTTATTAAAGATTCTAAATGTGGTAACATTACCTATGGAATTAGTAATTATGATTACAAAGAAGGAACTTTGATTTTTGTTTCTCCAGGACAGGTATTTGGTTTGGAAAATAACGAAGAATTTCAAAATTCGAGCGGAACGGCTATTTTATTCCATCCGGATTTAATTTATGGTACTCCGTTGGCAAAACATATGAATGATTACTCATTTTTCTCATACGATGTAAATGAAGCACTTCATATTTCAAAAAGGGAACGGAACCTTTTAAATGAGTGTATTAGTCTTATTAATTTTGAACTCCAAAATAACATCGACAACCATAGCAACACTATTATTGTATCATCTCTGGAGTTATTTTTAAATTATTGTAATAGGTTTTATGAACGCCAATTTATTACGAGAAATAAAGCTAATAAAGATGTATTAGCTCGTTTTGAAAAGCTATTAAAAGATTATTTTGCTTCGGAACAAACACTTCTTACGGGGTTACCTACCGTAAACTATCTGGCAAAAAAACTCTGCATTTCGCCCAATTATTTAGGCGATTTATTGCGTAAGGTAACTGGTAAATCTGCTATTGAGCATATTCAGCTTAAGGTGATTGATGTGGCCAAAGAAAAGATTTTTGATAACAGAAAAACCATAAGTGAAATAGCTTATGAGTTAGGTTTTAAACATCCTCAGCACTTTACCCGAATGTTTAAAAAGAGTATTGGTGTTTCGCCTACTGAGTATCGAAACTTAAACTGAATATAAAATACAGTTATATATGCAAATCAATAGTATTTTTTAAAGAATAGCACAAAGGCACAGCGAGTATTGTATATATAGCCAAAATAAATTAAACGCATTAGAAAAAGTGAAGTAATCAAACGCCATTGTTATATGATCATAAAGAGTTAACAGAGGTAAATCCTTCTGGATTTAATGAATTTCTTTAAAAAACACTGCGTCTTAATGCCTCTGTGTTCATTTATAATAACAATGCCAGAAGGTTTACAGAACTCTTGGGGTAGTTTTAAAACACAACAAGAGCTGACTCTACATTAAAGCCAGCTCTTGCCTTTGAATCTATTTATAAATAGAAATTAGCCGAAAACTAAATTTTATTCTTCAATTATAAGTTCTAATCGTTGAGAAGTATGGGCACTAAAATATCCCAATGTAGCATTTTGTATATTCGTTATAGGATTTGTTGGAGTTGCTGACATACCATTGTCCTGGTCAAGATCTCTCAGATATTCAAATACATCCTCTGAAATACAACGCATTTCAACAGTTACCACATCGCCAACATTTAACTCCCTGTCATGTGTGTGCAGTTCCCAATCGAGATATTCTCCATCAGAATATTCATCAGACATCGGAAAACTTCTTACCTGCTCACCATTAACATATTCTACAAAGAAATAATAATTATCTACTTCAATTGGATCTTGAAAATATACAAATACATTATAGATGGAATCTGCATCCACATCACTCCAAATAGAAGCCTCTTCTTTTTCAATTGAAATAGAATCGAGCATTACCTGATTTGGAATTTTACATACTGAGCTAAATAACTCATTGTTTAATTCAACAGATAAGGAATATGTTCTACCCTCTTGCCCAATAAATCCATCTTTTGAAAATAAACCGGTAGAAATTTCATCGAGTACATCAATATTTCCCAAGTCATCAGTTAAAGTCACCCTCGCTCCGGGAACTCCTGGAAATTCATTAGGTTCATCAAAATTAATAGTTGAAGTTATTGAAATAAGAGGAGCTTCATCTGTAGAAACATTACCTTCTATTACATATTGATTGTCAAAATCATTAAAATCGATATCAATTGTTTCTGTACAACTATAAAGCAGTATGAACAGAGCACTGGTTGCTAAAAATTTTATATATCTCTTCATCTGTTTTAAAATTTAAAATTGTAAGTAATTGATGGCATAAAGGTAAACAGGAATGTTTTAGTTGCTTCTGTGCGGGTAGGATCATCTTCTGCCACGTCAAAATCAATCAGAAAAGCATTTTTTCTTCCATAAGCGTTATAAATACCAAAGTTCAGACTGCTTTCGAATTTTTCTGTTTTCTTTAATTTACAAGTAGCACCTATATCTAATCTGTGATAATCAGGCATTCTGTATCCATTACGTTCTGTATAATAAAAAGCAACATCATTATTTGCCTGATACTTAGCTGTAGGAAAAGTAACTGCATTACCGGTATTAAACACCCAACTGGCCGACAGATCCCATTTTGGTGATAATTTATACATGGCTACAACCGAAATATCATGCGTAGCATCCTGTCGGGCATCATACCATTTACCATTATTTACTTCATCAATTTGTTTTTCAGTTTTTGATAGGGTATAAGAGACCCATCCGCTCATTTTGCCACTTGTCTTTTTTACCATTAACTCTAAACCGTATGCACGTCCTTTACCATACAAAAATTCTCCTTCAATAAGCTCATTGCCAAAAATATCAGCTCCATCACGCAGATCTATTTGATTTTGCATCCATTTGTAATAAAGTTCTCCGGAGAACTGAAATTTATCATCGTTAAAATTTTTAAAGTAACCTCCTGAAATCTGATCACTTATTTCTGTTTTAACATTCTGACTAGAGGGCACCCACATATCTGTAGGCATTGATGTTGTTGAATTCTGAATTAAATGTAGATTTTGTGTGTTTCGTGCATATGAAAATTTAAGTGAGTTTTTATCATTCAACACATAAGCGATGTTAAATCTTGGTTCCAGGTTTAAATACCCTTTAACATTCTCTCCCGATGAGTAATGTGTTGTATCTGTAACTAAACCATCTTCGTCATATGAATAAAAATCACCTTCACCAACCAGGTTAAAACCATTGGCTCTCAATCCTGCAACAACAGTTAATCGACTGTTTATTTTCCATTCTTCACTGATATAAGCACCATATTCCCAATAATAACGATCTTCCAAATCCTCAGGATGCAAGGTTGAATCATCATCAACTTCAACTTGTCCCGGGATCATTGTACCTCTGGTTCCAAACAATCCAAACGAAAGTGTATTTTTGCTATTCAGGAAATACATAAAATCCTGTTTCAGGTTAATATTATTTATTTCTGAACGAAGCCCCATATTTAAATTTCCAAAATTTGCATTCATACGGTACATGTATTCAGAATAAATAAAGGTTGAATTACTGAATAGTTTACTCCCCCATACATGATTCCATCTTACAGTTCCTGTCTCATTTCCCCAATCCATACCAAAAACATCCTGAGAACTCATTACATCTCTTCCAAAATAACCAGAAACATAGATTCTGTTGTTATCATTAATTTTATAATTCGCTTTCAGGTTTAAATCATAAAAATAAAGTTCATTGCCATTAATATCTTCATCAGGAGACATCCTCATAAAAAGATCAGCATACGTTCTTCTGCCAGCAACAAAAAAGGAACCTTTATCTTTTACAATAGGTCCCTCTACATTTAATTTGGAATATAGTAAACCAATTCCTCCACCTACATGATAATCGCGATTGTTTCCCTCTTTCATTTTTATATCCATCACAGAAGATAATCTTCCTCCATATTCAGCAGGAGCAGTACCTTTATACATGGTAAGGTCTTTAATGGCATCACTGTTAAACGTAGAGAAAAAACCCATCATATGGCTTGAATTATAAACTGTAGCCTCGTCAAGCAGGATCATATTCTGAGAGTTGTTACCTCCACGAACAAACATTCCCCCACTTCCATCGCCTGTTGTTTTAACTCCGGGAGTAAGTGTAAGTGTTCGTACAACATCCTGTTCTCCCAATAATACGGGTAAGGATTCTACATCTTTGGGATTCAGTTTTTCAACTCCCATTTTTACAGAAGTTACATTGGAATTTTTCTTTTTAGAAGAAACAACAACTTCTGTCAATTGCTGATTATTTGGATGTAAAGCAACATCCATTCGCAAATCAGAAGTCAGGTGTATTTCCTTCTCATAATTTTCATAACCAATAAAACTTACCACTAAAGTGTAATCATCCTCAGGAGCAGAAATAGAGTAAAAACCATAGGCATTGGTTATTGTACCTAATGTAGGTTGTTCCTTTAAATATACAGTTGTCCCAATAAGTGTTTCTCCATTCCCTGAATCAGTTATACTTCCACTTATGCTAAACTTATTTTGTGCTCTTACCGTAAATATACTTCCCAGCAAAAGGACACAGATTAACAAAATTCTATTCATATAAAATACCTCCATTTAGTTCTGTACAAAGATTATGAGAACTAAAAAGACATATATACCCATTTTACAGAATGAGCTACCCGTTTTACTGAATGGTAGCATTAAACTATGGTAAATATTGATTTAATTTTGTTGCCAAATATCTTTTTGAATGGTATAAGCCAAAGACAACAGAGCTACGCTCCTAGCTATTCTAAATCACCTGTTTTCTACTAAGAAATCAGGCCTAAAGGCCCTTGGGAATGTATAAGATTATCATTTACTTTCTTAAACATATAATTATTGGGCATAGCTTTTAGTTATGGGGTTTAAAACAAGGTCAGAGGACTGGATGATTAAAGTAAAGAGAGACGCTTTAATAAGCTCTCGTGGCTGTACCATATAAATATTAACATATTACTCTTTGCTAAATCCGAACATCCAAAATATTTTAAAGGTACAAGATGCAATTATTCACCAGCATTTGAAACACTTTGGTGAGCGTGTGGTATGATATTAATTTCGATGCCAATTATCTTTTTGAATGGTATGAGCCAAGACAATAGAGCTACGCCCCTAACTACTATAAATCACCTGTTTTATACTAAGAAGTCAGGCCCATAGGCCCTTAGGAATGTATATGATTATCATTTACGTTCTTAAACATATAATTGTTTGGCATAGCTTCTCCCGATGTTGATACACAAGACCTTTGACCTGTATAAGAAAGGCGATTGCAAGTCAATTACAGTTTATTAAAATGATGCCAGAGGCATCACATGTTTATAGAATATTCATATAGTAGAGAAATTGACTCCAGAGGAGTCACATGTATTTAAATATTTTAAATTGAGCGTTATTCTGAATATTTTCAGAATCTATGGCACTAACATAGGTTTTAGAAATGATTACAACTCAATTTGGTTCATACCGGCTTTTAAGTCTACTTGTCTGCCTTTCCAAATAAAAATACCATTAACGCCATCTGGCAGATGTATTTCTGCTTTAATTTTATTCTTCATCTTTTTATAAGCTACAGATATATTTCCCTTAGGATGAGGAATTTCTCCTTTTATATTTTTAATATCTCCCAGTTGTGGTTCAATCTTCACTTTTGAAAAATATGGTGCGGCACTTTCTATTCCTAATATGGTACGATAGATCTCAATATTAGGACTTGATCCCCATGCATGACAATCGGAACGGGTTGTTTCAACTTCAGAAGTTTCGCCCCAGGTAGTTAATCCCAAATCTATATTTTTACGCCATATATCCAGCCAATTAAGGTAATGATCACCTAAACCAGCTTTTGCTAAAGCCTGATGCAAATAGTATTTAAAGTAAATTGAAGCCTGTGTTAAGGTATTATCCGATAACATTTTTTGCGCAACATTTCTTGATGTTTCTTCATCGGTTAAACCAGCCAAAATTGCCAGAGTATTGGCATGTTGCGAAAAACTATTTTTTTGAGGAGTATCGGCATATAAGTTTCTGGCTGCATCCCAATACTTTTCTTTAATGGTCTCGGCTAATTTTTTGCTTAAATCTGCATAAAGGCGCGCATATTCAGGAGCACCTTCTGTCTCTTCAAGTTTTTGCCCGGATTGTAAGGCCAATAATAGCTGTAGATCCAGTAATGATGAATTTCCCTGATCATCCATGGGAGCTACTCCTGCATCCCAGGTAGGAACCCAGTCTGTAAAATTCCATCCTGGTATATGCTTTAATGATCCATCTTCTGCTATATGGGTGATAAAATAGTTCAGAATCTGACGGGTTCCCAATAGTTTTGCTTTTACAAATTCAGGATCATCTCCCATCATCATATAATCATACAAAGCACTTACATGCCATAAAGAATAGGGTGGAATAACCTGTCCCTGCGTATCAGGATAGCGACTTAATGTGTATCCATCAGGCTTGCGGCTATTATCCCATAAATTCAAGGCATATTTGGCCAGTCGATCATCACCACTGTTATAGTATGAAATCATCATTTGTATACGGGCATCACCTATGTATTGCAAACGCTCATAATAAGGACAATCCATATAAGTTTCCACAGCACACAAGCGGGCTGTGCGCCAACCTATTTCCAGAATTTTATTAATTTCAGGATGATCTACTTCCACTTTGGCGTTCAGTTTAAATGGATATCCAGTAAACGTGCCGTAAAAATCATTGATAACTAAAGGTTCGGTTTGAGTTTTCACTTCAAGCTGAACATAGCGGTACGTTCTCCAGCTTAAGGATGTAAAATTTTGATTAATCTTACCATTGGAAATGATAGTATCCTGACGACCGGATATAGTTTTGCCTTCAATATTGTTTCGATTATTTTTAGCACCATTACTATCATATAATCCTTCTGAATAAGTAATTACAACAGTACTGTTTTTACCCTTACTGAAAATTAATGTAGGATATGCATTTGTTAAAAAGGACTGATCAAGTAATATTTGTGCTGTAGTATTGGCTGGTATATTGATAGTTATACTTTGTGAAAGAAAAGATTCAGGAACCTGCACCCCCTTGGCATTACGTATAGTTTGTAACCTTTGCTTGGTTAACTCCATGGGTGGAATTATTGAAGGTATAAGTGTCCATCCCTGGCGGGTGTTAAAACCAAAACCAACAAAAGCCCGGTCTACAAACCCCTGAGCTATACTCCATGAACTATCATCAAAGTTTAATTGTTTCCAACCATCTACTTTAAAATTCATATCTATTTTTTCGCCTGCTCCGGCGGCATAATACCCTAGTACATTTTGTTTTATGGGTGTATAACTTTTATCCTCAATACATTTCCAGGAGTTATTGGTATTTACCTTTTTGGTTTGTTCATTGGTTCCCTGAAGTAAGAAGGCTGTTTGTTTCGAAAATTGAAATACAGGGCGTAAAGCACCCTCATTCCATACTTTTGCTGCAATAATATTATTCCCCGCTTTTAAATATGGAGCAAGATCAACTGTTTCGTAATTCCAATGCTTAATATCACCAATAACAGGCCCTTGCGAAACTAAGATCTCATTCACATAAAGCTTGTATCGATTATCTGCAGAGACTCTTACATTAAAGGATTCTGGAACGCTTTGAAGTTGAAATACCTTTCGAAACAAATATAATCCATATTCATTATCCGGGTTATCGGATAAATAAATCCAACTGGCATCCCATTCCGGATCAGATTCCCCAAACTGAGCCGAAACTTGTAACGAAAAAATGACTAATACTGTAACGATAAGGTATTTCATATGTTTATAATTTATTTCCATTGGCCATATGGAACTCACAAATAAGTTTAATCATCCTCTTGTTTATGAATTTAGACAATCAAATTTACATGTTCGTTTCATATGTCGGAATTTGTTTTTTATGTAATGGTAATCTCTAAATGATTCATTCCTTTAGTCAGAATAATTTCTAAAGTCAATTTCACATTTAAAATTTCTCTAATCTAATGATTTATTAGTAAGATTACTGGTGATCATCCCATTGGGTTGTGGAGCAACCCACCCATCCGGCAACTCAAAATTATGGCATTGGTTACATGATAAAGTAGATGTGCCATGCATGGAATGACAACTGTTACATTGTAATTTTCCATGCCTTGGATCATGCTGGTTATAGGCAAATAAAGTATTATCATGATGTTTCGTAGCTTCGATAATATCAGATTCCACATGACATCCTGCAGCCATACAGGTATTGCGTGTTCCAAACTCTCTCTTTTCCAAAGGAAATGTATAATTCCCGGTAACCCAATGTGCTCCTTCTGTAAGTTGCTCATTTAGTGTTTGAGTATGGCAATCGAGACACTTTATATTTGTTGTATCTCCAAAAGCATGTTTTGTGATTAATAATGTAGAATCATGTGAATAATAATTATTGACATAGCTTGTCATTGGTGTATGACAATTAGAACAAAATCCAGGTTGATTATGCCAATGGTTTCCCCCAATAGTTATACCCGATAAAATTAATATGATCCCTGCAACCATTACTAATCTTATCCATGTTCCTCTGGGTGATTTTTTAGTGATTTTATTCAAAAATGGAATTCTCATTATGATTGATTTTTCGATTATAATCCTCGAATTCAAAATTTCTATAGATTTGCAACATACTTTCCTACGAGGTATCCGAAAGTATAGCAGCGTCCCAATGATAAACCATAAACAATAAGCGGATAATCTACTCCACCATAAAAACCACCACCTAGATTTCCTATAGCATATAAACCTTTTATGGGATTACCTGAGGAATTTAAGCACTGATGATTTTTATTTACAAGAAGACCTGAACATACTGCAGATAAACGTAGTGTGCGATGAATACCATAGAATGGCGGTTTTATAATAGGAAATAACTGATTTGCAGGTTTACCAAAATCACTGTCCATACCTTCTGCTGCAAGTTCATTATATCGTTTAACAGTGGCCATTAGAGTTGCGGGATCAGCTTTTATTTTATGAGCCAGTTCTTCAATTGTATTGGCCTTATAAGTATTAATAAAAGGGGTAGAAACATGATCGTGCGTAACAGATTCATCTGGCATATATTCCCTTAATTTTTCTGGATTTACTAATTTCCCCGGCCAATTTGCTGCTTGTTTCATATAGTTTGAATCAAAGATTTGTGAATATTGACCAGCCTTATCTGATTGTCGTAGATAATTGTTTAGTAGCGACATCTCGACATTCTCATTTACAAATCTATTGCCTGCATGATCAACGGCTAAAAAAGGCATATCGCACATTGTTGCCGGACCAGCATCAAAGTCATGCATCATTTTGGTATGACCAATGGGTTCAATAACTCCTCCGGCCCAATATCCCATTTTAAAACCATCACCGGTTTTGTTGGATTGCTTACGACCAAAATGTTTGGCATCAGGAATAAAATAATCGCACATGGCTTTATTATTCTGATAATCGCCTGTAGCCAATATCACTCCTTTATTAGCAAGTAGTTTGATATATTTCCCATCTTCACATTTACCATAAACACCTTTAATTTCTCCAGCACCATTTTTAATTAACTGAACTGCAGGCGTACTGAAATAGTACTTTACGCCAGCATCTTCAGAGTATTTGGCCAGTGCTTTCATTCCATCACCATTATTAAATGGCTTTGGACCAAAGTAGGCCGTATGATAACTAAGCTTGTAGCCATTAATATCCAAGATTTTAACCTGCTGAAGATTTCCCTGATTTATCACACTTGCCCCTGCCTTTTGAGAACGATTAATAACCCATGTAACAGCTTCTCCTGAATGATATGCCCATTCCCTTAGCAGCTCAGGACTACAGCGATGCGCATTTTCTTTCATTAAGGTAGATACCAATGCTTCCACACCTGCCCGATCACTATTCTCCAGATCTATACCAGCACCTGAATTCCCTTGCGAGATCACAATATTTTCTTTTTGAAGGACCCCAACAGTAGCGCCACTTTCCACTGCAGAAAGAGCAGCAGGAACACCTGATGCTCCTGCTCCTACAATAACCACATCGTATGATAATGTTTCTTTAACATCTGCTTCATTTATGTTTTCAGGTTTCGACAAAAACGATAGCATAGCACTTTCATCTGAACTGGTACCATAGATCATATTTTCATCAAAAACCTTATCTTCCGGACTGTTTGGTTTGCATCCTGTAAATCCAACAATTCCGGCAGCACATGAGGCAAGCGCAGTGCGGGATAAAAAGCTTCGTCGTGATATTCCCTTTTGGAGCGTATTTTTAAGGTATTTATCCATATTCGATCTGTAATTGTTTAAAAACTCAGGACTATTAACAACACTAACTTATGTATAGATATTCTCTATTTTGGAAAAATTTATTTGATCGCATTTTCACTATAATTAACCCTAACTCCTTTAAAGCTTATAACAAGATTTAATCCCAACATAGCTCTGGGATTCTCTTCTCCTTTTATATTACCATCCAATACATCAGAACTAATGGTGTTTAAATCTTTAACCCTGGCTAAAGTTTCATGATTTGGCCCAAAATAATGACCCGGATAAAGCTTTGTGATACCACATTTTTCCATCATGTCTTCCATTTTTATACACGTAGACTGAAGTGTAGAAAAATTAGTGGTTAAAAGTAAATTACCGGAACCAAAAGAGTCGCCACTAAATCCATATTTAGCTTCTTTATCAATAAAAGTAGTTGATCCCGGAGTATGACCAGGAGTAAACACAACCTCCAAAGTTCTTCCGCCTAAATCAATTTTTTCTCCATCTGTTAAATATTTTACTTCACCTTTGTAATTCGGCATAAACATTGGAATTCCAACTGTGTCGGCAGGATTGATGTATAACTCCGAAAAGTAATCAATAGAAGCACCTGTATGATCTGGATGTACATGTGTTGCAACCAACATGACTGGTTTTGATGTTATTGATGCGACAATCTTATCCAGATCTTTAATATTGGTGCCAGCATCAATCAATACGGATTTATCTTCACCTTCAACTAAATAAAGGCTTTCATTAAACATTACTTTTCCCGTTCCTACCCAGGTATGCTCATCTATCTGATGAAAAGTAATATCATCTCCTTTATATACTTCTTTTCCTTCGATACTCATCTCTGGCATTTGAGCAAACAAGGTTAATTGTACCAGAATAACTACGGTTAATATGAATAGATTTTTTTTCATTTTATATAGATGTTTTAGTTTTTGAATAGAACTTTACTTATTACTAAAAAAGAAGACCTCAGCGGTTTATACTAATTACAATTATTATTTAAACTACGCGTGAGGACACGCGCAGTAGCTAATGTAAACTGATTTGAGCCAATGTCTTTTATTCATAATACATAAGAAACTTTTGTTTTAATTGTAACATATCTTGTTTTTGTAAATATGATCTAAACGGCATCAGCTGATGATCCATAAAACAAGGATGAATTGACGATTAAGAATCGTTTTTGTTTGAGCAACGCGAGTTTAAACGATTTCAGTCAATCAACCGTAGTTTTATGAGTGAAGCAGATGCAGCCTTGATCTTTTTGCTTCGTTTTTAGATCAAGCTAAAAATGAAGAGCCCAGCGGCTTGAGCAAATTACAAATACTAAATAATACAATAATTAAAACGGACTTACAGGAGGAACTGAAGTTGCCACAGTCAATAATTCTTTGTCATGATTGTGAACCAATTCAGTTTCATTATCCCACAAAAACGTTGCGCCACCTTCTGGAGTAAATGGTTCCCAGGTAGGAATGGCTTCATTATTTGGATTGCCTGTATAAGCAAATGTAGCCCATGTTTTACTCATTTTATCTGCTAAAGCATAAGCTTCAGGAGTACCGGCATTATATTCTTCTGTACGGGCAATATTGTTGAATACAAATGCCAACTCCATACAATGGCTTGATTTCAATAAACCATTTAAGTGAGGCGCATTCCATTTAAAAACATAATTGTAAACAGGAGCACCACCGCTAACTGATGATTTTATATTTGCAAAATGAAGTAACATAGGACGAAACATCACATCTACATCAAGCATGTCTGATGGTAATTTTGTACTTGGATAAGCTTTTTTGTAAGCTGCCACATACTCTTCAGTCTTATCTTTAAAACGATCGTTTAATTTATTGATAACGGTAGCTTCATCTGCCTGTAATAAATCCTGATTACCAAATGAACCAAACTCAACCTGGTTGGATCCAATGATAAGAGGAATACCCTTTGACAGTTCTTCTGCACCCGGATCACCTGGTTGTAAAGGAATAAATTCACCATCGCATGAAGGAGCCCAACCTAAACGACCAAAACCTGATTCCTGAGTTTTAGCTACTGCTCTATTACCAGCTGCCAATAATTCTTCGTAAGGCAAATCTTTTAATTTGTCTACTTCTGCTTTTTTTAATCCCAATTCCTCCATAATAGCCAAACCAATCTTTTGAGTCTGCTCCCTGGTTGAATATCTTCCTGCAACACCACTTTGCATAATAGCTTTATGAAATAATCCTTTTGCTGATGGTGTGTACAACATGGTGGCCACTTTACCACCTCCTCCAGATTGACCAAAAATGGTTACATTCGCTGGATCTCCCCCAAAATTTTCAATGTTATCATGAACCCATTGCAAAGCTGCTACAACATCCATCATACCTACATTAGCCGATTGAGCATACTTTTCATTAACTGCTGATAAATCCAGAAAACCAAGAACATTTAACCTGTGATTAATTGATACTACAACCACATCGCCTGTGCGACTCAAATTCTCACCATCGTAACTAGGTAATTCACATGATGAACCTGCTGTGTATCCTCCTCCATGCAACCAAACCATTACCGGACGTTTTTTTCCATCATTAATAGCCGGAGACCAAACATTCAGGTTATTACAGGCATCTTTCATATACCAAAAATTATGTTGTTGAGCAAACTCCATTTCATCAAATAAAATCATGGATTCTACGTCAATAGGACAAACAGGACCATATGATCTGCAACTTCTTACGCCATCCCATTTATCTGGTTTTTCAGGAGGCATAAAACGCTCTGCTTTTGCATAAGGAATCCCTTTATAATTGAATATTCCTTTGTGAATATACCCGATCACATCACCTGATTCAGTGGTAGTTTTGGCAGTTTCACTGTTGGCAATCATAGGATGAGAGCCTTTGATTGCAGCTGGACTTGTTACATTGTTACTTGCTGTATTATTTTGACAAGCATAAAATCCTGTGCTTAACAAGATCAAGCCAATGATTAGTTTATAAGAATTACTAAACATATTAATATTTTTAAAGGGTTTTTAGTTTATTTATTGATCGCCACATATCGAGTTCCTTACTAAATCTGTCATTAATTACTTCACATTTAGTATCAATACGCATTGTAGGACGTGTTTTGAAATTATATGCAGGCCATTCAGGTACCTCCTTAGCTGAAGGAACACCTGTTTTAGCAAAATTTGTCCATAATTCCGCCATTTTGTGCGATGCGATATATTTATCCGGATTATTTCCTGCTAAACTCCAGAAAGGTTTATCTCCTTCCTTAGGAGGCACTTCGTTGTTGAATTTAAAAGAAATATCCATAGCATGAGGCGTTCCCATAGGATAATCTGTGCCTGGGATTTTCATGTCCGATTTATAACCAAAATTATACAGGTAAACAGGCGCTCCTTTTTGATTTGCTTTCTTTTCTGCAATTTCAACAGATCCCAAGCCCATTAAAGTAATAGATTTTACAGCCATTAATATTTGCGGAGCAGAAGCATCCGGCATGGATCTTCTGTAGGTTTCAATAATTGTGGCCGTATCCTTACCAAACTCCGGCTCTAATTTAGCCGGTAAATCATCAAAGGAAATCTTAGTTAAATCACCTTCACCCCTTGTCATGATAAAGAAGGCATATTCATCTTCATTCCAACCTGTAATCAAAGGTTTATCTTTTGAAATATCAGGAGCTGTTGGATCAAAAGGATGATTTGGTAAGGTCACACCGTCAACAACTGGTCCAAATCCAATCATTTCAGGCATATTAATGTTTTCCTGGAATGGAGGTATAAATGTGAATTTATTTTGGATTTCAAGTAATTGATTTGGTGTTACATCAAGCAACTTACGCCAGTTTTGTTTGGTAATATTAAGTTCTTTTAAAACACGTTCTGTGGTTTCAGCAGCTAAATCTTTGGTTAACATCCGAACACCGGGACCACTTTCGATGGAGGCTTTATTAAAGTAAGGGGCCGTTTCTGGCATAGCATATAAACAGGACGTTTTACCTCCTCCACCAGACTCACCAAAAATCATCACATTATCAGGGTCTCCTCCAAATTCAGCAATATTTTCGTGTACCCACTTTAAGGCAGCAGTAATATCCAAAACTCCCATATTTCCAGAGCCGGTATAATCCTCTCCTGCTATTTCATCCAAATATAAGAATCCTAATAAACCAAGACGGTGGTTGGTTTCAACAACTACCACATCAAAATTTCTTGCAAGGTTAGCACCATCCTGTCCGGCTGCACCTCCGGAACCATTTACATAGCCACCTCCGTGTGTATAAACCATTACCGGACGTTTTTTATGATCATTGGCCGGAGTCCATACATTCAGGAACAAGCAATCCTCTGCGGGAGCAGGCTCGCCTCTTCTTGGAGGTTGCATTGTTGGAGCACCCAACTCCAAAGCATCTTTTACACCTGTCCATGCTTCAATTGGTGCTGGTCTCCTAAAACGACGATCTCCGGATACGGTACCTCCGTAGGCGACTCCTTTAAAGCAGTTTACACCATCAACTCTTAATCCTTTTATTTTTCCGTGTGCTGTTGGTGCAATTACAAAAGAACCTGGATTTGTATGTTGAGTAAATAGTTTAGATGCAGAATAACCTACTGTTGGAAGTAGTACCGATGCTGCAGCAGTCATTGATACTCTTGAAAGAAATTTTCGTCTTGATAAATTTGCCATAATATTGAAATTCTTTAAATCCGAATTATTGTTCCGATTCTTCTATTAGATGAACAAGTCCGTCAATAATGCCTCTTTCTGCGTGATTAGGTTTTAATCGTGAACTTAAAACCTGAAAAGTATAACGCTGAAATGCTGCATCATCAGGGATATATCCTGAATTAGAAGAACCATTTGTTATTGATGAGAAAATCACATTTGTTAAAGGTGATTCCTCTTTAAATCTTTGTGCAATGATATTATATACCTCGGCATTTACACCGGCTATAGCAACATCTCCTAATCTTAAAAGACTCAGTTTAATATTTACAGGATCACCATCAACATAAGTTCCCGGAGCACCTTCCCTACCTGTATTTGTACGCTTTCTTCCAGGACAAGTGATGATTTCTTTAGAGCCTTGTATTGCTATTACTGAATCTGTTCTTTGTGGTAATCCGGTAACTCTGATCACTTCTTCACCTAATATCTGTCCTAGCGAACTAATCATTTGAGATTGGCGATCCAAAGCTGCCTGATCAACCTGAACTTCGCCATTGCCTAAAAATCCTGCCATCATGATTGCTTCAGCCAAATCTTTTGCTTTACCACTTTCTATAAGGGCTTCCACTTTTTTATGACCTACCTGCTCCATTGGTTGCGTAGTAATAGGATTTTGATCGCCTGCAGCACCGCTTGAAAATAATGCAACAACATCATTACCTAAATAATCTTCAATATATTTTGATGCTTCACCAGGAAAGTCTGCACTAATAGTACCACTCATAAACATCATGTTGGCATGCATGGCATAATTGTAGTAAACAGCAATAGGTGTTCCGCTTGCATCTCTGAATGTTAAAACAGCAACCGTTTTATCAGATGGTCCTGCATGATTAGGTCCTTGTTTCCAAAGTCTGGTTTCAGGATCAATTACATCTCTGTTGATATTTAAATAGGCTAAACCTGTTTTGTAACTAATGGTTGCTGGCTGAATATTGCTTTTAGCAGCTTTTACCACATCTATAACACCTTTTTCTACTGACGCTTCAGCGCCCCAGGGAGCACTGTGTGTATGAGATGGTGAAATAAACACGTTTAACGCAGGAATACCAGTTTCTTCCTCAATTTTTTTGGTGATATTATTGTACAGGTCATTATTTACCATTCCCTGATCTACAGCAACTAATGCAGCTTCAGTTACACCATTATCAATTACAATGGCTCTGCAAAACAATCCATCACGAATACTGTCATAACCTTTAGGCAAAGCATTTTCATCTGGTGTAATATCTACTTTTGCAGCGCCTACTTTTATTTGTTGAATTGATTGCGCATTTATTGGAAGTGCCAATAAGCTTATTATCCCAACAAGCAGTGTTAGAAATATCTTTTTATTTGTCATGGCTATATTGTTTTAATGAAAGTCGATTAATATCTACTTCTGGTTTTAATACATCATTTACTTCATAGGAAGCTTTTGATACATTAAATAATACTTTTGAAAAAATATCTTCCACTGAAGTTCCGAATTTAGCTGTGTACTTACCGCCATCAGTAACCCATGAATGGATAGCTTCATCATAAGAGGCCAAATCATAAGCACTGAATTTAAGCGTAAGTATTTGACTTTCGCCTGGAGCCAGTTCTTTTGTTTTTGCAAAAGCTTTTAATTCTTTGGCTGGTTTTTCAAGTTTTCCATCAGGAGCAGTTACATATAACTCAACAACTTGTTTTCCTGCTTTTTGTCCAATGTTTTTCACTGAAATAGTAGCTGTAAATTCACTGCCTTTAGCTGATATTTTTGGTTTTCCATACTCAAAGTCTGTATAACTTAAACCAAAACCAAATGGATACGAAATAGGCTTATTTACAGTTGAGAAATAACGATACCCAACATAAATATCTTCCTCATAAACGGTATAATCAACATCTTTACCTTCAGGACTATTACCAAAGAAACTGTTGTATGGTTTTGGAGTATAGTCATAAGGGAAATTATTGGTAGATGGATGATCCATAACTGCAATTGGAAAAGTCATTGGTAATTTACCAGATGGATTAACCGTTCCTTTTAAAACATCAGCAACAGAGTTACCGCCTTCCTGACCAGGTTGCCATGTTAATAAAATTGCATCCGGAAGGTTTTTCCATGAAGCCGTTTCCAGAACACCACCAATATTTAAAATAACTACTACTTTCTTACCTTTTGAATGAAATACATCACATACATCATTTAATAATTTACGTTCTTCGGTTGTAATACCGTAGTCATTAGGAATTTTTCTATCACCACCTTCACCAGAATTTCTTCCTATGGTAATCACGGCTACATCAGATTCCTCTGCCTGTTTTTGAATAAATAATCTTGCAACAGGCATTTCTTTTAATACAGGTTTACCTAAAAACCAGCTTCTGGCTTCTGTTTCACTGGCTATTTTGGCTCTTTCGTAAGCCTTGTATTTCTCGTATAAAGCCTTTAAATCTTCCTGAACGGTATAACCTACATTTCCTAAACCTTCCATTAAATCAACTACATATGCTTTGTTCACATCTCCGGATCCTGTACCTCCGGCAATAAAATCATAAGATGTAACTCCAAATAATGCAATGTTTTTAGTTTGTTCTGCTAAAGGAAGAGTTTTATTGATGTTTTTAAGTAACACCATACCTTCTGTAGCCGATTGACGGGTTACTTTAGCATTTTCTTTTAAGTTTGGTTTATTACTATACTTGTATCCTTTAAAACGAGGTGTTTTAACAACAAATTCCAACATACGTTTTACACATTTGTCAACATCTTCCATTGTTAACTCGCCACTATTTACTTTGGCGACAATCTCTTCTGCCTGAACTTGCATTCCTGGTTCCATTAAATCGTTACCCGCCTTAATCTGAGCTACTATGTTTCGTGGTCGTGTCCAGTCTGTCATAACAATCCCATCAAAACCCCATTCTTCACGTAAAACGGTAGTTAATAGGCCATGACTTTCCTGGGTAAAATCTCCATTTAATTTATTGTACGATGACATAACTGTCCAAGGCTTAGATTCCTTTATGGCAATTTCAAATCCTTTTAAATAAATTTCACGAAGCGCTCTTTGTGATACCTGAGAGTCATTCCCAGTTCTATTGGTTTCCTGATTATTAGCCACATAATGCTTTACTGAAGTACCAACTCCATTTGACTGTACGCCATTAACATAAGCTTCAGCAATTTTACCTGTTAATAAAGGATCTTCTGAATAATATTCAAAGTTTCTTCCGCAAAGTGGATTTCTATGAATATTCATTCCTGGAGCTAATAAAACATCTGCACCATATTCTAAAACCTCATTTCCGATAGTTTTACCTACTTCGTATACCAATTCAGTATTCCACGATGATGAAAGACAAGTGCCGACAGGGAATCCGGTACAATAGTAAGTATCATCATCTCCAGGTCGGGTTGGACTAATACGTAATCCAGCTGGTCCGTCGGAAAGAACGGTACTGGTTATACCAAGTCTTTCAATATTTTGTGTTGTTCCTGCAGCTCCTGGAACTAATTCTTCGGTATGACCAACTGTTGATTCTCCACCTCCAAATAAATGGTTGGGAGTACCCACTAATAACTTAGCTTTTTCTTCAAGAGTCATTGCTTTTAATATTTCATCGATATTATCCGATGATAACTTTTGAGCATTTAATGAATGAATTAGAAAGACATTCATTAGTAAGATCAGAATTTTAAATAGATTTTTCATGTTTTTTATATTTTGTCTTTTAATGGTCACAAAGAACTAGTCATAATAATCATCTCCCTGTTTAAGAAATACCTTTTCATATCTAGTTTAAAAGCATATATTTTAATAATAAGATGAAGTATTAATTATCAAGAGAAATAGTGGTCGGGAAAAAAGCTAAATGATGTTTACTATAAATCTTATACCTTAATACTTCATCTTTATTGTTTTATTTAATGGATGTTAGCGTTACAGGTCCCATTAATCCGGAACGTTTTAATGGAGAATCTGCTTTATAAAAAGGATTTGTAACGAATGTGATTTTCTCTTCCACATTTGGTTGCTGATCTCCAATTAATCGGTTTACCCATAAATTGGTAACCTGAACCTCCAAAGTATTTTCTCCAACTTTAAGAGCCTCTGAAATATCAACCTTATAAGGTTTTTTCCAGACTATACCCATTGATTTTCCATTGACAAATACTTCAGCCAGATTTTTAACCTCTCCAAGATTCAGATATACTGATGCTCCATCTTTAATCCAATCGTTGGACACATTGATTGTTTTATTATAGTTGGCTGTTCCTGAAAAGTATTTTATTCCGGAATTATCATTTTCATTCCAAGGAGTTAATGCCTCAAATTCAACTTGAGAAGGCGCTCCTCTATCTTCCTGGAAGTGAATACTCCAAGGACCATTAATTACTGCTAAATCCTCTTCGTTCTTTTCCGGAATTGTATATTTATCTGTGCTTGTATTATTTTGAAATACCACAAAATAGGCATCTTCTGGTTCCATTTGTAACTGAACTTTAGTGATATCATCAGAAATTACGTAAGATGCTTTTTCAATTCTACCAGTTTCAGGATGCCATATTTCCGGCTCTTTTCCTGATACCCGGAAAGTAGCATCAAATGCTTCCACTCTTTTATTGCGATTGTTTACCCAATAAATATCAGCATCTCCCACCTTACGGTGCACATAAAACATTTTGGTATCCTGCAATGGTTTTGAATATTTAAAGTCAGGAATAATTCCTTCTGAAGTTAAAACTGATTCTAATTCTAATTTTGGATAGACTTTTCCTTCACCAACCATATTAACGCCCGATTCATCAGCCCATAGTTGATTTACGATTGTATTAAAGGCTTCTGTTTCATCAGCAAGACTTGGTGTAATAATTGGCTTAGGACCAACAACAATAGCTCCTGCTTCAACCAATGACTTAATTTTATTAAGCACAGCTAATGTCATATACTGACTATTTGGATCTAAAGCCAGAATGCGATATTTCATTCCTGTTGGTGTTTTAATTAATCCATCCTCTGTATAAAGAAGATTTACCAAAGCATCTGCATTAATAAAGTCGTAATTGTATCCATCAGGAATAGCTGGAAGGCTCTTACCTCTTAATTTACTAAACAGCGTAGTGATATTGTTATCTTCTCCATAATAGTAGGCAATATCAGCTACAAATTTACCTTGTTGCAACATATAACAACTACGTGATAAATAATTGGTCCAGGCTACAGCCTGTTCTGCCCATGTTTCATTACGTGTAAACCATTGTCCGAATGGTCCAAGGCTTACTCCTGGAACTTTATCCATCAAAGGTTGGTGTACAGAAGTATGAATCACAAACCTGTTTAAACCGCATGACATTAACTGATCTGCAATTTGTTTTAAAGTATCAGGAGACCAGGCCCAATCAGAGCCCATGGCTGTTAACGATTCTGCAGCTACATATTTCTGTCCGTATAAATGCGAAACAGATGCTGACTCACGAATATCTGCCTGATAAAAAGAAGCTACCTCACCTTCATTTCCACCAAAACCGCCAGGAGTCCAACCTGCTCCCATAGGGACTGCAGCTGTCTTTTTAGCCTCCATTCCATCTCCAATAAAAGCTCTGCGTGCTTCATGCGATTCGGAATATCGGGCCATATTTCTTTCCTTAAGTAAAGTGGTTAGTTGATCATAGTGATTCTCAGTAACCAAATCAGCCAATGTTTTACGGAAATCCCATAAAAATTGATCACTGGCTTCAGCACTTTCCACAATTTGTCCTGTTAACACCGGAAACCAGGGGATCATATCATAGCCTCTTCGGTTTTTAAATTCTGTAATCATATTGTCGGTCCAGTTTTGAGTACCAGCTTCCCAACTGTCAGTGATTACATATTGAAGACCGTGCTCACCCATTAGACCATTAGAAGCATCTTTATACTGATCTAAATAATTGGTAAAATATGCTTTAACATGTTTTGCACTTAATTTATCCACTTCTAAACCTGTTGCTTCAGGTGATGCAGGTCCATTATTATGTCCTGTTAATGAGTATCCTAAACGAACAATCATCCAGTTTCCATCAGGAACATCCCATTGTAACGAACCATCGGCCTGCATATTTGCAGTTAAATCAACCACAGTACCTTTATTTACAACAGTTTCTGGTTTCACTTCTTTGGTAAATACATCATATAAATCAGTAGCAGCCTGAAACGCAGCCTTATCTTCGAAACGATGTACTTTACCTGTTGTTGCCAAAACCAACTCAGCTACATGAGTCCCTTTAGGCCCACTTGGTCCTCTACCCATCATTGGTAACCCGGGTATTCCTTGTGGTCCTCTATCTGGAAGTTGAGTCCATGTAAAACGATAATATTTTGCACTTACTGGTTCAAATGAAAGTGTTAATTCTGCCAATGAACTAGCCGGGATATCTAAAATTTTTTGAAAGGTTTTACCATCATTACTCATTTCCAGAGCCCGAGTTTCGCTTGGCGGACCAAACATACTACTAGCGCCACCCCCTACAATTGTTAAAGCCTGTACTTCTATCGGATTATCGAATTTATATTGGATCCATGATTTTTCACCGACTTTAGCAGCAGGCAAAAAGTTAGATTTCATCAAATCTCCATCCGTAAGTTCTTTTAGATTAAATTGACCACCACTTGAAGTAACCTCAGGTTTTAAGGACATTAAAGATTGATACGATTGAGGTAATTGATAAGCAATAACTGCAGCATCTGCATAATAAGATGGCGTATCATCAGCTCCATGACTCATAAAACCGGGTGTAATTGCCACATTTTGGAAAGGACCGGATACTGATGGCGGTTCAGGAAGTTTACCACTAAAAGTCTTCCCTCCTTCAACCTGCATCTGACTCCAAACATATTTTTTCATGGCTTCCTCTGGTTTTACCCATGGGCCGCCACTTTCACTCCATCCCGGAGATCCTGCTATAGCCATTTCCAAATGCAATGAATCTGCTAATTTTGTGGTAAATGAAAAAGCATCTTTCCATTCCGGAGTCATATAAATTAGTCTGTTTTCGACTAATTGAGGACAATTTAAACCTGCGTCAAAATTCTGAAAGCCTCCTATACCTACTCTGTGCATCCACTCCAGGTCTGCTTTAATACCTTCTTTAGATACGTTTCCATTCATCCAGTGCCACCAAACACGAGGTTTAGCATCATCCGGAGGTGTAATAAAATCTGTTTTCAGATCTATATGTTGTTCTTGTACCTTGCTTTGGCATGATACTATAAGAACAGTACAAATAATAAGGAAAGTTTTTAGTACTCCTGTATTACTTTTATAAAATTCTATCCAATTTCTTTTCATGTGTTTATATTTTATATCAAATGATCACATGGAACTCTCAAGAAATTTCAATCATTACCATGTGAGTAATTCTTAAGATTAAAATTTACATGTTCGTTTCATCTTTTAATTCATTCTTTATTTATTCAATGAAAATGCAGTTAAAAATTCAGGCATCTTAGCTATATGGATAATGACAAAACTTTTAACTGTAGTTCATTTCGTTTAAATATTCGAACATTAGCTTGACAGTATTCAAAAAACTATCTATTAAGTCTTTAATAAAATTAAACAAGCTATAATTGATTGTTTGTTATGATAAAACATTTGCAATTAATGTATCTAAATACATTATCAAAATTTCAAAAACAGGAAAACAAAAATTCTTAAATATAGATCTGGTTTACATGTATATATTACAAAGCCAGTTATTGTTTACACCTGTTTTAATACACTTAGAATGGCAAGAATAAATATAAAAACTTCACAGTATAAAATATATTTAGGATTAGATCATATCCATTAGGGTTGCTATTCTGTATTATCAATAAGTTTTATCGTGTTTTGTTAAGTGCGGCAACCACTTTTATTGTGGTTACCGCTTTATATTATATTAGATTAATTCCATCCGTTGTTTTGATTAAGATTAGGATTTAATAATCTTTCATTATATGGGAATGGGAAAAGTTCATCTCTTCCTGATTGGAATCCTACTGCATCCTGAACAGGCATTTCTGTTACATTATAATTAGTAGTTCCTTCAACATATCCATAAAAATTATACATTGTAAATCCTCTTGTTGCAAGAGCCGAAGAGGCATCTCCCCAACGTACTAAATCATAGAAACGTTCACCTTCATAAGCCATTTCTGCTCGTTTTTCATCTTTCAGTTCAGCTAATGTATAAGATGGTAAATTATCTAATCCTGCTCTGAATCTGATTTCATTAATTGCTGCAAGACCTAAATCTGTTTTTGTTCCCGATTGTACACAAGCTTCTGCATAAAGTAATAATACTTCGGCATATCTCATTCCCGGCCAGTTAATTTTACTATGAATCACATTTACATCATAGAAATCATAAATTTCTTCAGCCCATGGTAACATTTTACTTCTAAAATATCCCTGACAGTCAGACATGGCTGGAACTGAGTTCCAAAATTCACCTTTGGCATCTTCTGTATCGCTGGCTAAACCTAATTCAACAAATCGATTTAAAATATCTTCATAATCCCAGATAGTACCTAAGTAACGAGGTTTTCCTTTTTCACCTCTGGCCACCATAAAGTCATAAAAAGCTTTATTAAAATCAGCCATACCATAACCTTGAGCAGTTAATCCACCAGGAACTGTAACATTCTCCGATCTCCAGGTAAGGTTAACAGCTCTGTTATCACCTTCTCTTTCAAAATTGGCTTGATCTTCATCATCTACGTTAAATTCCCAGATGTACTCATCACAAAAGTCAGATGTAGTATGATATAATTCACGAAAATCATTAACCAACTGATATTTACCTGAATTAATTACCTGCTCCAACGAAGTGATTGCTCCTGAATAATTACCTTGAGTAAGTTGAGCTTTACCTAATAATGCATAAACTGCATGCTTTGTAACTCTTCCTCCAATAGCTTTCTGTTGACCTAAACCAGCTTTTTCTGGTAACAGCTTTAAAGCTTCATCTAAACTGGTTTCAACATAATTCCATAGTTCAGCAGGATTTCCATTAGCAGGCTGTAAATCAGCAGCTCCTAAAACATGATCAACTAATGGTGGTGTTCCATACATTCTGATTAAATTAAAATATGCATAAGCACGCCAAAAATACGCTTCGCCGATTACCTGATTTTTACTGTTTGAATCTGCAGGTAAATTTTCTATAATCATATTGCACAGATAGTTAACTCTAAATAAAGTTGTAAAATAACCATTCATATCATGATTCTGAGATGTGATATTTACATTTGAAAATACGCCACCTGTACGTATACCATTATCTGACATACTGTTTAAAGTACCATTCCAAAACAGGCCTGTAAATACTTGCGAATAAACTTCTGCGATTAGCTGATCTGCTTGTTCATCTGATGCATTTGCATAATAATTGTCCGGAAGCAGAGCACCATGTTGTTCAACATCCAGTAAATCCTCATTACAAGAAATTATTATAATACCGGATATGATTATTGATATAATTAATTTAATTCTTTTCATAATTGATGTCTCCATAATTTAATTCATTAAAATGATAAATTAATTCCAAACACAACTTGTTTCATTGCTGGGTACTGAACTCTGTCAACTCCCATTCCTCCACCTAATGAAAGTGTTGGTCCTCCAGGAATTGTTACGGTGTCACCATTTTGAGTTCCACTCATAGATTCAGGATCGATACCTGGATAATCTGTAAATACAAAGAAGTTTTCTAATGAAGTATAAACTCTTAAAGAAGAAACTCTAAGTTTTTTTGTAAGTGACGATGGTAAAGTGTATCCCAACTGAATTTCTTTAATTTTAAAGTATGATGAATTAAACACCCAATGATCTGATGATGCATAATTTGCTGCACTTGGGAAAGACTGATATACTTGTGATGAAGGTTTTGAAGCCTGTGTATTCGATGCAGTCCAATGATCTTTATAAACAAATTCTGGTAAGTTCATGATTGGAAGGTCAGGTCTTACAACTCCGAAGAATAGTTCACTGCCATGCTGACCAGCACCAAATATTCTTAAATCAATATTTTTAAACTCTGCACTAATTGTAGCTCCGTAAGTAAAATCAGGAATTGCAGATCCTGCATAATCTTTACCATCATCAGAACCCAATTCTTCACCTGTTTTATAAATTGGCTGACCTGTTGTTTCATCAATATGATCCACCTGATATGTTCTTAGGTACCAAATAGGATATCCTTTTTCAAAATAGGTTGCATCTGTTAAGAAACCACCACCTCCGGCAAATCTTCCTTCACCATAAGGACTTTCTAATACTTCATTATGTAATGTTGCCAGGTTTCCGCTTAATTGGTATTTAAGTTTTCCTATTGATCCCTTGTAGCTTAATTCCATTTCTACACCACTGTTTTCAATTTCACCAATATTCTGAACAACAGTACTTGTACCTGAAATAACAGGAGCTGGTCCGGTTGCTAATAAACCATTGGTAACTTTTCTGTAGTAATCTAAACTAAAGCTTAAATGACTATTAAAGAAACGAGCATCGAAACCAAAGTTGGTTTGTTCTGATTCTTCCCATGTTAATTCATTATTTGGTAACTGATTAGAAGGTGCTGCTCCTGTTAATAACTGATTATTAAAATTATAATAACCATTACCAAGTATTAACGAAGAAGTATAAGGATAGTCTCTTAATACATCTACATTACCGTTAATACCCCATGAAGCTCTAAGTTTAAAGTAGGATAATAATTTTTCGATACCTAAGTTTTGGAAGAATTCTTCATTTGAAATAACCCATCCACCGGATACTGCAGGGAAATATCCCCAACGATTTTCTTTTGACAATTTAGAAGCATCAAATGCATCAGCACGGAAGCTGGCCATAAGCATATATTTACTTTGGTAACTCCAACCTAAACGGCCAAAATATGATAAACTGCGGGCATTAATATTATTACCTCCCACATTATCAGTAGCATCAACTGAAGAATAATCTAAATAACGATAGTTTTCTGCATCATTAGCTAAACTTGTTGTTTCAGCACTAATAAAGGTATTGTTATTATTAGAATATTTCATACCTGCCATTGCAGTAAAGTCATGATCGCCTAAGGAGAACATGTAGTTGGCAAAGTTTTCCCATTGCACGTATACATTATGACTTAATTCAGCAGATAAAGCTCCGTTTTTAACAAATTGGTTTGGATTCCAATACCAACCATCAGAGTAATTTGAAATATGTAAGTTTCCGAAACGATAACCAATTCTTGAAGTAAAGATTAATCCTTCAAGAGGTGTTAATTCTGCATACATAGTTCCATTGATATTTGATCTCCAGGTCTCGTTTTTAAAGTTTTCAATCATACCTCGAGGATTCCATAAAGTAGATTGTTGCAATAACGAAGCTCCATAAATTTGTCCATCACTATTTCTAAGAATATTAAATCCATCAGCTTCTGCACCTAATAGATTCAGACCATCAGGAGCTTGTGAATCATTAGTATAATATTCAGGAACAGTTGGATCGTAGAAATAAGCACCTCCGATAACACTACCTGAAGCGGTGGCATCATTTGATGATACACTTACTACTTTTCCTCTTTCTAAAGAGTTTGTAGTTCCAACTTTTAACCAATCATTTACTTTATAACTGGCATTTACCTGTGCTGCTAATCTTTCATTTGTATCTTCATCACCTATAACCATTCCGTTATCAGAGTTATAAGTAATTGATGCATAATAGGAAGCCTGTTCTGTACCACCCTCAAAACCAATCGAATGACTTTGACGCATACCGTTTTCAAAAATTACATCATTCCAATCTGTATCTCCATTTTGAAAAGCTGATTCAGGTTGTCCTGCCTGCATCCAGTATTCTTTAAACTGAGATGCATTCATCATTTTCATTTTGTTGGTTTGAGACTGATTTGAATACATTCCATTATAAAAGAATCTACTTGCAGCAGCTTTACCTGATCTTGTTGTAATTAATACTACACCATTACCAGCTTCAGCACCGTAAATTGCAGCAGAAGCAGCATCTTTTAATACTTCAACTGATTCTACGTTGTTAGGATCAAGATAACCAATGTCATCTACTTTTAATCCATCAACAATGTATAATGGATCAGAAGTACCGTTATTAGAATAACCTCTAACCCTGAATGTAGGACTTGTACCTGGTGCTCCTGATAAACTTAGAATTTGTACACCGGCAACTTTACCTTGCATGGTTTTACCAACATCGCTGGTAGATCTGTTTTTCAGTTCGTCCACATTAACAGATGCAATAGAACCTGTTAAATCACTCTTTTTCTGAACACCATAACCTACAGCTACAACTTCCTCTAATCCAATGGTAGATTCTTTCATAACCACGTCTATTCTGGTTCTATTTTCAACCGGAATATCTTGTTTATCCATACCAATGAAACTAAACTCAAGTACGTCAGTAGGTTTAACGTTATCTAATTTATATTTACCGTCTAAATCTGTAATGATACCATTGGTAGTACCTAAAACTACGATGGTTACACCGGGTAGTGGAGCTCCTGATACATCTTTAACAGTTCCTTCAATAGACTTTGTTTCCTGTTGAATTTCTTGTTCTGCGTCAAATTCAGGTGCTAAAAGAATTTTTCTGTCAATTATTTGATACTTAATTTCAGTATCTGAGAAAAGATCATCTAAAATTTTTTCAATCTTAGCTTCTTTTACATTAATTGAAACCACACGTTTGGTATCCACTAACTTTTCGCTGTATAAAAAATAGAATTCTGATGCTTGTTCTATTTCATCTAATGCCTCTTCTAAACTTTTCTCTTGTACATTCAACGAGAGAATAGTTTTTTGAGAATAGGAATCTGTAGCGTACATTTCAAACGCTGATATGAGAATTAAAAATAGGGTAATTCGCATAATTTTGAATGTTCTTGTTAAACTAAAAGAAAAACATTCAGAAAGAAATCTGGATTTTTTCATAAATTTGTGATTTAGCTTTATAAAAATTTCATAAGGGATTTTTTGAGGAAATCGTTGGCGCGATTTCCTTTTTTTTCTTTTATGGTCCTCCTGTTTGTTTCATTGTAGATTTTTCTAAATAATTTGATTGTTGGGTTTTACTTTTTGTATATGAGTACTTTTTTCTTAGTTATTGTATTGTCATTCAATATTTTTTTGTCTATTATTTTATAATCCAATGGTGAAATTAAACTCAGGAATCGTAACACTTCTTCCAATGAATCATCCTGAAAGGTTCCCCGAATAGAGTGTTTCTTTAACTCATCATCCATAATCTGAACATCAACATTATACCAACGTTCTATCCTTTTGGCCACATCAACCATTGCATCACCCCTGAATACCAGGTTACCTTCTCTCCATGCTCCAAATTTATAGGCTTCGGTTTCACTTATTTTAATTTTTCCATCTTCGAGTAACAGCTTTTCATTTGGTTTAATTTCAAAGCCTTTAGTTGAATTCTCTGTTGGCGTAAATTTTACTTTACCTTCTTCTAAAGCCAGTTCTATAAAGTCTTCTTCCGGATAGGCATATAAATTAAATACTGTTCCTAAAACTTCCACTTTTGATTTTCCTGCTTCAATTTCGAAGGGATGAATGGTATCGTGTGCTACATTAAACCATCCTTCTCCTTTCAAATTAATTTTTCTGTTATCGTTAAATGGTAAAGAATAAGATAAAGAAGATCCGCTGTTTAACCATCCATAGGTACCATCAGGAAGTGTAAAATTTACTCTTGCACCCATTGGTACGGTAATTATATTTTCAGAAACTTGCATTGCAAAATTGCTGTTTGTAACGTTTTTTGTGTTAAACCATAAATAACCCCCTACGAGTATAGGTAGAATTAAAATTGCAGCAACTTTTGCATACCATTGGTATATTTGTTTTACCAGTTGTTTTTTCTTTTCTGTTTCTTGTTGACTGATTAGATAATTTACTTTATAAAAAATATGGTCTGTATTGTATTCATCAGCTTTATGACTTTCAAAGTATTTTTTTAGCTCATCCTGCACATAATGTTTAAAATCTTTATCTTCTGCATGCTCGTAGAAAAGATTATAAACACTTTTTTCTTCTTCAATATTCGCACTACCTCCAAAGAATCGTTTTAGTAATTGTATTTCATCTTGCTTAATCATCTGCTTTTTTTAATTCTTAAGAAATAGAATGAATAACATTTTATTTCGTTTGTTAACATTTATTAAGGTTCTTTTATAAGTAATAGCATTTCCACGAAAAAATCTCACGAAAAAATCTTAAGTTTTTTTTAAAAAAAAGTTTTATTTAATTTCTATTAGTCTGTTTTAGTGCACATTACACTAAATAAAAAAAAGTATAAAAAATAGAAAAAAAGCGGGATTCGAAGATGAGATATGTTTGCGGATAAATTTTAATGCGGCAGAAATATTGTTATCCACTGTACCTGGGGATATATTAAGTTCTTCTGCAATTTCTTTAGTACTTTTTCCTTCTTTTCTACTCTTAATAAAAACCTGTTTTTGTTTATCCGGAAGTAAATCTATTAATTTATCCACTTCTTCAAGAACGAATTTATACTCGATCTGCTTTTCTAATTCATAGTCTGAACGTATAGAAACGGCACTTTCTGCGCTAATATCAAAAAAGATCTTCTTCTTTTTAAATACGTGAACCATCTCGTGATAAGCAATAGTGAACAAATAGGATTTCAGTGAATGTTCTTTTTTGACATTTTTTCGGTTCTCCCACACTTTTAAAAATACATTTTGTACCAGACCTTCAGTTTCAACTTCTGATTTTAAATGCTTAATTGTAAAACCATACAAACGAGAGCTGTATTTCTTAAAGATCGCGTTAAAAGCATCCATCTCTCCTTTCTGGAGACCTTCAGCCATATCGTAGTCCGAATTGTATTCCTTCTTAATCATTAACTATTGAAAAGATGTGTGTTTTGGATTTTGCGTTTATGAAGATAAAAAAAATATTAATCTCATATATAAATTAATATATTTAGATTTAATATAATTTAACATTAAATGATTTAAATGATTATCCAGCAAAGTGATACTATCAGCCACCTTAATTAAAAAAAAGAATTATCGTTTTACAAATAGTGCTGGTTATTGTGTTTTTCCCTGAAGAAAGCCAGATCTTACAGATTACATCAACGATTCTCCTGATCGCTGTTTAACCAATTTCTCAAATTATTATAAATAGAATACAATAGAACATGCAGTTTTCTTACTGTTGACTTTTTTTATAAATGTATTAACTTATCTATAAAAACAAGGTGTTATTATGAAACCAATAGCGTTTTTCACAATATTTTTCCTTTCATTGATGCATTCGACCTGCAATCCTGAACAAAAAGAAATTAGAGGAACATGGACCATTGATGATAAGTCTTCTTCTACCCTTTTTATATTTGATAAAAACGGCTCCTATACAAATCTGGTATATGATAAAGTTTATACCAACAACAAGGAAGACATGGTATTTCAAAATGGATCATTGGGATATTATAAGTACGCAGATACTCATAAATACGATCTTTATCCGTTTGACGTGGATATATCTCCAATACTTGGAAAATCAGTAACAGATGCAACAATCGGTTTGTACTTAAATAATTGTATGAAAAACCATTCAAAACCTGATTTGGATCATATTACGCCTACTTTTATTGCTCAAATTAAAAAGGATGGAGAACAACTTCAAATCATACAGAATAATAAACTAATAATTGAACTGAATAAGAGACATATAAAATTTGGAGACAAAAGATAAATAGGCTTTTATTTTCCTAATTTGCCTATATCTTATTCCTATCGGTTAATCTCTTTTCTCCAATCTACCATTCTTCCTTTTTTCTTTTATCTAAAGTTTATATAGACAGGCATTTAAAAAATATTGTAACTTTATCATTACTTTTTACTCTTATTGATAACTGAATATGAAGTACAAATAGTTTTAAAATATTCTATTATGTGCTTATAAGGTTTAAAAATGACTAATATTCCTCGAAATCCAGATTTGGTAGGAAAATATTGCAATATAGACTTTTATAGGCACGGCTTCGCAAGTTTATCGCAAAATTAGGCCATTTTATCGCAAATTTATCGCAACTGCATCGCAAAGGAGACTAGACAGCTACGCAACTGCTTCGCAAATGGTCGCAACCGCAACGCAACCTGTACACAATTTCTACACCATAGATTTGCGATCCTGGCACGATAAAGTGATGATTAGCTTGCAGAAAACAGAATGTTTGTATAGTAATTGGCTCAGTGCTGACTAATTAATGAATAGTACAAATTTTAATTATTTGGTTGATGCTATCTGGTTCCTATTACAACTTCACTTTCAACCTATATAGATCATACATATAAGACATATATTCAAGGCTTTAAAATAAAATTCAGAGACTATAATCCAGAAGTCATAGTGTGATATTATAACGCTAATTAACCCCCTGTCATTGGATACACTTGGTTAATGCATTAAATTATTGATTCAAAAAACCAGACTACAGTATTGTTTCTGCATTAATTTTCAAGTATATCTTTAATCTTCTTTTGAATAAATATCCTTCGGGTGAATACTGTAGGCCGTATAAATACTAATTCATTATTGACTTTTGATGTTTTATTATAATATGGCAACATTAGTTGATAAAAAGGTTGAGAGCCTAATTCAAGCAGTTTTTCTTTGGCTATTTTTAAAGTTAGAGAAGTGGAGTAGTTATTTATTTTACTGGGTTTGAATGAATCTTCTACCTGTTCGGAAGATTCAATAAATGTATTAATACCTTTCATTTTAAGATCTACAATGTTGCCATTCTTTGCTAAAAATGAAATAGATTTAGCTTTATTAAAACATATATCATCACGAAACTCTGAATCTGGTGCATAAAGTTTAAATTTTATATAATAAGCGGTATCAGTTGGATTTATATCTTTTATAAAGGAGATACCTAAGTATAAAAAATTGCTAAAATCACTTGAGCGACCATAAACATGTTTTGCTCTGGTTGAAACTTTATTTTTATTTACTGTATCTGAAAAACAATCTGTTGAATGAACCAGAATACAACAACACACAACTATAATAAATTTATTCATCATTAAATGGAATGATTTTTATTTTGGGTTATACTGATATAGGTAATAAAACATGGCCAGTTTTAAAAGGCAAATTTATCATCAAACCAAAACGTTAATTAAAAATGCGCAAATATAATATTATTATGCAATCACGCTTATTGTATAGATTAGTTTTAATAGCTGTTTATGCATTTTTAGTTGTTGTTTTTCAGAAGAAGTTATACAATAGCTTAGCATTCTGTCTGGCTTGGTTTTAGATACAAACGTCAAGTCTCATAAATTCTAAATACTTTTAATTGTTCACTCCTCAAAGGTTAGCAGTATCAATTCCTATCGAGATAATAATCTGAACCTTTAAATTTGAAATGCAATAAATCATCCATATTGACATAAAAAAAAACGATCCGGTCATAAGAACCGGATCGTTTACTATTATTTTAATGTTTGTTTCTATAACACAACTATACTGCTATTTTAGCTCTTCTTTCATATCTGCTGCTCCAACATGCATCGAATTTAAAGCAAGTATTTCATCTGCAAGTGATAGTGCCGCAGTTGCATTTCCAAGTCCTTCTTCAGCTAAAGCAATCAAAAACTTAGCATCTATCGTATTACGTTTCTGAATATCATCTTCAAAAACTAATAATAAAGGTAATGATGTTGCAAAATAATCTATTCTTACACTTTCTTGTAATTTAGCTTCTGCAAATGCTTTAATGTTTTGTAATAACTCATTTGCTTCACTTTCTTTACCTAGTTCTTTTAATGATAAGGCCTTGTAATATGATAATTCTGAATAAGCACTTACAGCCATATCGATAAAGTCACCTTCTTCGTTGGTACTGGCTTCAAAATAAGCTTTTGCTTCATCTGTTTTACCTAGTGCTTTAAGTGCCATGCCTTTCCAGTAATTAATATGTGCTACTGCTTGCAATGGATGGTATTTTTCACCTAAATTATCAGGCGTATCCATAGATTTAGTAAAATACTCCAGGGCATTTGCAGCATCACCATTTTGAAGGGCAGCTTGTCCTAATTTTAAGCAAGCATAGGTATATTGTCTTAACACCTGTCCTTCTCCACCTTCCCATGGATGGAAGTTTCTATTCTCCAACAAGTCTAAAGCACTCGTATAATCTCCGGCAAAGTTGTACAATGCTGCCAATTCAACTGAAAAATCATCACGCGTTGTAATCTGATCCTTAATAGCTAACAAATCCTCTAAACGAGTTTTAGGATCGTCGTTAAGCTTCTTACGTAATTGATCAAACTCATAACGAATACGCATATCATTAGGTGCCAATTCTATTGCTTTAAGGAATGAAGCTCTCGCTTTATCTCCATCCTCATAGGTATTCCAGTAAGCAATTCCCAGGTTACGATATAAAGTACCATAGTCACTATTAGCATCAGCTGCTTTTTGCCATGCCTCAATAGCATCTTCATGACGCTTTAAATTGAAGTAATAGTTACCTAAACCATAGGCAGCAATACCATTTTCTGCGTCCACCTGTAAAGCCCATTCCATTACAATCTGTTCAAAAGTACGTGATGGGAATGCATAATCGTATGATGCAGACTTTGTTTTTTCAAGAATTTCTTTTGCTACAGTAGCATCGCCTTTAAGGTGATACAACCAAGCTAAAGTAAACTCTGTCATGATTGATTTTGCCATTGGATTTGGCACTGCACAAGCAGGAATTTCATTTTTATGATGTAATTCTATCACATCAATGGCTTCCTGATAAAAACCAGCTTCAGCATAATCAAATGCAATATCGATTACAGTCTGTGCATCATTTCTTGATGACTGAAGAAAATCTTCGTAATTGCCAGTTAAGTTTGCTAACTCAAATTTAGCCCACTGATCGAGAGAATCTGTTTTAAACAGTTCTGTAAATACACTTTGTGCAGCTTCTTTATTACCCAGATGCTTCAGCGCAAGAGCTTTTAGAATATATGCCTTGTTATTCTGACGATTTGTATCTAATGATGCTTCAATATGCTCAAGAGCGGTCTCGTAATCTGCTTTAATACAGTCTAACGCAGCTAATTGATAATAAGCAGCACCTCGCCACTCGTAGTTCCATGTAGATTTATAGAACATTTTATAGGCTTCATCTTTTCTTCCCTGTAATGAACATGCTAAACCACAGAAATACAATGCCTCTCCTGATGCAGGATTTGGATGATAAGTGGTTTGAATATCAATCGCGGTTTTAAAGTTAGCCTCTGCTTCAGCAAACTTACCATTTTTAAGTTCTACACGTCCAAGAGCAATATATGATTTGTAGCTCTTAGGATCTTTTTTAATGGCCTCTTTCCAGTATGGCTCAGGATAACGAGTTGGATGACGGTATAACTCAAGGTGTTCTCCTATTAATTCAAGTTCGTTAGCACTTTCAATTTCCTCTGGCTGTTTAGGCTCAAAAGCTACCTTACGATTACGCTCTTTAGGCACCTCACGATGATGGTACGCAATAAGCTCTTTACCTTGCTCATTTAATACAATTAAAGAAACGGAATGCTCCTGTCCTGCCTCAATCTGAATGGTTTGATCCTGCCATGGCTCATCCGGAGTAACTGTTTTATTCTCGAATACAGTCTTTTCGTTTCCGATTAGGAGAATAAACTTCAAATTTTCAAATTTACGACTAGAAGCCACACCTAAATCCAATTTATTTCCTTGCTGAATTTCTAAACGGATGGCTAAATCCTTATTTGCATTTTGAACAGGTCCAAGCTTTTTAAAACTCCACCAGAACTGAGAGAACGTTTTAGTTTCGTAAGGAAGTAAGTATGTAAAATCTGGTTGGTTATCAGTATAAACACCAGCCATTAACTCAAAGTATGGTCCTCCTTCATCAGTTAACTCACGATCCCATGCGCGTCCAAAGTCTTCGCTACCCCATGTCCATTGTTTTTTACCCGGAGCAATATGACGGTTAGCCACATGAATAAAACCTCCTTGCTCTTTGAAATCATATCCACCAAAGAAATCATATTTTGTATCACAAACCATGTAACTGGTTGGAACAGGTATATTATTGTAGTTACGTAAATCGTTTTTGCCCGGACGCTCATGATATGGAATACCATAATAATCATTTTCGGCATATGGGAAACTACTCTGCGCACGTACCGCATGGTCTGCCACATAATGCACATCAGGTGGAAAGAAACTTTGGTAATCTTTATGTACTTCAACAGCCACGTTTGCCCACCATAAAAATGTTTGTGTTAATGGGGTACGGTTAAACAAACGACCACGTAACTCGATTAAAGCACTATCAGGACGAATACGGATTCCATGCATCCCTTTTAAACGATACATAGGATCATATTCCGACATCCAGATGGTTTTTGCTCCATCAGCTTCCTCCTCGATATATACATCAGTTGGCAAATAAGTTCCCGGACGGTGGTGTTGCGGCCAGTTAAACTCAACTCCTCCACTAATCCATGGACCAGCTAAACCTACCAATGCTGGCTTAATTACCTTTTGCTGGTAAAAGAAATTATAATCATTATTAGCCTTATCCTGAGCCTCGAAAATTCTACCGCCAATTTCAGGTAACATGACTAATTTTACAAAGTCATTTTCAAGCACAGCTGCCTGATATTCCTTATCTACCTTATGATCATAAACTTTATCAATAAAAGGAACAGGATATACTTTACCCGATGACCCCTGATAAACTCTCTTTTCAAAAAACACCGGATTAATTTCTGATTTACCCAGTTCATAGGTTGGAAGTACCAACTTTTCGAGCCTTGCCTTAGCTTCCATATTATAAAAATTTAATACTTTTTTGATGTAACTTTCCCATATTAGCATCTTAAATGAAGACGCCTATATTTTATTTATTGTCCAATAATTCAATCACTTTACCTGCTATCCGCAGTAGTATAAATGCTACAATCGATTCTACACATGTTACCATGTGTAGAATGATTCTGTCATCATTATTCCTTAATTATTTCTTTTTCTATTTCTTCTAAAGATTTCCCTTTAGTTTCTGGTAATTTTTTGTAGATAAATACAAAACCGCCCAAACAAATCAATCCATATAACCAGAAAGTTCCAGCTGCACCCAATGCACTATTTAGCAATGGAAATGAATAAGTCAGAAGGAAACTGGCGGTCCATAAAGCAATTGTTGAAATAGCCATAGCAGCTCCCCTGATTCTGTTAGGGAATATTTCTGAAATAACCACCCATACAATAGGTGCCAGCGACATGGCATAAGTAGCAATTGCCAATAATATTAAGATCAACAATGCAATTCCTGTAATTTGAAAGAAGTATGTAAGTCCCACTAAAATATAGATTAGTGCCAATCCTGCAGAACCAATAATCATTAAAGCCCTTCTACCTAACTTATCTACGGTGTAAATAGCTACGAAAGTAAATACTACATTAATGATTCCAGTGATTACAATATTGAATAGAATATCTGATACACCATATCCTGCAGCTTTAAAAATCTCCTCTGCATAATTAAATATTACGTTAATACCACACCATTGTTGGAAAGTGGCTAATACAATTCCAATTAAAAGTACCTTTTTAATACCTGGTTCGAATAATTCTTTGAAATTTACCTTACCGGTTTCACTGGCTAAGGATTGATGTATATTATTGTACTCTTGTACAGCATACTCTGTTCCACCAATCTTTTTAAGAATGGACTCTACTTTTGATTCATTTCCTGATTTAGCCAACCATCTTGGACTTTCTGGCACAAGAAACATTAATACAAAGAATATTCCTGCAGGAATGGTTTCAGCCCAGAACATATAACGCCACCCCATTTGTCCGTTCCACGAATTTAAAATATCAACTTCTGTAAAATGAGCGGGAATTGGCTCAGCAATTTGCCAGTTTGCTAATTGTGCAGCCAAAATACCTAATACAATAGTTAACTGGTTTAAAGAAACAAAACGACCACGCATAGAAGCCGGTGCAATTTCAGCAATATACATTGGAGATAAAGTAGAAGCCAAACCAATACCTACACCACCAATTAAACGATATATGATAAAAGCAGTAAAATCATTAACTATTCCTGTACCAATTGCAGATAAGGTAAACATGAATGCAGCAAAAATTAGTAATTTCTTTCGCCCGCATTTATCACTAAGCATACCTGAAATAGCTGCTCCCAACAAACAACCTATTAAGGCACTACTCATAGCCCACCCTTGCATTGCAGGTTGATTAGCTATATTAAAAAACTGCTCATAAAATGGCTTTGCACCACCAATTACTACCCAATCATATCCAAATAATAATCCCCCTAACGCGGAGACCAAAGAAATCGATAGAATATAACGTGTGTTAAATATTACTTTTTGCATTTTAAAATATTCTTTAATTATATGTAACAAATATCTTTATTTCCCTTAAATCTCAAAATGGATGTATATTTGGTTTTAATGGACTATCTTATTATTTTAGCACAAAAAGCAAATTATGATTAAATCTGATGGATTTCAGGATGAACGGACTGTAATTATTCCGGAATTAATAATTGACGAAATACAGGAAGATCCAATAAGTAGGAGCTTGTATATTACAGATATAGGTTTTTATCCAAAAGCTAAAGATCATCTGAGAAAAAGACCAGAAGGATGTAAACAACATATATTAATGTATTGTACAGATGGTGAAGGATGGATTTTAATAGGAAATACCAGGATTATAGTTAAGGCAAATCAATACTTTATTATTCCTCCTAATATTCCACATTCTTACGGAAGCTCGAGAAAAGACCCATGGAGTATTTATTGGATCCATTTTAGTGGTGAAAATGCATCTCATTATCTGGAAACAACAACTGAGGCACAAAGTATTACTCCTTCTGATATATCACGAATAGATGAACGTTTGGAGCTCTTTGAAGAGATCATACAAAATTTGGAGATGGGTTATAGCAAAGAGAATATTAGTTATGCCAATATATGTTTATCGCATTTTTTGGCTTCATTCAGGTATTTAAGTCAGTTTCGTCAGGTAAGAAAACCTCATGAAAAGGACTTAATTGAGCGCTCGATTCATTATATGAGAAAACACATTGAAGAAAAGCTTACGCTGGAGGACTTAGCTGAACAATCCAAACTATCTATTGCTCATTATTCGATGTTGTTTAAGCAAAAAACAGGACGTTCTCCTTTAAATTATTTAATCCAGCTAAAAATTCAAAGTGCCTGCAGATTATTAGACCATACACACCTAAACATTAAAGAAATAGCTATTCGCATTGGTTATGATGATCCATATTATTTCTCCAGAATCTTTAAAAAAGTAATGAATCTGTCTCCTAAAGATTATAGAAATAATTTGAAAGGGTAATGTCAAAGGGCATAGAGCTTGGAGTTACGAGCCAAATTATCCCAAATAAATAGTATATCTATAATCACCTCCCCTCTCACACTTCGAGTTCTAACCAGGTGTGATCATAAATATACATTACTTCACGTAAAGACATGAGCTGTACTATTGGGTGAATTTATGCGACTGTCCTTTAATATTTTCTAATCATTTAATTGTAAAAACGGACAGAAGTCTAAAATAAAATGACATAGCGCGATGCTATGCCGAACTTATAGACTTCACTTTCCTCTTAAATTGTTCCAAACAGAAAAAATTTAAAGATATACTCTTAAACTGATGCCAGAGGCATCACATGTTTATAGCAACATCCAGTATGCTATAAATTGACTCCTGCGGAGTCACATACATGATCCTTTTATTAAATGAACAACTCCTCAAATGTCATTATAAATCAAATCCACTCTATATACATTCCTTACTTTAAATTGCTACATCTCACCTATATCCTAAAAAAGAAAAAAGGATAAAAGAGCGCTTAGTAGCTATATCTTTTATCCTTTTGTAATCTAAGTGTATATATCAACCTTTAATCATACAATCCTTTTTTTGCTGCTTCTTTTGAATTTGGATTGCGTTGGAATAAATCTTTTAATGATTTGAATGTTACAGTATGCTTTGGAGCAAAAGCCTCTGAATTCATATAATCAACAGTACTATTCAATAGAGCTTTAGCCGTAATGCGATGATCTAAATCTGTATTTAAATCAATACCACTAAATACTAATTTACCTTTACCTACATTAACTTCAAATAAGTTTGATAAATCGCGGTTTTTAAAGAAGTTATCTACAACTGTAACAACAGGTTCAACAACAATCTTATCTACCTCTAACGATTTTGATTTTTTACATAAATCCCACCATTGCCAGTTGGTATAATACTCTGTTGGGAATTCATTAAATAAAGGATGTTGATCCTGAATTAAAAGTCCCATACTTCCTGGTTGATTTGGGAAATGAACCGGACTCCAGAATACTGGAACAAACTTGCCTTCAATACCGTTTAATTCATCTAACTCAGGAGTAAATAAAACTTTTTTTCCTTCGTTAAGAGATTTTTCTGCTACAGCCCATTTTGTTGTAACCACTACATCCTTTCTGTCTACTTTTTGACTTTGTGGATACACCCATACAGACCATGAATTTTTATAATCTGTTCCTTGTAAGCTTAAAGTAATATCCAACTTTTGTGGTTCCTGAATATTTTTTAATTCAAACTCAAAAGCACCTACTTCAGCATAGCTTCCTTGTTTAATACCTTTTGATTCAAGGCTACCTGATTTTAAAACAGATCCGTTTTGAGCAATACTCCAATCAAAAGCCGGAGCCTCTAGATCTTTCCAGTAATTGGCTACTTCTGCCTTAGCTTTAAACACTTCATTGTTTGTATAAACGGCCTTTTCAAACTTAATTAATGGAACCAAATCGTTACAAAACGTTTTAAACTCCTCTCCGGTTACAATTCCTTTTGAATCCCAAAATGCATCAAGCATACCTACTAAAGCAGTTCCTTGTCCAGGGAAATCATGTAAATCCAACAATTGGAAACCACTGATTCCGGGTGTTTTTAAAGCACGCTCAACTTCTTCTTTATAAAGAATTTTAGCCAATTGACCAGAAGCTTTTAAATAATCTTCAGCTTTATCTAATCTTCCTTTCTTCTCTAAATCGATTTTAATGGCCTCAAAGTTCTTTGGAGATAAAACTCCAGTATACTTTTCAATTTCCTTAAGGTTAGGATATACCGAATACTGACCAATTTCGTGTGTGATTAAAGGAATGTCCAAAAATTCGATACTTGAACGGTAATCCTTATCAAAACTTGGTGCATAATCATCAAATACGCCTTGTCCTCTTACCCAACCATCTTTAGTCCATTGAGTAATCCAATATTCATCAACGGCGTCAGGCTCTTCTGAATGTGGCTTCTGAAAAGTAAAGGCAGTGGTTGTATATAAATGACGAGGATCTTCTTTTTGTAATTTCTTTACAAAGTCAGTTAATAATTTATAATCACCTTCTAACTCGTTACCCATAGCCATCATGCAAAATGAAGGGTGATTGCCATAATTGCGAATCATACGTTCTCCTTCGCGTTCCATCCATTTTACCATTTCAGGTTCCTGACCATATTTAAGCGACCAGTTTGGCATTTCTACCTGAAGGTAAAAACCTAAGCTATCGGCAACTTCAAAAGCATCTTCTGGTGGACACCATGAGTGAAAACGAATATGATTTAAACCGTAAGATTTTGCTGATTGAAATACTTTTAACCATCCCTCTTTATTCAATGGAGGATGACCTGTTAACGGGAAGATACAACATTCTAATGTACCTCTTAAAAACAGTCGTTTACCATTTAAAAGCATATTATTTTCAACAGACTCAATTTTTCGCAAGCCAAAATCAGCCTGTGCCAATATATCTCCCTTTGCAGTTTTAACCTGAGCAGTATAAATTACAGGATGATGTTCATCCCAAGGGGTAAAATCACCAGTTAATTCAACTTTGATATTTTCTTCAGCTTTTGTTTCAATAGATGATACTTGTTTGCCTTCCTTATCAATAACCTGAATAGTGATGTCATTTTCTGACTGACCTTTTGCTTTGGCAACAATTTCAACTCCACCTTTTTGTACATCAGGATAAACCTGTAAATCTTCAATAGAATAAGCTGGTAAAGCTTTTAAATTGAAATTACCCAAGATACCATTCCACATAATCTGAGTTGTTTCAGTATAGGAATGCGTCAGGGTTCTTTCTCTACTATTATCAAATAAATCGTATTGCTGACGGTTATCAATGCAAATCGTCATAAGGTGTTTTCCCGGAGTAATTTTACCCAGAGAAATCTGATGTGCACTAACTAAACTATTATCTGTTCCCTTATATTCTCCATCAATCCACACCTCAGATTTCCAGATTACTCTTTCCATTTCCAGAACAATTTCTTTATCAGCCATATTGTTCGGAATTTCAATCTCTTTTTGATACCAGGCAGCTCCTATATATGTATTCTTTCTGCTTAACTGATACAAAACTTCTTTATTCAATTCAGGTTCAACAATAACTTCTTCGCCTATACCAGCTTCATCTAATGTTGAAGGCAAAGTTATTGCTAATGCATTGGTCTGAATTTCGTTAAACCACTGCTCTGATTTTCCTTGATCGTTATTATCCAGTGTAACCACCCATTCACCTTGTAAGGGAATGGTATTATTATGGTTCTCTGGATTACATGCATACAGTAATACCAAACACCATAAAAAACTCCATCGTCTTAAGATATCAAAAAAATTATTCATTTATATATATTTAAAATTTCATGGCCTCTAGAAATACCAAATCATTTAGTTCAACTACCTGTTTGTTAATTTTTTGATTTGGAAATTTATTATAGTTCCTGATTCAATCCTTTTAAATTTTGTCAAATATTATCATATTATCCATATTTTGAAATGGACATACACAAGAAAATAATGGATTATTTACTCATCTATGCATAAAAGATTCACTATGTAATATCTTTCTATTTCAATATTATTTGTGTTTTGTCTATAAACTAACTTCATTTACACATTAGATTTAACCTTAAGAAAATCATATTAATATAATTCAGAAATAGTACTATTTATTTATGTTATTCTGATTTATATCCACCAAATAGAGAATTAAATAGCTAATAGGACTCAAATTGAAACTTCTTTAAAATACTATAATTTTTAAAGGAGTTATTTTTCTGTTAAGCACCGATCATAAACAATTATATGATTTATTTGTAGTATTGTTTTATAATTAAACAAAATCAGTTGCCGTTTTCATCTGATTATATCAACTGATCAATATATTGATATTTAAACTATAGAATATATAATATTATGGCATTTTTTTCATTTGGTAAAGTTGTAGAGGGTTACGAATACAAAGTTTTAAACGAGCGTGAGGTTCGTGGTATCTCAGGAATATTGTTTTTATTAGGTATTATTGCCTTTATACAGGCCTTCATTTTAAGGAACTTTGCTGTACTTCCGTATATATCAGGCATCATGGTATATCATTTTGTTATCTCTGTTTCAGTAAATCCTAATTTATCGCCTGTTACTTTACTCTCAAAACTATTTGTACGTAAACAAACTCCTCTATATATCGGTGCTGTTCAAAAGCGTTTTGCCTGGTCGCTGGGAAGTGTTCTGTCACTTACTATTTTTGTTTTTTCTGTACTGTTATATGTTACTGGCGATGGTTCTTATTTTCAACCGGTATGTATGCTTTGCCTGGTTTGTTTACTTTTAATGTTTTTAGAAACAGCTTTTGCTATTTGTGTAGGTTGCAAGCTATATTTTTTAGCTGTTCGCATTAAACTTATTAAATCTCCTGAAGTAATGCCAAACTGTATGGGCGATTCTTGCAGCATTTAATCCTAACTCTGTAAACTATTAAAGATTTCAATGACTAAAGCTATTCAAGATTTATATCCGGATGATGTAGCACACTGCTATGGTTGTGGGAAAAACAATCCACTGGGATTACATTTAAAAACTTATCTGGAAGGAGAAGAGACCATAGCACATTTCACACCGGATTCGCAATATACAGCTATTCCTGGAGCTGTTTACGGAGGTTTAATAGCTTCCCTACTCGACTGCCATGGAACAGGATCGGCTGCTGCATTTATTTGTATGGAAGAAAACATTCCTCTGGAAGCTCCTCTTCAGGTTCGTTGCATGACAGCCTCTTTAAAAATTGATTATCGACAGATGACACCACTAGGAGTAGAATTGGAAATTAAAGGAAAACTTAAAAGTATTTCGGGCAGAAAAGTTATTGTTGAGATGACTTTAAGTGCAAACGGAAAGGTTTGCGTTACCGGCGAAATTCTTGCCATCAGAATGAAGAAATAACAATCTATAATTTAACCGGTTACTAAGTATTACAATGGATTTATTGTTAATATAACGAACCAATATTTACAGTTATAATACCTGTTTGTGCAAGTATTTTGAATGATTTATCCACCCCCTAAGGACCATTTTCAACTATATTTGAAACTTTCAATGCATGGTTTTCAATTGAAAATAATAAGGACAAATTAAAATCAATAAATATGAACACAAATCCTCGAAGAATTATTTCGCTATCATTTTTGATGGTAGCAACATTAATGGCGAGTGCTGTAACACCTAAGAAAAAGAATACTTCCGCTCAAAAAAACGATTCTATTACATCTGAAAATGTTATATACCAATGGGAAGCAAAAGGAAACCCGATTGTAACTCACAAATATACCTGTGACCCTGCTGCATTAGTATATAACGATACCTTATTTATTTTTACAGGAGAAGATGCTAAAGGTGGTCAAAAATGGTATAACATTGAAAAATGGTGTTGTTTTGCCACTACTGACATGAAACACTTTTGGGAATATAAAATGCCTTTAAGAGCTACAGATTTTGCATGGGGAGAAACCAATGCAGCATGGGCTAGTCAGGTTATTGAAAGAAACGGTAAGTTTTACTGGTACAACAGTTCTCAAACAACAGGTATTGGTGTTGCTGTAGCCGACAGACCTGAAGGTCCTTATAAAGATGCATTGGGACATGCATTGGTTAAAAATGAAGATAGTTTTGGTAAAAAACATAGCTGGCGTACAATTGACCCTACTGTTTTTATTGATGATAATGACCAGGCCTGGTTATTATGGGGAAATGGTGCTTGCTGGTATGTAAAACTTAACGAAGATATGGTTTCTTATGACGAAGATTATGGCGTAAAAGAAATCAAAATCAATGGCGAAATGGAATTCCCATTTACAGAAGCACCTTGGTTACATGAAAAAGATGGACGCTATTACTTATCTTTTGCAGTTGGTTTTCCTGAAAGAATTGCTTATGCTGTGAGCGATAAGGTTGAAGGACCATATGAATACAAAGGTGTAATTAACGAAATTGCAGGTAATAGTAATACCAATCACCAATCTATCATTGAATATAAAGGAAACTGGTATTTCATCTATCATAACGGTGGTATACAAACTGATGGAGGAAGTTTCAGCCGTAGTTTATGTATCGACAAATTAGAGTTTGACAAAAAAGGCAATTATAAGCCTATTCAAATGACTACCAAAAGTGTTGATCCAATAAAATAGGTACAACAAACATGATAATAAAAAGAGCTGCAATCGGATGGTTGCAGCTCTTTTTGTTTTTATATATTGAGTATTAACCTGATAATTCTATGTTCAAATTTAGTTTTAAGACCAAGGTATTAATTGTCATAGGAACATCGAAAACTAGTCATAATTTCTTCAATTGTCTTTTATAATATTTCCAAATAGTTTCACCTGTCATATATATTGAAAATCCTATAAAAGCAGATATGGTACCTTCATTAAATACGGTTTTCTCAGGATAGGTAAATCGACTAAGAATTACAAATATTACAGCTCCCAATAATAGCTTTACCAAAAACATAAGCATGATTCTTTTCATTCTCTTCATAATTAATTTATAATGTGATTTAAAGGTTATAAACAAAAAAAATGATGATTAATGACCCTAAGAATAATATACGTTATATAATTATTTGCTCCATTTTATATCTGAATTATATGCAAAACACAATATAACCAAGAGCACGCAGAGGTAAATCCTTCTGTATTTTATACATCATTAAGACAACAGGGCTAACGCCCCTTGATTTACAATTCTAAAACTTTTTTCTACTAAGATATCAGGCCTAACGGCCCTTTAAAATGTATAGAAAGATTATTTAACAACCCATTAATTTTTCTAAACACATAAACAATAGAATTTTACTCTACTTTCTGAATAATATTATTTTAACTAATTTCATGTCTATTTCAGTAGATTGAGGGGCGTAGCCCTGATTTCTTAGTAGAAGTTGATTTTATAAATAAATTTAGGGGCGTTAGCCCTGTTATCTTAAGTTATTATCATGGCCAATACCTATACCCAACTCTTCGTTCAATATGTTTTTGCCGTTCAAGGTAGAGAAAACCTGA
>NZ_JAPDPJ010000280.1 GCF_026013605.1 Plebeiibacterium sediminum
TTGTATTTAAAAATTAATAATGGTAGAAGATGTAATTATCTTACGAATTTTGTTAGTTTTAGCCTAAGCTCCCGCTTTGCGGGTTTAGTTCAACAGCGCATCATACTGCATACCGCCTGCAATTTTGATAAGTTTGTGCGATGCGCTATTTTAGGGCTTTTAATAAGCGTTTGTGTTGTTTGATTGGTTAAAGCGGTACGACAGCATATGCGCAAAACGTTGTGCCCAATACAAAAAAGACACTGCAAATAAACTTTATGTAATAAATGATTGATTATATAAAAGAAAATATTAATTGGCTGAAAGACTTATTTACACTGATTTTTGCAGGGACAGGAACTGTCGTTGCAATCTTAACATATAGACGAGCAAGAGCGACTATTCTTCAACCAATAAGGACAGAAGTGATAAAAAAGCAATCAGAGATTCTAACAAAGTTATTGCAAGTTATAAGAGAAAATAACTTATCTGGAATTGCAATAAAAAACTAGACAAAAAGTTAAGCCACATTTCTGATAACCACCTTTCCATACTCATCAGGTGTTTGATAGTTTAAATAAGA
>NZ_JAPDPJ010000281.1 GCF_026013605.1 Plebeiibacterium sediminum
ATTGTGCTGATGAAGCTGCAAACTTTGAAATAACTTCATTAAATGATGATGTTATGGTTTCTGGAATTACTGAAGGACACACTTTCGATTGGAATGCTTCTTCGTTGACTATCCCTGAAGATGGTAGTTCGCAAACAACGAATGATTTTGATGTGATAGTAACTCACATTGCAACAGGTTGTACCAGCGAAGCTCATGTAATTATATATGTCAATCCTGATCCAGAAGTTAAAGATGTTGAGTTTACTTATTGTGCAGATGAAGCATCAGATTTTGATATAACATCTTTCAATGATGATGTTATGGTTTCTGGAATTACTGAAGGATACACTTTTGACTGGAACATATCTGCTTTGAACATACCTGAAGATGGAGGATTACAAACAACTAATGTGTTTGATGTTATAGTAACTCATATTGCAACTGGCTGTACCAGCGAAGCTCATGTGACTGTATATGTCAATCCTGATCCAGAGGTTAAGGATATGGAAGTAACCTATTGTGCTGATGAAGCTGCAAACTTTGAAATAACTTCATTAAATGATGATGTTATGGTTTCTGG
>NZ_JAPDPJ010000282.1 GCF_026013605.1 Plebeiibacterium sediminum
TTGGAGAGATGGCAGAGTGGTCGAATGCGGCGGTCTTGAAAACCGTTGTGCGGCAACGTACCGGGGGTTCGAATCCCTCTCTCTCCGCTTAAAACCGCTAAAGTAATTTTATTACTCTAGCGGTTTTTTATTTTATATAACTCTTATTTTCAAAAGATATAACTTATTGCAGGCTACAGCTGAAAAACTCCCTATATCTTATCTCCAATGTAGTTTATTACAAAAACTGACTTTTTATTTTATCCTTGATTGTGTTTTACTTGTTAAGACGTTAGAACAATATAAATTAAAAATATCTGTAGAATTATTGGACAGGATTAACAAGATTAGCAGGATAAAATTGTCAACATGAAACGACCATGTGGTGTTTACTGTACCGGAGCAATTGAATCACTTGTTTATTGCCCATCCGGAGCATATGTACAAGATACTGTTCAGGGCGGCCTTTTTATGGATCAAGAACAATATTTGGGTCTGGACAAAAAAAGTGATTATTTTGCTGTTAAATAGAAACAGAAAATAAAAACAAGTAATAAGTTGAAAGAAGGATTATCCC
>NZ_JAPDPJ010000283.1 GCF_026013605.1 Plebeiibacterium sediminum
ATTATTAATTTAAACCTTTTGTTTTATGCGGAAATTAGCATTATTTCTGTCTATGATCCTATTTGTAGGATTGCAGGCAATGTCAGCCCAAACAAAAGCTATTTCAGGTAAAGTTGTCGATGATCTTGGCGAGGCTATACCTGGAGTATCAATTATTGTTAAGGGTACTACTATTGGGACAATCTCACGTCCGGATGGTACATATAATTTGAATGTGCCAGAAGATGCAACAGCTATTTTATTTACATTCGTAGGAATGGAAATGCAAGAAGTTGCTTATACTGGTCAAACTACTATTAATGTTACTATGAAACCAGATGCCATAAGTGTAGATGAAGTTGTTGTAACAGCCTTGGGTATTAGTAAAGAGAAGAAGGCACTTGGTTATGCGTCTTATTCTGTTTCAGGAGATGAAGTTGCTGAGTCAAACTCAGTTAATCCTATGAATGCATTGCAAGGAAAAGTTGCAGGAGTTCAGATTACATCAGGTGCTAACCCTGGAGCAACGCAAAATGTTATTATTCGCGGAGCTTCAAGTTTTGGGTCAAATCAACC
>NZ_JAPDPJ010000284.1 GCF_026013605.1 Plebeiibacterium sediminum
TGTATTTAAAAATTAATAATGGTAGAAGATGTAATTATCTTACGAATTTTGTTAGTTTTAGCCTAAGCTCCCGCTTTGCGGGTTTAGTTCAACACAGCAACCATAGCCAATAGCGACTATATAGAAGTAACAACTACTAGTTTGACCTTTGCAGCAGGCGAAACTTCAAAAACAGTTAGCGTTACAGTATATGGTGATGCAGTATACGAAGGTGATGAAAGCATGTATGTGAATTTAAGCAATGCTTCAGGAGCGACTATCGCGGATAATCAAGGCGTTGGAACCATCACCGATGATGACGGTCAACCGACTATCAGCATTAACGATGCATCTGTAACGGAGGGCAATTCAGGTACTGCTACTTTAAATTTTACCGTTTCATTGAATCATGCCAGTTCCTCAGCAGTAACAGTAGATTACGCCACCGCCGATAACACAGCAACCATAGCCAATAGCGACTATGTAGAAGTAACAACTACTAGTTTGACCTTTGCAGCAGGCGAAACTTCAAAAACAGTAAGCGTTACAGTATATGGTGATGCGGTATA
>NZ_JAPDPJ010000285.1 GCF_026013605.1 Plebeiibacterium sediminum
CCTGAAATAAGAATATCGTCATTAAAGGTATTGATATCGAAATCAGCTGCTTCATCGGCACAGTAAGTGGCAGATGTGGCTTGTAATGCAGGATCAGGATTTACGGTAATAACAACCTCAGTCTCGCTGGTGCAACCTGTAACTTTTTCAGTTACCACAGCGCTAAATGTAGTTGAGACTGGTAAACCACCATCAGCTGGAATAGCCAATGTGCCTGTCCAGGCAAAGGTATAATCGTCTACATTGCCAGAAGTAAGGATATCTTCATTGAAAATATTGATATCAAAATCTGCTGCCTCATCGGCACAGTAAGTTGCAGTTGTGGCTTGTAATGCTGGATCTGGATTAACGGTGATTACAACCTCAGTTTCACTGGTACAGCCTGTAGCATTATCAGTTACGACAGCTCTGAAAGTGGTTTCCTCTGCAGTTGTTCCATCAGCTGGAATTGCCAATGTTCCTGTCCATGCAAATGTATAATCTGCTACACTGCCGGAAGTAAGGATATCTTCATTGAAGGTATTGATATCAAAATCTGCTGCTTC
>NZ_JAPDPJ010000286.1 GCF_026013605.1 Plebeiibacterium sediminum
TCAGCATCAGCAGGACGAAGTACTAACATAGAGTTTTCTCCGTGGTGATTTTTCAACTTCTCCATTAAACGAATTTGAGCTTCCTGCTCAATTGGTTGGTGAGTTGGTCCATCCTCTCCTACACGGAATGCATCGTGAGTCCAAACATACTTAACAGGCAATTGCTGTAAAGCAGCCAAACGAGCAGCAGGCTTCATATAATCAGAGAATACAAAGAATGTACCTACAACAGGGATAACACCACCATGTAATGCCATACCATTCGCAATTGTAGCCATTGTTAACTCAGCTACTCCTGACTGTAAGAATTGACCAGTGAAATCTCCTTTTTCGAAAGCCTTGGTTTTCTTTAAGAAACCATCTGTTTTATCTGAGTTTGCAAGGTCAGCAGAAGAAACAATCATATTTTCAACCTGATCAGCAAAAGCTGCTAATACTGTAGCTGAAGCGGCACGAGTTGCAGATCCTGCTTTTTGCTCAATAGCACTGTAGTCAATTTCCGGAGCATCACCTGAGAAGAATTTAGCAAATTTAGCTGCTAACTC
>NZ_JAPDPJ010000287.1 GCF_026013605.1 Plebeiibacterium sediminum
TCAGCATCAGCAGGACGAAGTACTAACATAGAGTTTTCTCCGTGGTGATTTTTCAACTTCTCCATTAAACGAATTTGAGCTTCCTGCTCAATTGGCTGGTGAGTTGGTCCATCCTCTCCTACACGGAATGCATCGTGAGTCCAAACATACTTAACTGGCAATTGCTGTAAGGCAGCCAAACGAGCAGCAGGCTTCATATAATCTGAGAACACAAAGAAAGTACCAACAACAGGAATAACCCCTCCATGAAGCGCCATACCATTAGCCATGGCAGCCATTGTTAATTCAGCAACTCCTGACTGTAAGAATTGACCTGTGAAATCTCCTTTTTCGAATGCTTTAGTTTTCTTTAAGAAACCATCAGTTTTATCAGAATTTGCAAGGTCAGCAGAAGAAACAATCATATTTTCAACCTGATCAGCAAAAGCTGCTAATACTGTAGCTGAAGCTGCACGAGTTGCAGATCCTGCTTTTTGCTCAATAGCACTGTAGTCAATTTCCGGAGCATCACCTGAGAAGAATTTAGCAAATTTAGCTGCTAACTC
>NZ_JAPDPJ010000288.1 GCF_026013605.1 Plebeiibacterium sediminum
TTCCTGAAGATGAATATTAATAATTATAACAACTACTCCGTGGTGGGACACATAGATTAAAGGTTTAGTTGTGTGAGTGGGGCAGATCCGTTTGGATCTGCCCTTTTTTTGTTTTTATGCATACAGTGTTTATAAAAGTTAAAAAAAATTAAAATATATTTTGCACTACTTGAATTATTTAGTAAATTGGTTTTGCAATTTTCAAAAGAAAGTGTCCCCACTTTAATTACAGCATAATTTTAATAAGTAAAAACCTTTAAATCTTAAATCTTTATGAAAACTGCTCACCGATTGTTTGTGCTCTTTTATTAATCGATAAAACTCATGGTCTCTCAGGCCTCATGCAGAGTTGTATAATGCTATTCTGGCATTGTGATTTTCTTCTTTACAGGAACTGATCTGGTTTCTCGTATCTCTATTCTTAGAATAACTATTAGCAAATACATATTATTAATTTAAACCTTTTGTTTTATGCGGAAATTAGCATTATTTCTGTCTATGATCCTATTTGTAGGATTGCAGGCAATGTCAGCCCAAACAA
>NZ_JAPDPJ010000289.1 GCF_026013605.1 Plebeiibacterium sediminum
TAGGATGAACTCGGTACAAATATAAACTAGAAAAAGCGTTTAAACAAGGTTTTCTTGTATAATTTTAAACTGATAAAATATGCAATTGATATTTCTCAACCTGAATATACTGATTATACAATGGAATTATTCTACGATAGTGAAAAATTATAAATTAGTCTCACTAAACCCAGTTTTTAATAAAGTAGAACCGAATGAAAAATAATGAAAATAGAAAAGCCACTGTATAATGAATAATACAATGGCTTTTAATTTTTAACCAAACCTAACCCTGGTGCAAAAGTATTAATTTTTATGAAATATAAAATCTAATCGATTTATTATTGTACCATATTAAAAATAGATTATATCGCATTAATATACAGCACCATTAATAAATGATAGCTATATTTAATTTCAGACATCTATAAATGAAGAAGCAATAAATGATTCGTTAAAATTTCGAGCCCAAGATGTGCATGATCCAATTAGCTCTTCAGGAGGTTCAAACATTGAATTTACTTTTGTACCTACAATTTTTTTGTTTAATTCTTT
>NZ_JAPDPJ010000028.1 GCF_026013605.1 Plebeiibacterium sediminum
AGTTTAAATTCAGGAACTGCTTTACAAGCTTGTTGTAGGTAAGATTCTCTACTCATTACAATTGTATTTAAAAATTAATAATGGTAGAAGATGTAGTTATCATACGAATTTTGTTAGTTTTAGCCTAAGCTCCCGCTCTGCGGGTTTAGTTCAACACGCTGGAATAAAGCATGGCTGGGTTCGCTCGTCCAGACATCTTAGTCATACCGTCTTAGTCCCCCTGGCGGGTGACACGACACCACGACTAACGCGCCACGACTTCATCCAGCAAACGTGGTGCCGCATAATGACGAATCCACCTCCGAAAGCCATTGTAATAAATAATAAAATAAACATATCCATTAATAAAAAGGCTTATTGATTGGGTTGTGAATTTAATATTCTACAAAAGTACAAGATAAAAAGATGTGTTTTATTCTTATCTTGTATACAATAGATCATTTAAATCATTAATGTATGGCTGTAAAAGATAAACTAAAAAAAGACTTAGGATTGTTCGATGTTTTTGCCATTAGCACAGGTGCAATGTTTAGTTCTGGATTTTTTTTATTGCCAGGTATTGCCTCTCATTATACTGGTCCATCCGTATTTTTAGCGTATTTATTAGCTGGAGTTTTAATATTGCCATCTATGTTTAGTATTGCTGAAATATCAACAGCTTTACCGAAATCAGGTGGTGCATATTTCTTTCTGGACAGAAGTTTAGGTCCTGTAATGGGAGCAATTGGAGGTTTGGGGACTTACTTTGCATTGATGCTAAAAACGGCTTTTGCGATTATTGGTATAGGTGCTTATGCCGCAATTTTTTGGGAAGTACCGGTAAAAATGGTTGCCATTGTTGTAACCCTTTTATTCATGATTTTAAATCTTGTAGGGGCAAAAAAAACATCTGCATTCCAAAAAGTGTTTGTAGTATTCCTAATCGTAATTTTAGTAATTTTTATTTTCAATGGTATGCTATCCATTTTAAGGATGGAATTCGTTAATAAGGATTCTGTTGGTAACCAGTTTACGCCATTCTTTTCCAATGGAATAGAAGGCTTGTTTGCAACAGTAGGTTTTGTTTTTGTGTCTTACCTTGGATTAACAAAAATAGCAAGTGTTGCTGAAGAAATTAAAAAACCCGAAAGAAACATTCCTTTAGGAATGATACTCTCTTTAGTTGTAACAAGTCTTATTTATGGCTTAGGTGTTTTTATTATGGTTGCAGTAATTCAACCATCAGAATTAGCCAACGACATGGCTCCAGCAGCTACTGCTGCCAAACATATTTTTAAATGGTTGCCAGAAAATGTGGGAGTAATGGTAATGTCAATAGCTGCTCTTGCTGCTTTTGCATCAACAGGAAATGCAGGTCTTCTATCATCATCACGTTACCCCTTTGCCATGGGGCGTGATAAATTATTTCCTGCTGTTTTTTCCAAAATAGGGAGTAATGGAAGCCCGATTGTTGCCATATTGCTAACAACTGCAGTAATCATATTATTTATACTTGTTTTATCCGAAGAAGGAATAGTAAAGCTTGCCAGCACCTTTCAACTGCTTATTTTTATTTTTGTCAATTTCTCGGTTATAGTATTTAGAAAAAGCAAAATAGAATCATATGATCCTGGTTATTTATCGCCTTATTATCCGTATATGCAAATTGTAGGCATAATAATTTCTTGTGTGCTCATTATTTATCTTGGGTGGATGCCCTTTCTTTTTACTTCTGGAATAATAATAATGGGTTTACTTTGGTATTATTTCTATTCACGGGGGAAAGTTAAACGGGAGGGCGCTATATATCATTGGTTTGCACTTTTGGGTGAAAATAGGTACGATGAGTTAGAAAATGAGTTGATGGAAATATTAAAAGAAAAAGGTCTTCGCGAAGGCGATCCTTTTGATGAAACGATCATTAAATCTAAAATTTCAATTATCAAAAAAAAGACCGATTTTGAGGCTATTTTAAATAAAGTCTCTGATGTTTTTTGCGCTAATTTTAATCTTTGTAAAGAAAATGCTATTGAAAAATTTATTAATTCTGCTTCCGATGACTCATATATAGCCATACCAAATGTGGTGGTTTTTAATGCGAAGTTCAAGGGTGTTATATATCCTTCAATGCAAATAGTTATTTGCAAAACACCAATAGATGGTAAACTTCCATTTAAAGACTATGGAATAAAAATGCCGGTTCAAATCTGCGTGTTTTTAGTTAATTCTGTTGAAAAGCCAAAGCAACAATTGCGCATGTTGTCAAGGCTTCTTGATATTTTAGAGAGAGAGGATATTGTGAAAGCCCTGCTAAATATGGATAGTCATCGTGAAATTAAGGAATATTTGTTGCAGAATGAACGTTTTGTAAGCATAAAACTATTAAAGGGAACCCCGCAAGAAGAGATGGTTGGTCGTCAATTAAAAGAGATTAAGTTACCTAAAGATGTTTTAATAGTATTAGTAGAAAGGGATAATAAAACTTTTGCACCTAATGGTTCTACAATTTTGATGAATAATGATATTCTAACAATACTTGGCGAAGCTAAATCTATTTCAAAATTATACAAAGATTATCTAACCTATGAAATTAAGAAAATAGATACTAGTTCTTGACAAATATGCTAACACTTAGCCTCTAATGTAGGGTTGCTTGCATACCCTATAAATTGTAGGGTTTGTTGAACTAAACAATATTCCAGCAACTAATCTGTAAGGTGTTAATCATGTGATTTTTACTTATAGTGTTTTAAATGGCATTTTTAAAGCTTTTTATATGGTTTTATCGTTGTCATTTTTGTGATATTTCAGCTAATAATGAATCCTTTTATTAATTTGTTGCACTTGATAGTAATACTGTTTTTTAACCACTGTTTTAACAAGAGGATATAGCATTCCCATTTACGCTTAATGGCATATTTGTTAGGTTTTTGGTATTAGAATATACGATAACGCAACCGTTAACAATAAAAATCATCAACTAAGCATTAATACAAATCATTCAGAAATTATGAAAAAAAGTATTTTATTATTAGTTGCCGTTGCTTTATTTACAAGTTGTGCAAAAGAGAGCTTAAATGTAGAAAAAGAAGAGACTGAATTCGTATGCAATTTAGGCTTAAAATTTGTTTTCTTAAATGAGCTTAATCAGGACTTAATAGAAGAAGCAAATTTTAAATCTTATCCAATAACCTTTAAGGATAGTTATTCCGAAATATCGAATGATGATTTAACCAAATATCAGAATGAAGTGTATTTTAATGGGAATGCTAATGTTTTGTCACATGATTCATACATCAATAAAAATGTTTGGGAAACCATTGTATATGGATTTGATAATATATCAAACTATGAAACCTATGTGCATTTTCAGGATAATTCAGTGGATACTATTTTAGTACAATATTTATTTACTACAGAATGTTTGGGAAGAAATTATTGTGCAGAAATAGCAAAGGTTTTCTACAATAATAATCTTATTTATTCAAGAGAAAATGATGCTGCAGATTACATATTTATTACAAAGTCGGGAGTTGATACAGCAGTAGAATTAAAGTATGCAGATGAGTGATTGTTAACGCCAAAATATTTAGTGTGATACAAAACAAAAGCTACTAAAACTAAAACTGTAAGAAGTCTTAATTTTGGTAGCTTTTTTCATAAAAGAATGTTATTCAGTAAATCCTACCTTTCGGTGTGATCCATCGCAAAAAGGTTTGTTTTTTGATGCTCCACATCGGCATAAATATGGGTTGGTATATTCTTTTGTTGTACCATCACTTGTTGTAATAGTTACTACGCCTTTTACTGCATATGGTCCATCTTTTAGGGCTTCAATATCCAATTTTAAATTTTCCATAATATTAATTTTATATGTTTAATTTTAATACAAGCATAACAACCATTTATATTTTTTGTTTAAAGTTTCGATAAAAAAGAGCTACAAATATTTTGCTTTGAAGGTGAGATGTTTATTATAATTGATTGTTATAGTTGCAATTATGGTTTTTAAGAAAAGAAATTTATTTTATTAAATATGTAGCAGGAAAAGGGTTATAGTAGTCATAATAAAAGACTCTACTAATTAAAGAAACGCTATGCAGAATTGAAGTTAGAAAGTGATTTTTATAGTAAAATACATGCCTAGCCTATAAATAGCACCAGAAAAGAGGTTAGGAAATATAAACCTTGGAGACAGCTTAATGATCCTGAATTTCCGGTTTTGATATCCTTATGGAGATCACTAGATTTATAGAGAAAGTAAAGATGCGCTTTCTGAAAGGTTTTCAAATGCTATTTTTTGTGACTATTTCTCAATGCGGGCATATTCCCTGGGACTAAAATTTAACTGAATTTGAACAAATATTGAAGGAATTTTATAGTTTAGCTAAATGTCAATAAATTAGTAAGTTCTAATTAGCTAGTTAATAAGATAATGCATAAACCAATAAACTATGGAAAATACCACAGCAAACAAATTTTTAATTTTAATTCAGCATCCTGAAAAGGCGAGGTTTCTTGTTTCTGAACAAATAAAAAATGTAGGTTTAATTGGTGCAATTTTACTTGATCTGGCTTATGAGAAATGTATTGAGATTGAAAATGGAAAACTTATCGTTAAATCTAATCACACTAGACTGTCTGAAACGCACAATAAAATTCTGGAAGAGTTAAGAAATTCATCCAGAATTAGAAAGATAAAAAACTGGATTAACAGATTTATAAGAAAAGTACGAAAGTATCAAAAAGAACTGCTGATAGAGCTTGAAAGAAAGGAATTTGTTTCGTTAGAACACAAAAAGTTTTTAGGTATCAGGTATTATAAATGTAGTTTGGTAAATGCTTCAATGCGTAATGGTTTAATAGAAGATTTAAGAGCCTTGGTGTTTAGCAATAAGGATATTACAAACGAAGATGCTTTGATGCTAAGTTTAGTTGATGCTTGTAAAATGTATAAAATTATTTGTAAGGATAGGAAAGAAATTAAGCTGTGCAGAAAGAGGTTGAAAGAGATTGTAGAGTTGAATTTAATTTCAGAGGGTGTAGATAAAGTTATTAAAGAAATGCAGACAGTAGTGATAGCTGCTGTTATGGCATCAACAGTTACAGCTACTGCAGGTTCAAATTAAATTCGTAATCAAGAAATTAATACACTAAAAAATTATGTCAGGGCCAGATAAAGACACCAGATTTCCGTTAGAGAATTATAATCGACTTTGTTTTTTGAAAAATGTTGTGAAGAATCCGAATATTATTGTTGGAGACTACACCTATTACGATGACTTTGATGATGTTGAAAATTTTGAGAAAAATGTAAAGTATCATTTTGATTTTATAGGTGATAAATTAATAATTGGTAAGTTTTGTATGATTGCTTCAGGTGTAAATTTTATTATGAATGGAGCCAATCATTTAACAAATGCAATTACTGCTTATCCGTTTGCTATTTTTGGAAATGGTTGGGAAAAAGCAATGGACAAAAAATCATACCCTCAAAAAGGTGATATAAACATAGGGAATGATGTTTGGATTGGCCATAATGCTACAATAATGGCTGGCGTAACTATTGGCGATGGGGCAATTATTGCTGCAAATTCAACTGTTGTTAAGGATGTAGAACCCTACGCTATAGTAGGAGGAAATCCGGCACAAGAAATAAGAAAACGATTCTCAGAAGATAAGATTGAAAAATTATTGGAAATTAAATGGTGGGATTGGAAAAAAGAGAAAATAACTAAAAATGTACAGAATCTGACTGGTAATGATTTGAATGAATTGATTTAAATAAGAAAAATCTTTTATAGCTCCATGAAGTTTTTGTTTTGCCTCATATTGGGCGTTTTAAGTAGTTTGTTTTTTGCTAATTCAATTATAAATAAGGAAGATGTAAGATCAAATACTAAAGTTAAAATAGTAACAGTTAGCAGTGTTTTAAATGATCAATTATTTCAAGATATTGATTGTTGTTTATTGGCAAAACATGAAATAGAACAAGTTGACTTAAATGATTCTATAATTTATTTAGTAAATAAATGTGAAGATAATATAGTTGGAATACTTGCCCGAAAGTGTAACTATCCTGATGGGATTTTAAGTAGTGAATCATCGATAAATAATGATACAATAACTACTGTAACTATTACCGAATCTATGGGGGATTATTTTCAAGAATATTATGAATTAATACGAGATTCGTGTATATGTAAATGGACTGTTGTTGATTACAAAAAAATAGAATTCGAAAAGGATTCTGTCAGAACTATTCAACGAATTGACATTCAGTGAACCTTGTTGAATCTTTGTGAAAAATAAATTAATCTTACCTTATTGATGAAAATATCCTTAAACCCTGAATTTTTTATCAACACTTTACTCCAGATCACTTTATACTCGAAGAAATGTAATTGATATTAGGGCTATTATCTTTAAAACATGTATTTTTGCCATTCTTTTATGATTTAGAATAATATCAGATTCTTCCATGTGCATCAGTATATGCACTCAAAAAAGTAAAAAGCATGAATATAAATAAATCGCAATTCACAAAATATGTAGACAGCAATAATACGTGGTTGTCAAAATCTGAAATTCAGGAATTTAGTTTTACAGATTATGGTATAAAACCCACCGTATTAGAAACTGAAGCCGAAGTTGGTAAAGCAATGTTAAACGAGCTTTATAGCACAGCTGAATTAAAAGAAGGAGATATAAATATTGCGCTTCTTGGAGGTAGAGGGGCACAGGAATTACATCGCCTGTTGGGTGAAATAGCTAAAACTGATGAACAGGATGCATTGCTTGCCAGATTAAATGTTTTTACTCAGGATGCTCTGGCTCCAATGGGTATGGGTAATAGCTTAAGCTTTGTTCGTGATTTTGAGAGAATTTTAGGCGACGCTTTTTTCAAAAAAATTAAAAGCTTCACTCCAATGCAAACAGATACAGATGATTTGGAAGCTGCACTAATTGGATATCTTACTAAAATGGAAGAATTAGGAGGTTTGGATATCTTTTTTATTGGTCACGGACCAGAAAAAAATCATGCATCGCACCTTGCATATATTAAACCATTTTCAGGAGCTAAATATCATCATGTGGCTGGTTTAATTCCAATATCCAGCAGTATTTTAGAACATCATATCAGTAAATTTAAGGCTGGTGGTAGCGTTGTGAATGAAAAGGATGAGAAAGAATGTCGCTCTGCGGAGTATATTCTTACATTAGGACCTGCTGCAATATTACAGGCTAAAAAGATTGTTCAGTCAGTAGTAGATGCAGAAACAGCTCCTGCAAAAGTGCAAACTTATGCCAATGTGCTGAATACTCAACTAAGTTCAGATAAAGAAGAGTTGGAGCAGCAATTAAATGCAAACCCAGGTCTGTGGATCAGATTGCATTCCAACACTAAATCTTTTGTATTGCCAAACTTAGGATTGTAAGATTATAATTCACACCGCTGAATACTCACTTATTGAATCAAATCTCATGGTAAAAGTGGGTATTCAGAATAATACAGTTACTTAACAGTAACTTAAACCAGCTTTTGCAAAAATTGCGTATTCTTGTTTTTTTGAGTACTGAGAATGGCATAAACTCATTTTTAAAGAAGTTTAAAATAATCCCAAATATATGAACTTAATGCCATGTAAGATGCTTTTATTATAAAGCATGATGAGGAGATAATATGATAGATTTACATACACATACAACAATTTCAGATGGAACATTAACGCCGAAAGAGCTGATGCTGGAGGCAAAAAAAGCCGGAGTATCTGCTATTGCAATTACAGATCATGATACCATTGCAGGTCTGGGAGAGGCGCAACAAGAGGCGGATAAACTTGGTGTTAATCTGATAAATGGAATAGAATTTAGCACTGCCTTTGGCAAAAATCGTCTACTTCATATATTAGGACTTGGGATAGATCCTCAAAGTGAAGGATTCTTGCGTGTTTATAATAAATATCGTCAGGAGAGATCAGATCTGTTAACAAAGGTTTTTGAAAAACTTCGTTCTATGGGTGTTGAAATAGAGCGTAAAGATGCAGAGCCATTTATTTGTGGTGGTTTAATGGATCGTCAGGCCATAGCAAAATGTTTGGTTCATAAAGGATATACTAAGAATGTAAAAGAGTCCTGGATCAACTTTCTGGATAAGGTTGATTATTTTGAAGGGGAACTTATTAAACCTGCGGATGCATTTAAAGCCATTCATGATGGAGGGGGTAAGGCATTTTTGGCTCATTATCATTTAAATATTGGTCTGAAAGGCTATTCTGATGAAGAAGCTCGTTCTTATCTGAAACAACTAAAAGAGTTTGGTTTGGATGGAATGGAATGTTATTATCCATCATTTACAGAGGAAGATAAACAGCGATGTTTAGCATATGTAGATGAATTTGATTTTATAAAGTCGGGAGGATCTGATTTTCATGGAGCCACCAGAGCACATGTAAAAATAGGCGTAGGTTCCGGGGATTTAAATGTTCCGGATGAACTATTGGAACCTATATGCCCTGAATTATTAGAGCTTATCAGTAAATAATAAGCTGAGCATACTTGGTAAAGTAAAATTGCCATTAAAATAAAATTCCCATGTCGGCATAAAAGCTAACATGGGATTAAGAAACATTAGTGTATTCAGAAAACAATAGAATTCAGATTCTATTGCAATATTTTGCTATTTATCGGTAGTAACAGTTTCAAGTTCACTTAAAAACTTTTTCATTGCAGCCTGACTTGCTTTGCTGGTAGAAACTGAGCCCGGACCATTGATACAACCACCTTCACATCCCATTACTTCAATAAAATTATAATCAGGAGCTTTTGCCGTAAAGGCTTTCAATAGTTTAATGTTTTTTCTGGTAAGACCATCAACTAAAAATTCTTTAAAAGCGTATCCGTTAGGAATTGAAGCTTTAATTGCATTGGCAACACCGCCGCTTAAAGCAAAACCACGGGCTTCGTTTGAGATATTTAATTTAAGATTTACTTCATCTGCTTCCGGGAACTGAATGTTGTAAGCTAAAAAGATCACGCTTAATTCCTCAAAAGTTAATACATAATCAACATTTTTTGCATGTTGAGCTTCGCTACGTTTAGCTAAACAAGGGCCAATAAATACTCTTTTTGCATTAGGGAAACGTTCCTTTGCAATTTCAGCAGTATAATACATTGGCGATTTTGTATGCGAAACATGAGGTTGAATTTTGGGGATATGCTTTTCGCTTAAAAGTGTATGTGCCGGACAACAAGATGAAGTCATAAACAAGTTGTTGTTTTGTACATTCTCAATCCATTCTGCAGTTTCATTTTGTGCAGTAACATCAGCACCTTCAGCAACTTCAATCACATGAGTAAAACCAATTTCTTTTAAGGCACCCAAAAGATTTTCTGGTTTAGCTTTAAACTGACCAAAAATTGCAGGCGCTACCATGGCTACCATTTCCTCTTTTTGCTTCAGGTTATAAGTAAGCTGAATTACCTGTGATTTTTCCATGATTGCACCAAAAGGACATGCTGTCATACATTTCCCACAATATATACATTTCGATTTGTCTATTACCTCAATACCATTTTCATCTTTTTTAATGGCATTTACAGGACAAGCTTCTTCGCATGGAACAGGCAGGTAAGCAATAGCATGGAATGGACATGCTTTTTGACATAATCCACAGTTTACGCATTTCTGGTGGTCAATAATCGCCTTACCGTTTAATACTCTGATGGCATCTTTAGGACAGTTTACCTGACAAGCTCTAGCTTCACATCCCTGGCATAAGTTACTTACTGTATAATTTACCTGAACACAAGAACTACATGCTTCATCAATTACAGTAAGGTGCTCGTCAGGAATTCCCTTTTTCTGTACAGACTTTTCTGCGTAATCTCTTAATGGTGTAAGTTCATCTTCTTCATCAGCAATACAAAAACCCATCATCGCCATTGCTTTGTATTTTATAACTGCACGGTCTTTATGCACGCAACAACGAATAGGAGTCTTGGATTTGGGTCTCATCTCAAGAGGGATTCTATCAATCTTTTCAAACAATTCATCTTCCTTTAATAGCTTAATTATTCGGGTTAATAATTCCCTTCGTGTTTGAATCGCATTGTTAAAATAGGTCATATTATTTTTAAGTTATTTATTTTCTAAAATAGTTTTCTCAATAAAGTTTTCCATGTTCATCACTCCAATAGAGTGATACTTTGTATTTGGGTTTATTTATAAATAGGTCGTACTTGTCTTCTTATAAAATTTATTTTCTAATATTTCGGTTATTCGTTTAATTACGTTTCTTCTTATTTCAAGCTCAACAGGTAAATTGGGATCCTGATGTGCATTATTGATTCTTGTTCCTGATATGAACTCAATTTCATCACTTTCGAGCATCATTTTTATAATTTTTCCAGATACGCCATCCGGTACATCAGCTTTACTTTCGTAATGTTGCATTTCTTCAGATACTTTAGCCAGGGTTATCACTCCTTCGGTAACCAGATCAACACCTTTCATTTGTGCTTGCGGGGGTAGTCCGGGTTGGTAATGATTCAAATCAATTTCAACTTCAGTATCTAATTCTCTTGCAACAATCTTGGCTGTTGTTCCGCCGCAAACAATTGTGTGTCCTTTGAATTGCTTAATGCTGTTAGCCAGTGTTACATCATTGTGTTTATGATACGGAGGTCCGGATACAATTAATAATTTCCGCGGCTTGCGATAATATAATACACAACATGAGGCATCATCTTTTAAAGATCCATTATCAATAGAAACAGCTCTGGAAATAATGCTTTGACAAAGGCTTTTAGCCGATATTTTTGGCGTTTCGCTTACTGTATTTTTAATATAATTTTTTAGTCCTGAAATTTGCCAGCCAAAATGCATTTCATCGCTTCCCATACCACATTGGGTTATTCCGTCACTCACTAAAATAATTCTATCCTCTTTTTTAAGACTAAAATTGTAGTGGTAGAGTTTATTTCTATTTGTTTTGATGTGGGTTAGCGTTTTTTCATTTTTTTGTAAATCAATAAAGTCACCATCTCTTAACAATAGTACAGATGGGTTATCATATTCCATGATGTTTACTTCACCACGATAATTTATATCAATGATTGAAAATGTAGAATAGCTTACTTTGCGTAAAGAATCCTCAGGAAGTGTTTTTGTGATAAATTCAGCAGTGCGCTCAATCGGTTCTCCGGCAAGAGTAAACTGAAGAGCCATTGTGCTGGTCATTGTAGCTGATACGTTGGCTTTTGCTCCGCTTCCTAATCCATCAGACATCACCGCAACAAAGCGGTTTTCCTCTTTTACTTTACTAAAGAGTACCGCATCGCCGCAAATTGACTCGCCAGCCTTTGCATAACATAAATTTTCTGCTTCTATTACAAATGGATTATGCATGCGATTCGCTATCAGTGTTTAAATGATTAGAATTTTCTTCGGAATAATCGGTTAGAATTGAGTTCAATAAAGAATCAGTAAAAGAAGCGTTCTCACCAAGTAAAGCAGCTATCTTTTGTACAGTTTCCATGTTCTTTTTGATTACAATCCGTGTTCTTTTTTCAATGATGTCGCTTCTGAATTCTTTGTTTTCAAAATTCTGAATAATTCCGGCAACCAGTTTGTACTTTTGAATATTGAAAATACTCAACTGAAAGCTCTTTCCATTTTGAACTACGGGTAATTGATTGTACTCTTTACCTGTGTGAATTGCTGTGGTAAAATGTTCCGTAAAATAACCGAGTTCATTAATGGATTTATTAACCAAATCTGAATTGATATGCTGAGAATCAAAATTGTTTTGCAATTGGAGCATATTCAAACAACTTTGATTAATTTCTTTAATATTTAAATCAGAGTCTACTAAAATTACACCAGAAGGTATTTTCTTTAGTAATAATGTAGCCTGATGGTGTGCAATTTTCTTCAAATGCGAAACGCACATATTTGTTTCAGCCATCCCGCTAAGAGTAGCCATAGCAAATTCGCGGCAAGTATTATATCCACAACTGCCGCAATTTAACTCGTCTTTAGGAGAATGTTTACCAATACTATATAAAGCTTCTTGTATATCTTCAGGTTTGTAGTCGGGTAAAATAACTGCATTCTGACCAAAGTAATCGCACTCAATATTTAATAGAATAGGATTTTCTTTTTTTGTAGTGTTTTCTTTAGGCTTACTGTTTAAAATTTCAATTTTTCGCTGAACTGGATTATTGTCTTCACTACAACCTGGTCCGTTTATACATCCTCCTTCACAAAGTAAAAGTTCTAAAAATACAGGACCATCATGTTGAATGGTGTTTAATGTATTTAAAACCTTTTTCACTTCATCAATACCTGCAAAAGATAGTTTTAACAAGTTGTTTGTTCCCTTACCAAAGGTGTTAATCATTCCTCCTTCAATGGGGTAGATGTTTCCATTTGTAGCTCTTTCCGGATAAAAATCTATCGTTTTACCCTTGCTGTTAGTTTCTGGTTTATCTGATTCGTTGATCCATTCTTTTAATTCATTAAAAGTAATAGCGGTATCAACTAATGATGGCCAGTTATCAGCTTCTGCTTTTTTAGCAATACAAGGGCCTATAAATACTATTTTAGTATCTTTTCCTCCGTTAGCTTTCAGGCTTTTAGCATGAGCCAGCATGGGAGAGAGGAACGGAATAATATTTACAACGTGTTGTGGGTAATATTTTTTGATGAGTTCAACTACACCCGGACAAGCAGATGAAATATAAACACCTTTGTTACGAGCCTTTAAAAACTGCTCAGTGTGCCCTGTTACAATCTGGGCACCTAAGGCAGTCTCTGAAATGTAGTTAAAACCTAAATTAGTTAATTGGGTAATAAACTCTTCGTCGGTAAAATGAGGGAATTCCGAACGAAAAGATGGTGCCACAGAAGCTATTGTTGTGGTACCTGACTTGATTAATTGTTTAACCCTTGATACACCATCTCTGATTTGCTTGGCATTTGCCGGACATACAGATACACATCGTCCACAGTATATGCAAAGTTCATCTATTATAGATGCTTTTTGTTCTGTTATTTTAATTGCTTTAGAAGGGCAGTTTCTAATGCATTTATAACAGTCCATACAATCATTTTCAATGGTGTAAATGGGTTTTGTATTCATAAAGAATGATGATTAATGCAAATTTTGGTGTTTGAATTAGCCTAATTTTTCCATCAGTATTTTTTCTACCTGAAAAGTTTGAACTTCTTCAAAGGTTTCATCATTAATTGTGATTACCGGACCTCTACTGCAATTCTCAGTACATAGATGCCCTCTAAAATCAAGTGTAGCAGCAATTTCTTTTTTCCCTTCAACGTATTGCTGAATAATTTTTAGGTTCTCTGCGTTTCCACGTGTGTAGCATGAGCTTCCCAGGCATATTCTAATTACGTTTTGCTTTTTTTGTGTATCCATAATTGCCATAGTTTGACCTGTTAATATCTATTTTTGTGCCAAAGTTGTTATGTTGTTGAAATATAGCTTTATGTAGTGTCGGGTGAGGATTAGTTAAATTAATATGTCCCATAATAGGACATCTATTATATTTAGTTGTGTTCATAAACGGAACGGTGTTCGAAAATAGGACGATCGATATTGAGTGTGTTAATCGGAATGATTAATATTGTATTTTTTAAGTTTTTGATATAAAGTATTTCTTCCAATTCCCAGAATCTTAGCAACTTTAGTCATGTTACCACTGTGTTTTTTGATGGCCATAAAGATATGTCTTTTTTCAATTTCCTGCAGTGTTAAATCAGGAATTGCTTCAATATTGACATTGTTGTTTTCGTATTGAACCTTATCTTTTTCGTGTTTTAAAATGTGGAAACTATCTAAAGATATTTTGCCATTAAAATTGACCAATTGTTCAATATAGTTTTCCAATTCTCTTACATTTCCAGGCCAGTCGTAATCCAACAATTGCTGTAAATCTGAATATCCCATATGGGGAATATCCTTATGTAACTTAAGACTTTTTTGATTTAGAAAGAATTTTATCAATGAGGGAATATCTCCTTTTCGTTCTTTTAAAGATGGAATGTATAATGGGATTACGCTGATTCTGTAGAAAAGATCCATTCTGAAATTTCCCTTTTCAACCTCATTCTGAAGGTTTTTGTTTGTAGCTGCAATAATTCGCACATCAATAGGAATGACTTTATCGCCACCAACTCTGGTTATACTACTTTCTTGTATGGCTCTTAATAATTTAACCTGCATATCAGGTTTCATATCTCCAATTTCATCTAAGAATAGTGTTCCGTTGTTGGCCAGCTCAAATTTACCCGGATGACCACCTTTTTTAGCTCCGGTAAAGGCGCCGTGTTCGTATCCAAATAATTCACTTTCTATCAGGTTTTCAGATATGGCAGCGCAGTTAATGGCAACAAAGGCGCCATTTTTTCTATTGCTTGCATTGTGAATACTTTGGGCAAAAACCTCTTTACCTGTTCCACTTTCGCCTTCAATTAAAATAGTTGAAGGACTGTTGGCTATGGTCTCAGCATAATCAATGGCCTGACGCATTATTTTACTTTTGCCAATAATATCATCAAAAGTGTATCTGGCCTCCATTCCTGTGTACTTGTTAACCAATTGGTAAACCTTTTCAATGGAGCGAAATGCCAAAACAAAGCCTATTTTAATACCATCGGTATCAATAATCGGAGAACAGTTTAAATTAAATTTTAATGAATCGGATGGAGTACTAATGGTCGTTTCTTTGTTTGAGACATCATTCCCCTGATTTACCATTTTAATGATGTCGTTCCAGGTGGGAATAAGTTTCTCTATTGAATAATCCAATAATTCAGTTCGGCGTATATCAAGTATTCTACAGCAATGATCGTTGGCGTAAATAATTTTTCCAGATGAGTTTGTAGACAAAACAGCAAAGTTTACTGCATTCATTATGGCAAAGGTAAATTGTTCTGTTTTATCTAATTGGTTTTGCTGTTTAATATCCTTAATGGATTGGGAGATGATTTCAGTAAGCAAATGAATGTAAGTTTTTGCGGTATTAATCTCTCCTTTTATTAATATACCAATGTGGTATGCTAAATCAGCATGGATAAAAAATTGATTAGAATAAAATGAAAAATCCTTCTTGTTCAGGATTTCATTATTAACCTCAGTTATTGTTTTGTGTGCTGAGGTATCTGGTAAAATTTTATGGTTATCAGTTGAATGATGAATAAGCAATTGTTGGTTTTCATCAAAAATGAAAATAGTAAGTGGCTCCAGAATTATTTCACTTAGTTCGTGTAAAATAAATCGTTTGATATGATTTGTAATGTTGTGAGCGTTTAACGTAACCATTTCATTTTATTTGAAGCTGCGCTGCAAAGCTAAATATTTTAATGCAAGAGTTAAAGTAATAATAAATTTTAGTAGGTTTATTAAGATTTTAAAAACTTATTAAACTTAATTTGTGATGAAAAAATATCAAATTCTAACGTTACTATGGGTAGTTTCATTTGCCTGTTTTGCTCAAAAGTCAACCCTGCAACTAAACTTAAAACAAGGACAGGAATACCTGCAAAAACAAGATTCTAAAATTAATATTGAACAGAATTTAAGTGGAATGACTATAAATATTGTGATGAATATTTATGGTGTGATGTCTTATAACGTTGATAAAGTTAATAGTGATTCCTATGATTTATCTGTAAAGTATAAGAGCTTGAAAATGAATATGCAAATGCCACAAGGGTCAATGGAATTTAGTTCGGATAAAATAGACGAAACAGATATGTTCTCAACGATATTAGGAGAAATGGTTGGTAAAACATTTTATATCACCATGCTGAAAAATGGGAAAATTAAAGAAGTAAGAAACACTGATGTTTTATTTGCTTCTATTTATGATAAACTTCCTAATGCTCCGGAGGCTCAGGTAGCACAAGTTAAAAAACAACTGCAAGATGCTTATGGAGGTGATGCTTTAAAAGGAAACCTTGAGATGGTTACTTCAATTTTTCCTGACCAACCAGTTAAATTAGGAGATACATGGAATGTTAGTACAAACATGAATTCAGGTTTCTCTGCTCTTATGAATTCAACGTATAAATATTTAGAAGAAGGTTCCGATTTTTATTTAATTGGAGGTGATTCTTCAATTAAAACAGAAGATACAGATACTTACGTTGAAAATAATGGTATGCAGATGAAGTATAACTTAAGTGGAAGTTTGGTTTCTAAAATTAAAATTGACAAATCAAGTGGTTGGATTATGGAAGCTAAAATAGATCAGGAATTAAAAGGAAACACAGAAATAAAAGGAAATGCCCAAATGCCTAATGGCATGTCAATACCTATGGTTATGAAAAATGATATGACCATAACAGGGAACTAATTTCTATTATGGATTGATAAAATACCATTAAAAATTAAAATGCCGCATTGTTTTACAGTGTGGCATTTTTTGTTGGTGGGCGTAATCGCCCGCAATAATTTCGCCCGGCTGGGCGATTATGCGCAGAAGTAAAAAATACAATTTCTTCTGTTTATGTCTTTTATTATATTGATAATTAATGGGATATGATTTAGTTGGACCCAAAGAGTGGTTTTTGGTATATAGCTTGATTTTAATATGGCATGACTGAATATTTCAGTTGTATGACCATATAAAATTTGAGTTATGGAAGTTAAAAAAAACAAAAAGTTTGATCTGGAGCGAAAACGCAATATGTTTTTGCAAATTGGATTTGTTATTGCCTTAGGGGTTTCGTTGGTTGCTTTTGAATGGAAAACGACCACAAATACAATTAAACAATTTGTTATTAATGATGGACCGGTTGATGAATTGGAATTGCCTCCTATTGTAAGAGAAAAAGAACCAGAACAGGCTAAGCCCGTTCCTCCTAAAGTTTCTGTTGAAGAAATTGTTATTGTAGAAGATGATACTCCCATTGAAGAGGAAATAGATTTTACTTCAGAATCTACAGAAGATTTAACGCTGGCCCTGGACGATTTTGCAATGGAGGATGATGCTGGTGACGAAGCAATTCCATTTGTAATTTTAGAAGATAAACCAGAATTTCCAGGTGGAGAAAGAGCTTTATTGAGATACTTAGCTAAATCCGTAAATTATCCGGTTATAGCCCAGGAAAACGGAATTCAGGGTAAAGTTTATTTAAGCTTTGTGATTGGTAAAACTGGTAAAGTAAGAGACGTAAAAATTCTTCGTGGGGCTGATCCATCATTAGATAAAGAAGCAATTCGAGTAGTTTCGTCAATGCCTGACTGGAAACCAGGAAAACAAAGAAATAAATTTGTATCTGTTTCCTACCAAGTGCCTATCAATTTTACATTACAATAATTATAATCGTTGATACTATAACTTGTTAATGTATTCTCAAATACAAAGTTAATAATGAAATAATTAACTACCCCGTTTTTCCCTTTTCGGGGTAGTTGAGTACATATCTTAACTATAACATTTGAAACACCCGAAAAGAATCAGTTCATCTTGGAAAATCAAAAGGATTTTTATATACGATGATAACTGTTTTTACTCGCGAGTTCCTTTTGTCCTTCTAAAATTAAATAAGATGAAACGAGCCATGAGAACGAATTTTAACTCATGAGGATGATATAATTGGCGAGTTCCATTTGGCAATTAAAAGAAAAAATAAACATATGAAAACTTTACTATATACATATCAGAATATTAGTGCTTTTAGAAAAATGCTATTTATCGCGTTTTTAGGAGTAATGTTAATTGCAGCATGTAAAACACAGAGTAGTGAAAATAATATTCGTTCTATTGGTGCGCCAGGTGAATTATTAATTGTTATAGATCCTTCCTTTGAAAACACTATAGTAAAAGAAAAAGTAATTGAATTTGCAACTCAGGAGTTTCCTTGCATACCCCAGCCTGAACCTACATTTAGAATTACAACAATTACTCCCGGCGATTTTGAAGGTCATTTTAAAACTTATCGGAATATTTTAATCATAAATCAGAGTATTATTCAAAAAGCACAAGTAAAATATAAGAGAAATGTATGGGCAAATGGTCAACAGGTAGTTGAGGTGGATTTTTCCGGAGCTGAAAATTTTGTGAATATGTTTGAGGATAATCAAACCCAAATATTTAATCACTTGTACTATGGAGATATAAATACTTTAGCTAACGCCAATAAAAAAGGAGCAGATGCAGCCACAGCACGTTACATTAAAAATAAGTATAATTTGGATATTGTGATACCACAAGGCTATCGTCTGGTAAAAGATACTTTAGGTTTTACATGGTTTAGATATGATAAATTAGAAACCATACAATCAGTTATCTTTCATGAGTTTAATCTGGATAGCATACAATCTTTGAGTACTTCAGATTTAGTGGCACTTAGAAATAGGGTATCTAAAAAATTCGTTCCGGGACCTAATTCAAAATCATTTATGACCACAGAAGATCGCTTGCCAGTAGTGACCCAGCAAATTATGAACCAGGATATGGATATTATTGAAATGCGAGGCTTATGGAAGGTTGATGGTTATTTTATGGGAGGTCCATTTGTAAATTATTTTATTAAAGATGAAGCGAATCATAAACTAATCATGATAGAAGGTTTTGTCTATGCACCAAAAAAACAAAATAAGGCCTATTATGTGCGTCAGGTTGAATCTATTTTGCATTCGTTAAAGTTTAGTTAAATCGCTCATAGTTAACATTTTTTTTAAACGAAGAATGGAGTCTTTGGATAATAATTACTTTATTTGCGGTTAATAAAATACGAGGAATTATTATGTTGAAACAGGTATTGATTATTGCATCTATTATTTTTAGTATTATTGGTGGTTTAGATGCTCAAACTAAAGATTTAGAAACAATAATCTCAAGAGGTGTTGCAGAGTATGAGTTAGGAAATTATGAAGATGCATTGAATTTCTTTAAACAGGCTTATAAATATGATAAATCGTCAAGTGTTGCTTGTTATGAGTTGGCACTAACTCATTTGGCGTTAAAAGATAACGAAAATGCTGCTCTTTTTAGTGGTAAATTAATTACTCGTAAAAATGCAGAATATCAGGAAGATGCTTATTTAATAAATGGATCGGCCTGGGAGAATTTAGGAAGAGAACACAGAGCCCGAAAGATCTATAAAGAAGGAATTAAAAAATTTCCTGGCAATTACTTGTTACGATATAACCTTGCATTGTCTTTATTTAATAGCAAAGAATATGATGAGGCTCAAAAATATGCCATCTCCGCAGTAGAACTGGCTCCGGATCATGGTAGCAGTCATTTATTGCTGGCTTATATAATGTTTGATAAGGGTGAGCGAGTAAAGAGTATGTTACCATTGTACTATTTTTTGTTAATTGAACAAGATAGTGATCGAAGTACTACAGCATATGATTTGCTCACTTCATTATGGGAGCAAGGAGTTACGATGAAAGGGCAAAGAGAAATTATGTTGGTCAATGCTGGCTATAAGTATAGTGACTTTGGTTCTGCCGAATTGGCTATTAGTTTAATGAAAGCTGCAGAAAAGAGTAATGAAATGGACGGATTGCAAAATAAACTCATCAATTTTGCCCAAAACAATCAGACCTTATTTAAACTTTTATCAGAGGCAGCAATAGAGAAAGAAGGATTTTGGTGGGATTTTTATGTTGACTTTTTTACTAAAATAGAAGAAAATAATCTTTCAGAGCCCTTTAGTTACTTTATAAGTAGCTGTAAACATAACGAAGATGTATTATTGTGGCTTTCTGAACATCATAAAGATTTTCAGAGATTTACGGCATGGATGGAAGTGTATTAATAAACAAAAACTATTTATTTGTCAATATTGTGAGTGTTTTTTGAATCCAAAATCAATCTCATACGTAACATAACTTCGATGAAGAAGAATATTAACTATTAAACATTATAAGTTATGTCAAAAATTAAAACAAAACATTTTCAATATACAGGATTAGATGATTTTGATAAAGTTATCGACCAGCAGATAAATGATTATATACAAGAAAAAAATATAGATTCTGATAAGCTGATTGATGTTAAGTATTCAGCCCATTCAAGTCAGGGGGTTAATACTTATTCCGCATTGCTGATATTCGAAGCATAAAAGAATCAGGAAAAAATCAATTAAAAGGTTGTGTTATTTATTTATAACACAGCCTTTTTTTATGTACTTTTGTGTCCTCTTGTGGTAATACTTAAAGTATTTAAAAGGGAATCCTGTTACTTAGCATTATTTAAGGATTCAGGAACTGTACCCGCAGCCGTATTCTACCTATTTAGGTGAGATTAATACCACTGTTTTTATAATGGGAAGGTACTCAAAAAAGAAAGTCGGAAAACCTGCCATAAGATCATGTTTCATTATCCTTTCGGGAGATAAAAGTTATGATGAGAAATTTCATTTTTATAGGTATTGTTGTTGCAGGATTTCTGGTGTCTTGTGGTCAGAAGAAATCTGATAGAATTGCTGCAACAGAACAGGTAATGCCGGATTCAGTTTATAATTCTGTTTATGCTAACAGGTTTACAATTAAATACTTTAATAAGTATAAGGAAATACAGGTTGTACATCCCTGGGACTCCACAGCTGCGCCAATAAGTATTGTATTATCATCAGATTCTCTTTTCTTAAAAGATCATCCTCAAGCGATTAAATTGCCTATAAGGAGATGGATTTCGGTGGCTTCTACCCAAATATGTTATGCAAATGAGTTAGATGCTCTAAGCACCCTTGTGGGAATAGCAGAGCCCGAATATGTTTCCAATGAATATGTTCAGGATGGATTAAATAATGGTTCTATCAGAAATATAGGAACAGCCTATTCACCTGATATGGAAGTTGTTTTATCTTTAAATCCGGATATGATGATGGTATCTCCGTTTAAGGATGATTACTATGGACCTTTGCGAGAAGCCGGGATTAAGGTGGTAACAAATAGCAGTTATCTTGAAAATACACCACTGGGAAGAGTAGAATGGTTAGTTTATTTCTCTGCCTTTTTTAATAAAGAAAAAGAGGCCCTGGAAAAAGTGGATCAATTAGCTGCTAAATATGAGCAAGTAAAATTAGAAGCTACAAAAGCTTCTTCCCGCCCGAGTGTATTTTCAGGAAAAATATTTCAGGGCATATGGTATGCTCCGGCAGCGCAGAGTTATAAAGCAAACTTTTTTAAAGATGCTGGTGTGGAGTATATTTTTAAAGACAAAGATGGAGTAGGTTCTTTAACTTATGATTTTGAAACAGTATATGAGGCTGCAGGTAATTGTGATTATTGGTCATTGTTGGTGAATTATCCCGGAGAATATAGTTATGCTGCATTGAGTAAGGAAGATGCGAGATATGAGGATTTTAACGCATATAAAAACAGGAGTATAATATATTCAAATACATCAACTTCAAAATATTATGAGGAGGGTTTGTTAAGACCGGATTTGATACTGTCGGATATGGTTAAGCTGTTTCATCCTGAGTTATTACAAGGCTATGAACCTGTATTTTATAAAAAGCTGACTAAAGAGTAAAGTATGCAGGGAGAAGTTGCAAAAAGCAGAAAGAAATTGGCTTTTGCCGGTTTAGGGGTGTTGTTATTACTGTTGCTTATTATGAATATCTCGTTGGGATCAGTATATATTCCATTTAGTGTAATCTTCAAATGGATTGCAGGGCAGGGAACTGAAAATGAGATATGGGGAAATATTCTTCTGAAGTCAAGATTTCCGCAAACGATAACAGCCTTATTAGCCGGAGCTGCTTTAGCTGTAGGAGGATTACAAATGCAAACTTTATTTAGAAACCCTCTGGCAGGTCCGTCCATTTTAGGAATTAGTTCAGGAGCCGGACTTGGTGTTGCTATAGTTGTATTATCATTCGGTATTTTTGGAGGTTTATCCACATTAGTTGCTAGTTCTTTTGGAGTGATAACTATATCATTTGCTGCTTTTATAGGTGCGTTTGGTGTTTTGTTTATGGTTTTATTTTTAGCCAGAAAACTTAAAAATAATGCCATGCTTTTGATCGTAGGTATTATGGTTGGTTACGCTTCGAGTGCCATAGTTGGATTATTGCAGTTTTTTAGTGCAAAGGAAGATATAAAAAGTTATGTAGTATGGGAGTTGGGCTCCTTTAATAATATATCATGGGATAAACATTTAATATTTATTCCTTTGTTAATCATTGGACTTATAGGTTCTTTATTTTTGATCAAATCATTAAATGTTTTATTGTTGGGTGAAAACTATGCTTCAAATCTGGGATTGAATATAAAGCGATCCAGATTGGGAATTTTGGTTGTTACCGGTTTATTAACTGCCACAGTAACTGCTTTTTGTGGTCCTATTGCCTTTTTAGGTTTAGCCGTTCCTCATTTATGTAAAGGATTATTTAAAACGGCTGATCATTCAGTATTGATACCTGCAGTCATGGTTTTAGGGGCTTCTCTTGCTTTGTTTTGTAATGTAATAGCCCGATTGCCCGGATTTGATGGAGCCTTACCTATAAATGCAGTTACTTCATTAATTGGTGCACCAATTGTTGTATCTGTAATTTTAAAAAGAAGAAATTTATCGCAATAAGTTGTGTAGTTTGGATTATGATGAAGGAATTATTAAAAGTAAATCAACTCTCTGTAGGCTACAATAGCGGATCAGCTCCTTTGCACTCAAATATCAATGTTGAGGTATTGGAGGGTGAGTTTATTTGTTTGTTAGGACCTAATGGAGCAGGAAAATCTACACTAATTAAAACCTTGTCTGGTTTTTTACAACCAATACATGGGACTGTTTTATATGGAGAGCAAGATTTAAATACACTACCTGAATCTCAAATTTCGAAAATGGTAAGTGTTGTTCTTACGGACCGTATTCAAATACAAAATCTTACTGTTTTTGAGCTGGTTGCTCTGGGAAGAACACCTTATACCGGATTCTTTGGTAAATTAACTCCTGACGATGTGCAGTTGGTTCATAAGGCTATAGATGAAGTTGGTTTAAAAGGCTATACTTACAAAACCATTGATAAAATGAGTGATGGAGAGCGTCAAAAGGCCATGATTGCTAAAGCGCTTGTACAGGAAACTCCTTTTATCATTTTGGATGAACCAACAGCGTTTTTAGATCTTCCGGCTAAACTAGAAATTATGCAACTTCTCAAGAGGTTGTCCTGCGAAAAGAAGAGAGGTATTTTATTGTCTACGCATGATTTGGAAATGGCACTTCAAATAGCAGATAAAATTTGGTTGTTAGCTCAGGGTAAAGAATTAAAAGTTGGAATTCCTGAAGATCTTATTTTGTCAAATGATTTTAAAACTTTTTTCGAGCGGGAAGGAGTGGTGTTTGATAATAATTCAGGTTCGTTTAAGTATCACAGAATTAATAGTAAGCCGGTTGCTTTAGAGGGGGATAGTGTGGCCTCAAAATGGGTTGGAAGAGCTCTTTATCGATTGGGCTATAATCCTGTATCGGATAGCTGTGAATATAAGATTAATGTTGTCTCAAATGGTGACAATCTATATAGTTTCTATGAAAACGACAAACTTATGATTGAATGCAATAAAATACAGACTCTAATGGAAAAGGTTGTAGAAACATATTAGAGCAAGGTTTGTATTGAGAATCTGACATGTAAAAGTTGAATTCACATCAATAGAATTCAACCAGATTTACATCAAAAATAACCACAGCGTAAGGACCAATTCTACCACCAGAACCTTTTTTACCCCAGCCTAATTCAGGAGGTACAAAAAACTTATAGCGGGCACCTGGTTTCATCATCATTAAGCCTTCCTGATAACCTTCAATGGTTTCATTCAGTTTAAACTCCATGGTTGAATTTTCTTTATAGGTGTCATCTAATACTTTACCACCTAAAAGCATAGCGCGTTGATGTACAATCACAATGCTGTTTTCATCCGGAGAATCGCCTTCACCTTCTTTTATAATTTCGTATTGAAGACCGGAAGCTGTTTCTTTGATATTGGGCTTTTTAATGTTTAGAGCCAGAAAGTCATCAGAGTTCTTTCTGTTTTGACCTGCTGACCCACCTAATTTTTGTTTTTTATTTCCTCTCGCCATATCTTATGTTTGTGGCAAATATAATAATTAGCATTAAAAAGCTCCAAATCGTAGATTTACACTGCTATTTTAAAACGATGTATACAGGTAAATGGTCGCTGTAACCTTTTAAATAAGTTCTTCCACCAAAAGTTCTTAATAAATATCCCTTGTATTTCCCATCTTGCTGAAATAAAAATGGTTTGTTAAACACAACTGCAGTATCTAATGATAATCCAGAAGTACTTTGAATTAATGGATCAGAAACAATGATCTGATCAAATAAATCCCATTCTCCTTTGTAATATAAAGTTCCTTTACCTGATTTATAAATATCTGCCATGGTGTTGTGTAGCTTAAATGGCTGAGCTAGATTTTCATCTTCTTTTAAAAGATATTTTGTAACAGATACATCTGTTGGATTGTCATTAAGATCCCCCATTGTAATGATTTTAGAATGGATGTTCTGATTCAGTAATGAATCAATAATGTGTCTGTTAAGCTCAGCAGCTGCTTTTCTTAAAGGAATACTTCTTTCAGTTCCTCCATATCTGCTGGGCCAGTGATTAACAATAATATTTAAAGTATCGGAGTTTAGTATTCCTTTTACCAATAATTGATCACGGGTAAAAATTCTGTTACCTGAATCTATATCATGAATTAATAAAGGGAAATACTTCTTGTCAATCACCTGAAATGATTCAGCTTTGTATAAAAGTGCCACATCAATACCCCTTTTATCCGGAGAATCCTGATGTACAATCTGATAATTGAATTTACTAAGGTTCGTACTTGATATTAAATCTTCAAGTACCTTTTTGTTTTCTACCTCACATACACCAATAATATCAGGAGCGATTAAGCTTTGATCTTCACCAAGTTTTGCAATAACCTGACTCATGTTATTAATCTTGGTATTGTATTTTTCAGTATCCCAATTTTTAGAACCATCAGGTGTAAATTCTCCATCTCTGATGTTTGGATCATTTATGGTATCAAATAAATTTTCGAGATTATAAAACGCAACGATTCGTTTTTGAGCAGGTTGGTTGGTACATTGAAAAAAAACAATTGATAATAAGCATATTATCGCAAATATTCTTGTATTCATCTATTAAAGTTGTTATAAGATTAGATGTAGCTTTAATACGCAAAGTATAAGCCATCACTATAATTAAATAATGATGCAAAATATACATTTTATTTAGGTATTGAAAGGGTTAAACACCTATTTCCTTAATAATATCTCTTATTCTGTCAAGATGAATATCTAAAAGCTGATGGTTCTTTTGTCTTAGTTCAAGATGGTCTTTGAGATACTCATGATCTTCGGTGATTGGAAAATCCTTATTATAAAACTTAAGTTCCTGTTCTTTAATATCTATTCTGCTTTTAAGTTTAATCAAATTGTCTTTATGTTCTTCTAAAGCCAGAAGTTCAATGGAGTTAAGCGCATCTTTTTTTCTTTCTTCAGGAAGTTTTTGATTATGAGAAATCATCAAATTCACTTCGCTAACAAACAAATCAAGTCTCTTTTTCCATAAAATATGTTCCAACTCGATGTCCATTAATTGTATTGAGCCATTCTTCATTTTACTGTCGTTTTAAGAGTGAGGTAAATGCTTTATATTAAAATTAAGAAATAAAGATTTAATAATCCACAGAAAAAACTATTTATCTGCAATCAAACTTAAAATGAATTATGGTAGCTATAAAAAATAAAAGTTGGCTAAATGATTAACCAACTTTTATTGCATGTTTTACTTTAGTTTTTATATCGCTTTTAAGCTTAAATCCATACTTTTAATATGGTGGGTAAGTGCTCCTACCGAAATATAATCTACGCCACATTCCGCATAATCTCTAAGTGTATCTAAAGTAATGCCACCAGAAGATTCTGTTTCGTACTTACCTGCTATTAAATCTACTGCTTTTTTTGTGTCAGCAGGAGTGAAGTTATCTAACATGATTCTGTGAATACCTCCAACTTTAAGTACTTCGTTTAATTCATCAAAGTCACGGACTTCAACTTCAATTTTTAAGTCTTTATTTTTTTCTTTAAGGTATTTGTGAACAGAATTTACAGCCTTTTCAATTCCTCCGGCAAAGTCAATATGATTGTCTTTTAGCATAATCATATCGTATAAGCCAATTCTATGATTTACGCCACCGCCAATTTTAACTGCCAGTTTTTCAATTTCACGTAATCCTGGAGTGGTTTTTCTGGTATCCAGTACTTTTGTGTGCAGGCCTTCCAGTTTTTTAATATAAACATTAGTGTTTGTGGCAATTCCACTCATGCGCTGCATAATGTTTAATACCAAACGTTCAGCTTTAAGTAAATCAAGTGTTCTTCCTTCTACGATAAAAACAATATCTCCAACCTTTACTTCAGCACCATCGTTAATAAAAGATTCAATTTTTATTTCCGGGTCAAACTTTTTAAAAACTTTTTTTGCAATTTCTACTCCTGCAATAATTCCATCTTCTTTAACTAAAAGTTGAGCTTTTCCAATTGCAGTTTCCGGAATGCATGATTGAGAGGAATGGTCGCCATCACCTACATCTTCACGAATAGCATTATCAATAATGGCATTAAGTGTAGTTTCGTTAATCATCTTCTTTTTCTATTCTTAATTGATGTATATAGGTTTTATCTTCCTTGTTTTTGGTTAAGAAATAAAATCTATAAACACTGTTTGTACTTTGGTATTTACCGATAGCAAAAGCAGAATTTTCACGTTTCCCCTGATGAATGATTTTAAAACTCTTTATGGGATTGTGTTTAAAAAAGTCATCCAGTACAAGTTTGGCTTGCGATTCACTGAAAACTCCTGATTTTTGCGGTAATACCAGTTCAATTTTTCCGTTAAAGTAATTTGATAGTTCCTTAGCATTGGCATCTTGGGTTGCTTTAATAATAGAATCCGGAAGTTGCCCACTGGAATCAGTAATCACTCCAAATAATAAGATTATTATTAAAAGTCCCAAATGTGTTGTAGTTCCTGAACTTTTCATTTTACGTTTTTTGGTGAAACAAAAATAATAGTAATACAAATACCAAACCATTAATTTGATATGAATTTGTGTATTTATAATGAAAATCCCCCTCTAATGCATTTTATACGGAGGTATCTGTAATTGGTTCTATAATTTTATATTTTTGCTATTTATTAAATAAAGAGGATGTTATAAAATAGATGATTGTTATTCTATATGGTGGATAAACACTTATTGTAAAGAGAAAGGATCATCTGGAAAAAATAAATAAGGAAATGAAAGTTGTTTTAGTTTTAATAGGAAAAACTGACGAGAAATATTTAGAGACAGGAATCGCCAAATATGTGGATAGATTGAAGCATTATATTCCTTTTGAAATTAAGATTATTCAAGATATTAAAAACACTAAGAATCTATCAGAAAGTCAGCAGAAGGAAAAAGAGGGTGAATTAATTATGCAGCAGTTTCAGCCTGGAGATGAGGTGATTTTATTGGATGAAGGAGGTAAATTAATGTCGAGTCGCGGATTTGCCGGGTTTATGGAACAAAAATTGTTGAGAGGGCTTAAACGTTTAGTGTTTGTGGTTGGAGGTCCGTATGGATTTTCAGATGAGGTATACGCACGAAGTAACGGAAAAGTATCTTTGTCAAAAATGACTTTTTCTCATCAAATGGTTCGATTAATCTTTACAGAGCAATTGTACAGGGCAATGACTATTTTGAAGAACCAACCATATCATCATGATTAGAAAAATTTAAATATGCGAAATCGTTTATTACGTTTTGTTTCAACATGGCAGGTGCTGTTATTGGTTGTAACTATTGTTGTTACAATGCTTTTTTCGTGGGCTTATTATAATTACAACAATAATTCGTTCAGTTCATTACGATTTCAGAATATATTGCAGCAACAGGTTGTGGAGTCTGAGCAATATGTAAAACAATTTAAATCATATTTAATTGAAGGCGATGAGTGGAAAGCTGTGGATACAACAATGGCTTCCAAACCCAAAGGGATTGAGATTTTAGTTTATAAAAATGATTCACTTTGTTGCTGGACCAATCAGGTATTGCCTTTTAGGAATGAAGATGTTTCTATATTAAAAAATAAGGTGGCTCAACTGGCCAATACGTGGTACTTAATTAAACAAAAAAAATATAAACAATGGGATGTTTTTTGTCTGGTGGCCATAAAGACTGAATATTCCTATAACAATGAGTTTTTAAAAGAAGAGTTTGCCATTGATATTCCTGTAGCTTTTTGTAAAAAGATTAGTGTTTATCCGGATGCAAAAGGTGAAAAGGTTTACGATATTGATGGAAACTATTTATTTACAGCTCAGGATTGTGACCAGTCGAATCCTACGTATGCTAACTGGGGTATTGTTTTCCTTTTATTAAGTATTATTCTTTATATTCAGGTATGTATTGTTTTAATTAAACTTCAAAAAGAAAGTTTATACAGTCGTTTGTTTTTTCTTGCTACGATTATAATAAGTGCTGTATTCTATTGGATACATATTCATTTTCAAGTTCCACATTTTTTATTTGATACCTACCTGTTTTCTCCGGTATATTTTGGTGCTACTGAGCTATTTCCAAATTTGGGTAGTGTTTTGTTATTTGCTATCCTTGTTTTTTCTGAAGCCTTTATATTCTATAAATATGTATTATTTCCAGGATATTTATTAAAACTGAACCAAAAGAAGTTTTACCGAAATTTAATAATTGCAGGAGCTATAGCTGCTATTTTTGGCTTCTGGCACATGCAAAACTATATTGTTAAAATATTAGTTTCTAACTCTTTATCTGCGCCCATCTTATTTAAAGTTTCCGATATTCATTTCTTAGATATTGTACGCTTTTTTATCATTAGTTTATTGTTATTGTCTGCAGTTTTAGTAATGGAAAAAGTGTTTATTGTTTTTCTTAAACAGGTAAGCAAAAATACACTATCCGTAATCGTATTTATTGTAGCAATAGTATTGGCATTATACAGTTTTAGTACCATATTTTGGGTTTATTCCTTTATGTTTTTGGTGGTCGCCAATATGCTTATATGGGTTACCCGGCGAAAGAGTTATCATGCCTATTCAACATTTGTATGGTTTGTTGCCGTATTTTCTGTTTTCTCAGTTTATTCATTTTATTTTCACAACTACAATAAAGAACGTGAAGAACGTAAGTTACTTATTGAAAACCTTTCGTTTCGTCTTTCTCAGGAGGAAGATCCTCTGTCGGAGTTATTACTGAAAGAGTTAGAAGATGCCCTAAGTACTGATTCAATTATAAAAGAGGAAATACTTAAAAAGGATTTAGATATTGAAGGTATCACAAAATATCTTAGGATGAACTATTTTCAAGGTTATCTGGAGCGATATGAACTTCAGGTTATTCCTTGCTGGCCAGGAGGAGATGTATTTATTGATAGTGAAAATCAGAAGTATAACTGTTATGAGTATTTTGACAATATGCTTCAAAAGGATGGTTCATGGGTATTGGGTAGTAAGCATTTTCACTTTTTGAAAAACCAGGCTGGTCTGGTGACTTATTTTGGAGTCTTTGAGTTTAACGAGGGAGATCCAGTTAAGGAAACCTGTTTATATTTAGAGATGGTTTCCAAACCATTTTTTGAAGGACCAGGGTATCCGGAATTACTACTTTCAGAAAGAGAGAGTAAACTAAAAGAACCATTAACCAATTATTCTTATGCTAAGTATATTGATGGACAGTTAGCAAAGCAAGTAGGTGAGTTTGCTTATCCAATTCAACTAAGCCGACTAACCACTAAAGTAAAGAACTTTAGATTTTTTAAAGCAGCTGATTTTTCACATTTAGTTTATCAGCCGCAGGAAAATGTTTGTGTGGTTTTATCGCTACCGATCGTTAATTTTTCCATGATTTTGATTGCATTCTCCATACTGTTTGTCGCATTCTTTATTTTCGGATCATTCCTTATTCTCCTTACTCGATTACGGAGAGGTAGATTAATGTATGATTTTACAGTTCAGGAACGTATTCAAATTGCTTTTATTGGATTGATGATGGCATTGCTGTTGATAATAGCCAGTGGATCGGTATGGCAAACCATAAGGCGTTTCGAGGTTAAGAATAATCAGATTTTGTCAGAAAAGATTCGATCTGTATTGATGGAGTTGGAACATAAAATTGGTAGTGAAGATGAACTGACTCCTGATATGGAAGAGTATCTGGAATATCTGTTAAAGAAGTTTTCGAGTGTGTTTTATACCGATTTGAATATGTATGGAACAGATGGAAGATTAATTGCAACTTCACGACCAGAGCTGTTTGATAAAGGATTATATGGTCATTTAATGAACAGCAGGGGATATATAGAACTGAATAGGAAGGGAGAAATAGAGTTTATACATGAGGAAGCCATCGGTAGTTTGCGTTATCTTTCGGTTTATGTACCTTTTATTAATGAGGATAATAAGGTGTTGGCTTATTTAAACATGCCTTATTTTGTAGGAACCAGTGAATTGAGAGACGAAATCTCTTCTCTTGTAATGGGAATCGTAAATTTTTATTTGATTTTCCTGATTATTGTAATTGGACTAACTGTTGTTGTTTCCCGCAAAATTACCCATCCACTGAAAGTGATTCAGTCTAAAATGGGAAATTTAAGTTTAGATAAAAGAAACGAGAAGATAGAATATAAAGGCAGAGATGAAATTGGCCAGTTGGTTATTGAATACAACCGGATGGTTGATGAGCTCTCGGAAAGTGCTGAAAAGCTCGCTAAATCAGAACGGGAAATGGCCTGGCGTGAAATGGCTCGACAAATTGCACATGAAATCAAAAATCCATTAACCCCTATGAAGTTGAGTATTCAATATCTTGAAAGGGCCAATAAAGATAAAGCCAGTGATTTTGATGGAAAATTGAAAAAAGTTTCAGCTACCTTGATAGATCAGATTGATAATTTATCATCCATAGCATCAGAATTTTCAAATTTTGCAAAAATGCCTATTGCCAAACGAAAAAGAATTGATGTGGTTGAGGTGCTGTTGCAATGCGTGTCCTTATTTGATAAATCGAGTAACTTAGAAATAAATGTAAATCAAAATAATATAGAAAGGTATTGGATATTTGCTGATCCTGAGCAAATGAATAGTGTTTTTAATAACCTATTAAAAAATGCGATTCAGTCTATTCCTTCGAAAAGAAAAGGAATAATAACCGTAGATATTCAAAGTGAAAACGATCGTATTGTTATTAAAATAACCGATAATGGTTTAGGGATTGATGAAGAAATACAAGGAAAATTGTTTTCACCAAACTTTACAACCAAGAGTGGTGGTATGGGGCTTGGTTTGGCTATTGTAAAAAATATTGTGGTAAATAGTAAAGGTAAGATTTGGTTTAAAACACAGTTGGATAAAGGAACTTCGTTTTTTGTTGAATTTCCTCGCTATGATGAATAGCTACGAAATATCCTCCATACTAATGATTTGATTTAATATGGCATATACGGTTAATCCTGAAACTGTTTTGATTCCAAGCTTTCTTGTAATATTTTTTCTGTGAGAAATTACAGTATGTGTACTGATAAATAATTCATTAGCTACCTCTTTGTTGGTTTTTCCAAGTGCAATTTTTTGTAAAACTTCTCTTTCGCGTTCACTTAATTCTTCAGAGTTTTCTTGTTGAATATAAGTCTGTTGTACGCTTTTTACCTGACTTCGAAGTTTATTGATTAATACCGACTTATCATCAAAAACAGACAACGTTTTTTCGTTTGTGTTTTTGGGAATGGGGGTATTAAATATTGATATTACTGCAGCATCCGGAGTATGTTTACGTATATCTTCTTCAACTTGTGGCATACTACTTATTGTAGTATTTATTATAATCATATTGGGTATTATTGAAGTCAAAGCCTCCCTGATTTCATCAGCGCTGGATATTTCTTCTATTTGAGTTACCGTTTTTAACTCATTTAAAATAGTAGATAGTCCTTTTCTTACCAGGTATGATGGCTCTGCAACTAAAATCCTTACCATTTTTATAAATTTAAAGGTTTTCTAATTCGTTTTCCATTAATTTCACCTTAGGAATAAGAACCTTGTCTTCCAGTTTGGAATGATCTTGCAGGTCTTTTTCCAGTTTGAAAATTTCAAACAATAAGGAATTGTATTTGCAGCTATCTGTTGGTGGTGGCAGATATTTGATTAAAATATTTTTCAGGTCAAAAACCTTTTCTTCAATGTCATTATGGTCCTCAAGGTATCTTTGAATGTTATATTCGTTAAAATACTTTTCAAATCCTTCTGTTTTAGTTTTTGATTCTATACATTCTGAAAGTGCCAGAACATAAGGAAATACCTGAGTTTCTTCTAGCTCCATATGTACACGAAGCTCTCTGATGTATTCAGTGAAAAAATTCTTTATCAGCTCATAATTTCTGGTTGTTTCTTTTAAATCTTCAACCATGAGTTTAATTTTTTCTTCAATCTCTGGTATTTTATACTCTAAAATACATTGATGTGTACGGCGTAAAAAATGAATAAGCCATTCTGCTTTAAATGTGAAAAACTTTTCTTTTGGGAAGTAATCTTTATCATGAAAAGATCTGGCGATCTGTATAAAGAAATCAGTATCAACATCATTCTCTTTACACACTTCATCAATTGTTTTTTCTCTAAAACCTAAATTAATCCCTATTCTTTGAATAACTGCCAATAATTGAAAATCCAAGTGGATCAAATCGGCCATTTTCATATCAGCTGTAATGAGCATAGTTCTAATTTTTTCTCAAAAATAATTTTTATTTAAACTACTTCCAAATAACAAAAGGAAAATAAAAAAAGGATTAGTCAACACTAATCCTTTGAAATCATTTAAATATATGATTATTTTATTTTTTACGCATAAAAATTTGAATAGGAACTCCTGAGAAATCCCACATTTTCCTTAGTTTATTTTCTAAGAAACGTTTGTAAGGCTCCCTAACATACTGTGGTAAATTACAGAAAAACGCAAATGCAGGAGTGTTGGTTGGCAACTGCATAATGTACTTAATTTTAATGTACTTACCTTTTGTTGATGGTGGTGGGTTGTCATGCACAATTTGCTGCATGGCTTCATTCAGCTTTGAAGTAGGTATTTTACGGGTTTTATTTTCATAAACCGTAACGGCCATTTCAAGCGCCTTATGAATACGTTGTTTTGTTAATACAGAAGTAAAGATAATAGGGAAATCGACAAAAGGTGCAAATTTAGATCTTACCTCATCCTCATATCTCTTCATGGTCATTGTGTCTTTTTCAATCAAATCCCATTTGTTGATAAGTATAACAACTCCCTTTTTATTTCGCTGTATTAACTGAAATATTTTTTGATCCTGACTTTCAACACCTCTGGTTGCATCAATCATCAATAAACAAACATCTGAATTTTCAATAGCTCTGATGGCTCGCATTACACTATAAAACTCAAGATCTTCATTTACTTTTGACTTCTTACGAACACCTGCTGTATCAACTAAATAAAAGTCGTGACCATATTTATTGTATCTTGTATATATCGAATCTCTGGTTGTACCTGAGATTGGAGTAACAATATTTCTATCTTCACCAATAAAAGCATTTACAATAGAAGATTTACCGGCATTTGGTCTACCTACAATTGCAAATCTTGGAATATCTAATTCTTCAACGTTCTCTGTACTTGGAAATACTTCAATAAGTCTGTCAAGTAGCTCTCCTGTTCCAGATCCGTTAATAGATGAAACTGTAAAAAGTTCTTCAAGACCCAAAGCATAAAAGTAACTGGCTTCAGTAATTCTATCGGCATTATCAACTTTATTGGCTACCATCAAAACTTTTTTGTTGCTTCTTCTTAATATATCTGCAACCATTTCATCGTAATCAGTGATTCCGGTAGTTACATCAAGCATAAAAAGAATAACATCAGCTTCGTCAATTGCAATAAGTACTTGCTTACGGATTTCTTCTTCAAATATATCATCCGAACCAACAGCATAACCACCTGTGTCAACAACTGAAAATTCTAATCCGTTCCAAACACATTTACCATAAATTCTGTCGCGAGTTACGCCACTTTCCTCATTCACAATGGCAGTACGAGTTTCAGTCAACCTATTGAAAAGTGTTGATTTACCTACATTTGGTCTTCCTACTATGGCTGCTATATTTCCCATTTTATATGTTGGTTTTGTGTATTTATCTTAATTAAAAAGCGTGCAAAGATAATGATTAATTTAGCACTATATAATAAAGCTGAATAAATTCACTAAGTTTTTACAAATTAGACAGATAGTTTAACTTCTTTTAGGATCAAAAATTGTTGTTATTTCTGATCGTAGCCAAAGTTTCGAAGTGTTTTGTCCTTATCTCTCCAGTCTTTGTTAACTTTTACATAAAGCTGTAAGAATACCTTTTTATCCAGAAATTTCTCCATATCTTTTCTGGCTTCAGTGCCCGTTTTTTTCAAAGCGCTTCCTTTATGTCCGATAATAATTCCTTTTTGAGACTCTCTGGCAACGTGGATAATGGCTCTGATATTAACCTGATCTTCAGCTTCCTTAAATTCTTCAATCTCAACTTCAACTGAGTACGGAATTTCTTTTTGATAATAAAGTAATATCTTTTCACGAATGATTTCAGAAACGAAGAATCTTGTAGGTTTATCTGTTAAAGCTTCTTTATCGTAATAAGGCTCTCCTTCGGGTAATAGCTCTTTAATTCTTTTTAAAAGGTTATCTGTATTAAATCCATGTAATGCCGACATAGGGAAGATCTCAGCATTGGGTAATTCTTCCTTCCATATGGATACTAAATCATCAAGTTGTTCAGGATTTGATTCATCGATTTTGTTAATAACCAAAATTACCGGAGACATTGTTTTTTTTACGCTGTTTAAAAAATCACTGTTCTTGTCAATTTTTTCAACAACATCAGTCATATAAATAATTATGTCAGCATCTTGTAACGCAGTTTTAGAGAATCTAAGCATAGATTCCTGCAACTTATAGTTAGGTTTCAGAACGCCAGGAGTGTCAGAAAATACAATCTGATAATCCTCTTCATTTACAATTCCAAGAATTCTGTGTCTTGTAGTTTGTGCTTTTGAAGTAATTATAGATAACTTTTCTCCAACTAGTTTATTGGTTAATGTTGACTTTCCAACGTTCGGGTTTCCAACAATATTTACAAATCCTGATTTATGCTTCATATAAAATTTTATTAATTATGGTGCGAAGATACGAGAATAAGCTATTGCACACAAAATTCAATGACAATGATATTTATTTTCTATTATTTTTGGTTTCGAAATTTGAATGTTTCATTTTTCTATAGTTTATAATTTTAAACACATGAAGAAATTTATACAGCCTGTAAATATTCGGTTTTTTGATATTGATATGAATATGCATGTAAATAATTCTGTTTACTTCACCTATATGGAAAATGCCAGAACGGAATTATTAATGGATGACTTTTTAAAGTGCAAAAAGGAGGGAAAGACTTTTGTTATTTCAGAAACTTCATGTAAGTATAAAAATCCGATGCGTTTAGGTGATCATGTCATCTGCGAAATTGTATTTACAGTTAGACGAGCAGTTCAATTTAATGTGGAGTACACATTTAAAAATGAAGATACAGGTTTAATATATGCAGTAGGAGATACGAAAGTGGTTATGATTAATGAAGCCAGTAACAGGCCAATTCCTATACCTCAACATCTGATTGATAATTTTATGAATTAGTTGAAATTTAATGCATTTCTATCGTGGTAAAATTATTTATTTTAAGGTGTTGATTTATTGCAGGAAGGGGATGTTGAATGTGTTTCTGTGATCATGAATTGTTTTTAGGTATATATTCGTTCTGTTTCTCCTTTTTAGATTGTATCTAAGCTAAATTAATTATTGAGGGATAAATATTTTTGTATTTTTGCGCCACCAAAAAAATAATAATGAATATTCTATCACTCATACTTATTGGAATAGGCTTGTCAATAGATAGCTTGGCAGCAAGTATAACTACAGGAGCTTGTTGTAAACGAATAAAAACGAAACATATTTTTAAGGTTGCTGTTTTTATGGCTGTTTTTCAGGGAGTAATGCCATATGTAGGTTGGTTGATAGGTAGTAGTTTTAAATCAGCAATTGAAGATTATGACCATTGGATTGCCTTTTTTCTATTATTCCTGATCGGTTTTAAATTAATTTATGAAGGAATAACAGAAACAGAGGAAAATTGCAGTTCATTTAACCCGTCTAATAATTTGTTATTAATAGGTATGGCTATAGCTACTAGTATAGATGCATTAGTTGTGGGAATTGGTTTTGGTATTATTGAAATTAATATATACCTGGCAATGGTAATTATTGGAGTGCTAACCTTTATGTTTTCAACATCAGGCGTTGTTATTGGTAGAAAAATAGGTAATAAAATCAATGTGGGAATTGATGTTTTTGGTGGAGTTGTTTTAATAGGATTAGGGGTTAAAATTTTACTATCGCATATTTATAATTTATAAACTATACGGCTTCTAGTATTTTTTCATAAATAACAACATCCAGTATCTTGCCAAATTTTTCACCTACTTGTTTAAAGTGAGCACACTTTTCGTATTCACATTTCTCAAACACACGAACACTCGCTTCATTTTCTGCAGTAATAACACCTAACAGCACTTTTATATCTTTGGTTTTAGCAATCGTTTCAATTAAATCCAATGCTTCTTTACCATAACCTTTACCACTCAATTCAGGTTTAAGATAAATGGTTACTTCAGCAGTTCTGTCGTAGGCCTGGCGTGGTTTATAATATCCAAGGTAAGCATAACCACAGTTTTTACCCTCTTTGTTTTTTATAATAAAGGTTTCGTATTTATGATGGTTGTATGGAACGATGGTTTTTATCTCTTCAATACCAACATGTTCGGTGTGAAAAGTTGCAGTTGAATTTTTTATATAATAGTTATATACATCGCAAATAAAAGCTAAATCATCTGCTTGTATGGGTTGTAAAGTAATATTCATTTGTTTGTATTAAAATTGAATGCAAATTTAACGAATTATATGGTTTCAATTTTAAATTATGTAAAAATAAAAGGTTGCCCCTATGAAAAGACAACCTCTTACACTCAAAATGCTAAATGAAAAAAATCTAAAACACTATTCCATATAAAATAGTTCCTCTAGTTCAATTGAAACTGGTGAATTATCCGGGTTTGTTTTCATGATATCAGCCATAAACTTCCACCACTTTTGTACTATTTCTGTTTGTCCTAAGTCTTGAGAACCTCCATCTCCACTTACTTTTTGAAAAGCAAATAGAATGTTTGTTTCCTCGTCTAAAAAGATGGAGTATTCGCTCACTCCGGCATCTTTTAATAGTTTTTTTAATTCAGGCCAAATTTCATTATGTCGTTTTTTGTATGCTTCTTTCTGACCTTCGTTCATATACATTTTAAAGGCTAATCTTTTCATAGATTTAGATTTATAGATTTTATTTTAGTTGTTGTAGATTTTCTATGATTGAGGTACTTACAGGAAATGCAGTACCATGGCGAATTCCTTTAGGAACACTGATGGAATCTGAAATGTCTTCCCAGTTTTTGCCATCCAATGTTCTGATGGCTCCGTATTTTTTATCACGATATTTATCAAAGTAGATGTAAATGTATCTTCCAACTTTTAAAGGGGTAGGACCTTCTGCCCAAGAATTGCCAGAAATACTTTCAGATACTTCAGTTGGGAATCCTGATTTTAAATCGCTTGTAAATGTAGTTCTCAGGTTTTTCTGTGCAGGAGCCGACATTTCATTTTTAATGACCATCATATAAGCTGAATCTGTTTTGATGATGGCACCATCAATTACACTAAACCCTGGTTCAAAAAATAACTCAGTAGGAGCAAAGGTCTCAAAATCTTTGGTTGTGGTATAGTACAATCTGTGATTCAATCCTTTTTCACTTTTCGAAGTTTCTATTTCTTCAAATAATTCAGGAACTGTAGAAGCCCAAATGATGTAGAATAAATCATCTTTCTTGTCATAATAAACTTCAGGAGCCCAGGTATTTTTAGTGCTTTCTAAATGCTTCATTACCGGAAGGAATTTTTGCTCACTCCAGTGGATTAAATCCTTTGATGAAGCATAGCCAATTCCATGATCCCACCAACTGGTTGTCCATACCATATGAAATGTGCCATCTTTACCCTGAGCAACACTTGGGTCGCGCATTAAAGAATCTTTTCCTACAACAGGTTTTAGTAATGACATGTCGTTATTTAAAGCTTCCCACTTTAATCCATCCATACTGTATGCCAGGTGAAGTCCATCCTTTCCGTTATTATTAAAATAACTGAACAAATAACCTGTACCCGGTTTTTCACTGCTTGCTTTTTCTGACTTTTTTGGTCCAACACAAGAAACAATAGTAAACAATACTATCATTAAGGCAATCGAAACATAATTTTTTCGCATAATCTAATTTAATTTACTCTATTACAATTATAGTTGGCAATTGTACATTTTATAATGGATAATCATACATAAACCTGTAAAATTAGTTATTCAAGGTATCTCAAGGCCTATTTTTACTATATTTATTGTGCCAAATTATGTACGGACAAAAGAGCTTTTTTTGGCAGGATCTTAAAACAATTTATGTATTGCATGAGCACGATTAACAGAGGAATCAGGAGATTATTTTTTTTATACATATTAGTTTTTCCATTTTTATTAGAGGCACAGGAAAATTTACTATTTCAGCAGATAGGAACGCAGGAAGGTTTACCTCAAAATACAGTGAGAACCATACATATTGATCGTGATGGATTTTTATGGGCAGGAACTTTAGATGGATTGGTGCGCTACGACGGGAAACGTTTTATCAACTATAAACCTCGCCTGGGTGCAGAGAACCAGATTTCAGATCCAAGAATACGAAGCATTTTTGAGGATAAGGATGGTTTTTTATGGATTAGAAAATACGATAACAGCTTTAATTGTTATAGTAAACAGTTGGAAGAAATCATTCCGTTTCATTATAATGATGTTCGTGTACACTTGCCCTATCAAAATTTTTTAGAAACACCATCAGGAAATATTTGGTTATGGAATTATCAATCGGGATGTGTAAAAATATCCAAAGGAAAAGATTTATTTCCTCAGGTTGATATGTTAGTCTCCAAACAATCAAATCCACTAACCAGCTATCATATTAATTCTATTTATGAAGATCAGGATTCATCCAGTTGGATTTTAACGAGTAATGGATTAAACCAGATTGATCATCAAGGTAATATAAAGCAGTTCTTTCAGGATGATGATCAGGGTGAGTTTATCAGAATGGTGGAACAGGATACCAAAACTTATTTTATAACTAATACCGGAACTATATATACTTACGATAAAAGTAAGTCCGCTTTTTTACCTAAAAGTATTTATAAAGGAGATGATGTTATTATAAATATGATACCATACGATGACAATCATCTGTTGATTTCTACCAGGTCAAACGGTTTGCTTAAGTATAATATAGAAAAAGGAATATACAGTACTGATATTAAGTTTTTTAAAAATAAGTATGTCTCAGCTCCTCATTTAATCAGAGATTCAAAAAATGCCATATGGATTTATGATCAGTCTGGTTATGTGGAGTATTTAAGTCCCGACCATAAAACTTATCATAATTTTGAACTTATTCAGCCTAAGATTGCCAATGTTATCGATGATTGTCGCTATAATATATTTGAAGATTCGAAAGGTTTTTACTGGATTACTACCTATGGAAATGGATTATATCGCTTTGATGCCGATAAAGGAAAGCTAACTAACTATAAATATGAAAATGGAGAAAATAGTTTGGCAGGAGATTATTTGTTATCCATAGCTGAAGATCAGGTAGGTAATATTTGGATTGGTTGTGAATACACCGGAATTGTAAAGGTATCCACAGACAAATTAAATTATAAAAAGATAAAACCAGAAGATACGGAATCGCCAGGTACAACAAATTACGTAAAGGTAATTCATAAAGATTCCAATAATAATATATGGGTTGGTACTAAAAATGGTGGTCTTTATGTATTTGATAAGAATCTGGAAAATAAAATTTGTGTTCATCCAACAATGAATCCTTATACTATTTTAGAAGATTCTAAAGGACGAATCTGGGTGGGAACAAAAGGTGGTGGAATTTACGTTTTGGACAGACAAAGTCATAAACAGATTTATCATTTTGTCCATCATGATAGTAAACCCGAAAGCTTAATTAATAATTCCATTTTTGATATTCTTGAAGATAACAAGAAACGTATCTGGATTGCTTCTTTTTCAGGAGGTTTGGAATTAGTACAAGAATCCCATTCAGGTGTAACCTTTAAGCATTACTTTAATGATAAAGGAAACTTAAGTTACCTGAGATGTTTGTTGCAGGATGATGAAGGCATGATGTGGGTAGGTAGTTATTTTGGATTGATTAGTTTTAATCCTGATGACTTTATTCAAGATCCTAATTTATACACCATTTACACCTACAATCCAGGTCATTCTGATGGATTGAATAGCAATGATATCAAATCTTTATATCAGGATAGTAAAGGACAGTTATGGATAGGTACAGCAGGCGGTGGATTAAATGTGTTTGTTAAGGATAGTCCCGACAAGCAAGGTCAATTTAAAAAATATACCAAAGAGCAAGGTTTGCCTTCAAATATTGTAACCTCCATTTTAGAGAGTAAAGATAGTGTGATATGGGTGAGTACAGAAAATGGACTGGCTCATATTGATGAAGATGAAAATACCTTTTCAACCTACCGTTTTACAGATAAAACTTATCCTAATTATTATAGCGAGAATGCGAGTTTGCTATGTGATGATGGTTCTATGTTATGGGGAACATTGGATGGGTTGATTGCCTTTGATCCCAGCGAAATTAAGCTGAATGAGGATGTGCCTCCTGTGGTATTAACTGATTTCTTTATTTTCGATCAGCGTATTGAAACCTATCAGGAAAACAGTCCTTTAAAAGAGTCTATAAGTAAGGCAAAAGAAGTTACCCTTAAATATGAGCAACGAACATTTACCATCAATTTTGCTTGCCTGGATTTAACCGATGCTGATCAGAACAAGTATTCGTATAAAATGGATAACTATGATCAGTATTGGAGTCAGCCGGGTACTAACAATTGGGCAACCTATAAAAATATGCCTCCCGGAGAGTATGAGTTTATGGTTAAAGGCGCTAATGCGGATGGTCAATGGAGCAATGAGGTAACCACCTGTAAGTTTATTGTAAAGCCTCCACTGTGGAAAACGGTTTATGCCATCATATTATACTTTATCATATTTATCATTTTAACAATAGTTGTCATTCAATTTACAGTGAAGATACATCGGTTGAATTCTGCTGTTAAAATGGAAAAACAATTAACGGATTATAAACTGCGCTTTTTCACCAATATCTCGCATGAGTTCCGTACGCCATTAACCTTGATTCGTGGTGCTATTGAGCGATTAAATAGCTTTAAGCAGCTTCCTCAGGAAGTAGAGCATAATGTGAGTTTATTAAGTAGGAATACGCAACAGATGTCAAGGTTGATTGATCAGCTCCTTGAGTTCAGGAAGTTACAGAATAATGTTATGACACTGAATCTGGAAAAAACAGACATTAGATCTTTTGCGTTAGATGCTTACTATACTTTTAAAGAAGCCGCTTTTCAAAAGAAAATTACCTATGATTTTGAAGGAATAAAAGAGGCTTGGGAGTTTTATATTGATAGAAATAAGGTGGAGAAAATCTTGTTTAATCTGTTATCTAATGCTTTTAAATATACCCCTGCAAATGGATCGATTGTATTTAGTATTGAAAAGGATGAAGAAAGTGGAAATTGTATTATTGAGGTTAAAGATACGGGTATAGGAATACCAAAAGACAAGCAGGAATTACTGTTCAGCAGGTTTATGCAAATTAATTTTTCGTCTGAAGGCACCGGAGTAGGGTTGGAGTTGGTGAAAGAATTTGCAGAAGCACATAAAGGTAAGGTAAGCTACAGGGCAAATGAAGATGGAGGCTCTATCTTTAGTGTTGAGTTACCAACTAACGATGAAATTTATAATGATGCTCGTTATGTGGACTCAGAAAAGGTTACTGTGGTATCGAAAGATGATGGTGGTGTAAATGCCGAAGAGGATGTAAAACGCCCAAACGTGCCGCATAACTGGAAAGTTTTAATAGTTGATGATAACTATGAAATCAGAGAGTATTTGAGCGATGAACTGAAACATCACTTTAACATAGAAGTAGCTGTGGATGGTAAAGAGGGTTTAGAAAAAGCCATCGAATTGAATCCATCGTTGATTATTTGTGATGTTAAAATGCCAGAGATGGATGGTTTAGAGGTTACCCGCCGATTAAAGGATAACTTTGAAACCAGTCATATTCCTATTGTCTTGCTTACAGCAATGTCATCGGAAACCATTAAACTTCAGGGGATAGAGGTTGGTGCTGATGCTTATATCATGAAGCCTTTTAGCATGAAGTTTTTACTTTCGAGAGTGTATGCACTCATTGAACAGCGCGAAAGGTTGAAGAAGCGATTCTCTGTGGATATAGAAGTGAAAAAAGGGGCTTTAAGTGAGGATAAGAAAGATCAGCAATTCTATGAGTTGATCAATACTATTGTGGACGAAAATTTAAGTAATCCGGAGTTCTCAGTTGCTGATTTTACTGAAAAGGCCAATTTATCAAGGACGATCTTCTATAAAAAAGTTAAAGGACTAACAGGCTATTCACCTAATGAATTGATTAAGGTGAAACGGATGAAAAAGGCTGCGGAATATTTGCTCGAAGGAAAATATAATGTGTCAGAAGTATCCTGGAAGGTAGGTATTGAAGATCCGTTCTATTTTAGTAAGTGTTTCAAAGCTCAGTTTGGCTGCGCTCCATCAAAATACGGTCAGAAAGTGCCAGGGTAGAAGTGTCTTGTCGAAAGCTCCTAAATGAAGTCAAAAGTACAATGTGAAAAATATAAGGCTGAAGACCTTTAATATCATAACAAGGGGCATCCGCCCCTTGGCTTTACCACCCTCATATTTCAGGCTGAAGGTTTGAAACATAATCATTTGTCATCCTCGATAGAAAAATATTAGGTAAGAAAAAATAATATATAGAAAATGCTTAATTTTGAAATATGGACAAGAATGAAAGTATAAAACAGAAGATTAAGCAGATAGTAAAAGAAAAAGCTCCAAAGGCGGAAGTCTACTTATATGGTTCAAGAGCACGCGGAACAAGTACTCCTGAATCAGATTGGGACATTCTTATTCTATTGAAAAGGTCCAAAATAACAGATACAGAAGAAAGAGAAATAACATATCCACTATATGATTTAGAAATAGATACGGGAGAAGTAATTAGCCCAATGATTTATACAGAAGAAGAATGGAATAATAAATACAGTGTGACTCCATTTTATCATAATGTAATGAGAGAAAGACAACAAATATAATGGATTACAGACCAGAGGATTATTCAAAGTATAGACTTCAAAGAGCACATGATACCATAAAGGAAGTTGAAGTATTAATCGAAAATAGATTTTGGAATTCAGCTATAAATAGAATGTATTATGCCTGTTTTTATGCAGTTGGAGCACTATTAGTTTTAAATGGCATTGAGACTGCAAGTCATTCAGGTATGAGGCAAAAATTAGGTCAGTTATTTGTTAAGACCGGAGAAATAGATAGAGACTTAGGAAAGCATTATTCAGAATTATTTGAAAAACGTCATAAAGGAGACTATAATGATTTTTTTGATTATGACGAAGATACCGTATTAAGATTATTACCTAAATCAAAAGAACTTATAAATGCAATTTCAAAATTAATTGACAAAAGTATCATTTTATAATATTTTACTACGGGATCCGATATGTTTTGGAAAGTAGAAAGTACTTAGTTAAAAGAACCTAGACAAAAGAACAATGTGAAAAATATAAGGCTGAAGGCCTTTAATATCATAACAAGGGGCATCCGCCCCTTGGCATTACCTCCCTCACATATCAGACTGAAGGTCTGGAATATATTTATCTGTTACCCGATAATTATATGTATTTGTACAGAAATACAGGTACACAAACAGTACACAAACTACCTTTGCTTAAAATGGAAAAGTGAATTTTATGAGACAGTTATGTTTTTGGGCGTTAGCCTTATTGGTAATATTTCAATCCTGTACGCAAAAAGAATCAGAGGGGTTTGTGGTGTCAGAATCTTCAAAATCAACGAGGATTGTAATAAGTAATCAATGTGATTCTCTTATTGGATGGGCCATTGAAGATGTTGCAGCATCTATGAAAAGTATTACAGGAAGTGAAATCACTCTTGTTGAAACCAGCATAATTCCAACTCAAAAAAACAATGAACCATGTTTGATTATAGGACAGTTTTCGGATTCATTAATTCAGAAATCAGGTTGTTATAAAGCAGAGGATTTTACAAATAAGTGGGAACAATTTCAAATTAAAAACATAGATAACCAGCTATTTATTGTTGGAAGTGACGTGAGAGGTGTTGTATATGGTATTTTCGATATGGCCGAAAGAATAGGGATTTCTCCCTGGATCTGGTGGGCCGATGTTCAACCAACGCCTCAAAAACAACTAGCGCTTCAATTACCTGCAGAAGGCATCACTCAATCACCTTCGGTACAATACAGAGGGATCTTTTTAAATGATGAGGACTGGGGATTGCATCCCTGGGCAGCAAAAACATTTGAGCCGGAAACCAATGATATCGGACCTAAAACCTATGAAAAGATATTTCAGTTGTTGTTAAAGCTCAAAGCCAATACCATTTGGCCAGCCATGCATCCTTGCACTAAAGCTTTTTACACCATTGAGGGAAACAAGGAAATAGCCCGAAAATATCATATTATGGTCAGTACTTCGCATGCAGAACCTATGATGCGAAATAATGTGGATGAGTGGAAACACGATGAAAGAGGTGATTTTAATTATTTTACCAATAGCAACAATGTAAAGCAATACTGGCAGGAACGTATTGATGAGCTGATTCCAGGCAAAGATCATTTTATTGCAACTATTGGAATGCGTGGTGTTCACGATGGTAAAATGGAAGGGAATGCCACCACAGAACAGAAAATAGAAATGCTTGGTGAAATTGTGGATACACAGCGTAAAATTATGGCGAATAGCTTTAATAGTGCAGAAGATAGTGTTCCTCAGTTATTTATTCCTTACAAGGAAGTGTTGGATTTGTATAATAAAGGATTCCGAGTGCCTGATGATGTTACCTTAATGTGGACCGATGACAATTATGGTTATATCCGCAGGTTTAGTAATGATGAAGAACAAAAAAGAAGTGGTGGAAGTGGAGTTTATTACCATTTGAGTTATTGGGGGCGTCCTCATGATTACTTGTGGTTAAGCACAACATCACCGGCTTTAACATGGTACGAAATGAATCGTGCCTATCAAAACGGAGCAGATAAAATATGGATTGCCAATGTTGGTGATATTAAGCCAACAGAGTACAATATGGAGTTGTTTTTAGACATGGCCTGGGATATCAATTCTGTAACTGAAAATAACCTGTCGGATCACATGTTCCAATGGGCAAAACGTGAGTTTGGAGCAGAAAATGCTTCTGCCATTAGTCATATTATGGATGAATATTACCATTTGGCTTTTTTGCGCAGACCAGAGTTTATGGGATGGAGCAGGACAGAGCCAACCACACAAACCTATCTATCGCAATTTAATACCCGGGCAAACGGAAACGAGTTGCAAAAAAGGATAGATCGTTATACGGCTATAGTGAGGGGGGTGGATAAGATAAAACAATACATTCCGGAAATGAAGCAAGATGCATTTTTTGAGTTGGTAGAATATCCGGTGAAAGCAGCATCGTTAATGAATGAAAAGTTTCTGTATTATCAATTAGCTGCAGAAGCAGATACAAAAAAGGCTCAGGATGCATATTATCAAAAATCAACAGATGCATATAATGAAATTAAGGTTATTACCGACTATTATAATCAGAAACTTGCAAATGGTAAGTGGATGAATATGATGGATATGCAACCCAGAAATTTACCAGCCTTTAAAATGCCATTAAAACCAGAATCATTGACTAAAGATGTTGCAGCTCCAAAGCGTACTGTAAAGCCTCAGTTTATCCAGTCGGCAACATATACAAAAGCTGTGGCTCCAACACCATATCATTGGATTTCGGTTGAAGGACTGGGGTATAGTAAGCAAGCTATTACAGTTTATCCATTCAACAACCATACATTTGATGATTCAGCGGCTTATGTAAGCTATGATATAGAAATACCTGAAACCGGTAACTACGATATAGAAATCAGATGTTTGCCAACACATTCTAACGAGTTCAATCATCAATTATCTGTTCAGGTAGGTACTTTTGAAAAGCAAAACTTCCTGTTAAATACAAAAGGGAGAAGCAATGCCTGGAAAGATAATGTTTTGAGAAATTACACTGCCGTACATTACAAATTATCAGATATAGAAGCAGGAAAATATACTTTAAAACTTGGCGTAAATCAAACAGGTATTGTCATAGATCAAATAGCCGTGAATCCTGAAAATACAATTCCCTATTATGAAATTCCGGTTGAATAGATAGTATAGATTTTATTACGACATAAAAAGAGATCCGTTTTATATCAGCCTATAAATATGAGATCATCAGCAGGAGCAGTGGAAATACTGCTCCTGTTTTTGTATAATGACATATAGTTCATTCTTTACCTATTTCTTCTTAAAAATAAATCCTAGTATTTGGATTCATTTATAATAAGATAAAAATCCGTTATATAACATCAGTGTTTAAAATAATAACTATTTTAGCTAGCCGTTAGCCTAAATGCAAAGGTTAAATAAGTCGCAGTATTTGAGGGTTGGTGAAATAGTATCAGTTAAATTAAGTAATGAATTGAATCCAAGTAAATAATTATAATTAAAATTTATTATGATACGTGAGCTACAGGAAGAACAAGAACAATGGAAAATATGGCCACCATATGAAGTATTCTATATTGAAAGTTTATTGACCAAAACAAAATCTGCTATTGGGGATTACGAACTCTTGGATAAAGTAATTACCACTCCAACATTATTTGAGGAAAATCCTAATATACTAATAGACTTATCTGAAAATATTATTAATCAGGGAGCTGGAATTTCAAGATATCTATTTCCTGCTCGTTACAAAGGAACAAGAAATAGAATACACAAACTACGAGGGGAAAAATTAAGAGAATTTCTTCATGTTGGTGAAAATAGTCCTTTGGAACATCGTTTTGTGCGAGATTATGCAGAACACTTTGATGAAAAGCTTGATATATTTTTATCTAAACCAATTAAAGGAAATTTTATCCCATCTAGAGTTGTTTTTGACGCACAAGAATTAGATAATGTTACTTTTGTTTTTCGAGCGTATGTGGTGAATGAGTTCAAATTCATATGTTTAGAAAAGCAAATCTGTATATTACCTATTATTAAAGAAATATATAGAATTCATAATTTATTAATTGGTTTTATAAATAATGGAGGAAGACTCCAGTAGGCACGCAAATATGAATTACTCATCGGAGCTGTTCGTTAGTTTTTGCAAACCGTGCACTAAACAAGTAGGAAATAAAATACAAGAGCTTCAATTTAAAAAGTTGTGGCTCTTTTTGTATTATGAAAGACATTGTATTCCGGTTTTTACATATAAAGTCTGTAATTAAATTTCTTGCTCGTTGTTGGAGTTGAGTAATGCTTATGCCCATTGAAATAACATAGAATTTAGGATGTACTGCTTTACTCCTTAAAATATGATGTATATTCGTTCGGATATTTAAAAAGAAATAAAAACAGTACCATATAAGAACGATATAGACAATGTTTTTAACGTTATGTTATGGGCACATGTCAAGAACGTACTGCTAATTATAAATCATGAGTAATATATTTAAGAATCTATTTGGAGGAAAAGGAAAGAAAAAAGCTGAATCTCATTTTGATAAGTATCGAGCAGAATTGATAACAGAAAACTTATCGACATATAATGATTTACTTATATTAGTCAAACCATTGATTAAGAAAGCAACAAAACTGATTGTTCAGAAACCTTCAATACAACCAGAAAATTCTCAATTGAAATCACATTTTGGTGGACAGCCATACTTTGAGAGAAATGAAGAATGGCCCAAGAATAAAAAGGGAAAGCACTTAGATTTTATTTTTCAAGTTTTTAATACTGGAGACAATGGTCTTCCTGATAATCTTAAGTTGATTCAATTTTATTATGACTTTGAGGAATTTACATGGGATTCAGACTCTGATGGTTGGTTGTTGAAGACCTATGATGCTATAGATGAAGAAAACATAAAAATGATTTCTCGACCATCAGAACTTGAAAAATCTAAATATTGTGATCTAACATTCCAACAAATTGAATCACTACCTGATTGGGAAGGGATTGAGGTTCATAGTTTCAATGCTAATAAGCTTTCCTGCATTTTAAATGAAGATAAACCGTGGGAGAATTATAGAAAGGTTTGCGAAGATTTGATCGGTGAATTGGACTTTCAAAGTCAGATTGGTGGGTACCCCAAATGGGTTCAGGGTGAAAGTACTCCAAACAAACCTGATGGAGAAGCAATGGATTTATTATTTCAGATTGATTCAGAAGAAAACGCTGATATAATGTGGGGCGATTCTGGACTTATCTACGTATTTTATGACAAAGAAACTAAACGGAATGAATTTACCCTTCAATGTTATTAATAATTAGTCAATACGACAGACTAAATATGCAAAAATGCACAAAGAGGTGCGTAATCTGGCCAAAAAGCATTACATTTTCATTTCAACAGTTGGTTAGATAATGAAGCTTTCAAAAGCGTACTTTGTTTATTATTTACCACAGGTAGTTCATTTTTAAAATATCCTGCAAAATTGAAATAATGAATATAAAAAGACTTGATAAAGACGATTATAAAAAACTACAAGGTTCAGATAATGATTTGGAGGTTAATCAAAATCATGTGATTCTTAGATTTATTGGTTTTGATTTTGATCCAAATGAAATTACAGAAAGGTTACAATTGAAACCGCTTTCAATAGCACGGAAAGGAGAAGATTATTTTGTCGGGAAAAGGAAGGTTAAAAAAACTTGGGAATACAATCATTGGGACTATGAACTAAAAACAAAGACCAATGCTTTCATTGGCGAAACAATAACTGAATTCTTTGAAAATATTATTGAACCAAGACTTGAATTGATAAAAGAGATTAGTCGTAAAAGCGATATAACTCAATTGATAATTGTTCAATATTATTATACAGGCTGTAATCCAGGATTTGCATTTGAAAAAAAACAAGTGAAAATTTTAGCGGATATAAATGCTGAGATTGATATGGATATTTATTGTTTAAGTAAGGAATAACCGTTGCATCTATTCAAATTGAAGAAAATTTTTAAACAGAATAAACAAGACTAAAATCAGCATTGGACTTGTTACATAAAAATATAACAACAACAGAAATAGCTCACAAATTTGATTTTAGTGATATTTCCTCGTTTTCACGAACCTTTAAGAAATACTATGGAATTAGTCCTACTCAGTTTAAAAAGCAAAACCCAAACAAGTTTAGCAAGATTCGTCAACTTAAAAGCAAGATAGGACAAGAATATCCTGATTACGAAAAATATATTTGCATCATTAATCATCTTAAAATTTGGATACAAATGAATGCTAAAATCGAAATTAAAGAAATGCCAAAAATGGATTTGGCATATGTTTCAAGTTTGGGACCACAAAACCTTGAGCAGGCTTATGGAAAACTCATTCAATGGGCAACGCCTCAAGGGTTGATGACAGAGCAAACAAAACCAGTTACCATTTATCATGATAGTTTTAAAGTAACAGCGCACGATAAAGTAAGAATGAGCGCATGCTTATTATTAAATAAACCGGTTAAAACAGAAGGCGAAATAGGGTTGACAACAATAGAGGCAGGAAAATTTATTGTAGGAAGCTTTGAAATTGACTTAAGTGAGTTTGAAAAAGCATGGACCGGTTTATTTGTGTGGATGAACCAGAACGGCTATAAAAAAGCAGATAGAGAACCTTTTGAGATATATCATAATAATTTTAATGATCATCCTGATGGCAAAGCAATTGTAGACTTTTATATTCCGATTGAGTAAAAATTAATACCTTTTCATTTTTCAAAAACAAACAAAACATAAAAGCTATATGCCGGCAAATTTATCGGAGCGCAAAGAAGCATGGAATTCAATTATAATTTTCCTTTTGATAGTTACAGTTTTAAGTTCCTTATTTCATTATGCAATCGTTAATCTATATCCTTCACGCATTTATATTGGTGGTTTAATGTGGTGTCCTGCCATAGCTGCCATTATAACCCTAAAACTGAAGAAAAGACCAATTTCTTCCTTAAACTGGAATTGGGGAGACTGGAGGTATATCCGAATATCATATCTTATTCCTGCTTTATATGGCGTCATCACTTATATACTGATCTGGATTTTTGGTTTTGGAAGTTTAGCCAATGTAGAAGCCATTACAAATTGGGCAAAAGAACTAGGTTTGGTTGGAATAGGATCATTAAATCCAACATCGATAATAATCGTAGCCATTTTCTTATTAGGAACTATTGAAGTAATAAGAGCGGCAGCAACAACCTTAGGAGAAGAGATCGGATGGAGAGGGTTTTTTATTTACGAATTAAGGAAAGTACTTTCATTTACAGGCGTCGCACTTTTTAGCGGAATTATTTGGGCTACCTGGCATTGGCCTTTAATCGTTTATTACGGCAATAATGTACTATTAGAATTGGCTACATTTTATGTTGTTATTGTGTCCATGTCATTTATTATGACTTACTACACTTTTAAATCAAAAAGCCTATGGCCGGCAGTAATTTTTCACGCAGTAAGTAATGTGTATATTCAAAAAATATTACCGGAGTTAACCATTAAAAATGAGGGAACAGAACATTGGATAGGAGAAAACGGGATTATGTTTGCAATTGTAACTTTTGTTTTTGGAATATACTATTGGAGAAAAGCCGTAAAAGAAAAATTATAAGAGAGGATGTATAGAAATTTTAATAACTATGAAATAAAAGGACGAAGAATTAAAACTACAAGATTTTCCTTATATGATGTCATCAGTATTATAGTATATATATTATTAATAGTATTTATAGCCTATAAGGGTGTTTATAAATCTAGTAGTGAAAGTACAGGAAAATGGCTTATTGCTTATTCATTTGGTACACCACTTTTTTTATATATAGTTAATTATAAGTCATTGAGAAATATTCGTATTTATTTAATATGGATTACTATTTCAATATTTCATCTTGTACTGTATAATAAATTGCAAGGATTTGAAAGTTTAAGTACACATGGAGGTCATTCAGCAAATGGATTGCAATACACTATTGTATATTTAATTTTATGGCAACTTTTACGCGTGATTTATTATAAGATAACTAAAATGGAATTAGTAGCACCCATGAGAGGGAGTTATTATGATTATTTTGACTGTAGAAAGTTGAGTATCCTTGACTATACTGCATTCATAATTTATATGGGAGTTTTTATATTTCTAACAGTAAATTGTATATAATAATATAGCACCTCTTACAGTAATTTAAGCCAACCATATGTTTAAGATCATAATGTTTATTCTGGAAGGAATTCTCTTTTCTGTTTGTGTATACGGGCAAAAAATAGATACCACAATCCATATAGATACCATAGTTGTTATTAAGGCAGAAAATATTCCAACAAAAGAAATAAGTTTTGGAATACCTTATGGAAATATTTATATCACTAAAGCGCTGTTAATTGAAACTTGGGATAATGAACTGGCTTTAATTGAAGAAGAACTTGAAGAAAATACAAATCCGGAAGAATGGCTAATTGAAGAACATAAACGATCAGAAGAATATCTTGAGTTTGTGAAAAAGTACAAGCAGTTAGCTTTTCCTTATTTTAGTATTGACTATGATATAGATATACAAGAAGAAAATACGCCAAAGGACACATTATATGATATTGGATTTTATATACAGGAAATGGTATGTAAGATTATTGATCTTGGAGAGTTTCAAATTATAGTAAATAATAAAAAGGTTAATGAAGTAGTTAAAGCAGATGTTAGGCGTACAACTAAATATTATGAAACCTATACTACCGAATACATTGTAAACGACTCCATACATTTTTGTAAAAGCATACCAAGAATCAGAACTGATTTTGTAGTTGATCGGGATAGTATGTATGTACCTCTGCCTCCCCAGGAATAGTTTTCCTTTATTGGTTGACAAAAAATCACAATTATCGTAACTTAAATAATTGCGAGGTAACAATTTTTATGTAATACAAAGTTACTTCAGGCTATATAACTATTGCTATTGAGCTGTTAACCCCAAGCAGTGATTTTTGCTTTTTCCAAGAAATCAGCCTAATCAAAAACTATTTATTATGATTTGATCATTCTTAGTATCATGGATACATAAAGACTTTCTTATTTATAGCGCTGCGTGTGAACTGTTATAATAAACCATCATGATAATCTATGAAAAGATCTTTACTTGTCCTTTTAATGGTATTTACCTCTGTTTTTTGTTTTTCTCAAGCAGAATCAGATATTCTGAAACGATTATTTATTGGTCCAGAAGAATTAGTAAAACAATCCGAAGAACTGATTTCTTTATCAGTTGATGCTGTATGGTATGCCAGTGGTGTTACTGGTTATACAACTACCACAGGAACGCTAACCCAAAATACTTCAAATTATGATTTATGGACTTATTCGGCAAGTCCCAATGATAAAATGGTGTTAAACTATGCCAATGGAGATGTTATTGAGTTTATTTTTACTGAAATAGATGGTTTTGTAAATGGAGATGAGGAAGACTTTAAGCTATCACACGCCATGGATTTCACGTCATACATTTCCGGACAAATGAACCTTCGTATTCAAAGTCAGACAGGACCTCAAAACGACAGAATAGAATGGAGCAGGGTAATAACCGGAACCACAACGATTGATAACACATCCTTTACAGTGAATATTGTAAATGATGGATATAAAAATGTGGTTAATGAACATGGCATTGCACTTGGTGATTTTTATAATGAAACATCTGGAACTGTTATGGAATCAACTACTACTTATAATATTAATGAAAGTTACTTTACCCAGATAGGGCATAACAGTAACCAGGGAATTTATGTGCAATCAAGGCAGATAAAAAATAGTAATTCAGCTTCTGGAACATTCGGAACCTATCAATATAGCAATGTAGATTGCTTCTGGGTAGGAGGAACCTCCCTGTATGAAGATGCTTATGAAGGTGTTTACAACGAAGTTATTGAAAATTACAACTGGATGGCTCAGGGAAGTATATTTAAAAACGATGAATATTATGGAAGTGTAATATACGACAGGCCTATTGTTAATTATACCAGAGGGGCTTATATAATAGCTGATTGTAATGGTGGTATCAAATACAATTTATACCCCGCACTTATTCCTACTGCTCTTTCTGTTCAATCAAATGAATATGCTGCTAATACAACGCTTAGCCTTTATCCAAATCCGGCAACTTCAACTGTAAATATTTTATTTGATATACCCGTAGCCTCAAAAGTAGAATTAGTATTGTTCAATCAAAATGGAACCAGAGTTAAAACCTTGGTTTCTGAAAATAAAGTGGCAGGTGAGAATGCTATCGATTGGCCAATAAATGATTTGCCGAGTGGAGTGTACTTATTGCAAATTTCAACAGCTCAAACTAAGATTACGCAAAAGCTGGTGAAATTGTAAGGGTAACGAACAAGGAATAACATCTGTACAAACTGAGGGTGTGAAGCTAATTTTTTATGATATAAGCATTCATGTTAAATCCCCTTTGATATGATTCAAAGGGGATTTAACATATCCAAATTTGTAGGATAAGGATCATTTAGCAATTAAGAAGCTTACCTAATCCTTTTACAGTTTTCAAACTTGCTCCTGATTATATTATTTATATCATTTGTAGTTTCAAAATCATCTCTTTTTCCACAATGATACATTTCTATGAATGGATTATAATCAATAACACTTTCCATGAGTTCCTGAAGCGATGGAACTTTTTCAAGTTTAGCATATTCTTCAAAGGTAAATGATGTATATACACTATTGGCCGACACACCAAAATTATCCAGTAAAAAGCCGCTGGCTAAACGGGTTGGTTTTGCAAAGGCTCCATTGAAATATATATCTGTCATAGCAGGATATGAAACAATTCTATCTCTGGATTCATTTAAAACAATAGGAATATGATTTGAATAATCTTTTGTTGTTTTATAAATGATCAATGGAGCTTGCATATTACTACTTTGCATAATCTGTTTATTTGAATTACACATAGAAAACAATAATGCCATTACTATTGTGATTATATATTTCATTGCTAACTGTATAATTAAAAGATTACAATGTACTTGTTAAATTATTCTTTTATGAATTTTCGAATATAGTTTTTGTTACTTGTTTTAATATTAATAAAATATATTCCTTTTGATAAAGAAGAAACATCAATATAATTATTAACCACATTGCTTTCCAATTGAAGTTTACCTGTTATATCATAAATGGAATACATATCAATGTTAACCGTACCTAGTACTTCAATATAATTAGAACATGGATTTGGAGATATAGATATTTCATTACCTACTTCAGATGTTTCAATAGCAGTAGTACTTGATCTGTCAATATTAATATCAAGAAGATATGTTCCTGTTTCGCCAAGGAAATAAGGAGATGTAACGCAGTAAAGAGTTGTGTTTCCTGCTGTTGAAATTGTAGAAGGCATGATGTCATCGTAGGTACCTGTCCAGTTTTCTCCATCCAATGAATATAAAAATAAAGCATCCACGGTATAGGTATTACCATCTCCACTATTGTATGCATCATGTAGTCTTATATCTATATCATAATTGTATCCATCTTCAAGATTTATTGAGAAGAAATCCCAATCGCTTCCAACATGGAAGTTTGAATTTGTTGTTGTGATGCTACTGGAGTTATCAGTAAACGATGGCGTTAATGTGTATGAATGGTCAACATCATCATTCATTTCATAGATATCTGCAGCATAAGGGGCTGCCTGTACTATAATTTTTATTGGATTAGGAGCACCTTCTGTTGAACCGGTTAAAATAAAATCGCCATAGTAAGGTTGATGAAATACAGCTAATAAATAGGTACCCGGGGCAACATTTAAATTACTGGTATAAAAGTTAAAAGTATTATAAGTGTAATAGCTGAGGCTTGTGGCTGTCTGATCAATGGTTAATTCATGTTCTCCATTAAGGTTAAACAAGTTAATATCAACAATTCCATCAAAATCATAACCCCAGTTACCAATATCAACAGTAACATCCAATGGTTCATTTGTTATGATGTTCTCTGTATTAATAATCATAGGATTATATAGTGCAATATCCTGATCATTCCCAACACTCATTTGTACAGCATAAGTATACGTGTTTGATCCATAGCTCTCAGAAATAATACTCCAGTCACCATTACCTGTTTTAGAGAAAATATAGATATTGTATTTTCCCGGAAGCATTTCCAGCGATCCTTGCGATGTAAAAGAGTATCCATAATAGGAATTGAATTCTATGGTAAATCCTTCGTAAGTCTGTACAAAATCTATAAACGTATTGCTTTCATCAAATATAGCAGCACAAATATCGCCGGTAAAGTCAGTTGTTCCACCGTTTGCAATATAGGTACTGATTGTAAAACCTTCTCCATATCCAATGGTATTGTAATCAGCTATAACATCTCCATATAAAGTTAATCCGTATTCTTCAGTAGTATTACCACCTTCTTCTTGTTCCTGAGCTGGTTTTATTCCTATTAAAGCTTGCTGTCCGTCATTATATGTTCCGGCGCCTGATCCAATTCCACCTTCGCCGGGGTTAAGGGCATCAATTAAAAAGTAACCATCATAATAACCTCCCCATCCCCAGTTCATATGAAAATAGTCGTTATCATCGTAACCATCGCATACAAAAGTATGTCCGCCCTGACCATAGCCTGCATATTGTATTGGTCTGCCTGCATCAAGCTCTTGTTTTAATTTACTGATCCAGACTTCATCGGTATAACTCTCACGAAACAGACCTTCGATACCAGGAGAGTAACCAAAAAATTGCACAAAAGCATTTTGACAGGTTTGATTATCGGAATAGCGAGTGTAAGGATCTTTAACAACATAGCTACCACTACCACCTTCAGAGGCCACATTATAATTCATTTCAACAGCCACACCACAATGATACATGAGTGTAGCAACAGCCTCATTTGCACTATTTACCTCGTTGGGCATGGCAGCCCAATTGTATGTGGTATTACCAAAATTTGCAGAGAGTGATCCGTATTTATTGTGCTGGTAAGTATGAAAACCAATTCCTTTATTCGGATAGTTCCAGTATTTCATGATTTGTGCCATAGCTGTTGCCGGACAACCTGTTACGGTTAATTCCTGATAGGTATTGTCGTAAGGACACATATCATTTACATGGGGCGCCTGGTTCCACTTGGTTGATAACAGAGGGGTAACAGCACTGGTAACTTCTGTTGATTTCAAGGTATAAGCAGTACCTTCCCATTGCGACTTAATTTTTTCGGTTTGTTGAATTGCATTTGTTTTGATATAACGAATTTGTTGTCTATAGCCTTCCAGCCATTTCAAAACATTTTGAGGAGATTTATCAGCACTTATTTCACCTGAAAGAGAATAAGCAAGAACCGGGATAGCAGCATCGTCACCGGAAATCATAATAAATCCATTATCATCACCAATATTAAAAATATAAATATCCCTGTTGGCATCAGTAGTGCTACTTTTTAGAATTGAAGCATTGAAGGCTATTCTGTTAAATATATCACCTGCATCTGTTAATTGAAGGTTAGAAGTGCTTTTTAGAATTGGGTTGGATGAAGTACGTAAGTAGTTTTCAGCAAACTGTCGGGCTTGTTCAATTGTAATCTCTTTTCCAAATAAATGAAAAGTAAAGATTAGTGACAAAAATAAAAGTAAAAACCTTTTCATACCATAAAGTTTAATAGTTTATTGAATGGTTTTTGGGGGAGTGGTAAAGATGTATGAGTTGAAGTTTATGGGAGGTATAAGTCAGCGATAATTGAATTCCGGGCATTGAAAAATGTTAATTAAATTTAACTCATTTACTGCTAAAAGTCAATTTAAAGAACCCGTTATTAAGGCTGGTTTCAACTATTAAATAGAGAGAATAGATATACGTATTATTAATCTGTTAATAGCTTGTTTTTACAGTCACATATTGTCGTTATATTTAGTACCAAAATTATCTGAAAACAATAAGGGAGAGTAGGGGCGAACTATATATTTTTAAAGTAAAAGGTTGGTTACTTTGATAAAAAACTAGAAAAATTAGAAAAGAATATTTTGAACAAAAAAACAAAGGCAATGAAAAGTGATAGATTAAGAAGGAAAAGTCTTGACGAAATGGTAGATGAACATATCGGTGAGGTAGGATCAGAAAAACGGGATGCTTTTGAAGAGAAATTACGTTTAGATATTTTAGGACAGACAATAAAAAAGATAAGGGAAGAAAGAAATTTAACCCAAGCTCAGTTGGGAGAGTTGGTTGGAGTAAAAAAAGCGCAAATATATAAGATTGAAAATAATCTTACGGACGCAAGGTTTGAAACAATCTTAAAAGTCTTTAGAGCACTGAATGCAAAAATAAATTTCAGTGTAGATTTATAATAAGAATAAACTTTAAGATAAAAGCCTAAAGCACAACACATGCTATTAAATAATTGCCGGTATGTTGTTTTGGGGAGGCTTTTATACTGCCTTAAGTTCTGTATAGCTTGAAAGTTTCGCCCTCCCAGTATGCACTGAAATATGAATAACCCATCTCGGCTGTTCGTGCGGTTTTGCAAACCGAGCAATAAGCAATTAGTTAATAAAATACAAGAGCTTCAATTTATAAAGTTGAGGCTCTTTTTGCAACATGAAAGGAATTGTATTCCGGTTTTTACATATAAAGTCTGTAATTAAATTTGATACTCATTGTTTGAGTTGAGCAATGCTTATGCCCAGTGATATAAATTAGACTTAAGAAAGTATTGCTATACTCTTTATAATATTATGTATATTCGTTCGAATATTCTAAAGATCAAATAAATCAGCACCATACTAGATCGATATAGACAATGATTATGTCGTTTTGTTGGTGGCAATACTTGAAGATGAACGAAGAAGAAAAAATACAAGCGATATTAAACGAGGCAAATAGTTTAAATCTTGAGTCTTTATATGAGAGCTTAGATGTGATTTTGAAAGCTCATGGAGATATAGTGCAATCAATCTATGAAACAAAACCAGAATTAGGTACTGGAGAAGTTTATATAGAAACTCTAATTATTAAATTAATTTATGCTTCAAAAAGTGCTTTACAACTTTCATTGGGTTCTGAATTGTCGACTTTGAATCATCCTGAAATAAGAGAAACGATTGACCGTCCATCTTTATATGTTTTAACTAGAAGTATTATAGAAACCTTTCTAACACTAGAATATTTATTCTTCAATGAATTAAGTAGAGACGAGCAAATCTTTAGATATAATCTTTGGAGAATTTCTGGTTTTATGACTAGACAGAATTTTTCAGAAAACCTAAATCCATTGTTTGCTGACAAACTTTATAGAGAGAAAAAAGAAATAGAAAAACTAAAAACTGAAATTAGGAAAAGTCCCTTTTATAAAACTTTAAAAAAACAAGAATGGAAATTAGATAGATTTGGACTTCCTAGAATCCTTAGTTGGTCAAATTTAATTTTGGAAAGTAAATTAAAAAGTAATTTATTCTCAAAAGTTTATTCTTTATACTCCAACTATGCACATTCTGAATTTATTTCAATAATTCAAATTAATGAAAGTAAATTAGGAAAATACGACCCATTTAATATTTCAACAGCAATTACATCTTTAAATAAAATACGTCTGATTAATTGTGTTACAATAATTTTATTAGTGAATAAATTTGAATGTGCCAAAGAAGCTTATCAAAAATTGGATGAGAATTTAATATTTAAAATTGAATTTTGGAATAAATTTGCAACAGAATAAAGTACTGCCACTAACAGCAGTTCATAGATAATACCGCTGTTCTTTTGGGAAAGCAATGGAGGTTTGCGTGATTGTGTAAAATTAAGTATCTATGTGAATCAACATAAGAGCAGCACTAGCCATAACTACAATCCGTTGACAATCATATAATCTACATTAACTAAGAAAACCAAATCAGAAAGAATTTACCTTACAGAAATAACTTGGGATAACTTAGAGGAAATTAATACTGTCGGTTTACCTAACGACGCTGAAGAGACTAGAGTTAAAATAAAACCGTTTATTGATGCTCCACACATTACTCCTCAGAATAAATATACATGGGCATTAAGACTTCGTGATACCAATGAGTTTATTGGACTAGCAGGAATTAGTTTATCAACTGACAGATTTAAAATTGGAGAGATTTTCTATAAACAGTGAAAAACTAAACGCAATAAAAAAAGCATCATATACAATACAAATAAACATAATGCGTTCTTAAAAGAATTAGGTTTACTATCTATTCATTAAATTTCAAAGCAATAGCATTGTAACACACAATTATAGAGAAGTACCTAGAAGCAACAAAAGAAAGGTTTGAAGCAGAAGAAATAAGGGGTGAAGCAACGGAGATGTAACAACAAGAAAGGGTATTGATAATCAGCGTAAGCTAAATGTAAACCCAGGCAATGCAATTGTAAATGGAAGCAACACAATTGTTTGTTGAAGCAACTAAATTGTAAATTTTATTAACCCGTCTACCCAAACAGGCAGACCTTAAAAATTAATTTATGGCAACAAGACCAAGATTTTCTGAAGCAGAAACATTAGAGCAATACCGTATTGCCTTAGAAAATGCCGAAACCCAAACCGAAATAGCAGCCATAATGGCTGATTTAGGTTACGATTCAAAAGTAATCGGAGAAGGAAAAGCATTATTAACCGAAACACGTTCTGCTTACGACCTAAACAAAACCGAAGACGATGAAACTTCTGCAGCCTATGCCGATTTTTCCAGTAAAAAAGAACAATTAGAAGATACTTTCAGGCTTCATCGAAAGAAAGCAAAAGTAGTTTTCCGTAACGATTCATTAATGGCTGATAAATTGTCCATTTCCGGAGCAATGCCACGCACATACATAAAATGGCTCGAAGCAGCAAAGAAATTTTATAGCGTGGCTTCTTCTGATACTGATATACAAAGCAAATTAGCCAGATTAAAGATTGCAACCGATGATTTGAACGCTGCAAGCAATATGGTTCTATCACTAGAAGCAGCACGTTCGGAATATTTAAAAGAAAAGGGAGAATCGCAAGACGCTACGAAAGCAAAAGATGCTGCATTTGCAAAAATGGAAGACTGGATGAGGGAATTCTACGCAGTAGCAAAGATAGGATTAGATGATAATCCACAGCTATTGGAAGCATTGGGTAAAACGGTGAGAGGTTAGAGGAAATTACCAGTCTATTTGTAAGTATATTGGCAAGAGGTATGAGTCACGCTCAAACTAAAATTTGCCCAAAAACCTTCAAAAACAGCTCAAGTAACCAAACTATAATGCGGTTACTTGGGTTTGCCCTCCCATAAAATCCAAAATAAATACATGCCTCATACCAATAGCCGTAATTTTTAATCACAATTATAATTAACTGATTTTTTTGAAACCGATAAGAAATAACCTCAGCTAATATTTAGCCTCTAATGTAGATTTCAAACATACTCTAAAGTTAAGTGGGTTTGTTTAACTTTAACACACGAAGCAATAAGTTCAAAGCTATAGGAAAATAGATTTTAGATAAAGGTTTACAATTACAACGATCTATCCATCTAAAGCCCAATTATTTTATAAAGTTTTAATTTGAAAGCATTAATCACATTCCATAAAACTTTATTCAAATTTTTTCAAAAAGTTTTATGGAATCCTTTCCGTTTTTGCATCCTACCCATAAAACATGCAAAAGCTAAATTTTTACCTATGAATAAAATCTTAAACAAACGACTTAATTTAAGCCTTCTTCTCATTTTTATTGTTAATGGTCTTCTGCTGGCTCAAAATAATGAAATATTAGTTAGTGGCACCATGACCGATAGTGAGGGAGAACCTATTGTGGGACTAACAGTTTTAATTGAAGGAACAGATAAAGGTACCGTTACTGATATTTACGGAAATTATACCATTAAAGCACCGCTGAACTCAACTCTGGTTTTTAGTTTTATAGGAATGAAAACGCAGCGCGCCATTGTAACCCGTATGGGATTAAATCCAGTAGGAACACGACAAGTAATTCCGTACAATAACAATGAGGAGAGCACCCGGTTTACACACGAAAAGCAGGTGAAAACAAAACAGGATTCCATTAATTTTGCCAAACGAATGAAAAAGTACCGGCAATATGTTTCCGATTCTTCAGTTTTAAACAGTTATCAAAGAACACAAATTGTTGCACCTGATGTAAGTACTTCAAAAGATATCCGTAAAATTCAACGCTATACAGATCCCAATAGGCAAAGGGATTTTATGTTAGGCAAAATTATTGTGGAGAATGATTTTTCGATACTAACACCCGGTCGTACACCTCAGTTACAATCCACATACTCGCAGGGGCGTCCAAGTTTTGGTGAGCTTACCTATCAGGGCCCCGAAACAGGAGAAATGTTTTCATGGGGACCGGCTCTTCGAAACCTTGAGTTTGATGGCATATCTACATCCAACGATAAAAACGGTTCACTGGTTTTACGAGGAACCGGTAATGGTAAGGCCGCAAAATTTTACGATCCCAAACACCTGTTTAAAAACGGTTTTGTACGATCAACAGGTATTACCAGTTACCAAACCATTTTTGGAGTACAAACTAATGTATCCTATCAAAATCAACACAGTAGCGGCATATTACCCAATGAGGAAATGACTCAAAATAACCTTAGGTTTAATGTCAAGCTGAATAACGGCATAAAAATCAACTTGAATTATGCTCATACAGAAGAACAGTTTAAGAACAGATTATTGCAATCACGTATGTTGGCGGCAACTTATTTAACACCTGTTTCTTTCGATAACGCCAATGGATTGTCAACTAAAAAGGCCCGATCAAATATAGAAAGCATTTACCATCCTGATGAATCCATTCGTAGTGCTTCCCCAGGAAATTTAGATAATCCATATTTAATAGCTCAGGAGGCCAGGGATGATAACAATTTAGAAACGCTTACATACAGCATTGCCTATCATCCCTGTTGGAATACGGGTTCTGTTGATGTTAGTTTGTCAGGTGAGTTGTGGCAAAATACACAACAAATGTTTTTCCCGGAGGCAATGGCTGGTTTAAATTCTGATCATAGTAGCAAAAGAGATGATAAGTTTAATAATTATTTTATCAGAGCTATTTTATCAAACCGATTGTACGATTATAAATTACAATTTAAAATGCCCATGAATGCTGAGTTTTATAGCTATAAGCAGTCTTTAAATTTCAATGGAATCAGTCAGAAAGGGCTTAATCGTAATCGACAGTCTTTTACAGCTAATCCTTATGTACAATTTAACGATGATTATAGCTACATTTTTATTAGAGCCGGAGCCAATATGTATGCTTCGTCTACCAGTGATAAAACTTATTTATGGCCCAGCGTTGGAGCTTTTATAAAGCCTTTTGATATTTTGGATGATATCTTTTATTGGGATACAAATTATGTCATGCAGGAATTTAAAATCAGGTATAATTTTGGAAAACAAGCCAGTGAATATAGCCTGTATACCAAGCCAGGTATTTCAAACTCTTTGTTTTATGATGTAGAAGATTATAACCACTACTTTGAAGAAAAAGGAATGGGTTATGCCGAAGATATCAACCCTGAAATAATTACCAGGCATGAATTAGGCATTGAAGCATCTTTTCTAAATGGAAATATTTACTCAGAGGCTTCATTTTTTACTTCAAATCAAAAGAATAGTATTTATCCAATTGTGGAAAATCAGCAACTGGTATATAAAAATGTTGGAGAAATAAATACACGAGGATGGGAAGAATCTTTAACAGCCCGCATTTTTAATGGTAATTTCCGATGGAAGACGAATTTATCTTTGGCCCAAACCAAATCAGAAGTACATAAACTTACGGAAGCCGGTCCAATTGCCCTTGCCGGATTTAACAATGTGCATACCACTTTAATTGAAGGGAAGGCACCCGGAGTAATAAGTGGTAGTACTTTTCAACGTACAGCCAATGGTCAAAAGATTATTAGTGATGAGGGTTTTCCTATAAAAGAGGATGTACTTTCGGTAATTGGAAATCCTAACCCGGACTGGTTAATTGGTTTAAATAGTGAATTTTACACTCAGGGAGTGGAATGGGGGTTTACTATTGATTGTGTTTTAGGTGGAGATGTATGGAATGGAACACAGGCCGCACTTGATTTTTATGGTGTTTCGGAATATACGGCTAAACATCGTAATACCAATGATTATATTTTTAATGGTGTACGTCAGGATGGTTCTGTGAATAATCAGTTGGTTGATTTTGCACCTAAGGAGGGGAGTGTTTATGATAACAAATGGGTTCGTTATGGACCCGGAGGAGTGGCTGAAGATTATATAGAAGATGCATCACGACTCGTGTTAAAGGAATTGTTTGTAAGTTATAGTTTTAAGGATAGGGTGATAAGGCATTTGAGGTTGCAAAATCTATCCGTAACGTTAGCGGCTCATAACCTGGTTACCATATCGGGCTATAACGGTAATCTGGGTTCCAATACACTTTGGGGTCATTCTAATACCTACGGATTGGATTATTTTAATAGTCCCCAGTTACGCCGTTTTAGTGTATCGTTAAAAATTACCTTATAATCATTTCCTAACAAAGCATATCATGAGAGTAAAGATATATTATACCGCATTAATCGTTTGTACACTATTGCTAATTACTACAGGTTTTTCAGAGCCTGGCGATCTTTTTATAAAGTATTTGCAGAAAAAACTAACAGAATATAACTTGCTTTATCCTGCAGAAAAGGCTTATCTGCATACCGATAAAACTTTTTACAAGCCGGGCGATGATATTTGGATTGCAGGTTATTTAACAGATGGAATAACACATCAGCCTTCATAAATTAGTAGTGTTTTATACATAGAATTGATTGACCCAAAGGGTTCGGTGTTTAAAAAGCAAATGTTTAAGGTAAAAGGAGGCAAAAGCAAGGCTCACTTTTCATTACCAGAAGATGCTCCGGGAGGATTATATAAGCTTAAAGCCTATACAAAGTGGATGTCGAACTTTGGAACTAAGATGGTATTTGAAAAGAAACTGCAGGTGCAAAAAATCATCAAACCAAAAATTCTCTCGGTGCTCGACTTTGCCAAAGAAGCTTATGGTGCTAAAGATACAGTTTCGGCCCGGTTAAATATTCGCGATTTGGGGAATACACCCATCTCAAATCAGGAGTTAAACTTTACCGTTAGTCTGAAAGGAAATTTATACCAAAGAGGTAAGTCCGTTACAAACGATAATGGTGATGCCAATATCACTTTTGTATTACCTGAAAAACTGAATTCTGCCGATGGTGTGTTGAATGTGATCTTTTCGCACCGTGGTCGCAACGAATCAATATCAGGAGCTATTCCTATTGTATTGAATAAAATAGACTTGCAATTTATGCCCGAAGGTGGCGATGCCATTGAAATGTTGCCTTGTAAAATGGCGTTTAAAGCTTTAAATGAGTTTGGCAAACCTGCCGATGTGGAAGGAGAGATTTATGATAGCAAAGGGAAGCTCATTACCACGTTTAATAGTTTTCATCAGGGAATGGGTGCTTTTAGTTTTGTGCCGGATTCTAACCAGGTTTATAAAGCCAAAATACTTAAGCCATCAGGTATTAGTCGTGTTTATGAATTACCCGAAGTAAAGGCCCAAGGTTGTGCTTTACATTTAAAAGGACAAAAGGATAAAACTTACGACTTCGAGATCTATTCTAACATCAAAGAAAAGATATATGTTGTAGTCCAATTACGTGGAGAAATTCTTTACAGCAAAGCGATGGATTTAACTCCGGGTACACATAGTTTACCTGTTTTGCTTGATGATACAAACCGAAGCGGGATAGCTCAGATTACTATTTTTAATGATTATGAACGACCTGTGGCAGAACGTTTGTTTTATGTTTTTCAGGATAATAAACTGAATATTGAAATTAAAACCGATAAACAAACCTATGCGCCCCGCGAAAAAGTTGAAATGGATCTGAGTGTTACCGGACCCGATGGTAATCCTGTTGAAGGTAGTTTTTCATTGGCAGTGGTTGATGATAAGATTATAACTTTTGCCGATGACAAGCAGGATAATATCGTATCAAACCTGATGCTTTCTTCTGATTTGCAAGGAGAAATCTATGAACCTTCGTTTTATTTCGATCCCAAAGAGGAAAAAGCTCCTGAGGCCATTGACTATTTGCTGTTGACACAGGGATGGCGCCGTTTTAATTGGCCAGATGTGCTGCAAATGAAAAAAATGAACCTGCAACAGGCGGAACGATATGATTTAATATTGGGGCAAATAACCAATTGGAAAGGAGAGGGTGTAAAGTCAAAAGTGGTTGTGATAGATGCAGAGAACAAGAAAATGGTTAAGCTTGAAACAGGAGAGGGAGGACGTTTTTCAATTTCTAACCTGGATGACTATAAAGTATTATGGGTGTTTGCTCGTCCGGTTGATCGTAGAATCAAAAGTATAAAAATTAATATCAGTCAGGCTGCAGCTAATGTATCGCAGGATACCTATGGTAGTAATATTGATTTCGGAAAAGTAAGTGTTGATCCGTTAATTTCAGAAACCCGTAAGGTTAACAACTCTATTTCAATGAAAAAGGAGGAAATAGCTTCGGCTGATAAAAACCAGACACCTATGCAGGTAGGTAATAATGGTTTTATGATGCAAGAGGATGAGGTTGCTTTGGAAGAAGTTGTAACAATAGGGTATGGCACGCAACGAAAAAGTTCGGTTGTTGGTGCAATTACTTTTGTATCTTCTGATGAATTGATATCAAGAAGTGCTGATGTAAATGAAGCATTGCAAGGGCGGGTGGCAGGACTTCAGATTGTAAACAATAGCGGAGCACCGGGTACAAACTCAACTGTAACAATCCGCGGCACGTCATCACTTTCATCTAATGACAAGCCTTTGTATGTAGTAGATGGGGTTATGGTTACAGACATCGCTCATGTAAGTCCGCACGATATTAAGAACATCAGTGTATTAAAAGGAGCTGAATCAACGGCAGTGTATGGTTCAAGAGGAGCCAATGGCGTTATTCTTATTTCAACCAAAGATGGTGATTATTATAATTATCAGAGGAATAGAAGATATGCTCGTAAAATGACTCAATCCTACATCTATAATGCTTATGTTTTTGATGTGGTAAAAGAGTTTTATGTGCCTGAATATGGTCGTAAAGAGTTTTTGCATGAAGAGCAGGATATGCGCGAAACCATCTATTGGAATCCAAATATTGTAACCAATAGTAAAGGTAAAGCAAGCGTGAGTTTTTATAATTCAGATGAGGTGACCACGTTCCGGGGTATTGTTGAAGGAATTGGTAAAAATGGATTGGTGGGCAGAACCGAAGTCTTTTATAATACACAAAAGCCTTTAACTGTAGAGGCTAAAATACCTCCTTATGTAGTTTATGAGGATGTACTAGAAATACCTGTATTGATAACTAACAATAATACCAGGGATATTGATGGATTTTTTGAAATTGAATTACCTGAATCGTGGCAGTTTATCACTCCTCCGGAATCACAGGTTCATATTGCTTCCAATGGCTATAAAGAGGTAACACTGCACATAAAAGTGGGAGCAGAAGTGGGTAAAAAAGAGTTGAGCATCAGCTTTGGTAACGAAAAAAATAAGGCGAAACAAAAGTATGAAACCGAAGTGGTAAGCAAAGGTTTCCCGGCTGAAATATCCTATTCGGCAAGAGCTCTTGAATCTACCTTTAGTTTTGATATGTCAAAGGCTGTAAATCATAGCACTCAAATGAGCATTTCTATCTACAATAATATTTTGGCCGAGATCATGGATGGAATAGAGTCTGTTATTCGTCAGCCTCATGGTTGTTTCGAACAGGCAAGTGCTTCAACATATCCAAATATTCTGATTTTAAAATACCTGCAACAAAATGAAGAGGTAAGTGATGCATTAAAAGAAAAAGCACTAAAATATATTAAGGCCGGATATAAAAAGCTAGCTGGCTATGAAACAAAACAGCACGGTTTTGAATGGTTTGGTCATACACCTCCTCATGAAGGTTTAACAGCCTTTGGTTTGATGGAGTTTCATGAAATGAAAGATGTTTATCCCGGAGTGAGTGAAGATTTATTGAAAAGGACACGCGAATGGTTACTAAGTCGTAAAGATGGCAAAGGAGGATTTAAAACCAACAAAGGTAAATACGGTTTTTCAGGTGCTTCGGATGAGGTTACTTTTGCTTATTTGGTGTATGCTTTTTCTGAATCAGGAGTAGGAGTAGCGAACTATGAAAAAGAATTAGACAAAGCCTGGAATGAAGCACTAAAGAGTAAAGATGCTTACCGAATGGCCTTAATGGCTAATGCTTGCTTAAATATAAACGATAAAGAGAAAGCGCAGCCTATCATAGATTACCTGGTTGAGCGAATTGATAAAGGTGGGGTTGAAAAATTAAAGGCCAGTCATTCCATTGTTCGTTCATGGGGTAAATCGTTAAATGTAGAAGTGGCTGCATTAACAGCCATGGCACTGATGAAAAATGGTGAGGAGTATTTTAAAGAATTACTAACGCTCATGGACTATATTTTTGGCGCTCGCAGTTACGGAGGGTTTGGTTCAACACAAGCAACGGTATTGTCGTTAAAAGCCATTACTCAATATGCTTCAATAATCAATCGTTTTCCTGAGGATGGAACCGTTCATCTTACCATAAATGATAAAGAGTTAATGACCAGAAAGATTTCCGGTAATGATAAATTGGTTAAACTAGATAGTCTTGAGCAATATTTAAGCGATGGGGTACAAACCATTTCACTGAAGTTTGAAGGAATAAGGAATCCGGTTTCTTTTTCAGCTAATGCCAATTGGCGTCAGCTTGTTCCTGCCTCAAAAGATGAGTGTAAGGTGCGCATTCAAACACAACTGATGCAAAATAAGTGTGAGGTTAATGATCTGGTTCGCCTGTCAACACGCTTGGTCAATAAATCCTATAACGGACTGCCAATGACAGTTGCTATGGTAGGAATACCATCAGGATTATCAGCTCAACCATGGCAGCTTAAAAAAATGCAGGAAGAGCATGAATTTGATTATTACGAGATACACAAAAATTATGTGGTATTCTATTTTACTGAATTAGCTCCTAATGCACGTAAAATAATCCATTTAGATTTAAAAGCCGAAGTTCCGGGTGAGTATTCATCACCTGCCAGTTGCGCCTACTTGTATTATACAAAAGAGTTTAAAGACTGGCATATGGCAGGCAACATCGAAATCAAGAATAAAGTATCAGAGAAAAAGAAGTAATTTGTAGAAGTTGTACTTATGTGTTTAACAACCTGAATTCTAAATTTTAATTGAATTCAGGTTGTTAAATATTTATCTGTAAGGTCATCAATAGAACATTTTTTCGGTAAGGCCTTTTTTATGGCATTTTAAATATTCATTAAGATAATCTGTAGCTAACTTATTCTGGCCTTGCTATAATACACTTACTAAACAAGTATTCTGTTTACTACTATCTGATCACCACCTTATCGTGCTATTATCGCAAATCTATGGTGTACAGGTTGTGTACAGGTTGCGACGCGGTTGCGATCATTTGCGAAGCAGTTGCGTAGCTGTCTAGTCCCCTTTGCGAAGCAGTTGCGATAAATTTGCGATAAAATGGGCTAGATTTGCGTACACTTTGCGATAAACTTGCGATGCCGTAAAGTTTTTATCATTAAGATATCCAGGTTAACGCCCCTATGTTATTAATTAATTCAACAAAGACGTCACCACTACGTGGCTCTTGAATTACATTTCGTTATTATACCATGGGCTATCACCCATGGCTACTGATATAATGGGCCTTTGGCCCTGGATTTACAGCTTTTGTCTCGTCCTAGAATAGGTTTACACTAATTACATGTAAAAATGAAAAAAAAGAGTAAACTAATTTCAGGACTAAGAGATCCAAAACAAGTCATCAAAGAGAAAAAATATTTTAGCAATGATGAAAAGCATTTAATCATACAAGAATGGCTAAGAACGGGGTGTACGAAAAGAGAAATTTGGAAAAAATATACGGGACAAGAGGGTATGTTCAAAATTCTGTGTCAGAGTTTGTTTATATGTTCATTTCTTTTTTGAAATCAATATCAAAAGCTTTGAAGGCCAAGTAAAGATTCA
>NZ_JAPDPJ010000290.1 GCF_026013605.1 Plebeiibacterium sediminum
GTCTCTGACCTATCCTACACATTACTTACCCACAACCAATGTTAAGTTGCAGTAAAGGTTCACGGGGTCTTTCCGTCCCGTTGCGGGTAATCGGCATCTTCACCGATACTACAATTTCACCGAGCTCATGGTTGAGACAGTGCGCACATCGTTACACCATTCGTGCAGGTCGGAACTTACCCGACAAGGAATTTCGCTACCTTAGGACCGTTATAGTTACGGCCGCCGTTTACTGGGGCTTCAATTCAAACCTTCGCTTACGCTAAGCTCTCCTCTTAACCTTCCAGCACCGGGCAGGTGTCAGGCCTTATACGTCTTCTTTCGAATTTGCAAAGCCATGTGTTTTTGATAAACAGTCGCATGCGCCATTTCTCTGCGGCCTACCGAAGTAGGCGCCCCTTATCCCGAAGTTACGGGGCCAATTTGCCGAGTTCCTTAACCATGAATCACTCGAGCGCCTTAGTATACTCAACCCAACTACGTGTGTCCGTTTACAGTACGGGCCCCTATACTCGCTTTTCTTGGTACC
>NZ_JAPDPJ010000291.1 GCF_026013605.1 Plebeiibacterium sediminum
TCAATATATGAGAAAGGTGCTACTTGCTGAGAATTATCAACAACATTACCCCATGGGCGCATTTGGCCATCATATCTTGGTCCCCAATTACCATTTTCATCTAATGCATGCATTCCAGACCAACCTTGTCCAAATGTCTTTTGCATCTCTGGGACACGACTAATTTCACTAATACCAATACTTCCTGAATATTTAAACTTCATTTTACCGTCTGTATTCTTTCCAGACTTAGTCGTAATCAAAATTGCACCATTGGCAGCTCTTGATCCGTACAATACAGTTGCTGCAGCCCCTTTAAGAACCGAAATATCAGCAATATCATCAGGATTTACTGCATTTAATCCTGATCCAAAATCAACATAACTATTCAAGCGATCAGCATTGGCATTTTGATTATTTACAAGAGGAACTCCATCTACAACATACAATGGTTGATTTGACCCAAAACTTGAAGCTCCGCGAATAATAACATTTTGCGTTGCTCCAGGGTTAGCACCTGATGTAATCTGAACTCCTGCAACTTT
>NZ_JAPDPJ010000292.1 GCF_026013605.1 Plebeiibacterium sediminum
TCAATATATGAGAAAGGTGCTACTTGCTGAGAATTATCAACAACATTACCCCATGGGCGCATTTGGCCATCATATCTTGGTCCCCAATTACCATTCTCATCTAAGGCATGCATTCCTGACCAACCTTGACCGAAAGACTTTTGCATTTCTGGAACTCTACTAATTTCACTAATACCAATACTACCTGAGTACTTAAATTTCATTTTCCCATCAGTATTTTTTCCTGACTTAGTAGTAATAAGGATAGCACCATTCGCGGCCCTTGATCCATATAGAACTGTCGCTGCGGCACCTTTAAGCACTGAGATATCTGCAATATCATCTGGATTTACAGCATTTAATCCTGATCCAAAATCAACATAACTATTCAAGCGATCATCATTGGCATTTTGATTATTTACAAGAGGTACTCCATCTACAACATACAACGGTTGATTTGACCCAAAACTTGAAGCTCCGCGAATAATAACATTTTGCGTTGCTCCAGGGTTAGCACCTGATGTAATCTGAACTCCTGCAACTTT
>NZ_JAPDPJ010000293.1 GCF_026013605.1 Plebeiibacterium sediminum
TTTCTCAATGTTTATTCACCACCAAGACACCAAGTCTCAAAGAACCCAATTAATACAATATAAATCCTCTTCGTGCCTTTGCGCCTTTGTGGTAAGAGAAAGCCCCTTAAACTGGTTCAAGATTATATTCTGGACTAATTCCACAATAACAAGGAGATAAGCCCTTACACTGGTTCAAGATTGCATCTTGGACCGTATTGTAATATACTTTCTCTAATTTCATTTCTATCACCCTTCAATCATATTACCTTTTTCTCAATGTTTATTCACCACCAAGACACCAAGTCACAAAGAACCCAATTAATACAATATAAATCATCTCCGTGCCTTTGCGCCTTTGTGGTAGAATGATACCCCTCAATCTGGTTCAAGATTGCATCTTGGACTGTATTTCAATATACTTTCTTTAATTTCATTTCCATCACGCTTCAATCATATTACCTTTTTCTCAATGTTTATTCACCACCAAGACACCAAGTCTCAAAGAACCCAATTAATACAATATAAATCCTCTTCGTGCC
>NZ_JAPDPJ010000294.1 GCF_026013605.1 Plebeiibacterium sediminum
GCAGCGATACAAGGCATTAGAGACGGAAAAGGTTTTAGTGGAGAAGATAATGTAATGCTTCCCATGATAAAGGATCTGTTGGAAAGTGCAATGAAAGCAGAACTAGACATTCATATGAATGAAGAGCGCTCAAAGGATGATCAGTCAAAAGTAAACCGTAAGAACGGCGCCACCCCCAAGAAGATGAAGAGTGAGCAAGGTACCTTTGAGTTAAATACTCCAAGAGACCGCAATGGTACATTTCACCCTCAAATAGTAGAAAAACAACAAACCTTTTTAGGAGATGCCTTACAAGAAAAAATCATTTCATTATATAGTAAAGGTATGAGCTATAAAGATATTCAAGATCATCTGGAAGATTTATATGGGACATCTGTATCCAAAGGTAAAATAAGTGAGATTACAGACCGTATCATGCCTGATCTTGAGCGCTGGAAGAACAGGCAACTTGAACCCATTTATTCAATCATATGGTTGGATGCTCTACATTTTAGTGTACGAGAAGATAATGTAACCATAAA
>NZ_JAPDPJ010000295.1 GCF_026013605.1 Plebeiibacterium sediminum
GGTACTCCTATTCGCACTATGGTTGGCCTATTGCTATTAAAACGCATTTACAACTTAGGCGATGAAACTGTCATAGAGCAATGGGTTCAAAATCCCTATTTTCAATACTTCTGTGGAGAAGCTGAGTTTCAATGGAAACCTCCATGTGATCCATCAGATATGGTCCATTTTAGAAAACGCATTGGTGAACAAGGCGCGGAAAAAATACTTGAAGTTTCCATTGACGCCAGAAGAGATGAAATTAAAACAACCAATGATGTGCTTGTAGATACGACTGCCCAAGAGAAAAATATTACCTATCCCACAGACAGCAAGCTATTGATAAAAGTGATTAAACGCTGTAATAAAATAGCAAAACAAGAGGGCGTTGAACAAAGGCAAACCTATCATCGAACCATGAAAAAATTATTGTTAAAGCAACGCTTTGCACACCACCCCAAACGCAAGAAAGAGGCCAAAGCAGCATTGCGTAAGTTAAGAACTATAGCCGGAAGATTAGTTCGTGAACTAG
>NZ_JAPDPJ010000296.1 GCF_026013605.1 Plebeiibacterium sediminum
TTTTGTAATATGACGACTATATATAAGATATAGTTGATGTGAGAGATTATAGGCCTGTTCTATTTCAGGATAAACATTGAATAATATATTGGCCCTCTGTTTCTGTGATTCAGTCCATTTATGACTGGGTTTAAAAATCAGATACCTACTTCTGGCTAACAATTGCTTTAAGGTGTCTCCATTTGCTAACGTATCAGGTTTATAATTCCGTCCTTCTTTTTGAGCTTGTTTATAAGCTTGATTGTCCTTAGATCAATTGCTTCCCATCTATAGTTGATACGTTTCTGTTGCACTGCATCACAAGTCAATTTTTGAACATGAAAACGATCAATAACAGTAGTATGCTTAGGGAAACATTTCGTGGGATCATGTAAAAAAGTTGGGTCTAAATTGTATAATTAATAGTCATGCAAATATTTTTGTTAACCTAAATAAGAAGAATTTTACATCTGAAACACCCCTGAACTGCCTTCTGAATTCTTTAATTTTAGCATTGAAAGATTCTGCTGC
>NZ_JAPDPJ010000297.1 GCF_026013605.1 Plebeiibacterium sediminum
CTAGTTCACGAACTAATCTTCCGGCTATAGTTCTTAACTTACGCAATGCTGCTTTGGCCTCTTTCTTGCGTTTGGGGTGGTGTGCAAAGCGTTGCATTAACAATAGTTTTTTCATGGTGCGTTGATAGGTTTGCCTTTGTTCAACGCCCTCTTGTTTTGCTATTTTATTACAGCGTTTAATCACTTTTATCAATAGCTGCTATCTGTGGGATAGGTAATATTTTTCTCTTGGGCAGTCGTATCTACAAGCACATCATTGGTAGTTTTAATTTCATCTCTTCTGGTGTTAATGGAAACTTCAAGTATTTTTTCAGCGCCTTGTTCACCAATGCGTTTTCTAAAATGGACCATATCTGATGGATCACATGGAGGTTTCCATTGAAACTCGGCTTCTCCACAGAAGTATTGAAAATAAGGATTTTGAACCCATTGCTCTATGACAGTTTCATCGCCTAAGTTGTAAATGCGTTTTAATAGCAATAGGCCAACCATAGTGCGAATAGGAGTACC
>NZ_JAPDPJ010000298.1 GCF_026013605.1 Plebeiibacterium sediminum
TCCATCGACAAAAAGTACTTCAGTGAGTTTTTGGGAAATATATCCTTTGTCTGCATAAAGTTTGCCTTTTATTTTCTCAATAAAATTTTGGTTTTTAAGAGGTTCTCTATCATCTGTATTCCCTGGAGTAATAATAAAGTTTAAGATTTCGCCCTTTTCATTGATAATAAAATGAAGTTTAAATCCAAAGAAGTATCCCATAGTTGATTTACCTCGTTGAGCTAAACCATCAAAAACCTTATGTCTAGGTATACGCTTATTCTTACATACACGAATAGGTGTAGAATCCACATAAGAGATTCCTGTACAACTGCCCAAACAACATGTTTTTAGAAATAGAGTCATTGGGAGAGCTGTTTTTTGCATCAATTCAACAAATCTATTGTATGAAACAGTTTGCGGAAATTCTTTGTTAAGATGCTCTTTTACATAGTATAAGTAAAAATGTTTGAGATTTTTGAAAGCGCCAAAATGAAATAATATCATTATTGTAATCACTTCACTATT
>NZ_JAPDPJ010000299.1 GCF_026013605.1 Plebeiibacterium sediminum
GCTTCGGTAGTATACTTATGCCCGATTATTATCCATGCTCGATCGCTCGACTAGTGAGCTGTTACGCACTCTTTAAATGAATGGCTGCTTCCAAGCCAACATCCTAGCTGTCTATGCAATCAAACCGCGTTTGTTCAACTTAGTATACATTTGGGGACCTTAGCCGATGGTCTGGGTTCTTTCCCTTTCGGACACGGACCTTAGCACCCATGCCCTCACTCCTATTCATCATCTTACAGCATTCGGAGTTTATCAGGAGTTGATAGGCGGTGAAGCCCTCTCGTCCAATCAGTAGCTCTACCTCTGTAAGATTAAAATAAGGCTGCACCTAAATGCATTTCGGGGAGTACGAGCTATTTCCAGGTTTGATTGGCCTTTCACCCCTACCCACAGTTCATCCAAATACTTTTCAACGTAAACTGGTTCGGTCCTCCATTCCGTGTTACCGGAACTTCAACCTGACCATGGGTAGATCACCTGGTTTCGCGTCTAGCGCAGCTAACTTT
>NZ_JAPDPJ010000029.1 GCF_026013605.1 Plebeiibacterium sediminum
ATTATCTTCAAATTTTAGTGATTCAGCTGGGGTTCGAACCCAGGACCCCATCCTTAAAAGGGATGTGCTCTACCAGCTGAGCTACTGAATCGCCTTATTGCGTTTTGTTATTTCGTTAACGCGGATGCAAAAGTAGAGGTTTTTTATAGAATACCAAACTTTAAAGATGAAAAAAATAAAAAAAATGATTTGTAATAATATATGAGTTCGAAAAACGACTCAAATATAGACTGTTGTGGCAATGAAAAAAAATAAAAAAATGTGGTAACTTTAATGGAGTAGATGAGGTTTGTAAAATAAAATATAGAAAAATGAATTGTGTAGATAGAGAACCTGTTGTTGCTGGGTCATTTTACGATTCAAATTCCAATAACTTAAAAAGTCAACTTAATGAGTTGTTTTCTGATTTTAAGGAAACCAAAGAAAATATTTCAGCATTAATAGTTCCGCATGCAGGTTATGTGTATTCAGGTAAGATAGCAGCAAGAGCCTACGCCATGCTTAATCCTGATACGGATTATGAAAATATCTTTATAATTGGCTCAAGTCATCATGTTTCTCTCTATGGTGCCTCAATTTATAATTTAGGTCATTATAAAACACCATTGGGACTGGTTCCCGTAAATTTAAATCTGGCTAATAAAATAATACAGTCGAGTAAGTATTTTGAATATAATAGAGGAGCTCATGCTGATGAACATACTCTAGAAGTTCAATTACCATTCTTGCAATATCAGTTAAAAAGCATTAAGCAAATAGTTCCAATTATTGTCGGAACACATAATCCTGATATTTTAAAAGAAATAGCTAAGATTCTACAACCATATTTTAATAGTTCAAACCTTTTTGTCATTAGTACCGATTTGTCTCATTATCCAACGGATAAAAACGCCAGAATAGTAGATGCCAGAACTGTTGATGCCATCTGTTCAAATCAAACTCAAAAATTAATGCAGGTGTTGGAAGAAAATAAAGAACTTAATATTTTAAATTTATATACCAGCTTATGTGGTTGGAGCTCAGTGCTTACATTAATGTACCTTACTCAGGGTAATGACAATATTAGTTATGAAAAAGTATTGTATGGAAATTCAGGTGAGGTTATGTCTCATGATACATCTAGGGTTGTTGGATATCAATCTATAGTAGTAACCAGAAATGAACAGAAAAGTATGGAAGAAATATCTGAAAAACATAAAAAACAATTACTTAAAGAAGCCCGATCTGCAATTGTAGATTATATAGATCATGATGATGATTTAGATTCACATGAAACTCCTCAAGAATTATTGAATTTTAATAGTGCATTTGTATCTGTTTATGTTTCCGGAGATCTTAGGGGCTGTATTGGTCAGTTTGATGCAGATATTGGTTTGGTGGATTTAGTTCGTAGAAATGCGGTTTCAGCTGCATTTGATGATAATAGGTTTTTACCAGTAGAAGTTGAAGAATTGGATGATTTAAACATCGAAATATCAGTTTTAACGCCAAAAAAGAAAATTACTAATATTGATGAAATTGTTTTGGGTAAACATGGTGTGTTTATTCAGAAGGGATGGAACAGAGGAACATTTTTGCCGCAAGTTGCTGAAAAAACAAATTGGAATATTGAAGATTTTATGGGACATTTAGCAAGAGATAAAGCTCACATAGGATGGGATGGTTGGAAGGATGCTGATATCTTTATATTTGAAGCAATTATTTTTTCAGAATAAAAGGATTTTATATGGTGCAAAAGATGAATCGTAGGCAATTTATTAAGACTGGAATAATATTAATTAGTGGACTTACTTTATTGCCGTCTTTTAGGTTACCTAAAAAAACGCTCAAATTTGGTTGGGTAACAGATATACATTATGCAGATGCTGATATTAAATGGGGAAGGTATTTTCGAGAAAGCACGGATAAATTACAGGAAGCAATTGATTTATTTAATACAAAGGAACTAGATTTTATTATAGAAACTGGAGATTTTAAAGATCAAACTACTCCACCTGTTGAAGAAAATACGCTGGTTTATTTAAGAAAGATAGAAGCTGTGTTTGCTAAATATAAAGGTCCAAGATATCATGTGCTCGGCAATCACGATATGGATTCTTTATCCAAGTCTCAGTTCTTGAACGAAATCGAAAATACGGATATTGAAAAAGATAAATCCTTTTATTATTTCGACAAAAACGATATGCGATTTGTTGTTCTAGATGCGTGTTATACAAAGAGGGGTAAAGATTATGATCATCATAATTACAGTTGGAAAGATGCTAATATTCCAAAACATCAACTGCTATGGTTAACAGATGTGCTTCAATCAAGTCCTTATCCTGTAGTTGTTTTTGTACATCAATTATTAGATGGAAAAGGAGATTTATATGTAAATAACTCCAGTAAAGTGCGTAAAATACTTGAAAATTCAGGAAATGTACTCGCAGTTTTTCAAGGGCATAAACACGAAGGTGATTTACAACTGATAAATGGGATCGTATATTTTACATTAAAAGCTATGGTTGAAGGTTCCGGAGAACAGAATAGTAGTTATAGTATTGTTTCAGTTGAGCCTTCAGGAACCATTAAGGTTGAAGGTTATCGAAAAGCTGAAAGCTATGAACTTAACAAATCATAATGATGAATATATTGCAAGCTATTGGAATGTTCAAGGTGATGCTGTCAAATGTTTGCTTTGTCCGCATGCCTGCATTTTAAAAGAAGGTGAAATCGGTATTTGTCGTACGCGACAGCATATTCAAAAAAAAATGGTTTCCATTGTTTATGGTTATCCATGTGCCGTACATATTGATCCGGTAGAAAAAAAGCCTCTTTATCATTTTTATCCTTCTTCCCAAACTTTATCTCTTTCAACAACAGGTTGTAATTTACGTTGTTTAAACTGTCAGAATTATACGATATCTCAACAAAATTTTAATAAAAAGGAATATAAATATATTTCACCTGACGATATTGTTGATATGGCCTTGGTGAATGATTGTCATTCGATTTCCTATACTTATACAGATCCCATTGTGTATTATGAGTACGCCAATGACATCGCTTTGATAGCTCAGCAAAAGGGATTAAAAAATATTATTGTTTCGGCAGGTTATATCAATAAAAAGCCTTTGAGAGAATGGTGTAAATATATTGATGCTGCAAATATCGACTTAAAATGTTTTAGCGATGAAAAATATCTCAAGCTTAGTAAAATTCATTTAAAAACAGTACTAAATACCTTGAAGGTTTTATTGGAGGAAAATGTTTATCTGGAAATAACAAATCTGATTATTCCTGAATACACCGACGATTTAAAAGAAATAAAGCAAATGTGTGAATGGTTGGTAGATAATGGTTTTTCACAAGTGCCTTTACATTTTAGTAAATTTTATGGAACTTATAAGTTGAAACATTTATCTGCAACGTCTTTGTCAACACTTGAAAGTGCCTATGCAATTGCAAAAGAGTCAGGTCTAAATTATGTTTATCTGGGTAATGTACAAAATCATAAAACTGAAAATACATTTTGTCCGGTCTGTAATCATTTGTTGATTGAACGAAGTGGATATTATGCCCGTGTATTGCATATTAATGATGGGAAATGCTCATATTGCAATACGCAGATATATGGAGAGTTCAAATAATATAACAAAACATTAAACATTTTTGGTTGCATATTCTTTATATAAAAAACTAACTTTAAAGGATCCAATCATATTGCCGGGTTAGCATTATTAATAATTATTGCTGTCATGTTAATGTGAATGGAAAACCCAATTAAAATATTCAGATTATGATAGTTAAGGATTTTGTTATTATAGGAGGTGGGATTGCAGGTTTATCTGCTATTAAATCAATAAGAGAAGAAGATACAGAAAGCTCTGTTTTATGGATTACAGATGAAGATAGACTTCCTTATAAAAGAACCAAAATAAACAAAAATATAGTTTCCGGTTTTGGCAAAGAGGATTTTGCTTTGATTGACCATGACTGGTTGGTGAATAATCATGTGGAGTTGTTATATGATCGAGTTGAAAATATTGATGTTGAACTACACGAGCTTGCGTTTAAGCACAGAGGTCATCTTCGATATAAAAAACTGATATTGGCTACAGGAAATAAACCAAATCAGCTTTTAGTAGATAATCTGCCAGAAGAAAAAATCTTTCATGTACATACTGCTCGTCAGGTCGAAAATATTATTCGATTTAGTAAAAAATCAATAAAGTATTTAATTATTGGAGCTGGTGTTGAGGGTGTTGAAACTGCTGATCAGCTCATTAAAATGAATAAAGAGGTTGTTTTAATTGATAGAAATAATACAGTTATAAAACGATTTTTAAATCAGAAATATTCTGATTTCTTGGTTGAATCAATTAAAAAGTCTGGCATTGAGTTTTATCCGAATATCACAGAGTTAAACTTTTCAGAGAGTGAATCAGGCAAATCAATATTGACATTTGATGATAAGAAGGTGGAGTTTGATGCTTTGATATTAACTCTAGGATATACACCAAATACAGATTTGGCAGTAAATGCCGAATTAAAATGTAACACTGGTATCTTAGTGAATGAGTATTTGCAAACATCAAATGAGGATATTTATGCCGCAGGAGATGTGGCAGAACATGTTACCGGCCAAATTACCGGTTTGTGGCATGCAGCTGAAAGACAAGGTTATATTGCAGGTAAAAATGCTATGGGTAAAGAAATTATCTTTAAGTTGGAGCCTTTTAGAATGAAGACTGAGGTATTTGATGAGTTTTATTTTTCGGTGAAGCCACAAGGAGATGAGGATGAGGTTGTAACTGAAGAAAAAGATACTGTTGTAAGAGATATTTATATAAAAGATGGAAAGGTTTTAGCGTTGTTCATGAAAAATGATGGTGCCAGGGCAAAGTTATATCAACAAGCAATAATGGAACAGTGGGAGTTTGATAAATTCAAGAATGAAATACCGCTGTAATTTATCAGCTTTTGTTTTAAAAGGATTGGTTATTTTCGTACCAATCCTTTTTTAATGAAATGATATGAGCAATATTATAGAAACTAAAGTATGTTCTGAAATTGGAGATATTGAAGGTGTAATATTACACACTCCGGGGAGTGAGGTAGAAAATATGACTCCGGGAAATGCAGAACGAGCTTTATATAGTGATATTTTAAACCTTTCGGTTGCAGAACAGGAATATAAGCAACTTAAACAGGTACTTAATAAAATTACCAAAACCTTTGAGGTAAAAGATCTATTAACGGAGATTCTTGAAATAAATGAAGTTAAGGAAAGTTTGGTTAATAATATCTGTAAATCAGAGAATGTAAAACCAATTAAATCCTCCTTATTAAGTTTAGAATCAGGAGAATTAGCCCGACAATTAATAGAAGGGGTACCATTAAATAAAACCACACTTACCGGATTTTTATCTGATGAAAGAAATGCATTGCGTCCTTTGCATAATTTCTTTTTTACAAGAGATGCTTCCATGTCGGTATATGATCATGTTTTAATTGGTAAAATGGCCAATAAAGTAAGAGAACGTGAATCGATGGTTATGGAGGCCATTTTTAATCATTCATCTAAAATCAAAAGTAAAACACTGAATCCATCATCAAGTAAACATCATAAAGATGAAATTACTATTGAAGGTGGCGATGTTTTGGTTGCCCGTGAAGATATTTTGGTAATTGGTACAGGACTAAGAACTACAACCCAGGGAATTGATTTTATTATTAAAAAAATCAAAAAGAATAAAGGGAAACACAGTATAGTAGTTCAGCAACTTCCATCAAAACCAGAAAGCTTTATTCATTTGGATATGGTTTTTACTCTTTTGGATAGAGATAAATGTATGGTTTACGATCCTATCATTATGCAACCCAATAAATATCAAACCATACTTATATCCATCGATAATGGTAAGGTGAAAAAAATAGAAAAGCAAAGTAATTTAGTGGATTGCCTAAGGGATTTAGGTATGCCATTAGAACCTGTTTATTGCGGAGGTAAAAAAGATATTTGGATTCAGGAAAGAGAGCAGTGGCATAGTGGGGCTAACTTTTTTGCCGTTGGACCAGGTAAAGTAATTGGATATGCTCGTAATGTGTACACTTTAGAAGAAATGAATAGCAATGGTTTTGAAATTATTGATGCTCAAAGTGTGGTTGATGGCAAAATACAATTATCAGATTACGAAAAATATGTGATTGCAATTAATGGTTCTGAATTGGCTAGAGGTGGAGGAGGAGCCAGATGTATGACCATGCCAATCAGAAGAAAAAAAGTAGATTGGTAAATTTGATCAGATTCTTTTATTGTTGTAAGTATTATAAATGATAATGGGGCGACTATCACAAGAAGATAGTCACCCCACATTACCCAGACAAAATAAACAAACTAACCTATTAAAACTTTATAAAGAATATTACTTTAAAAGCTTACTAACTTCATCCCAATTAACAACATTCCAGAATGCGCTAATGTAGTCAGGACGTAAATTTTGATACTTCAAATAATATGCATGCTCCCAAACATCAAGAGCTAGAACCGGAGTTCCTTTTACTTCAGCAAGATCCATTAAAGGATTATCTTGATTTGCTGTTGAAGTTATAACAAGACTATCGTCTTTTTGTTTAACCAACCAAGCCCAACCTGATCCAAATCTTGTTGCTGCAGCTTTAGAAAACTCATCTTTAAAGGCATCGAAAGATCCAAAGTTTTTTTCAATAGCCTGAAGAACTTCACCTGTTGGAACACCACCACCGTTTGGAGACATTACTTTCCAGAATAAATTGTGGTTGTAAAATCCACCACCATTATTTCGTACAGCAACAGATTGACCTGAAACTCCAGAAAGGATTTCTTCAATTGATTTTCCTTCCAAATCAGTTCCTTTAACAGCTGCGTTTAAGTTATTAGTGTATCCAGCATGGTGTTTGCTATGGTGAATTTCCATAGTTCTGGCATCAATATGTGGTTCTAGTGCATCGTATGCATAATCTAATTTTGGTAATTCAAATGACATAATTATAATATTTTATTGTTATACAATTTTTGTTAAGATTTTAATAGGATAAAAACATCTTATATTCGTTTTATATTAAAATCACAAGTAAAACATCAGTGTGAAGAAAATGTTTAGTGAAAGTTTAAAATTTTTATCTTCGCAGCTCAATTAATTTTTTTGTATTGTGCATAAGGATATACTTAAGTTGTCGATTCCCAATATTTTAACAAATCTTACAGTGCCACTTTTAAGTATGGTAGATTTACATTTAATGGGATATTTAAATTCAGAATTATTTATGGGAGCCGTAGCCTTGGGCGGTGTAATATTTAATTTTGTGTATTGGGGGTTTGCATTTTTGCGTATGAGTATAAGTGGTATTGCGGCTCAGGCATATGGAAGAAATGATAATCAGGGTGTCGCAATGGTGTTTTATCGTGGTTTATTTATTGCGTTGGCAGGTAGTTTACTGCTAATTATTTTTCAAGTTGGATTAGAGAAACTAAGTTTTGTAATATTAGAAGGTAGTGCGGATGTAAAGGAATTGGCTCGAAATTATTTTTATGTTCGTATTTGGGCGGCGCCAGCTGCTATTTCATTAATGGTAATAAATGGATGGTTTTTAGGAATGCAAAATGCATTTTATCCTATGTTAATTTCCGTATTGATTAATATTGTAAATATTGGCTGCAGTTTTTTATTTGTTAAAGAGTTTGGAATGCAGGAACGAGGTGTGGCCTTGGGATCAGTAATTGCACAGTATGTTGGATTTATTTTGGCCATTATTTTATTCCTGAAAAAATACAAATGGATATTGCATCACTTTAATGTTAAGGCTATTGCTGTTATATCTGAGTTTAAGAAGTTTTTAAATGTGAGCGGCGATATTTTTATCAGAACCTGGTGTGTTATTGCTGTTTTTACATTCTTCACCTCTCAATCTGCAGGGTTTGGAGATGTTGCTTTGGCAGCAAATAGTGCTTTGATTCAGTTTTTATTTTTGTTCTCATACTTTTTGGATGGTTTTGCCTATGCGGCAGAAGCTATTGTGGGAAAATTCTATGGAGCTAAGAATAAAGCAAAGTTAATTGAAGCTTCAAAAAAACTATTTTATTGGGGAGTTTTCTTCGGAGTAAGTTTTACTTCTGCTTATCTTTTCTTTGGAGATGCATTTTTAAGGTTGTTTACTAATAAACTTAATGTTTTGGCTGAGGCTGAAAAATATTTGTGGTGGTTGGTTTTTATTCCAATTGCCAGTTTTGGTTCGTTTATCTGGGATGGTATTTATATTGGTGCTACCGCTTCAAAAGCCATGCGAAATACAATGATCATATCCTCTGTTGTTTTCTTTTTTATACCTTACTATTTATTTCATAAAACACTAGGAGTTCATGCGCTTTGGATGGGAATGTTGCTGTTTATGCTTTCGCGAAGTGTTTCTCAATCACTTTTGGCCAAAAGAGCTGTTTATGTAAAATTGGAATAGAATTAAGAACGTTTGATCTTTTTGTAAGTGTAGTTTATAGTTGGCTTGTCATTATAGTAACTACTAAACTATATAATAATAATGATCAATTTTAAGCAAATCGTAATCATGCTTTTGTTGCTTATTCCAGCAACATCACTTATTTGTCAGGTAAGAGACATCAAAGAAGATATTAAAAACGATAAATCTTCTACTTCTTCATCTAAAAGTTATTCCTCAACATATTCATCTAATCGTTCTTCATCTTGTTATGAAGATGAGAGTTTTGGAGACTGGATAGCGGGCGAAATTTTTTACGGGATTGTAAAAGGTGTTGGTTTTGTGACTTATCAGGCTCAAAGCAATGTTTTGGAAAACAGAGATCGATATCCAAATATTATCTCATTTGAGGCAGGATTGGATTGGGGTACAACTTTTAGTGAAAATACATTGAACCCTTCAGTAAGACTGAATTGGGGAATATTTGCCTCTGATTTCAGGTATTCTGAATTAATGGACAACACAGGTCGTTTACGTTCATGGGATTGGCAAGTACTTGTTGTACGTGTGCCTATAAAGAACCTTAAGATTAATTATGGCATAGGATTTACTTCAATTCTCGATCCTGTAGAGTCGTATTTTGAAAGTTCTACGGGTTTTGATCTGAACTTAATCAATAGTAAACTGAATTTTAATGGAAACTATCGCTGGACAAAGCGTAAATCGGATGAAAGATACAGACAGGAAGTAAAAGTTACTGGTGATTTTACGGTGATTAATAATGGAACTTTCCATGTATCCCCGATGATTGGATGCACTTATCAGGAATATTTTGGTAAGCATCACTACTTGTTTTTAAATGCTGGTTTTAAGATACGTTTGGGTAAGAACTAAATTAAAAAGAAAACGGGTAAAGCCTTCCCCGACTTTACCCGCTCATAAACATAACCAATATATTAACCTAACCTTTTACAAAAATGGATTTAATAACATGTTGAGCCATTTTAGGATTTTCTTTTAATCTGCGAGTAGAATATCCAAACCAATCTTTTCCGTATGGAACATAAACTCTCATGTCATGACCTTCGCCAACAATACTATTTCTTAATTCAGGTGTTACTCCATATAACATCTGAAATTCATACATATCTTTAGGTACATTGTGTTTTTTAATTAATTCTAATGCACCATTTATTAATTTTTTATCATGGGTTGCAATACCAACATGTACTCCGTTAAATAATAATTTGTCAAGTATTTTTAAATAATTATCATTTATCTTTTTCGGATCTTTAATAGAAATATCTTCTGATTCTATATAAATTCCTTTACAAAGTCTGAAGTTTAAAGGAGAATCAGGAGTATGTAATTTTAATAAGTTATCTACATCACTTTCTGTTCTGTACAAATATGCTTGTATTACCAAACCTACATTGTGTGGAAATTCTAACTTTAATCTTTTGTATAAAGTCATTTCCAGATCAACACACTCAGCATCTTCCATGTCAATGCGAACAAAACTATTGTATTTAGCCGCTAAAGCGACAATAGTTCTTATGTTTTGGTAACATTTTTCAGGATCGATCAATAAACCAAAACTTGTTGGTTTTATAGAGTAGTTACCATTAATCTTTGCATTCTGAAAAGCATCAACAATTCTTAGATATTGGTCACGGTTTTCATCAGCCTGGCTAATGTTAGTAATAAATTCACCTAAGAGATCCACAGTTACTTTTACGCCATGCTCATTTAAGCTCTTAGAGGCCAGTATGGCTTCATCAATAGTTTCTCCGGCAATATATTTTTTTGAAAAAATCCAAACAAATTTTTTCGGGAAGTGCGGGATTACAGATGCTATTGCTTTATTTATCATATTCATAAATTAAATAACTAATGTAACTGTTGTTTGAGTTTTGACTCAACGAAGATTATTACGAAATAGGGTTCCGTTGATGGTGTAAAATTCCTTCTAAAAACAAATAAAAAAAATGACTAATCTCATCAAACCCCTATGTATGTTGCGTTTCTGACATAAATCATGTAATTTACAAAAATTAACAGTGTATTAAATATCGATGGGAGATTAAGGTTTTATATGCTATCATGTGAGATGTCTCTATTTAACAAAATTAAACTGATGATTTTCTTACGTTAATAATTGTGAAGGAAATGTCTGACAGTTATTTAGGTTTAAACTTTTATTTTTCACTACTCATCGAAAAAAAAAGTCATTTCATCAAAACTATTTTATAAAATGCTCGTTTAATAGCGTAACACAAAACAAGACCAAGGTGAAGAATCAACACAACACAACAAAACACCTGGTTGCATTATTAATATTGACATTTAGTTATTTGCATGGTATGTATGCTCAGGATTGCGCGTACCTGTCAAAGGCAAATGATATTTTTCCGGATGGGAAGTGTGCACCTGTAACTGTTCAGTGGGAGGTGACATACAGAGGTGTCGGTTATAGTGGAACAGGTAAAATAGAAATTCAATATGATTGGGATGATGGTAATCCTGTGGAAGTCATTGAGGCTACTTTAAATGATGCCGGACTAAAGGAATATATTGCCACGCATTCGCATGTCTATCCAACTACAGGTGATGTTTGTAATTATCATCCAAGGGCAACTTTGGTTGTTAATGGTACAGTTTGTACAAGTTCTGTTCAGGAACAGATTGTTACTGTTTGGGATACGGATGATAGAAATGGTGGGGAATTAGCGATAGATCCTAAAGTTTATCCTATTTGTGTTGGCAATGGAGCTACGTTTAATTTTACAGACAATAGCCAATGGAATTGTACGCCACCTGATGAAAATGACGTTGTTAATAACGAGGATCGTTGGATTCAGTGGATTTACGGAACTGGTGGAACAACCATTACTGATGCTCAGGTTGGAGGAGTTGTTCGTGCATATCCTTTTACCGGAAGTATAGATTATATTCCAGGTCCTGTTGAAGGGCCAATTGCTCCGTATAATACATCTCTTGATATTACCATTCCGGATTATTATCCTGTGGGTTCCTTTTTTGAAGTGACCTTGCGTAACTGGAATGTTTGTAATCCTTATGATGCTGACTTATCGGATGGTTTACCGCCTTCTGATGTTTTGAATGGAGATTATCCTCCGGTAACAACAACTGCTATGGCTCTTATTGTTGCGCTTCCAGATGCAACAATTCAAAATGTACCGGCTGTTTGTGTTTCAGATGATCCTTTTTATTTAATAGCAGCAGATGCCGGAGGGCAATGGAGTGGTCCAGGTATAGCAAATACAACTAGTTCTTTATTCGACCCGAAACTAGCGGGACCAGGAACTCATACGATTACTTATTCTATTATTGATGCCAATGGTTGTTCGGATATAGGCACTGTTGATATTACTGTTCTTGGAGGGCCAACTGCAAATATTTTGCAGGGAGATCAGGTTAGTCTTTGTCCGGGGGTAAATATTGCGTTGGATGGAAATCCTTCCGGAGGTCTGTCACCATATTCACATCTTTGGAAAGGAGATATAGTTTATTTGGATGATACATCAATACAAACACCTGACTTTTCAACTACATCTGTGGGGGCTTATGAACTTGTTTATAAGGTTACTGATGATAATGGCTGTTTTGATGAAGATACTCTAGATATTAATGTGGAGGCTGTGAATATTTCATTTGCTAATCCAACAATAGTCGTATGTCAAGGTGAAATCATAACGCTTAATCCGGCACCCTCTGGTGGTTCGGAAGCTTTTGTTTTTCATCAATGGACAGGAATACGTATTGATAAATTGTCAGATACAAGCATTCAAAACCCTGTGTTTACCACTGATGAAACAGGTACTTTTACTTTTACTTATACCGTCCGTGATTCTCAAAATTGTGAAGATTCCGATGATATTACTGTCATCGTAAATGAGAAACCTATAGCTAATGCTGGTTTAGATATTGAAATATGTGGTTTGCAAACAGCTTTAAATGCTACAGCAAGTGTTGGTTCTGGTATGTGGAAAGTAGTTAGTGGTTCTGGTTTATTATCATTTACGGGTTTTGATATTCCTGATCCTTCAATTACTTCAGATAGTTATGGAGATTATACATTAAGATGGATCGAAGATAATAACTCCTGTATGGATTCTGCAGATATTCAGGTAAGATTCATAGAAACGCCAATGCCAACAGTAATGGCTGATAAAGATACGTGTGGGTTAAGTATGAAATTGATTGCTGAAGCCCATGTTGGAACAAGTATCTGGAAAAAAACAGAGGGACCTGGAAATGCTACTTTTTCTCAGGAGTTAAATGATACCACAATGGTTCAGGTAGATATTCCTGGAGTCTACAAATTTGCTTATGTTGAGGATAATGGTGGTGGTTGTATCGGAAGCGATACCGTTGAAATTAATTTTTATCAAATACCAGAGGCTATAATTACACCACCTCCTGCAGTTCAATGTACACCTTTCGAAATTCAGTTCGAAAATAATTCATTAAATGCAGACACTTATTATTGGGATTTTGGCAATGGAAATATCTCAGCGGAAGAAGATCCTATACAAACATTTAGCAATAACACTCCCAATCCGGTAAGTTATAATATAAAGCTTATTACAAATACATTAAACGGATGTTCGGATACTCTAAATACTGCGATAACCATTGCTCCGGCACCGGTTTCGTATTTTGAAATGAATAATTCTGTTGGGTGTAGTCCATTAACAACAGATTTTATTAATAAATCTCAAGGTGCAGATAATTATGAATGGACGTTTGGTGACGGATCTGCAGCAGAAACAACTGAGCATGCAACACATACTTTTGTAAATGAAGAAACTTTTATACAGAGTTTTGGGGTTCAGTTGGTTGTAAATAATAGTTATGGATGTACAGATACTTCAAAATTGTTTACCACTGTTTATCCTCGTCAGAATTTTAATTTAGTGGCAACTCCCGATAGCGGTTGTTCACCTTTGAGTGTTAGTTTTATTGCAGATCCTGGCGGATTCAAGTATGAATGGGATATGGGTGATGGAAATGTTAATCAGGGAGTGAATCAAAATGTACAACTGTATACCAATGAGTCAACAGGTAAAGAGGAGCATACAGTGACTTTATATACCACATCTGTATATGGTTGTATTGATACCACAGAGGTAGATGTAACAGTATTGCCATCACCAACAACTTATTTCGAACCTAATGATTTTGCAATATGTTCACCTAAGCAGGTAACTTTTATTAATCACACTGAGGATATTGAAACTTCATATTGGGATTTTGGTGATGGAAATAATTTAAGTGTAACAGGTAGTCAACAAGTTGATCATACCTATGTAAATAATAATTTATTCGCACAGAATTATCAAATAAGACTAGTAACCGAAAATGCTTTTGGTTGTAAAGATTCAATGGATGGTTTTACAACTGTAAATCCAGCAGTTACTGCCTCTATTTCAGGAGGAGCAACAGCCTGTTCTCCATATGCCGTTCAGTTTTTGAATGAGTCAGTTGGTGCTGTGAGTTATTTCTGGGATTTTGATGATGGTAATACTTCAAATAATATAATTGGAGTTCATGTTTTTGAAAATCCAGGTGATGATTCAATGGACTTTAATGTGAGTATGATTGCAAACTCTGCCTATGGCTGCAGTGATACAGCATATGCAACAGTAACAGTTCTGCCATCGCCGGATACATATTTTGAGCCCAATGACTTTTCTGTCTGCTCACCAAAATTGGTTGAGTTTACCAACTATACTGAGAATATTACATCGTCGCAATGGACTTTTGGTGATGGAGCAATAGAAACGGTGGATGGAAATCAGAGTATTACTCATACCTATTATAATGATAAGTTTACACCTCTTGATTATCGTATTCGTTTGATAACCGAAAATGCTTTTGGTTGTAGAGACTCAATGGATGGATACACCAGTGTAAATCCAAATGTTCAAGCTGTTATAACAGGTTCAGGAGAGGGTTGTACTCCATTAGAAGTTAGCTTAGGTAACGAATCAATTGGAGCAAATGAATTTTTATGGAATTATGGAGATGGAAATACATCTGCAAATTATTTGGGTTTAAATACTTTTGAAAACAATTCAGATGATGATCAGGAGTATGAAGTATCATTGATTGCAACATCTATTTATGGTTGTGTGGATACTGCATATACCAATGTAAATGTATTTGCCACACCAAAGCCTTCATTTATTGTTACGCCGGAATATCAGCAAATGCCTGCATCTACTGTAGATATAGATAATACAACACCCGGAAATCAATGGAGTTACGAGTGGCATTTTGGTGATGGAGAGACTTCGGATTTATCAGAGCCGGGATCGCACACTTATGTAAATTCGGGTGCTTTTACTATTACATTAAAAGCTTACGATGGACAATGTTCGAATACAACGGAACATGAGATTGAAATTGCTCCTAATATTCCAGCTGTTTCATATGGACCGTCTTCGGAAGGTTGTCCAGCTTTAACTGTTGAATTTTATAGTGAAACTTTAGATGCTGAGAATTTCTTTTGGGAGTTTGGGGATGGAAATGTATCTGCAGAACCTAATCCCGTACATACTTATTACACGCCAGGTGAATATAATGTTAAATTAACAGTAACAGGTCCGGGAGGACAAACCATTAAGGATGATTTAATGGTGAATGTATTCCCACAACCAACTGCTTTTTTCGAAGCTTATCCAAAAGTAGTAACCATCCCTGGTCAGAGTGTAACTTTTGCGAACAAATCAGTTGAGGCAGATTCTTATGTATGGAATTTTGGAAATGGAGATACTTCAACAGAGCAAAATCCGGTTTACGAATATTCCGAAGCAGGTAACTATGATGTGACATTGGAAGCAACAAATGATTATGGATGCTTTGATGTTTATGAGTTAAATGAACCTATTATTGCCATAGAGGGTGGTGAAATTGCTTTTCCTAATGCATTTACACCAAATCCCGGAGGTGATAGTAGTGGGGAATACGTTTTTGGAGATAAGAATAACCATGTATTTTATCCTGCTGTTCAGGAGGGTATTGAAGAATACAAACTACAGATATTCTCAAGGTGGGGACAATTGATATTTGAAAGTCATGATATTAAAATAGGGTGGAATGGATACTATAAAGGAAGCCTTTGTGCTCAGGGAGTTTATATCTGGAAAGTAACTTGCAGGTTTGGTACCGGTCAGGTGAAAGTGTATACTGGTGATGTAACATTAATAAGATAGGATAGGGGATGATGTCAGGAATATTAAAACATACTTTTTTATCTGTTGCATTGTTGTTTGTCTTTGTTCAACTAAGGGCTCAGGATCCGCATTTCTCACAATTTTATGCTAATCCATTGTATATGAGTCCCTCGTTAGCTGGATCTACAGATGGAGGTCGTTTGGTGGCAAATTACAGAAATCAGTGGCCAGGTGTTAATACGGCCTACAAAACCTATGCTGTTTCATTCGATAATTTTTTTCATACTATTAATAGTGGAATTGGATTAATGCTTTATCAGGATGTAGCTGGTTCTGCAGGATTAACAACCAGTCAGTTTGGGTTTCAATATAGCTATAATCTGGTATTGAACGACGAGTGGCAGGTAATTCCCGGATTGCAGTTTACTTACGGAAATAAATCTATTGATTTTAGTAAGCTAAATTTTGGTGATGAGATGATTGGTACCGGAGGTTCAGGTTCCTGGCAAAGACTGAATAATGAAAAGGCCAATTACATCGATTTTGCATCTTCTGTATTTTTATATAGTTCAAAATATTGGTTTGGTTTAACCGTTGATCATCTGGCTCAACCTAATTATACATTCTTGAATGAAGAAATGAAAATGTCTCTTAAGTACGTTTTATTTGGAGGGATGAATATTTGGACAGAAAGAAGTAGGACCAAGGGGGTAAGTAGATCATTTTCGTTTAGTTACAGGTTTCAGCATCAGTTAAAGAATACACAAACCGATTTAGGGGTTTATTGGCATAATGATCCTTTAGAGATTGGTGTTTGGTACAGAGGTGTGCCTTTTATATCTACAGATAGAGCAAGTAATGTAAATCAGGATGCTATTGTAGCTTTGTTATCCTATAATTATGGACCTTTTCGCATCGGTTATAGTTATGATGTGTCGATCTCAGGTTTGGGATGGAATGCTCAGGGAGCTCATGAATTATCCTTAATATTTGAATTTAATCAAAGAGGAAGTTTAAGAATGAATGGCAAGCGACCAGCGCTTCCTTGTTCTGAGACAGCAAATCCATTGTCGAGTACATCCAGAAGTAAATACAAGAGATCGCGTAGACGAATTTTTTAAGATGGCATTGTAATTAAAATTAAAATATACCTCTAATCTTAAATTATAAAAATATAAAGCCCGGAAGTACTAACTTGCCGGGCTTTAATTTTTATGAGTAATATATGTTGTTATGAAATCTCTACCATTCGTGCAGGTCTTGGCTTTACTTCTTCTCGTTTTGGAAGAGTAATGTTTAAAACGCCATTTTCATATGCAGCGGTAATGTTACCATCTTCAACTTTTTGTTTAGGAACAACAAAGCTTCTTGAAAATCCAGCATAGTTAAACTCTTGTTTTGAATATTTTACTGTCTCTTTTTCTTCAGATTTCTTTGCAGAAACAGTAAGTTTTCCATTGTTATATTCAATGTTAAAATCTTCTTTATTTAATCCCGGAGCAGCAAGTTCAATAACAAATTTGTCATCGTTTTCAAGGATATTTACAGCTGGTAATGACTGGCTACCGCAATATAATCCGTTTTGATTCATGTAAAAATCTCCATTCATAAAGTTATTCCATAATGAATCATAATCTCTGTTTACTTTTCTAACTAGTGTCATAACTAAAATCTCCTATTTTAAATTTTTAATATTTCAATAATTAATTCTGAACACTTTATTTCAAATGAAATGCCATATGATAAAAAAGGTAAAAGAGGCAGAATAATGGACTATGTAATGACAAAATGGCTTATATTGCAGTCCTAGTGGTGACAAAATGGCTTAAAGAAGCTGGTTTTTTGAAAATATGCAAAGGAATTTTAAATATTGAGGAGCAGACCTTCTTAAAATTCTAATGTTTTCTCAGGAGTGGAGTAATTCTAAAATCGACCTCAGATTAAAAATAGTCGGTAAAATTAAGGTATTGATAACAGAGGGGTAATGATAAGGAAGTAATAAACGTAGATATTTGCTTTCGAAGAAAAAAACACATAAAAGTAAATTTTCCTCCCAACAATTCCTGTGTGTACCGGAGGTCGTTTTCATTCCTGAATCGACCTCCTTTTTCTTTTTATATATTCTGCTGATTAGCTAATTTATTGCATTTGAACAATGTAATTGTAGTTGGCAAATATCTTAATCATAAAAATAATGATTGAAACAAGTAAGCCGGCAACAAAGGTAATATAGCCTGTTCTTAAATAACTGTATTTTTTATTCAACACTTTACCCAGGTAATATAAATCTCTGGTTAAAGTTTTATATAAATAATCTTTATCGTTTAACAATTCATCAATACTCCATTCAAAATCATCTAAATTCATTTTATGGAAGTTGCCAAAGAATACGATGTTACCTCTTCGTTTTATAACATCTTCTCTTGAAAGGATGCCGTGAGTGGTTCGAGGAATGGTAGAAATAATTGATATAATAATTGTAGTAATACTGCTGGTTACCAGGAATATTGCAGGCAGTGTTAAGTAAGGATTATTATCAAGTTTTGGAAATAATGTAGAAAGGACAATTGAAATAATGATGGCATTAACACTTATCAGCGTATTTGCCTTATCATCTGCTATACGGCTGAGGGTAACATGGTTTCTTAATTCAATACGGAACATTGTTTCTACACCCTTATCAGGCTTGCTCTTGTTTGTTTTTTTCTTAGTTGGTTTCTTCTTGAATTTTGTAGTTTCCTCAACCAGTTTATCCAGCGATTCAATATTCATTTTAGATAATTCAATTAGTCGTGTTTTATTTTTTTCCTTTCCTGGATTATAATTTTCAATAGCATATTCAGTGTAGTACTTGTTTTCATCAAAGAAAACAATACACTCTTCAATCCATTTTTTGGGAGTGAGTTCTTTCCAATTACTGATCTCTTTATATAAATCAATGAATGGCTTATAAATATAATTCCCCTTTTTAAGGTGGTTTAAATCAGCATCTTTAATGATGCCTTCATATACGTTTTCTGGTTTGTGCGATAGCTTGGTGGCTAAGATTAATTTCTTAATAAATTCAATTTTATCTTCGGCGATATTTTTTTTATGTAAGAATGTAGCAGCAAGTTCTGCGGATTTTATTTCATGATCTTTATGATCTATGCAAGATGTTATATCATGAAATAAAGATGCAATTTGAAGTAATTCAATTTGCTCTCCGGTAATATCTTTTGTGTTTGAAGCAATTTCAGTAATTGCCAGAAAAACATTTTCGGTATGCTCCCAATTATGAAATGAAATTTCCGGATTTGAAGTTTCTTCTATTTTTTGTTTTACTTCATCATAGCATTCTCTAACTAGTTCTGTATAGTTACCTTCAGTCATCTTCTGTTTTTTTATTGTTGTTGAACCAGGTCAAACATTTTTAATTGGGATGATTTAATATTATTTCCGCTAACATAAATATTTTCGCCTCCGTTGGAAATAATTCTTCCTTTTAAATTATCGTTAAGCTGGTAATTAATTTCTTCACATAAAAGATTTTGGTCTTTTTGTTTAAATACAGGAAAGGCCACTTCAATTCTTTTGTATAAGTTTCTGGTCATCCAATCCGCCGAAGCTAAATATGTTTGAGGATTGCCATTGTTATAAAAATGATATATGCGTGTATGTTCCAGAAACTGGTCAATAACACTTATTATTTTAATATTTTGTTTTTGCTTTTTAGTTAGGGGGTAATAACAGCAAATACCTCTCACAACCATATCAATTTTCACACCATTATCTCCAGCAAGTCTTATTTTATCAATCATTACAGGATCTTCGAGACTATTTAGTTTAATCATCATTCGAGCTGTAAAACCTTGTTTTGCATGAGCGATTTCCTGATCAATAAGTGCATCTATAGTACTTTGAAGTGTAAAAGGAGCAACTAAAAGGTGATTGAATTTAGGTTGGTATAATTCATCTTTCAAAAAGTTAAACACTTCATCAATGTCATTGGTGTATCTGGTATCAGAAGTTAATATGGCATGGTCAGCATATAATTTGGCTGTTTTTTCATTTAAATTCCCGGTGCCTATATATGCGTAATAATTGAGTTTGTTGTTTTCTCTTCTTTTAATTAAGAATGTTTTAGCATGAACTTTTAAGTTTTTGATGCCATATTTTACCGTAGCTCCAGCTCTTTCAAGTCTTTCGCCCCAATAAATATTTGATTCTTCATCAAATCGGGCTAATACCTCACACAGCATAAATACTTTTTTCCCATTTTGAGCTGCACGTTCAAGAGCTTCACAAACTTTGGAGTTTTTATTTACTCTATATAGTGTAATATTTATTTCAGTAACGTCCGGATCTGATGCGGCGTTATTAAGCAATGTGATAACATATTCAAAACTTTGATATGGATAACTTAAAAATATATCCTCATGTGCGAGTGTATTAAAGTAATCTTTTGAATCCTGTAATTCTGGACAAGGAATATAATCGGGTTTGTTTCTATAAAGATGTGGTTTATTATTAAATGTAGGAAAGGAGAAGAAATCATAAAAGTTATGATATTTTCCTCCGGGAATTAAGCTGGTCATGTCTAATCCCATCTTTTTTCTGAGATTATTAATATGTTTGAATGGGATATTTTCATTAAATAATAAGCGACATGGAAGCCCGGTTTCTCTTTTCTTTAAACTCTTTTGAATCTTTTTTACAATATCTTCGTCTTGTTCTTCGTCAATGTATAATTCAGCATCTCTTGATATTTTTATGGCATATATTTCTACATTGTTGTCCAGATATTTGCTTACATTATATTTAAAAATATCATCGAGTTGTACGATTTTGTATTGATCATTATGTTGAGAAAGCATGATAAAACGGCCCCATTTGTCATAATCTAACTCAAGTAAATATTGTTTTTTATCGGTTATGAAGTACAAATAAATCACCTGGTTTTTTAGTTCCACTTTTGGTTCATTTGTAATGTCAAAAAGTGAAAACTGATCTTTTAAATGTTGATCAAAATACTCAGAAACTAAATTTATATCCGCAGTAGATAAGTTTTGGTGCAGAAATGTGATACCTTCCTTTTCCATTCCCGGAATGATTTCGGTATAAAATATATTTCCCAGTTTTTCCTGTTGTTCGCTAACAATGGTATTTATTTGTTGCAGTACATATGATGGGCGATATCCAAATTTGTTTTTTTTATCACCATTATATTTTTGTTCAAACCGATGACTGGCTACTCTGACTTTATAAAACTCTTCCAGGTTAGATGAATATATAGCAATAAAGTTGAGGCGTTCCATTAATGGTATAGATTGGTCTGCTATCTCCTGCAGAATACGTGCGTTAAAACTAACCCAACTTAAGTCTCTATCGATATATTTCATTATTTATTTTATAGTTATTGGAAATAAAACAATGGTTATAAAATTAATTTGAAGTTTTTGAAATTCATAGTGAATTTGTCATGAAGTGAATAAATGTTGGTGTTTATCATACTTTGGGCATTTATCAAATATCTAAACGTAATCATTATTCTTTTCTTGTGGAGGCTATGCATAAAAATAAACTTTGAAGTTATGGGAGATTTCTTTTGATGTATTGTTGAGTAAACGGACATTGAACCATGCATTTAAGGCATGTGGTGCATTTATTTATATCAATCATTTCATCTCTGGAGACACCTTCATTCCAGATTATTCCTTTTATAGCCTTGGTTTTGTTCTGACGATAAGTTTCTGATATCAATAAATTCAACAAAATCAGCACCTTGATTTTTTAGAAAAGATACTATTTCGTTATTTATCGACATAGAAAAGCGGTGTTTATTTGGTTAGATGTTCAATGATTGTTTCAAGTTTTTTTTTGAGATCTATTAAATCTTCAATATTTAAAGATGAATCTAATAGTTTATGGCTTAAACTTTGGGGAATTTCACTAGCCTTGTTTTTTAATTTTTTACCCTTTGAGGTAAGTTTTACAATTACTTTTCTTTCATCATCTGCCGATCGTGATCGTTCTATGAGTTGTTGAGTTTCCATTCTTTTTAATAATGGCGTAACTGTATTTGTATTAAGTATGAGTTTTTTTGCGATATCGTTAACACCAATCTGGTCCGTTTCCCATAAAATCATTAACACCAGGTATTGCGGATAGGTAATGTTCAGCTTATCAAGGTATGGCTGATATTCGCGAGTAAATAACCTTGATACTGCATAAACAGGAAAACACAACTGATTTTCTAATTTTAATGGATCGTGACTCATTTTTATCTGCTTAAATTAAAACTCAAAAATAGGCAATTTGTGACAAGGTATTCATTAATGCATGTTTATTTCAAACGATTTTAATGATACAACTATTCAGTATGATTTATAAAAAGCTCTCAAATAGCATCCCTTTAGTAAAAATGAAGGATACTATAAGGAGCTTTAAAAATGGCTTTACTGCTTAATAATTAAATCATATTAGCAATATATTTTTCAATTTTTTCTGGCTTTGTGATGGGAGCAAAGCGTTTAACAGGATTTCCGTTTTTATCAATTAAGAATTTTGTAAAGTTCCATTTTATATTGTCACCAAAGGTTCCTTTTAGTTTTGATTTTAAGTATTTGTAGATTGGATGTGCATTGTCTCCATTCACATCAATTTTAGAAAACATCGGAAATGTAACTCCATAATTAATCAGACAGCCCTCTGATATTGATTTTTCATCACCAGGTTCCTGCTTAGCAAATTGATTACACGGGAAACCAAGGATGACAAAATTTTTGTCCTTATATTTTTTGTATAACTCCTCTAAACCTTTGTATTGGGGCGTTAATCCGCACTTGCTTGCTGTATTTACAATCAGTATTGTCTTTCCTTTAAATTCTTCTAAACTAATCTCGTTACCTTGAAGTGTTTTTGCTGAAAATTGATAAATGTTACTTTGCATATTAAGTTCTTAAATAAATATCATGAATAAAAATATCGCACGCGATACAAAATTACAAAATATATTTAAGTCGCAAGCGATATAAATTGAAATTAATAATATCATGATATATAAATTGACTTATACAGCACTTCCGTTTTTGTATTCAGATAAAATTTTCTTTGTTAATTTCTCAGTAGAATCAGTACCTAAAAAATTAAAGAATTCAAGGGTAAGATGCTGGTTTTCATATTGAATACTTCTAAGCTCTGCAATTTGACTGATGAATTTCCAAAAACGAGTTTTGATTAAAGTGTTTTCATTCACTCTGTTTTTGGAAATCAACATATAATTGTGATCAAATGCTAACCTGTTGCAGTTTTTTTTGAAACTATAAATGAATTCCAAAAATCTATTGTATTTAATTATTTTCCATTCATCGTCAGAATTTATTCTTAAAGGAGATACTTCAACTATAGTATTCTTTGTCATTAAGTAATCCCTAAAATTTCTGGCTGCATTATCTGACAGTTGACGGAGTAAACTTATTTTAATTTCAAAATCATCAATTTTATAAATTAGTTTAGCTTCTAGTATGTAGCTGTTTACCATGCCACTTATAGCAGCATTATATTTTAATGCAAAAGCTTCCCATGTTTGTGTCAACTTTTCATTATGCTGATAAAATCTACTTTTTTTGTCTTTTAGGGTTATGGCTCTTTCAATTATTTTTCGGTAATTGGTTGCTTCTTTTTAATTTCCATCATAATTTCGGGCTTGCTAAGGGATTCGAATCCAAATTGTTTATAAAGGCCGTGCGCATCATTAGTGGCAAGTCCCCACCTGTTAAGATTCTGAAGCTCCTGATGGTTCATGATTGCATTCATTAAACTTTTACCATAGCCTTTTCCCTGATATTCTTTAAGAATAAAAACATCCATAATATAAGCATAAATGGTATAATCAGTAACCACTCTGGCAAAACCAACTTGATTATCATTAATATATACTCCAAAGCATAAAGAGTGATCAATAGAACGTTGAATCGTTTCAATATTTCTATCTTTTGCCCAATAGGATTCTTCTGATAAGTATTTGTGTATTACATTGATGTTTAATTTGCTTTTGTCTGTGGATATCTCAATCATTGTTTATGTTTTTATTTTCCAGGTTAATTCTTGTTCTAGGTAAACTTTCAGGATAATTTTTTTGAATAAACTCAATCATTTTTTCTCGAATAAATACTCTTAAATCCCATGCTGTTGGTGAGTTTTTAGCACTTACTAGTATTCTTATCTCCATGGCTTTGGGAGTTGAATCTGTTACCTGAAGTACATTTACATTTTTATCCCATAAATCACAATCATTCAGCAAGCGGGTAAGTTCTTCACGTAAAGGTTCAATTGGAACAGTGTAATCTGTATAAATAAATACGGTTCCTATAATATCAGCCGTTGTTCTGGTCCAGTTTTGAAATGGTTTTTCAAGAAAGTAAGTAGAAGGTAAAACCAGTCGACGTTTATCCCAGATTCGAACGACTACATAAGTCAGATTAATTTCTTCAATCCATCCCCATTCATTTTCAACAACAACGGCATCATCTACTCTAAAAGGTTGAGTAATGGCAATTTGAATACCAGCTAAAAGTGCACCCATTATTTTTTGAGCCGATAAACCTATTATAATACCAACAACCCCGGCCGAAGCAAAAATACCAATACCAATTTCTTTTATGCTTTCAATGGAAAATAGGATTAAACCAACTGAAGTTATAATAATGATAAAGACAATCACTTTTTCCAACAGATTGATTTGAGTAATCAGTTTTCGGGATTTAAGATTGTCCTCATTGGTTATATCGTACTTTTTTAATAATCGTGTTTTTAAAATGCCAACAACTTCAATTGAAATCCAAGAAATACATGCAATGATCAACGCATTTTTCAAGGTAATAAAGAAGTTGCTATCCCATATTTCAGGCTGGTTAAGTAATGCTAATACATTTTTACTTGCAATAAGAATGATCAAGAGTATAGTACTAATAACTAGTCTGGTTCGTTTCATACGCATCATATTTTAGTGAGTTTAATAAAGAAACAAAGCAAATGTTAAAATTGCAATCAATTTCATGTTAATTGTAGTTAAACTATAAAATAATAGATGGTAATCCTTTAAATGTTAACCTTCATTTTGGGAATTAAAGGTTTTTACATTGATTAGGATAATTTATTAGTGGTAAAATTAATTTTACGAATGTTTTTGGCAATTTCTATTCGGTTTATAATGGAATCAATCAATGTATCGTAGAGTTGATCTTTCAAAACAATGTCTTCAATACCATAATCTAAATTTGGATTGTCGTTAACTTCTACAACGTACACTTTGCCGTTTACCAGTTTTAGATCTACACCATATAATCCATCTCCAATTAATGACGCTGCTTTTAAAGCTGTTTTAACAATGTCTGTGGGAACATCCTCAATATTCAAAGTTTCTGAATCTCCTTCCTGTTCACCGGAATTGCTGTTCCAGTTATAAATTTGCCAATGGTCTTTTGACATGTAATATTTACAGGCAAAATAAGGTTTGTTGTCTAAAATACCAATACGCCAATCGAATTCGGAGTACAGAAATTCCTGACAGATCACCATATCCGAGATTTTAAATAGCTTATGTAATTCATTTACAACTTCTTCTTTTGAATTTACCTTAATTACACCTAATGAAAAAGCACTATCAGGTTGTTTTAATACCAAAGGATATTTAAAGTCGTTTAATTGCGAGGCTTCAAATAGGTTTTTAGTTAAAACGGTTGTTTTGGGTGTACGTATTTTATGTTTTTTGAATAGTTCGTTTTGATATATTTTATTAGAGCATCGCATGATAGACCAGGGGTCATCAATTACAACAAGCCCTTCCGCAAATGCCAGGCGCGACATCTCATAAGTATGATGGTTTACATTTGTTGTTTCACGAATAAATAAAGCATCAAATTCATTTATTTTATCAGCATCATTTTTTGTGATAAATTCAACATATAGTCCTTTTTTATTGGCTGCTTTTTTTATGCGTTGTAAAGCTTCCTGATTGGAAGGAGGGTTGACTTCATTTGGATTAACCAAAATAGCTAAATCGTATTTGTAATTGGTTAACTTCGGTAGATTGTATCTTTTTTTATTAAAGTAGTTTGAAGCATATGTATATAACGATTCCGACTCTTCTGCAGAGATATTTTTAAGCGTTAAAATTTTAATATCTTTTATCAACCATTTGTCATGTTTTATAAAGTTTACCTTAAATAAAGGTGCTTCAAACAAAAGATATAACTTGTTTGCCAGGTTGTTATAAGCTTTATTGGTAGTTTGCCCAAAATATATATTTAACGAAAAAGAATTTGTATCGTGTTTTTTCAGTAATTGATTAATAAGTTCATCTACTTCATATGCAGCAGAATGAATAACATTAATAATCCTGAAATCACGAATTGTTGCAATACTTGGTATTACTCTTTGTCCACGAGCCGAAGCCAGTAGCGAAATGTAATAGCCATAACTCTGGTACTTGTAGGAGCTACAAAGGTTAAATACCCTGTAATCGCTGCTATTTTGATAAATTGGATTGTTTATATATTCCTTTACAGAGATAATGTTAGCATTAATATCAGCATTATCCCATTTAAAAGGCTGGTTAATAACGATGAGGTTATTTGTTTTTTTTAGTTTAGGAATAATATTGGTTTTATATTCCATTTTTATAGCATCTTCGTTGGTACAATAATAATCTTTAATATTATTGATTTGATTAAAGCCTTTATTCTTATACCATTCTATTAATTTATTGTTGTTAGCGCTAGCTTCAAGTACTATGCGTTCAAAATTATTTTGGTTAGCATATTCAATCACATGTTTTAAAAGATAATCTCCTAATCCTTTATTTTGAAACTCTTTAATTATGGCAATTGAATACAAGCGAAGTGTATTTTTATATTTAAAAAGTACTACAGATCCAATGCTGGTTTTGATTTTGTTTTTTAGTTCAGCAATAAGAATTTCCTGAAAAGAACTCTTAATGCCTTTTCTTAAACTCTCTTTGGAATTTTGTTGAAAAAGAGGGAATGCCTTTTTTTCCAATTCAAATAAAAAGGATAAATCCTCTGGTTCGGCCTTACGTATACAAATATTCATGTATTGATTATATGGATAATGATATGATGTATTTATACATTTTTTAATGCTGTAATCAAGGTTTCAAATGTAATTATTTGTTGATGCAAAAAAACTTTGAGAGCAATTTTTTTACATGTTAAAGGATAATTTTTTCAGGGTCTGAGAATTTTATGTAATATGATGGTAAGGTGCATATATTCAGGTGTATATTGGAGGGTTTGTTCGGGTGGTTTGATAGAACTATTTATGACTCATTTTAATAAGTTGTAATATAACTTTCTGTAATAAAATACATCATTTACTAATCAAATAACTCAATCCAAATCCAATAAAATGATCTGTAGCTTCATCATTTACGCCAATACCAAAAGAGAAATCTAATTGAAGATTTGGTTTTACCAAATAGGTTAAACCTGCATCCAATAAATGTAGCTTATCCCCAACTTCAGGTAACAGGCCATAGTATTCTCCAAAAACTCCAAATTGCTCAGTTACTGAAATGCCTAGAGAACCGGAATAAAAGTAACCTGGTCCTGCATTTTCTCCATCCCACTGCAAACCTAAATTATATCCTACAGAAAACATATCATTAAGAGTATGCGAAAAAGCCAATCTGAAATCGGCTGCAGTATATCTGGTTTTAAACTCATCTTTGGCTGTAAAAGGTAATATAAGTCCTCCTAAAATAGCTATTTCGGGTTTACAACCATCTTCATCCATAATTTTTGTTTTGTTACCGATGTATAAAGGTCCTAAACCCAGAGTTAATTCTTCGTTGTTTATTTTTTGTCCAAGAATATCAAAGCCTAATCTAATCTCTGTATTCTTTAATATCCCGTATCTGAAAAGGGTTGTAGGATAGGAGTAGCTATAATAATCATTACCAAAAGCATTATCTTTTTCAAAAAGAAAACCTGTTTCAATTTGTAAAGCATTTAACGGAACTACGGATGATGATTCCGTTTGATCTGGTCGATCTGTAACTAGTTCAGTTTGCTTTTCTTGAGAAAATACTAATGCAGAGAATAATAGTAATATGGAAGTTGTTATGTACGATTTCATATGTCTTAATTTTGTTATTACTTACCATAAGTAACTCACCAATTTAGTCATCTTCATGATTGAAAAAATCTTTATTGGGGCTCGTTGTATATGTTTAGTTTTAAAGATTGATTTATTAAGCTTTTATTTCATTGTTATATAGAATAAGCTTTATTCTTTAATTCATAAACAAAAACTTTGTGGTTGTTGTTTGCCAATTCCTCTTTTATTTTTGTCATACCACAGGTTTCAGAAAGTTTTACTGATGCTATGTTGTTAGCATACATTCTGGCAATCAGTGTTTTTGTTTTAAGTGAGTGAAAAGCATAATCAATCAGGCCATTTAAAATTTCTTTCCCAAAACCCTTATTCCAATATAAAACATCAATAATATATCCCAACTCTAATATATTGGGAATATCAAATGAGTTAAAGAGTCCGGCTTCTCCGATAATTTCATTGGTTTCCTTTAGTTCTACAGTAAAAATGCCTATACCCATTTTGTGATTTACATTTATCTGTGTGTATTTTTCTTCCAATTCAGCATAACTCCAATCATATCTGCCAGATGAAATGTAGCGCATATTCTCTTCCTTGTTATAAATCTTCAATAATATGCCTATATCATCTTTTTCGATTCGTCTGATCAGGAGTCTGTTGGTTTTAATTATATTCATTTGGTATTAAGTATAATAATAAGAATTGTGTAAATGAAGTGCAGCGTATTTTTATTTCTGAATTTTAAAGGATATAAGAGAAGAGTTATCCGAATAGATCGTTAAATGAGTGCCAGAACCAGCTTTGATGTTGTAGTAGCATAAATCTCCTTTAATTTTAGGGTCTACAGAAAAAGCTTTTTTCTCACCGCTGTAGTTATATCCAATTTTGTTAGCTGCGCTGTTTTTTAGTACAATTGTAACAGAATGACCTCTCTTTATTTTGAGAATTCCAGAGTATGGTTTTATTAATTCAATGTCAGAGTTTAAATAATTTCGATAGAAGAGTGGGAGTTGGGCAAAATCTTTTGCTTTTTTATCTGTTAAAAGCCACTTTTTATCTTGAGGAAAATGATTGAAAAAGAACCGGTCTGGATCAGTAAAGAAATATAAGTCTGAAAACTCTTTTTTAAACTGAAATTCATTTCCGTCTAAAAAACCAGCAGCCCAGGTTGCATCAATCAATTTCCATTCGTTGCTTATTTTAACAGCATTCCAGGAGTGGTCAATATTTGTGGGCCCAATACCTATATCTCTTAATTTAGTTTTAGAAGCTCCACTAATCAACTCACATTCAATGCCTGATTGCTGGCATAGTATTTTAAAAAGTGTGGAATATCCGTGACAAACAGCTTTTCTGGTTTTTAAAGTTTGCTTTGCTAGATTTTCCTCAATCTCTTGAACTTTCTGTATTCTTTCTTCCTCTGTTCTATAAGAATACCTTATGGGCTTAGTTCCTGTTTTATACATTTTAACATCATAAGATATGTTTAATGCAATCCACGTATAAATGGCTCTTGCCTTTTCTTCCTGAGTTTTAAAATCCTGATTAATTAATTGACTTAATGGCCCTACCTTATTAAAAGATGTAGGGTAGGTTTTAACTTTTTCATCAATTAACTTGTAGTTTTGACTATATGATATTGTACATGTTAGTATTAAAAGAGCACTTATTATGATTGCTTTCATGCGTTTAAAAAATTAGTGTTACTTAGATAATCAGTGTTTCTTATTTAAAATCTAACTTTTTTAGCTAAGATAATTAAACGAATTAAGGCATTGAAAATTGCGTGCCAAAAAGATGAGGTTTTAGACTGACATATAAATAAATATTGAAAATAACTCAGAGTCATCGGGTAGGACTAAAAAAGACTGCTGATACATCAAAGTGATTATCTGGCAGTCTTTTATCTGTGACGATATCAGTTATTATATGAAGTGCTTTGTGTTAATAATGAACAGTAAGGTTGCCATTAATAATGTTTTTATTGCATAGTTGTTCTGGCCAGTTTGCAATAGTAGGAGCATCTTCAGGTAAATACCATTTCCATGCAATTAAATCATTAGTTACGCCAGGTGATCCTCCATCTTGAAGTTCTATTACAATTACCTGGTCTATTCGGCAATTTTTTCCGCTTACATGAGTACTGCCATGTGAACCTTCTTCGCCAGAATCTTCGTGTGCTTCAGAATCATGACCCTCTTCTGTTTCTGCAATTTCGGCATCACCCTCTTCCTCTCCATGTTCGTCATGACCTCCTTCAGCTTCGGTTCTGCATTTTTTTGAATCAGATATAACAGTGGCAATAATATATGCTTTGGCATTCACATCATCTATACTAACATCGTTAACATTAGCATAAATTTCGCGGTGAAAAGTTAAATCTTCCAGTGTTACCAGAAAATGTATTTCACCTTTAGCTGCTTTGTTATTTATTTCGCTTGCTTGTGTGGCATTAATATCCATAAAACCCCTTAGGTTTTCAGGTTGATTTCCCGAATCCTTTTCTTTAAAGGTAATCTCAATTGATCCGGTTGCCATAAGTTTTTTGCTTTTTGATTGCGGAGCACTTTTTAGTACTGCATCTCCATTCATTAATAGGTCCACATCTGTTAAATCATCACTATTTTGATCACAAGCTGTAACTGTGGTCAAGATTAATGATGCCAATAATAATTTCATTAGTTTTTTCATGTGTCTAGTATTTGTTTTTAATTGCCATATGGAACTTGCCAATTAAATCATCCTCATGTGTGAGAATTCGTTCTCATGGCTCGTTTCATCTTCTTAGTGATTTTAGTTTACTATAATGCTGATTCTTTTGATTTTATTTTTGGCATGCCACTGTATCGTTTATTTATAAAATCAAAAAAAATAATCTGAGTTACTAAATAATTTAAGTAGGTTAATTTGCAAAGGCAATAATGAATCACCATTCTTACAGTCTATTTTGACAGATGTAGAATTTGAATTGGTGAAAAAGCAATTGAAAATGAGGAAATTTGCTTATTGGGTGGTTTTGATATTAATAAAGCCCTCTGTGATGTTGAGTGCATCGCTGAGGGCTTAATTGTTTAGTAATTTGTTATCCGGCAACATCTATGGCTACAGATTTAAATAAGCACCAGATAGTACTTCCTTTATAAATGCCCATTCGTCGTTGAGATTCTGCGGTGATTTCTACAACAAGCTTGAATCCAGCATCAATAATACAAAGTAGCGTAGCTCCTTTACTTATGATTTCACTGATGGTTCCATACACCTGATTTTGAATGGAAATAGTATTTGATTTTTCAGTAGAAAGTGCGATGTCATCGGCGTTGATAAAAATCTTGATTTTTTGACCTTCTTTATAGTTGGATTTACTTTTTTCGCACGAAATCAAGACTTCACTTTCTTTGTGACCTCTCCATCCAAGCATGGTTAAACCGCTTTGGGGATTGGTGTTTAGAACAGTCATGTCAATTGAATTTACAATAGTACCTGCTCCGAAAATATCAGATATCCCTTTTACTTTTAATAAGTCGTAATATTCTCCATGGCCCAAACAAGCTCCTCCTTTAATTACAAAAAGGGTAGAAGTAAGTTTGAGTATATCAGGCAAATCATGACTGACTACTAAAATAGGAACTTGAACCTTTTGTTGTATTTTAATAATAAAAGGTAGTATTTGATTACGAAGGCTCATGTCAACCGCTGAAAAAGGTTCGTCTAACAGCAAAATATCAGGAGAAGAAAGCAAAGAGCGACCTAGTGCGGTTCTCTGTCTTTCTCCTCCTGAAATTTGAGCCGGCTTACTTTTTAACAAATGGCCAAGATTAAGCAGTTCAACAACTTCTTTAAAGCTTACTTTTTTATGCGCTGTTTTCTTTAGTCCGTAAAGTAAATTTTTCTCCACTGTCATATGTGGAAATAATCTCCCTTCCTGAAACACATAACCAATATTTCGCTTGTTTACAGGTATGTTGATTTTTTTTTGTGCATCAAAAACTACCCGGCCGCCAATTGTAATGCGACCGCTTTCGGGAGTAGCCAAACCAGAAATGGAATGTAACAACGAAGTTTTACCAGATCCGCTGGGGCCAAAAATACCTGTTATGCCATCAGAAAAACTTTCGTTAATGATCACATCGAAATTTTTGCGGGGGAGTTTAATATCAACCTCTGTCATTTTTTATCTTTTTAATATACCATTCCGAAAGCGTCATGGCTACAAATGAAATAACTATTGAAACAATTACTAATCTTAAAGTAGGATCTTCCTTTCCGGGTACTTGCATATAGGCATATATAGCCAGTGGAAGGGTTTGGGTTTCGCCTTCTATATTTCCGGCAAAAGTTATTGTAGCTCCAAACTCTCCTAATGATCGGGCAAAAGCAAGTATTGTACCTGAAATAATTCCGGGTAAAGCTAATGGAACGGTAATTTTAAAAAAGGTTTTTATCTTACCTGCTCCAAGCATTCTCGAAGCCTCTTCAAGACCTGTATCAACCATTTCCATGGCGGTTCGAACAGAACGAACGATCAGAGGAAATGACACAAAGACCGAAGCTATTACAGCTGCCTGAAACGAGAAAGAAAGCTTAATTCCAAAACTATCCATTAACCATTGACCTATTAAACTTTTAGAGCCTAAAAGCAATAGTAATAAATAGCCTGTGGTTACCGGTGGCATTACTAATGGTAAATGAATAATACTTTCAATTACAGATTTGCCGTAAAAGTTATATCGAGCCATTTTATAACCTACCCATAATGCCAATGGCAGGCTAATAAGCGAGCAATATACCGCTACTTTTACAGACAAAAATATGGCCTGTAATTCTGCGTCGTTAAAGCTAAATAGTTCAGTCATTGTTTAATAAATATTTTATCAATAGTTTATGTCTATCATATCGGGATATCATTAAGTTGATTTTGTGTTTGCCGATAATTGGGGTTTATTATCAGTAATCAACATTAATGGTACCTCGATAAAACTACATACAATCTTAATAGTTAATTAAAACCATATTTTTCCCAGATAACTTTAGTTTCGTCAGCCAGGAGGTATTTATAGAAATCTTTAGCAATTTGATTGTTATTAATTACACCCGAAACGTACATAATCGGCTTGTGTGAATTTTCTGGAAAAGTATTTAATATTTTTACTTTACTTGATTTCAAAGCATCCGTTTTATATACTATTCCCATAGGAGCTTCTTCCATTTCAACAACCATTAGTGCAGAACGAACATCCTTAGCTGGAAGTATTTTTCCATTAAGTTTTGTATACCAGCCATAATAATCAAGAGATTGTTTGGCATATCTTCCTGCAGGAACGTGGGCCGGGTCCCCAATGGATAAGCGCTCTTTTCCCAGTAATGAAATAAAATCCAATGTGCTGTCAATTGCAAATGCCTTTATACTCGAATTTTTAGGAGTAATTAATACCAACTGGTTTTTTGCGATTGTCGATTTAAATCCCTGTTGAATATATCCCAGGCTGTCTATATAGTTTGCCCACTTGTTACTGGCCGAAATATAAATATCAGGTTTTCCTCCTTGTTCAATTTGTCGGGCCAGAGTGCCACTTGATGCCATATTGGTTTTTACTTTAACGTGATATTTTACTTCAAAAGAATCCACTATTTCATTTAAAACATCAGTTAAACTGGCGGCAGAAAAGACCATGATTGAGTTCACTTTATTTTCTGTCTTTGAATGACTTCCTCCACTACAAGAGATTAAAGAAATATAAATAATAGAGGCAAGTAGGAGCATTATATATTTTGATTTCATAAGTCTATTTTTTACGTTATTATTTAATGATCAGTATTATAGTCTAATTTGAAAAGCTAAACCTAAATAATCACCAACTTTTGCTGAAACAGATCCATCCTGAACAACATAGTGTAATGCAAGCTTTACTTTATCTTTATTCATATACCAGTTTATGCCAATATCGAGCGTTTTATCATCGCCAATATAGTTATATAAAGCTTGTTCACCTTCACCTTCATATTTATCGTAAGCAATAACCGGTTCTAAGTATTTATTACCTGCTATAAAATTATAACTTGCTTTTATGTGCCATTGGGTTCCTTCAAAATCTTCAAGACCAGAAGCTGAGCGTTTAAATTTGTAGTACTCCCCATCGATATGTAAACCGCCCAAATTAATTAACAGATCAGTTCCAAATGCTGAAGAGGAGTCAAAATATAGGTCTTCTGAAAGCTGACCATCAGACTGAGATGAACCACCAAAGCCAAGTGTTACGCCATTACGTTTTCGCCATTGGTTACCGGGCAGCCTGAATTTATATTTAGTTTGCTCCGGATCTCCAAATGAAAATAAAACATGACCTGTATATAATCTGCTGGCGTATTTACTACTTGAATAGGCTGCCGGTTCAAATGTTCCTATGCGGTAACTAAAGCCGAAGTTATTGTAGTTTTTTAATCCTCCAAATCCAAATCCACTTTCGCAACCATTGCCTCTTCCGGTAATAAACCTGCGCATAAACCAGTTGGCTCTTGTTCTGTCAAAAGTTGCCTGCGACCAGCACGAGGTATTGAATTCACGACTGATGGCAGCCCAGTAATAACCAGCATGTAAATGTAGCAGATCAGAGTTTTTTAATAGTTTGGCAGTAAGATAAGCATCCCAAATACTTACACCTCCATATGAACCTTTTGTTGAAGCGTAAGGATCTTGTCCCAGGCGATCTACGTTCATTTGAAAATGATAATTAAGCCATGAATATGGTGATCCACTGGCTCCAAAACGCAATCGACGAATGGAAATGTCTCCTCTGTCTTCGTATTTGGTTTCACCTTTTTTTTCTCCCATACTATATGTGGCCCATGTTTCAACCGCCAGAAAAGGTTGTAATACCTTGTCTTTATCGAAATCAGAAAAAGGAGACTTTGGAGCGTTTGATTTTTCTCCATTTTGAGCATTTAATCCAAGTGATTTTGCAGAAGCAAAAATCAAACAGATTATAAAAGTTCTTAACGTAATCGATTTTTTCATACTTTTGTTTTTAGTACAATTTATTTGTATTATCATTTTGGTGGTTTATAGCCTGTTCTCAATTATGTTATCATTTTCCGAACAATTATATAATTGAGATTTAGGGTTATAAACCATTTATTTATAAAAAAAGGTGGTAATTCATTTCAATTAATTTTTAAATCTTTCATCAGCTTTCATTTTTTGCACCGGGATGTCTTTGCTTTTTTCGAGCCATCCAATGGATACATTTTCCCGGTTGTCATATTTTGGGAAAAAGGGTTTGATATCAATTAAAGGAGTACCGTCGAGCATATCAACTTGCTCAATATGAAGTATATTTTTTTCAATACTTAAAAGTTTAACTGTTGATGTTCCAATAGCATTAGGGCGTTTAGGCGCTTTACATGAAAAAATGCCTCTTTTTTCAGTATCCATAAAAGGAACCACCTGAAGTTCATACCCATTAACTTTATGAAAATGGTATAATAAAGTAATGTGAGAAAAACCCTCCAGATCTTTTAATCCGTCAGTATATTCAGGTAATAATTCAATGTATCCTTTTGCATCTCCTGCAGCCATAGGCTGAATGGGCATATTTTTTATTTCTTTGTGTGGTGTATGAATTATTCCTATTGGTTTAATAATGATATCGTCCATATTAATCTGGTTTTGGATATCTAAAAAAAGATATCGGTATTTAAAAAAAAGCTACATGTTTATCTCTGCGTTAAATTTTTGGGTGAATTGACTAACAACTTTTTCCATAACGGCATATTCGTCTAAAATTAAACGACCAAAATCTGTAACAACAGCACCACCACCACCGCTTCCGCCCCGTTGTTTGGAAACTACAGGACTACTGGATATGGAATTCATTGCATCAATCATTTTCCAGGCTTTATTGTATGAAACTCCAACTTGTTTTGACGCTGTCAAAAGACTGCCTGTTTCTTCAATTAACCGAAGCAGATGTATTCTTTCCGGAGTTACTAATAATTTACCGTCTTTATTAACATGAATATGTAGTTCAACTTCAGTCATTAATAATTGTCATCTGTTTTAATTAATCATCAATACCAACCAATACTTCAGTTGATTTAATAATGGCATAAGCTTCTTTACCAGGTTTTAAATCGAGCTCCTTAATGGATTGCTTAGAGATTATTGAAATGATTTCGTTGCCTCCACCCAGATCAATAATTACTTTTGAAGTAATTAAGCCATCCTCAACAGCTTTAACAACTCCCTTTAATTGGTTTCTTGCACTAAGTTTCATTTAATAAGTTTTTAATTGCTACATGGTACAGGCTCTAAATAGAGTGACCTAAATTTGCTACTGTTTGTTTTTATCATTTAACAAAATCCGGATTCAATAGCTGATTTATCTGTCTATAATAAATATGCCATAAGTTCTAAGAAGCCTTAAATCAGAACTTAAAAAGTGAGACAACTTATCGGATCCTACATTTTTGTAGGAACAATCACTGGAAGATTACAATTGTGTAGTCGAATGTTTGCTTATTTAGATTAATTATAGTTAAAATATTACAAAAAGGCGCTAAAATTGAAACAACTATGCTAATCCTACCGTTATGGTGGCATAATATAAATTATACAACCTTATGGCTTCATTATCAGTAAAGCAGAAGTTATATTTGCTTTTAACTATTACTTTATTAGTCTTATTAATTACCGGTATTTTTTCATTTAAATATTTGCACAAGGTCAACAATCTTGGTGAAATACATGATAAGGCTCTTGAAGTAGAAATTAATGTTTTAAAGCTCCGAAAAAATGAAAAAGACTTTTTAGTAAGAGACGTGATTAATCCCCAGTATTTTGAAACAGGAGAAAGTACATATCTAACTTCTTTTTCAAAAATTACTAAATCTTTAGATGAATTAGTTCTTGAATTAAAGTCTAGTGAATTAGTTAAAGATCCAATGATTCAATTAGAACTTGATTCAATTAAATCTCATATAAAATTATATGAGAGCGAATTTATTTCGATCTCTCAAAAGATTAGAAACAAAGGTTTTAAAGATTGGGGACATATTGGTGAAATGCGAAATGCAATTCACGAGGTAGATAACATTATGAATCAGACTAATGCAAGTGATCGTTTGCACGTAAGTTTATTAACCTTACGAAAGCATGAAAAAGATTATTTGCTACGGATGGATCCAAAATACATCCAAAAGTTTGATGATGAGATTAATAATTTATTTGCTCTACTTAAAAAAGATTTAAGGATTTCGAGAGTAGATAAAGCCAATATGGTATTGTTGGTTGAAAATTATAATAAAACCTTTCATCAGGTAACGTTGGAGGATGAAAAAATTGGGCGCTCGGAAAATGAAGGATTAATGGGAGATCTTAGGACTGCAGTACATTATGTGGAACCATCTGTAAATAAAATTATCAAACTGATGAAAGTGCATACAGATCAATCTATTCGTAATGCAATTTTTATATTGGTTTTGTTAATCTTGAGTGGACTAGTTGTATCTACATTTCTTGGTATTTTTATTATTAAAAATGTGTATTCAATTCTTGGAGGCGAACCTGCAAAGGTTGCTGAAATAGCGGATAAAATTGCACAGGGAGATCTTAGTACAATATCAACAGGAGAATCAGCTGATAAAGGTATTTTGAAATCAGTACTTGATATGTCTTCAAAATTGCAAACTATAATTTCTGAAGTTATTGAGAGTGTTGATAATTTTGTGAGTGCATCCAATCAAATGAGTAGTACTTCAGAACAGATCTCTGAAGGAGCCAATGAACAAGCCAGTTCTCTTGAGGAAATATCATCTACAATGGAAGAAATTACATCTAACATTGAAAATAATACCTCAAATGCGCATCAAACAGAAGAAGTTTCAAAAGAAGCTAATTCAACCATATCGCTTGTTGCAGATAAAGTTCATAAGGCATTAAGTGCCAATCAGGAAATTGCAGAAAAGATTAATGTGATTAATGCTATTGCGGTTCAAACAAATATACTTGCCTTAAATGCTTCGGTTGAGGCAGCGAGGGCAGGAGAGCATGGAAAGGGATTTGCAGTTGTAGCTCAGGAAGTAAGAAAGTTAGCTGAAATTAGTAAAAGTGCTGCTGATGAAATAGTGGGATTAACACAATCCAGTTTTATGTTATCAAAAGAGGCAGAGAAAGCTATGGAACTTACCATTCCAAAAATAGGGCAAACGTCACAATTGGTTCAGGAAATTGCAGATAGTAGTATAGAGCAAAGTAATGGTGCTATGCAAGTTAATAATGCCATTCAGCAATTAAATGGAGTAACACAACAAAATGCTTCGGCAAGTGAAGAATTAGCTGCTACAGCAGAAGAAATGGCTTCGCAGGCAGAAAATTTAAGACAATCTGTTCGGTTTTTTAAACTTTCAAACTAAATTCGACAATTGAAAACATGTTTAACTGTTTATAATTGGAGAAAATGGGATCAGAACTGCATATCAAAAACATGGTTTGTAACCGATGTATTAAAGTAATCAATGATGAATTTGAGAAGATTGGCCTTAATATTGAGCATATAGAGTTGGGATTGGTTAAGTTAACAGAAGATGTTGATGATGCTACTTTAGTGCAGGTTAAAAACCTTTTAGATGAAAATGGATTTGAATTGATTGATGACAAAAAAAGCCAGATTATAGATAAAGTTAAAACATTGATTATTCAGAATATCCACTATGGGGCTGAAATTCCTGATACTAACAATAGTTCAGATTTTTTAGCCTCAGAACTTGGATATGATTATTCATACCTGAGTAAATTATTCTCCTCTGTTGTGGGAATTACAATTGAAAAATACATCATTAATCAGAAACTTGAAAAAGTAAAGGAGCTTTTGGTTTATGACGAATTAAGCCTTAAAGAAATTGCTTATAAATTAGGTTATAGCAGCGTTCAGTATTTATCAAATCAGTTTAAAAAGAATACCGGATTAACCCCTTCTCAATTCAAGAAATTAAAGGAGAATCAACGCAAACCTTTGGATGAAGTCTGATATAATTACTGTAATTCCAAAATGTTATAACTTTTTTCAATAATGATGTAACACCTATCTAATGTAATCTTTCCAAATTTGTATAGTAAATACAATAGTGATGGAAATTAAATATTTTATAGGTTCGTTTTTTACAGATTTTGTAACAATATTAGGAGAGATGTCTCCTTATTTGTTGTTAGGATTCTTTTTTGCCGGTTTGCTCTATGCTTTTATGCCTCGTAATCAGATTGAGCGTTATTTTAGCAGAAATTCATTCAAATCTTCTGTATCTGCTGCATTATTTGGTGTGCCGCTTCCTTTATGTTCTTGTGGTGTAATACCAACCGGAACTGCATTGTACAGAAATGGAGCGTCAAAAGGAGGTACTGTTTCCTTTTTGATTTCTACACCGCAAACCGGAGTTGATTCCATTCTGGCTACATTTTCTTTATTAGGCTTACCTTTTGCTATTATCAGACCATTAGCGGCTTTAATTACAGGAATAACAGGAGGTGTTATTACCAGTAAAATTACTGCTTCAGAACCTGTTGAAGTAACTAATGAGGTGGCTAAAGATGAAACGAAAAGTTTTAAACAGAAGATATTTGATGTTTTCAATTATGGTTTTGTTGAGTTTATTCAGGATATATCAAAATGGCTGGTTGTAGGATTAGTGCTGGCTGCAATAATTTCGGCTTTGGTTCCCAATGATTTCTTCGAGCTTCTAAATTTATCGCCTTTAATGCAAATGCTGATGATTTTAGTTGTTTCTATTCCATTATATATCTGTGCTACCGGAACAATTCCTTTAGCTGCAATTTTAATTTTGAAAGGGATTAGCCCAGGTGCTGCCTTTGTATTATTAATGGCTGGCCCGGCTACCAATGCAGCAACCATTACTATGATAGGTAAGGTGTTAGGAAAAAAAAGTTTGTTTACATATTTAGGAACTATTATAGGTGGAGCCTTGCTGTTTGGTTCAATTATAGATTATGCTTTACCGATTAATTGGTTTACGCAGATAGCTAACGAACATTTGCATCATCAACATAATAACGGCATTAGCTGGTGGCAAATTGCTTCAGGCATTTTATTGGCATTATTAATTGTAAATGGCTATGTGCAACGATTTATAAAAACGAAAAAATCTAACGAAACAACAATAAATTACAGAATGATGAAAACAGAAACAATCAAAGTAGATGGCATGACATGTAATCATTGTAAAGCCAACGTTGAAACAAATCTTGAGAAATTAAGTTTTATTGATAAGGCTGAAGTTAATTTAGCTGAAAAATCAGTAGTGTTGGAAGGAGATAATATTGATGTGGATAAAGCTAAAGAATTGATTTCTTCATTAGGATATAAGCCCCTTTAGGATACAACGGATTTGCTTCATTAAATAAAATTACAAATGAGAACATTTAAATTTAAACAGCTGGAGTTAGAGCAGGATAAAAGTTGGTTTCAGCGGACTTTTGCATCTAAGCATTTTGTTAAAACTTTAATTTATAGTTTGCTGGGTGCCTTAATTGGGTTTGCTGTATTTTATTTCTCCGACTCAAGAGATGCAGGTGTTCTTTGGAATGAAGAGGCTTTAAATAATGTATTTTGGGGAATAGCACTAGGAGTGTTTGTAACCAATAGTCCTTGTGCCAGAGGAAGATGTTAACCCGGATTCTGTGATTCAAATTACGGGTCTAATTTAAATTGAAATTTTTTATCCAACAATAAAAACTATTGGACTGATGGCAAAGTGAAATAAAAGGTAGTTCCTTTATTTACTTCGCTTTCGGTCCATATTTGTCCTCCGTTTTTGTGGACAAATTCTTTACAAATTTGCAAACCTAAACCAGAACCTTTTTCGCCTGCAGTACCCTCTCTGGTAATGTTTTTACCCTCGTAAAATATTTCTTTTGCAATTTCATCAGGCATTCCCATGCCATTATCTTTAATAGCTATTTGAACCAAATTATTATTTTCGGTTGCGCTTATAACTATACAACCTCCAATCGGTGAAAATTTAATGGCGTTGCTAATGATATTTCGGAAAATAGTGGCCAGCATATCAGCATCAGCTTTTACAAGTAGTGCATTTTTTACTTCTATATTGTAAGTAATATTTTTATCTAAAATTATTTCGTGTTATAATGCAATTGCATCTGAAATTACACGGTAAAGAATAATTGGTTTCGGATTGAAAATCACAGCATCACTTTGGGTTTTAGACCAGATTAACAGGTTCTGAAGCAAGTTAAAAACTCTTTGTGCTGAAGAATTAATTTTATGAGCTAACAATTTTTGTTCTTTAGGATTTATTTCAGCACTATCATCTTTTAGTAACTCTGTTAGTCCAAGAATTGAGTTAAAAGGACTAATTAAATCGTGTGATATAATTGAAAACAAACGATCCTTCGTTTCATTTAAAACTTTAAGTTCTTTATTGGCTTTACTTAAATTTTGAGCCTGTGATTTTAAAATAGCAGATTGGCGTTCAATCTTTGTCTGTCGTTCCTCTAGTTTTTCGTTTAGTTCAAGCAAATATTCAGCCTGTGTTTGTAATTCATTGTTGCTCTCAACTAACTCTTTTGTTTTGTCGTTAACTTGTCTTTGTAATATATGTTGTTGTATTTCTAAGTGTCGGGTTCTTATTTTCACTAATATAAAAATCAAAACAACTAAAATTAGAACAACTACGTAATGGGTTACCGCACGCTTGTACCAGGGAGGAATAATATTTATTATTAATTCCTTAGGTTTATTATTCCATACGCCATCGTTATTGCAGCTTTTTACTTTAAATGTGTATTTGCCGGGAGCGATGTTAGTATATGTTACTTCTTTTTTCGATCCATTTAATATCCACTCTTTGTCAAAACCTTCAAGTTTATAAGAAAATAGATTTTTATCCTGATTAATAAAATTATTAGATTCAAAACTTACAGTGAAAACATTTTGATAATACTTAAGGCTTATTTCTTTTGTATTATATATTGATTGTGAAATAATTTCAGGATTATCTATATAATTTACTTCCTTGTTAAATAGTTTTAAGCTTGTAAATTCTATTTCCGGAGGTGTGATGTTATGCAGTAAATGATCCGGATTAAAAATAATGCCACCATCAACTCCTCCAAAGTAGATCGTGTTAGTTGCTATATCACAAAAAGTTGATTTGGGAATAAATTCAGTAACTTTAATTCCATCTAAATCATCAAATACTAATGATTCATTGGTAATTGGATTTAATTGAATTAGATTTGATGTTGTCGTAAACCAGATATTTCCATAGTTATCATCAGCAATAGCACATATGTTTTCGTTAGGAAAGAAACTGGTAAAATTTTGAGTATCCTCATTATATTTGCACAAACCTCTTTCAGTACCCACCCATATATTATTTCTTCTGTCTTCAAAAAGGCAAACAATATGATTATTGGTTAAACCATTATTAAATTCATTGGAACTATAAATTCGTTGAAAGTCAACTTCTCCTTTTTTTAATATGCTTATTCCCCATGAAGTAGCTACCCATAAATCACCCTTGCTACTAATTAATAACTGATTGGTCCAATCGTTGGTAAGGTTGCTGTTTAGGCTGTTGTAGTTTATAATTTTTCCATTTTTTAAGCAGTCAATTCCTTTACCATGTGTTGCTATCCAAAATTTATTATCATCAATAACAGATGATCTGATATCCTGATTAGAAAATGTTTTTTTTGTATTTGGATTGTATTTTTCAAATACATTTTTTGCTTTATTGTACTCAAATAGACCTGCGTTGTAAATGGCTACAAGAATAGTATTGTTTTTTGATTTACCAAGATGTAATATACTGCCTTTTGAAAGGCCTCTGGCTCCAGCGTTAAATCTGTGTATGATGTTTTGATTTTTATCAAAAATATCAATGGTGCCCCCAAAACTTCCTATCCATAAATTACCATCATCATCTTTTATAAAGTTGGCACAATCTCTACTTGTTGTGTACATGGTTTCTTTAGGAAGGTTATTGATATTCAGAAAGCCCTTTTGTTTTATGCTTAAGCCAACACCTCCTGGATGATGCAGTACCCAATAGTTCCCTTGACTATCCTGAAAAATTCTTTTAGCATTTTCTTTAATCGAGGTATTACTTCTGTCAGGGTAGTAGCCATAAAAAGTTCCTTTTGTTTCATCAAAAAGCTTGATTCCGGTGTAATCACAAGTCCAAATTTGATTTGTATTATCTGTACCAATAAATACAATGTTATTGGAATCCGGAACATCATTTAAGAAATGCTTTAATTGGTGGTTTTTGGGATTATAACTATATACTCCATCTTGACGTGTACCCCAATAAACAATATTATTTTTAAAGGTAATTGATGTGATGAAATTAAAATTTTGATGGAAAATATTATGGTTATCCAACCGCTGTTCGGGACTATTTAAATTATATACATATAACCCGGGATAATCATCGGTTCCAATCCATATTTGTTGATCATTGGTTATAATGAAATCCTGAATATTACCATTGGGTACATGCGCAACTTCAATAAATGATTTCTTTTCTGGAATATATAAATATACCCGTTTTAATGATGCAACATATAATTTCTGATTTGCATCTTCAATAAACTTTACAACATTAAATTCTTTTAAACCATTAGGATATTTGGGAGATGCCATCCTGATAAAATTATCAAGCTTTTCATTATAAATAGAAATACCTTCATATCCTGACACCCAAAGTTGATCTTTGGAATCATTGTATAAGCATAGAATATTACTGCCCGGAATTGTTGTGGAATCGTTTAAGTTGTAGTAGTAAGAAACAATTTTTTCACCAATAAGTCGATTTAAACCTCCTTTAGAACTAATCCAGATAAACCCCTTTGAATCTTCTTCTATATCATTAATATATGCACTGATAAGCCCATTTTTCTTGTCAAAATATTTGAAATTAAGAACAGGATTATTTTTTGCAAATATGTTTAATGCAACAATAAGTACTAATAAAGTAAGTTTTCCCCTCATTAAAATTCTATCATACCATACTAACTGAATAATTTACGAAATATTTAGAAGTAGGTTGTATTTTTTATAAAAAAAGAATTAACCATTTGGTTAAATTATATGGTTAATTTATATTTGTACCGAAATTAACCAAATGGTTAATCTAATTAGTTAATTATGGAAATCAAATCAGATACTGAAAAATTAATATTGGAAGCCGCTCGTAAGGTGTTTACAGAAAAAGGATTAGATGGAGCCCGGATGCAGGAGATTGCAGATAGAGCTAATATAAATAAGGCCATGCTGCATTATTATTTTCGCTCAAAAGATAAGTTGTTCGAGAGTGTATTTAAAGCTGCCTTTAATGAATTTTGGCCTGAAATAACCAAGTCGATTAATGAATCAGCCAATGTTGAGGATTTCTTAAAAAGAGCCATTAGTAGTTATGTTGATTTGTTTATGGATAAACCGTTCTTGCCGATTTTTATATTATCGGAAGTAAACAGAACTCCGGATCGATTAGAATCTCTGATTAGAGAAGGAGGTGTAAATCCACATCTCATAGTAGAATACCTTAAAGAACAAATGGATTTGGGGAAGTTAAAAGCAATGGATCCCAAAGAATTGCTGGTGAATGTTATCTCACTTTGTATTTTCCCATTTGCCGGCAAATCATTGATTGAAAGAATGATTTTTCAAGGTGATAAAGAATCGTGTGAATCATTTTTACAAGAAAGGAAAAAGTCTATCTACGAATTTTTAAAACCATTAATTATTGCAAACAATTAAATCAAATGGTACAGCATAAAATTTATTTGATCACGATTGCATTTTTAATGCTCTGGTATACAGGTATTGGAGCACAGTCTACAATGTCGCTCGAAGAATGTATGCAATCTGCCAGAGAAAATTATCCTTTATACGGTAATTTTAAGCATATAGAGGACCAGTTGGACTTGCGACTGAAGAATCTAAACGCAAACTATTATCCACAGCTCGATTTAAATGCACAAGCTTCACATCAGAATGATGTGCCACATATTGAATCTTCCAATCTTCCATTTGCAGTTCCTCAGGGCCCTAAAGATCAGTATAAAGCTTCGGTTGATATACAACAGGTTATTTTTGATGCCGGAAGAACCAAGGTGGCTAAAGAGGTGGAGCAGGTAAATACCGATGCTCAAAAAAGCAGTTTGGAAGTTGAGTTGTATAAAATACGTTCAAAGGTTATTCAAACGTATTTCTTAATACTCACTATTGATGAACAGATCAAGCTGATAGAATATAAATCAACCACAATTGAAAAACGTCTTCAGGAAATAGAAAGTGCGGTTGCAAATGGAATGATTCTGGCTTCGCAGGCAGATTATTTAAAAGTGGAAGTGTTAACCATTAAACAGGAGCTAATCAGATTATCTGAAGGAAAAAAGGCTGCTTTAAAGATAATGGAAACATTAACCGGAAAGGTTATTTCGGAAAATACAGATTTTGTAGAACCAACAGGATTATCTCAACAACAGATTTTTATTCGACCTGAGTATAAATATTTCAACGACCAAAGACAGCAAATATCTGTAATGCAAAAAATGAATGTAAAGGAACGTTTGCCTTATGTGGCAGGTTTTGGCCAGTTCGGATATGGAAATCCAGGCTTTAATATGCTTAAAGATCAATTGGCCCCTTTTTATATCATTGGCATTAAGTTGAAATGGAATATCTGGGACTGGAAACAAACCAGCCGAATTAAACAGTATTTCCAGATTCAAAGTAATCGTATTGATTTACAGCAATCTGTTTTTGATATGAATATTGATATGGCTAGCAGAGATGTGAATAGTAAGATTAATCAGATGCAAAAGATAATGGATCAGGATGATGAAATTATTCAGTTGCGTAAACGAATCACAGCATCATCAACAAGTCAGTTAAATAACGGAACGATTACCGCATCTGATTATTTAAATGATTTGAATATGGAGAGCATAGCCTTGTTGTCTAAAAAACTTCATCAGTTAGAATTGGTGAAGTCTCAAATAGAATTAGTTGATCTTAAGGGATCTTCAGTTAATACTAAGAAATAAAATAATAAAAATATGTATCGTAGCGTAATTTTATCTCTGATATCAGGATTGTTGATTATCAGTTGTAGTTTCAGTGATGAAGAATCTGATGCCTATGGAAATTTTGAAGCAACAGAAGTTTTTATTAGTGCCGAAGTTCCTGGAAAGATGGTTCATCTTGCTATTGAGGAGGGTGAAACATTAAAAAAGGATGAGGTAATTTGTTTAATTGACACCATTCCATATCATTTAAAACGTAACCAATTATTGGCTCAGCGATCGGTTGCTTTAAGTAAGGCTGAACAGGTTAGAGTTTCAAAGGAGGTTTTACTTGCTCAGAAAAAAATTGTTGATCAGGACTTTGACCGTATTCAGAAAATGTTTGCAGATAAGGCTGCTACTCAAAAACAGATTGATGATGTAAGCGGACAGTTAGATGTATTAAAACGACAATTAAAAGGTCAGGATGCAAGTCTGAAAAGTGTTTATTCAGAAATTGAAGTTATTGATGCTCAGTTGGCAGAGATTGATGATCAACTATCTCGTTGTAGGGTAAAGGCACCGTCGGATGGTGTTGTATTGCAAAAAATTGCCGAACAGGGTGAGTTGGTGGCAACTGGTAAACCAATCATTAAAATGGCCAATATTAATACATTGTTTCTACGAGCTTATATTTCAGGCAGTCAACTTCCCTCAGTTAAATTAGGTCAGGAAGTTAATGTGGTTTTTGATAAAAATGCGGATGATAATCAATCGGTAAAAGGTACAGTTTCCTGGATTTCTTCATCAGCAGAATTTACACCTAAAATTATTCAGACAAAAGAGGAACGAGTGGATTTGGTTTACGCAATCAAGGTGCTTGTTAAAAACGATGGCCGATTAAAAATAGGAATGCCGGGTGAAGTTAAGTTTTAACTATGATAAGTATTAAGAACATATCAAAATCCTTTGAAGATATTCAGGCAGTTAAGGATGTAAGCATTCAGATTGAGGAGGGTGAGTTATTTGGTTTGCTAGGTCCGGATGGTGCAGGAAAATCCACATTGCTTAGAATGGTTAACTCTTTGATGATTCCTGATGAAGGTACTATCAGACTTTGGGACTTAGATCCGGTAAAAGACTATAAGAAGGTAAGGTATATAATTGGTTATATGCCGGGTAAATTTTCGCTGTACACCGACTTAACTATTGAAGAGAACCTGGAGTTTTTTGCCACTGTATTTGGAACAACTGTTGAGGAAAATTATTATCTGATAAAAGATATATATCAGCAAATAGAACCATTTAAAAATCGCAGAGCAGGGAAATTAAGTGGTGGAATGAAGCAAAAACTGGCACTTTCTTGTGCGTTGATACATAAACCGAAGTTATTGGTTTTGGATGAACCCACTACCGGAGTTGATGCAGTATCCAGAGCAGAGTTTTGGGAAATGTTACAATCTTTAAAAGAAAAAGGAATTACAATTATTGTATCTACACCTTATATGGATGAGGCTCAATTATGCGATAGGGTGGCATTAATGCAGGGGGGTGAAATTCATGCCTGTGATAAACCGGCTCATATTGTTCAGCAGTTTCAATATCCAATACGAGGAGTTAAAACAAGCAATATTTATAAGGCTTTACTGGATTTACGAACCTATAAAAGCACACATAATGTTTATCCTTTCGGAGAATTTCTTCATTGGGTAAGTAAAGAGCAGCTTTTTAATGATGAGGAAGTAATTATATTTTTAAAAGATCGGGGTCATTTAAATGTACAAGTCAGGGATATTGATCCTGATATTGAAGATTGTTTTATTGAGTTAACCCAATTTAACGAGAAAATTAATGCATAATCAAAGCCATGAAATAAATAGTACGGAGCCCATAATTAAAGTGGACAAACTGGTGAAAAGGTTTGGAAACTTTGAGGCCAATAAATCGCTGTGTTTCCATGTGGATAAAGGTGAGATCTTTGGGTTTTTAGGGGCCAATGGGGCTGGTAAAACTACCGCAATGCGTATTTTAAGTGGGCTGTCAAAACCTACATCGGGCGAAGTATGGGTGGCTGGTTTTAATGTGAATACGCATCCGGAATCAATAAAGAAGAATATCGGTTATATGAGCCAGAAGTTTTCGCTATTTGAAGACCTGACCATATGGGAGAATATGCGTTTTTTTAGTGCGGTGTATAGCATGAGTAAAAAACAGTTTAAAGAAAGAGGGCAGGAGTTGTTACAGGAGTTGGGTATATGGGAAGAGAGAAACAGGATGGTTCATGACTTGTCCTTAGGATGGAAACAGAAACTGGCGTTTACAGTGGCAATTATGCATAAACCAGCCATTGTGTTTTTAGATGAACCAACAAGTGGAGTTGACCCTATTACTCGTCGTCAGTTTTGGGAAATGATTTATGAAGCCTCGGCAGAAGGAATAACCGTTTTTGTGACTACACATTACATGGACGAAGCAGAATACTGCAACAGGGTTTCAATTATGGTTGATGGTAGAATTGATGCCTTGGATACGCCCGAAAACCTAAAAAAGCAGTTTAATGCGCTTAATATGAATGAGGTGTTTATTAAACTAGCACGGCCGGCAGTTAATAGTTCTCAGTAAATTGTCAACAGTCCTCAGTCCTCAGTCCTCAGTCCTCAGTCCTCAGTAGGCAGTAGGCAGTCCACATTAAGCAGTCCTCAGTTAACTTTAGATTGAGAACTAAAAACAATGCTCTTTGCTCTAAGCACTTTGCTATTTAATACTAAAAAACACTATGAAACGATTTAAAGCCTTTGTAAAAAAAGAGTTTCTACATATTTTCAGGGATTCAAGAACAATGCTGATCCTGGTTGCTATGCCAATGGTTCAGATATTGATTTTTGGATTTGTAATATCTTCAGAAATAAAAAATGCCTCCATTGCTATATTGGATAAGTCAAAGGATGAATTAACCCAGGAAGCCACACAAAAATTATTGTCATCCGGATATTTTCGTTTAGATAAATATTTAAAGTCAGAACAAGAACTGGAAACTGCTTTTAAAAGGGACCGAGTTAAAATGACAATCGTTTTTGAACCTGGTTTTGCCAAGCATTTTTATAGCGATAAAACAGCAAATGTACAATTGATTACAGACGCTTCGGATGCCAATACTGCACGGATATTAAGTAATTATGCATCTATGATTTTGCGCGATTTTCAGCAAAGTCATAATGCCACAATCCCCAACGGTAACTCATTAATAAATACAGAAGTCCGGATGTTTTACAATGAAAATCTGGATGGTGTTTATATGTCTGTCCCTGGAATTATGGCAATGATCCTTATGTTGGTTTCAGCAATGATGACATCCATATCCATTACCAAAGAAAAAGAATTTGGTTCCATGGAGGTTTTGTTAATCTCTCCACTTAAACCTTTTCAAATTATTATAGGCAAAGTAACGCCTTATATTTTTATGGCGCTGATTAATACCTTATCTATTTTGGCCATGGGCTACTGGGTATTTCATGTACCCATAAAAGGAAGCCTGTTTCTGTTATTATTCGAAGCTACGCTCTTTACCATTTTGGCATTGTCGCTAGGTATATTTATTTCTACGGTAGCTAAAAATCAAATGGTAGCTATGTTTATGAGTATGTTTGCTCTTATGTTACCAACAATCTTATTGAGTGGATTTATTTTTCCTATTGAAAACATGCCATTCCCCTTAAGAATGATAAGTAATATTATTCCTCCCAGATGGTTTATTATAGTAGTTAAAAAAATCATGCTTAAAGGTGCAGGGATAGCCTACGTGTGGAAGGAAACTCTCATTTTAATGGGATTTATTGTTCTGTTTGTGGGTTTAAGTATTAAGAAATTTAAGGTTAGAGTTGAGTAGGTAAAGTTTAGTTTGTTATGCGCATCATATTATACTTATTACAAAAAGAGTTTTTGCAGATTTTTCGCAATAAAACCATGTTACCAATGATTTTTGCATTGCCTGTAGTGCAGTTAATTATTTTGGTAAATGCAGCAACTGTTGATATGAAAAATATTCGGGTAACGGTTGTAGATCATGATCATTCTGTTCAATCGCAAAGATTAATTCAGGATTTAGATGCTTCTTTATTTTTTGAGGTTGGCGATTTACAGGTCAGTAAAGAAAAGGGATTGGATTTAATGAGAAGGAATAAAACAGATGTGTTGGTTTATATTCCTAATGATTTTTCGAAAAAACTACATACTTCAGATGCTGCACCTCTACAAATTATTAATGATGCCATCGATGTTCAGCGAGCTCAATTATCGTATGGCTATCTATCTGAAATCATTCAGAAACTTTCGGTGGAGTGGCATACCAATCCTTCATTATTACTTGAGCAGCAACAAATAAAAATACATTCAAACTATTGGTTTAATCCGGAGTTGAATTACAAATATTATATGCTTCCTGGTATACTGGTTATATTGGTTACTATCATTGGATTGTTTTTATCTGCCATAAACCTGGTTCGCGAAAAAGAAATTGGAACAGCAGAACAAATTAATGTTACTCCGGTAAAAAAATATCAGTTTATCATTGGTAAATTAATGCCTTTTATGATTATTGGTTTGGTGGAGCTAGCCATAGGATTACTAATTGGAAGAGTGTTATACGGAGTGCCTTTTAATGGAAATCCATTGGTGTTGTTTTCGTTTGCCACTTTGTATTTGTTGGTAATTTTAGGTTTGGGTCTTGTTTTATCCAGCAGGAGTGAAACACAACAGCAAGTAATGTTTCTTACTTTTTTCTTTATGATCATATTTATTTTAATGAGTGGTGTTTTTACGCCAACAGAGAACATGCCAGAATGGGCATTGAAAATAGATACGATTAATCCTTTGTACTATTTTGTAAAAGTAATCAGAAGCGTTGTATTGAAGGGCGCTGGTTTCTCAGACCTTTGGCCAGAATTCAGATCTATGGGAATTTACGCCATGGTATCGGTTTCACTGGCTATTTTGAGTTACCGAAAAACTACTTAAAAGTCTTTCAATTAATCTTTATTATTGACGATGAAATATGAGGTTTTAGCCTATAATCTTTATTTTTGTTGATATTGAATAAAAATAACGAATAATGAAAATAGAACACTTCGCATTAAATGTACCGGATCCGGTAAAATCAGCTCAATGGTATGTTGAAAATTTAGGGTTTAAAATAGCAATGGCTATGGATAAAGCTCCATATGCTCACTTTTTGTCAGATGGCAATGGTGGAATGGTTGAAATTTATAATAATCCAGCTGGGGCTGTGCTTGATTTCCCGAATACACATCCGTTAACCGTTCATTTGGCCTTTGTATCTGAAGATCCAAATGCTGACAGAGCTAAATTGGAAGACGCAGGAGCAACATTTGTAGAGGAAGTAAACTTGCCCGATGGAGGTTTATTGGTTATGATGAAAGACCCATGGGGTGTTGCCATTCAGTTTTGTAAAAGAGGAACTCCTTTTAATAAGTAAAGCTGATTATTTATCATAAACATTACAGCGAAATGAAACAATACAGCACTCTTATAGTCCTTCTTTTATTTACTATTACCGGTTTTGGACAGAACAATTTTCCAAGAGACACCTCTTTTAATGTAAACTCTGCCTATCGAAAAATTCATAAAAAATTTCCTCATGCAGAACCTGTAAAACAGTTTGTTTCAGATCAATTTTTGTCGTTACCAAATCAGGTTTACAGGGTTAGAGAAGATCGTACTTTAAGAATGGATGTATTTGTTCCTAATAAGGGAGCAAAACAAAAACGTCCCGTAATTATGATGATTCATGGGGGAGGATGGAGATCCGGAGACAAATCACATCTGGTTCCTTTGGCACAGAAACTAGCCATGGATGGTTATGTAACAGCCAGTGTAGAGCAACGTTTATCTGCCGAAGCGCTTTATCCTGCTGCTGTTTACGATTTAAAGGAGGCCATCCGATTTTTAAAGCACAATAGTGAGTTATATGGTATTGATACCACAAAAATTGCAGTATTAGGAACTTCTTCAGGTGCAACCATGGCCAGTTTAATGGCTACTACCGGAGGCATGGCAAAATTTGATGATCCGGAATCTGTTTATCCGGAAAATTCATCAAAAGTACAAGCCTTAATAAATATGGATGGCGTAATTGACTTTACCGATCCCAACGAAAGTGGAAAAGATTCAAATCCGGATAAACCTTCTGCGGCGGCTATGTTTTTTGGAGCTACCTATAAAGAAAAACCAGAACTTTGGATTGAAGCTTCGGCAATCAATTATATCAATGAATACAATCTTCCCACTTTATATATCAATAGTGCTTTACCTCGCTTTCATGCAGGAAGAGATACTTTGTTTGATGTATTAAAGAAGAAAAATATTTATTACGAGGTGCATACCATTGAAAATACACCACATCCGTACTGGCTATTTCATCCTTGGTTTGATGAAGCTTATGGTTATGTAAGAGATTTTATGGATAAAGTGTTTTAGGATTTTTTAATGATAGAGGGAAGGGGTATATTATTTAGTTTTGGTGTATAAGAAGAACGTTAAAAATGATATTAAGACAAGAAACTAAAAATGACCATAAAGAGGTCTTTAGTGTAATTGCACAAGCATTTAAAGATGTAGAATTCTCAGACAATAGTGAACCGTTTTTAGTCGAAAGACTAAGGAAAACTGATGCTTTTATTCCTGAACTATCAATAGTGGCCGAAATTGGTGGAAAAATTGTTGGACATATCTTACTCACCAAATTAAAAATCAAAAACGATACGAAAGAATTTGACTCATTAGCTTTAGCTCCTGTTTCTGTCTTACCTAAATTTCAAGGAAAAGGAATTGGTGGAAAATTGATAATTGAATCACATAAAAAGGCGAAAGAATTAGGATATAGATCTATCGTTCTTCTTGGTCACGAAAAATATTACCCAAGGTTTGGTTATGAACAAGCTGATAAATACGGAATTGAGTTGCCATTTGAAGTTCCAAAGGAGAATTGTATGGTAATTGAATTAGTTGAAAATGGACTTAGAGGTGTGAATGGAATGGTTGAGTATCCAAAAGAGTTTAACGAATAGTAAATATGACATCATAATGAATATACATGATGCAGGGGAGAAGTGCTAAAATAGTACTTTAAAGCATTTAATGAACAAAGTATCAGTTTAATAGTAAAGAGCTTTCAAATCCCGAACTTCGCATTTTTGAGTCTTAATCCTCTAAAACAAGCATCTTTTTTATGATTTAACTTTTCGTAATCTTCTTTGATTAACAATTTCAATTGCAACTGAAGCACCAATAATAATGGGTAATTCATCCAGAATATTAATAGAAGAAATAAGATATTTAAGACTAATTTCATTTCCACCAATGAATTCTTTTATTGGTGTATAAAGATCAAATAAGATAAAGCAAAGAGTCAGAAGTATTATTGTAAATATTAATCTGATAAGAAAAGTAAGTTTAGAGTTGTTGGCTTTCATAGTTGGTTTAAATAAAGTTTCTATTTTATTGCTGTAATATAAAGTGAACCTGCTATTTCATTTACTAACGGCGTTTTTTCGCAAAAATTACCTATTGAAGAAAATGTTTTTACAAGTTTCAATGGTATGGCCGGATGCAGAAAGTCAAAGGGAATTACTTTTATTTCTCTGAAATTATACTTTTTCAATAGACGAACAATCTGCCATCGAAAAAAAGCTGTTTCATCAGGAGAATCTCCAAGCTTTCGTTTTAACCAGGGAATATTTTTTTGTAGAGCAATTTGAGGGTTCATCATATTAGGTTCAGTAAAAGCTACTACACCTCCAACTTTTAAAACACGATGAATTTCAGCTATGGCTTTATCAATATCTAAATGGTGTAAAACAGAACTACCTATTACCGAATCAAAGTAATCGTTATCAAACGTCATTTTGTAGGCGTTCTCTTCACAAAAAGACACGTTAGAGTCAGTAATGTTTTTACGGGCAATACTTAATAAATCAGGCGAAATATCAATGGCAACAACCTGAGCTTTGGTTTGAATAATTTCCTGAGTAAAATAACCTGTACCACAACCAAGTTCAAGCACTTTTTCATTGGCATTAATATGTTTGGTAAGCATTTTTACTCTTCTCTTCCAACGAACTTTTCCTGCAGGAGATTCCCAATTCCATATCTCTCCGGCATTGTTCTCAGAAAGAAATTTACCATGCTCTATCTCATTTTCAATTCGCTTGTCCATAAGTTTTTTTGCGTAATAATTGTTGTCTGACGATTCAAAATTGTAATAACAGATTCGAAAGTAGTACATTTTTTTACTTTATCGATTGGAACAATAAAGCTTTTTACGTGAAGATGTATTTGTTTAAGGTAGCTTGAAGTAAATTATAAATTATCGTCAGGCATATATGGAATAGAAAATGTAAATGTTGTTCCTTTGTTTTCAGTACTTTCTACTTGAATATGGCCATCAAGAGCAGCAATATATGCTTTTACAATGGACAGTCCCAAACCTGAACCTTCATGATTATTTCTTTTGTTTTTATTGGCCTGAACAAAATTGTTAAATATGGATTCAATACTTTCCGATGGTATACCGGATCCCGAATCTTGAATAATGAAAACTAAATCTTTATTCTTGATAAAATTACTAATTGATATATAACCTTCATCAGTAAATTTTATGGCATTCTTTATTAGGTTAGTTAAAATACCTTCAAGTTTTATTTTGTCGGTTTTTATTATGGCCTTAGACTCATCAAGTAATTGGGCTATTTTAAAATCTAATCCTTTTGCTTTCGTTTCAGTATGGAAAAAGTTGTAAACATACTTTATTGTTTCATTCAAATTTACTTTCTGATAATGCACTTCAACTTCACCTGATTCAATTCTTGAAATTTCTATGATATCATTAATGGTTTCCAATAATCTTTCTCCACTTTTAGAGATAATATCAATGTAATTATTACTTGTATCCCTGTTTAAATCCGGATTTTTAAGTAAATCTAAAAAACCTAATACTCCATTCATCGGAGTACGAATTTCATGAGACATATTCATTAAAAACTGGGACTTAAGACGATCACTCTCCTCTGCTTTTATCTTAGCCAATTCTAATTCTGCATTTTTTTGCTGTAAATCATTAGTTAATTCTATAGCGATGAGTTTTGCATTGTATTGCGTGTTTAACAAAGCTAATAACAATAGAGATAGAAGAAGGCTTATTATCAGTCCGCTTGAGAATATTATGGTTACTTTATTGGTTAAAAAAGAAGTGTTAATATCCGAATGAGCATAAACCAATGACCAATGTCTGCCGTGAAGATCAAGTTTTTGAGTCAGGTTATTTATTTTTTTTGAGTTGTCATGAACTGGTTTCTCTTGTTCACTATCAAAAAGCTTATGTTCATCAAGCAAATCATCTCCATCGTAAATGTGTAACGACACTTTTTTGTTTTCAAGTACATTCCAATGCCCAATGATATTTTCCATTAAATCATTCATCCGGTAAGGACTGCTGACCCAACCAATAAGTGCATCCTGTCTTTCTTTTATGTTGTTAAGCGGCATATCTCTTTTATAAACAGGAGCAAACATGATTACACCAGACTGAGGATTTTTATCTGATTCCTGTACCAGTATTAATTTATGGGTTAAAATAGGTTGGTTTAGGTCGCAGGCTCTTTGCATAGCTTCTCTTCTCACAGGTTCCTGGTAAGTATCGTAGCCAATGGCTTTTTGGTTTAATTCATCTTGTGGTTCTAAATATATGATGGAAGAATAGACTTCTCTGTCGTTAGCAGGTTTTACCTTATAATCTTTATATACCTTACTAAAATGATCAATATGTTCATCGAGTTGATTTTTAGGAATTAAAATGTTATATCCAATACCCTGATATCCTGGTAAAATATTCTTGATTTTACTATGAGAAATATAGCTTTCCCATTCTTTTTTTGTAACAGTATCAGAAGAACTTATAAATGAACTTATATTCTGAAGAAGTTGAGCGTGAAAGTCAATGCGTTTTTTTATATCAAAAGAAATCTCATTACAAAAAACTTCGAATTCCCTTTCCCTCTGGTTTTCTAATAGATTCTTAGAATAATTCGTTGTTAAAATTGTTATGATTAATCCTGCTATAAAGATTAATAATGCAATTGTAATATTCCTTTGGTGAGTTTTCATAGGATTTATCTTTCATTCAATTATTATAGGAAACTTAGCAGGATTATCATTCAAATTATACTGTATGCATAGTATAAGTTCAAATGTATTCAAAGGCAAGTTTCAACTAATAATAATGTCATGTTGCATAAAAGTAAATATACAGATCACTATTCACTTATGCGAATTATATATCTAATATTTTATTATTTATGGGCGTAAGAGTGAAATATATTCCCTATTAAAAGATTTCTGTTCAAAAATTGACTTTTATGAAGTAAATATTTTTCATTCAATTATTTATATTTATCCAATCAAACTAAGAAGGAGATAAACTAATATTGAACCATATAATTGTTTAAAATAAAAACCAATGTACAATAAAGTTATTCTGATATTTTTAATGATTGTGTTGCCTTTGAATATGTTTTCTCAGGAGGAAGAACAAATTGATTACGAAGCATTTGATATTACAAAAGTAGGCCAGCAAGTTCCTGATTTTTCATTTGAAACAATTGACGGAAAGAGTTTTGAAATGTCTCAGCTAAAAGGTAAAACCGTTTTACTTGTGTTTTTTGCAACATGGTGTGGTCCATGTATGAAAGAATTACCTCGTATTCAGGAAGAAATATATAACAAATATCATTCGGATCAATTTATGGTAATTGCTTTTGGACGAAATCACTCCATGGACGAAATTAAAAAGTTTAATGAAGCTAAAGGTTTTTCTTTTCTATTAGCTCCCGATCCGGATAGAAATATATACAGTAAGTTTTTTGAGCAATACATTCCACGAAATGTTTTGGTAGATAAAACAGGGAAGATCGTTTATCAAAGAACCGGATACGATGAGGAGGATGCTAAACAGTTAAAGGGATTGATTGCTAAAGAATTAAACTAGTATATTCTAACTCAGGAATTTATTATTACAAAAAAATCCGGTAAGTCACCTTACCGGATTTTTTGTATTTCATTAATATGTTTTATCAACTTAAAAAACCTGATATTCATCGTCAGATTTGTCGTTCAAATTCAGTTTGATAACACTGTCATCAGGCAATTGACTTTTAACTTTCTTTTTTTCTGTTACGATTTTTTGAGCAGGCATCTCTTTCGGTTTTTCTGTTGTTTCCAAATGATTACCAATATCAAAAAATGAAATAACCTCTTTAAGATGATTAGCCTGATCATATAAGTTTTCTGCGTTTGAGGCCAGCTCCTCACTCGAAGCAGCATTTTGCTGAGTAATGCTATTAAGCTGCTGTATAGCACTGTTTACCTGAGCTGCACCATTATTTTGTTCAAGACTGGCTGCAGCAATTTCCTGAATAAGTTTTGATGTATTTTCAATTTTAGGAATCGTATTCATCATTACAATTCCGGTATCTTCTGTTAATTTTAATCCGGTTTGTACTAAACCTATAATTTCATCAGCAGCAACCTTACTGTTTTCAGCAAGTTTTCGTACCTCAGCGGCAACAACGGCAAATCCTTTACCATGCTCACCGGCTCGGGCTGCTTCAACAGCTGCGTTAAGAGCTAAAATATTGGTTTGGAAAGCAATATCATTAATTACTGTAATCTTTTCTGCAATACGTCTATTGGTTTCTTCAACAGTTTTTGATTGATTAGCAACCTCAGTTATGCTTTCACTGGCTTCGGTAGATACTTTATCGGTTTCTTGTGCATTTTGGCTGTTTTGTTCAATATTAGATGACATCTCTTCCATGGTAGAAGATACTTCTTCAATAGAACTTGCTTGTTCACTTGCACCTTGAGATAATTGCTCAGAGGCACTACTAAGCTGAGAACTGGCATTACTAATTTGATCAGATCCTTTTACAATGGCCTCAACCACTTTGCGTAAATTCAATAACATTGTATTAAGAGCAGAAGCCAACTGACCAATTTCATCGTTGGATTTTGTTTGAATTACAATATCTATTTTTCCTTTGCCCACTTGTTCAACATCAGAAACCAGACTGATAATAGGTTTTGATAAACGTTTACCAATCAGGATGCTAATAATAATGATAAGTGCTGTAACAATGATAAAAATAACTAATAAAAGAACGAGTGTATTTCTCATGGCCTTGTTACTTTCACTAGCTTGTATTAAAAGGTCATTATCAATATCATCAATGTAATTACCTGTACCAATAACCCAATCGTAAGGTTCAAAATATGAACTAAATCCTCTTTTAGGCAGCGGTTCATCCGAGTCGGCTCTGGGCCAGTAATATTCCGAGAATCCATTACCTTTAATGGCTGCGTTAATAATATCCTGAACTAATAATTTTCCTTTGGCATCTTTTGTTTCCCAGCGATTGGTACCTTCTGTTTTAGATCCTTTGATAAATACGTTTTGACCGTTTGATTTATCTGCCCAAAAGTAGCCTACTTCTCCATATTTAGCTTCTCTGATTATGTTGGCAGCAAAGCTCTTTGTAGAGTCTTGAGACAAGCCATATTGGCTACCTACTTTTTCAATTTGATGAAGCATTGACATCACAACCTGAGAATGCTCTTTAATTTTACTGTCGTAACTGTTTCTAAGTAAACTTTCTAGTTGTGCTATTTCACGGTTCTGGTCCCTGTTAATAACATATACAAATACGGAAGAAATAACTATACCCAGAAACAAGGCAGCGCTAATTGCCAGTAATACAATCTTATTGGTAATATTAAGCTTTAACATAAAGTTTAAAAATTATAGATAGTAGTGAAAATGTAACGATAATTTGTGATGTTATGACTGTCAACGAATTGACCATCCTGAACAGAATCTGCATATTTAACACTTGTAGTTGCCAATTCAACTCCAAATTTTAATTTGTTTTTAGTGTAAGTGATGCGAGGAGACCATCGGGTTAAAGAAGTCAGGTCATTACCAAAACCGTAATAAACATCTGGTTTATTATCATGGTCAGGTGCTTTAACATGACCAATGAAAAATCCTGTAGCCCAGTTTTTCATTTTGTATTCAATCTCACTCCACACAGCAGTTGTTTCTGTATTTTTATAGGTACGAAAATCAGTAACAGGATCAATACTTTTAACTCCATAACCTCCAATTAATAATAGATTTGTTAAATTTTCACCGTAAGTACCATATACTTTTATAAAAAACTTACTATTACTGTATTTGGCAAATCCTCCAATATTATATGATGATGCAGTTTCCTTATGAGCCAGATTGGCATCACTTTTTAATCGCGGAACAATAGTTTTAAAACCACCAACAACACCAGCTAAAAGGCCATTGTTTGAACTGGCAATTAATCTGGCTTGTACTTCAGGTAATCCTGAATTACGCAAATATTCACCCGATGCACCATTAGGCCCACGATCTGAAAAATCTCGCTGACTTAGTGCAGAAAGTGATAACTCAAGAGATTTTGAAGGCGTATAGGTAACACGAACTTGTGGTGCACGACTAAATGGTTGAATAGGAACTGCAGCTCCCCATGCAATAATTTCCGGGTAACAGCTGGTAACAAAAGTAGGATGCCAGGTTTGACCCAATAAAAATCCCAGTTTTTCATTTTTTAGTTGAATAAAGGCATGTCTTAATCTGGCTGTAGATGAGTTGGCATCTGATGTTCCAAAATAGTCAAATTCCAATACTGCACTTGATTGAAAATCATCTATTTTCATGCCGGTCATTGAAAAACGAAGACGAGAGTGCAAATTAAACATTTGTAATCGTCCGTAGTCATTCATGTCATTACCATTTGCGTCTCTTACAACAGGTTTGGGAAATAACAAAAACTCTCCGTCCCGTGCATTTACAGTTTGTCTTGAATCGTACTTAACTGAATGGCTGATAAAACCAGAAATGTTTAGCCAATGAAATTTTTCTTTGTTTTCTTGTTCCTGTGCATGTATGCATGTAAAGCCAAGAATCAATAGAACCAGTAATAAATCCTTCTTGTTCATAATGTAATCTGTTCCAATTTTATTTAGGTAATTAAATCCCTCTGAATTCAGCCAAATACGCTCCATACTCTATGAAAGTTACAATATATGTACAAATGTATATGTTGGAATAAGGGAGTCGATTGTTCAATGTTTTGATAGTTAGTATTATATAGTTATTAAATTTAGAGGATAAAGCGAATGATTATTAAATTACAAGGTATTGATTTTAGTTTTTTTTAGTTATAATCATGAAAAAGATAATACTTTTGCTTGTCCTATTTTTCACTTAAAGGCATCGTAAATATGAAATTGGATCCTTTGTTAACTTCACTTTCAACCCATATTTTACCACCATTTTTCTTAACAAATTCTTTGCACAGTAAAAGGCCCAAACCAGTTCCTTTTTCATGATTGGTTCCTTGTGTTGTGTGATTATGATCAGTCTGAAAAAGTTTAGAAAGATCCTCTTTGGCAATACCAATTCCTGTATCAGAAACTGAAATGACTACCATGTTTTTATGGCTTATTTTGGCCGAAATAGTTATACTTCCTTTAATATTAGTAAATTTTACTGCATTGGTTATCAGGTTATGTAATGTCGATGACAGCATAAACATATCTGCATATACTTTAATATCAGGATCGATGTTAATAAGTAGGTTAATCTCTTTTTTTCGATAAGAACTCTCCAATAATTTACATGCTCTTTTTACTTCTTCAATTAAAAATATGGGCGTTTTATTTTCTTTGATTCCTACGGTTTGCATACGTGACCATAGAAGTAGATTTTCAATTAATTCATTAATACTATAAGAGTTCTTGTAAATAATAGAAAGATATTTGGTGATCGTTTTTTTATCGTACTCTTGATAATTATGATACATTAGCTCAGCTAAACCCATCAGGGAGTTCATTGGATTTTTTAAATCGTGTGCAACTATCGAAAAAAACTTATTTTTTGTGGCAACAGTATTTTCCAACTCTTTATTGATTTCTGTGAGCTGCTTTTTTTGTGCAATTAATTCTATAGCCTGTTCTTTAATTCTTTCTTTTTGTTCTGTAAGTTGTTTATTTCTTTTGTTTAATAATTCATTTTGATCCTCAACAATTGTATTTTTTATCCTTAATTCATGTATGTTTTTACTAAACTGATTAACCATATAAAGAATTACAGCCGAAAAAGAAATAAGAATGAATATAGAAAGTATTAAGGAATCATTTAGATAAGGGTTTTCAATTTTTATGGTTCCTGTTATAACATATACAATTTGAATTATAGTTTGAATAATTCCATGTAGTTTGTTAACAATGATGTAGGTAATAACTACCAGCAAAGCAAAGAAAATGAGATTCCTAAGAAAAAGAGAGGTCTCAAAGTCACCAAATTGAACTCTCATTAAGGCGTAAATAAAATTTACAATAAGAGAATATGATGTGATAGCAAAGCTTGTTGGAAGCTTCATTAATTTTAGTACATATAAAAAGAATGTACTTAGTATAAAAATGCCTGTAACCAGGTTTACGAATATGATTTGATCAGATATGGAATTCATATTAATTCCATCCAAAACTAAACCAATACAACTAACAATTACAGTAATTATGTATATAATATGAGCTCCTCTATTTATGTATACATATAACGCTTGCCTCTTTTCCAATTCCCTCTCCACTTAATCTCCTGTTAATTAGTTACCAATCTCTCTTTACTAATAAACTGATATTTCAGTTACATTTATTTGATAAAAACTGAAATATTATTTAACAAATTTTGAAATCTAACATTTACGGGCGGTATATGGCTTTTTTTCTTTTTATCCTGACAAAAATGTAATTACATCCATAAATTCTACAAAAATGTAAGATGCTCCAATTGGTCTCATTCACCTAATCAATGCGTTATGAAAATGGCATACTTTTTATAAATGAAAAGTAAGAAATTCCACATTAGCCTTATGTTGTAAGTAATAGAGGAGGAGCTGAACGTATGAAGTTTTAAGAAAAATATGGTTAGTTGAAGATTTATAAACCTTACAATAAATAGGTAATATGGAATGATTAAAAGAATGATAGGATAGTTTTTCTATCAAGATTCTTTTGAATGGATAACGGATAAAAATAAATATTATGAGTGCAATTCAATTTCATCCAATCGGGTATATTTATACACCTCATAAGAGTTTGGAAAATATGCCAATTCAACCAGCAGGAGCGAAGGCTGTTAAAGGAACTATTGAAATTTTGCCTGAGTATGCAGACGGATTGCAGGATATTGAAGGTTTTTCGCACATCACCTTATTTTATCATTTGCATAAAGTAAAGGAGTACAAGCTAAAAGTAACTCCTTTTATGGATACAAAAGAGCATGGTATTTTTGCATGTAAATCACCAACACGTCCCAATGCCATGGGAATGTCCACAGTAAAACTATTGGCAGTTGATGGTAATGTGTTGCATATCGAAGAGGTTGATATGTTGGATGGTACACCATTAATTGATATTAAACCTTATTGGCCAAAATTTGATAGTCGTGAGAATGTTAGGATGGGATGGCTTGAGAAACAGCCAGAAATTGTTCCTGTGGAGGAATTGATTTCAGATGCCAGGTTTGTGTAAGTAATAAAAGACCGAAAATAACCATGCGTGTAATCACGCATGGTAAAATATTCAGAGGGTTATTGATTAATTCGGTAATAATCAAAATCAACATATCCACCAGCTTCCTGTGTGGCATAATTAAAAAGACCATAGCGGTATCCCATAAAATGCTTGGTGATTGAATAGAGCATCTGAAGCGATTTCCTTATTTCTTTCCAATCTTTTCCATTAAGACTGTAATAAAAGTTTGCCTTTTCTGTATCGAAATCGCAGTCGATTTTTAAGTAGACCTTTTCCTGGGCTAAGGGAATTTGCTCAAACTCTTTAACCTCAGTACTTATTTGATGCGTCATTACAATGCCGTGTTTTTGATCTTCATTTTCAATGCCAAGTTGAGATTGAACCATCACAATGGATTTTTTGCCATTCTCCATTTTAACACCAACATAACCGTACTTATTCTGAAGAGCTATTAAACCAGCAATATCTCCATCTTTCATGCCTTCTACATCTATGCATGTTGAAGCTGAGCAGTGTGGACCAAAGGTTCGTTGAGTAAGCATGTTTCGAGCCAAAAGTATATTGGTATCAACACGTCCGGTAGTAATACGCAAGCGTCCTGGTTTTTTAAGAATATCCCAATTTTCATGATCCGGATTATGGTTCCATTGCCATACTAAAGGAAGTTTTGGTTCCTTATGTTTTCTTTCAAATTCGTCAGAAGATACAATATTGAAAAGTCCTTTTGAGTTATCCGGAAGATCTAGTTTTTCAGGGACTTTGCCATCAACACCAATAACAGGCCAGCCATCTTTCCATTCAACAGGAGCGAGGTAAGGGATTCTTCCCAGGCTGCCTCTGTCGCCAAATAGCATGGCATACCAGTCACCTTCAGGAGTATCAACTAAACCTCCCTGAGCAATTTGCTCGTATTGTAGCATCACTTTGCTTTCATAGGGACCTGTAATTTTATCGGCTCTGCTTACAATGACAGATCGAATCCATTTACTTTTGGGTGAACCAATATTAAAAAGATAGTATTTGCCGTTGATTTTATGCATTTGGCTACCTTCACCTGGCAATCCTCCAACTTCATCTTTACCAAATACCATATTAGCGTTTTCAATAATTACTTTATTAATGCCATCAGGTTTAATACCTGAAGCATCAGGAAGTAGCTCTATAAGATGAATTTTTCCTCCTCCGTAAATCATATACACGCGTCCATCATCATCAAAAAATAAGGAATTATCGTGAAGAACAGGTTCAAATGTAAAGGATTCCCATGGTCCATTTTCAACACTTTTGGTTTTGTAAACGTGTGTTTTTCCTGATGTGGCAGAAAATGTGGATACATAAAACATTCCATTATGGAAGCGAAGGCTACTCGCCCAAGAACCCTTTCCATAGGCTTCTTGTCCATTTTCCAGGTTCATTTTATCATTTTCAACTAAACGGTCGTAGGCATAACCGGCAATTTCCCAATTTACCAGATCTTTCGATTTCATAATTGGTAATCCGGGACTCATGTGCATCGTGGTACTACTCATGTAATAAGTATCGCCCACACGAATTGTGCTTACATCAGGAACATCTGCATAAATAATGGGATTTTGTGCTGATTGTCCCCAAACAAAAATGTTGCTTAATACCAATAAGGCAATTAATAATGTAGATTTCATTTTTCTAATGGTTTTATTTCTTGAAGTATTAAATATTTATTTCGTCCGATAAACAGGTGGTATAAAACAATTACAAACAGAGGGATTATTACAAATGCAACATATTTTAAATCATTACCTGCTAAATTGTTTTCTTTTGATTGAGCTAATAGTATAGATATGAATGTAAGAATGCCAACAATTTGGAATAGAAAACTGATTTTATGATTTGCTTTTAAGTTAACGTGAACTTCAGAGGCATTTGTATCAATTGTTAATTTATTACTGCCACACCAATCTATCTTTGCTTTTAAGATATGACTACCATCCTCTATTTCATAGGTCTTTAGTTCTCCATCCACAATAGAATCCACTTTTATATTGTCAATATAAAGGTTGATTTTTCTGTATTTATTATACCATTCAGAACTTCTTTTAATGATTATTTGACCCATTAGTTGTGAATTTTATAATTAAGACTAAACGTAAAACAAACGTAAAATATAAATATTTAGTATTGGGTATATACTTTTATTGGTATTTTATTTTAAAAATTGCTGTATATACAATGAATCAATGATTTTGTTATTCATTCTAAGGTTTTAGTTTAGGATGAATTTTAGATAAATCTTTAATTAAGAATTCCAAGGGTTTCCTTTTTTGTAATGGGATTTTCCTGTTATCGGCATTTATTATAATTACTAAATCCAGCGCCGGAACCACATTAATAATTTGCCCGCCATTTCCCGGAATAAACCATGAATTAAATCCATATTCAGTTTTTACCATTTGCCATTGACAACAACTGTATAATGGATGTTTGATTTCAATGTAAGGCGTCAATATTTCTTTTATCCATTCTTCTGAAACAATTTGTTGATCGTGCCATTTTCCGCTGTTCAGATGCAGTAGACCGTATTTAGCAATATCTCTGGACTTTAATTGTAATCCTCCGCCAACATCATATATTCCATTTTTTGAAAACCAGCTATATTCATTAATACCAAGAGGTTCAAATAAATTCTGTACGGCAAAGTCTGCAATATTTAATCCTGTAGCTTGCTTTATTATTTCACCCATAATAATATTGTTAGGACCACTATAAACGTATTTTGTTCCCGGAGTTGTGTCCATTTGTAATTGCAATGATGCTAGAAGTAAATGATCAACTTTATCCATTTTTGCACCCATATTATCAGGATCGTCAACAGGCAAGGATTGTTCATCCCATTTAAAGCCAGATGTATTCGTTAACAGGTCTTTAATGGTTACCTGATGTTTTAACGAGTCCGTTTCCCTGGCAGCGTAATCAGGAAAATAATCCAACATTTTTTGTTTTGTATCTTCTATTTTTCCTTGGTCAATAGCAATGCCTGTTAAAATAGCACTCATGCTTTTTGTTGTGGAAGCCATAAAATGAAGGTCAGTACTTTTCCATCCATTGTAATATTGTTCTACAACAAGATCATTTTTATGAATAACCAATACACTATGAATCTTTCCGTATATTCCGTTTAAAATGTCCTGGTTTACCTTTTCAAAAGCGTTTTTATCAAGTTGATGTTGCGATAATGTAGATACTGTGAGTCCATCATTTTTATTAATGGGAGCTTTGTATATAGAGTCAGATTTAGGGGTACATGCAATAAGGCATAGCATAATCAGAATACTTAAAGATGCTTTCATATTCAAAAATTTAAAATAGGTGATACATCAACTCATAAATGAAGTAGGATGATTCATTTATTTAAACAAGTTAGTCAAAAGTTAGATGAGATCTTTATAAATGGAATAGAATTATTCCTGATTTACACAGAATGAAATTTGGAAGGTACAGTGATCGTTTATGACGATCACTGAATGGGCAGGTTATTATTTTCTTAACGGTGTAATCAGTCTTCTTTTTAACTGGAAATAAATGATTGGGCCAAATACAGGAAAAAGAATAACCAGTAGAAGCCATAATGTGCTTAATTTATATCTGATTCGTGTTTTGTTAATGTCATACATGGCCATGAAACAAAGCATTGCAGCAGAAATAATTAAAATAATAAGTAAAGTATCCATTTGTATTCTGTTTTTTGTTGTTAGTTAATATTAAGCCACAGGGGTGTGGCTATACTTTTAATTAAAGCAGGCATTATTCAAATTTGTAATCAGTATTGTGTAAAGGAGCAAAAAACTCCACTTTACCACATTGCGGACAAATATGTAAATCAAAAGACTCTCTGTTTACAAAAGCTTCAAATATATTTCCCAGGACTCCAATTTTAGGTCCTTCGTGAAATTTATATTCTCCTGAAAATAGCATGGGTACATCGCACCTTAAGCAGTTTATTTCTCTTTTGTTTTTATTTAAATCCTGAATGTCAACAACTTTTTGCTCTGTTAAACTGTAGTTGCAATTCCAACATAGTTCAAAACCTTCTTCAATTTCTGCATTACAATTGGGACAATTTTTCATAGTTTAGTTTTTATTATAAAAGCTCTTTATTTGATTTTTGTATGATAAATATACAATTAGATTAAATAAAATAGGCGTTATTTCAAAAAAGTTTCAATAAATTAAATTTCATCCTCAGATATATCCGACAAAATATTGATTCCGCTTTTTCGCATCAGTTCACAGGCATTAAAGTCGTTGCAAATACCTGTATGAAGTTTATAACTAAAATACATTGTGTTGTCTTTTATTTCGCTGTTGAAACTATAGTTGGTAACCAATGATTTTTTTTCTAATAATTTGGCCAGTTCTATATCATGCGTAGCAACTATACCAGAGGTTTTTAATCCACACATTTGATAAATTAAAGAGAAACCTCCTCTGTGCCTGTCCTGAGAGTTAGTTCCTTTAAACATCTCATCCAGCAAAAAGAAGATATTTTCATTGTTTTCTATCTTCTTTAATATGGTTTCAACTCTTTTAAGTTCGGCATAAAACGACGATACTCCCATGCTTAAATTATCCTGGGTTCTCATGCTGGTATATAGTTTAAGGTTTGAAACCTTAGCATTTTCAGCACAGCATGGAGCACCGGCAAGCGCTAAAACAAGATTTAATCCAACCGTTCGTAAAAAGGTACTTTTTCCTCCCATATTTGAACCTGTTATCATGCTTATATCGCCATGTCCTTCAGAGTGAAAATTGTTGCAAACACGTTTGTCTGATTGAATCAAAGGATGACCCAATACCTCAAAATGTATATGGTTATTCTGTTCTGTGATCTCAGGAAAAGTAAAAGCTGGATTTGAATAGCTAAATCCTGCAAAACTATTTAAAGCTTCAAACTCACTGATAATATTTGACCATGATCTTAAAGAAGTTTTGTTTTTCAATTTCCATTGTTCTGTTTCTATAATTAAGTAAATATCTAACAGCAAAAACAGATTCAGTATGGCATAAAAGGCATTTCCTTTGATGGGAATCTTCATTTTGTTAACACCTCTTTGCTGTGAGAAGTCTAATATTTTACACAGTTTATTTATCTCTTTAAAAGCAGAGAATTTATCCAGGCTTAATAAAGATTGTAACTGTTTTAATTTATATGACTTGAACTTTTTATTTTCAATGGCAGAGATTAGTGACTTGTAGCTTTTTAAGGTATTGATGTTTTCCTGAGAGGTGATTACAATATCTTCAGCCTGTGGTTTTGTTCTTCTTAAAACAAAGTTGTTTATCAGCATTACGGCAATAAACGGAATTAAATAGGTAAACCAGTTTACAAAAAAGATGTGAATAATAAAATAATACAAACTGGCAAATGACAGCACAGAAAGAGCTACTGCAAGAGTAATATATAAGAGCGAATGGTTTATTAAACCAACAGGTTTCTCCATCCATTCTAACAATTTATTGTAATCGCTTTTTTTATGCTGAAAGTGCATTCCTGAAGCTTGAAAATCCTGTCTCCATTGCAAATTGGGGGCTAACTCTTTTATGGCTTCCTGCCTTTCAATTATTTCATGGTTTAAAGCAGGTTCAGACAACCATTTAGCCAGGCGAAGTTTACCCGACTCTGTTGTGGTTCTGTTTATCAACTGAAAAATTGAATGTTGTCCAAATATATCTAAATCGGATGTGTAGGGGTGAGTGGCATTGATAAATTCTTTTCCTTTATCAAAGGTATTTAGTTTACGTTCATCTCTCAGAATTTCTGACTCATTGATGCATTTCAGAAATTCGGTGTGTCTTTTTCGATACGCTATTTTACTGTAATATTTAATGGATATACCAAAAGATATAATGGCTACAAGCGGAAAAACAAGCAGAATAGTGGTGAGTAATTTGTATTTAAAAAGGTAGATAAGAATAATAGCTAACAAGATAAAAAGAACCAGCCGAAGTAATGAGATTTGCTTTAGCAACTTAGTTAACTTTACCAGGTTGGTGTTGTGTATTTTAATGTTATCGCTAAACGTTTTCATAGGTGAAGCATTGTTCTGAAGGTGGATAAGTCTGTATTGTTAATTATTAATAGTATTTAGTTGGGGTATAGTATTAGTATTGGTTTTTTCTAATTGGTTTATGATACCTTTAAGCATTGTTGGAACAATAAGCTTATGAAAAAATCGGACGGGCAGGAAATATAGTTTCCCAAACCAGTTGTGAAAAATTACGGTTGTTGAAATAGTTAAGCATTTTGTTTCACTGTTTATTTGTGCTATATACAATGAAACCTTAAAATCTAAATGCTTATCATCCTCACCTAAAACTACTTCATTTTCAGTTTTATTAAAGACTTTAAAAAGACCTACCTGATCACCTACTTCACATGTAAAATGTTTAAGTTCTTCTTGCCCTTTTTTATTTTCAGAAGTTTTAAGTCCAAATAAAGCAACAATCTTATTTCTCAAAGTAAACAATCCACTAATCCATTGAGGACCTGTTGAAAAGAAAGCTTTTCCAATGTCTGTAGACGTGATTTTTTTATCAGCGTCATGTAATTGCCCTTTGAAACTATCAGTATAGTCATATTTTGTTTGAGTAGTTTTTAAAACTGAATGATTAGGAAGTGTTGCTTTTACAATTTTCATAGGTCTAAATTTGGTGTTTACTCAGAAAGCAGGATATAAACTTATTATAGGTTTTAATGGAATTTATGACTGTTGTAAATATAGGATTTCTTTTCTTTTTTATCTAAGATGATACAGAGTTATGAACACTCTCTTGTAAACCCCTATTTACAACTCCCTAATACCTAAAAACACTTTGTAAACCCCTATTTGCGAGAGTGTTCAAAACTTTGTGTCATAATAGATTAAAAAGAAAATAACTTTGCCTCATGACAAAAGAATTTGATTACAAAAAGTTTAAAGAAG
>NZ_JAPDPJ010000002.1 GCF_026013605.1 Plebeiibacterium sediminum
ATTCTTTGAACCATATGATCAAAGTTAAGATTTTTAGAAGCTAAAGCAAGATGCACTAAAGTGCATAGTTTTAACTACTTTTGAGACCAATAAAAATTTACATCTAAGCATTCTGCATAAATTGCTTTTATTTCATTCAATTCTTTAGACTTTACCATATCATTTTAATTTTATGATTATTCAAATTTTAAATAACAAAAGTATAGCAACACAAGGATGAATATATTACCAAATAAGACCAATCACTTATGAAAACAGATCAAAACCTCATAGAACAATTTCACATTCCATTAGTAAACGACATCGTACCCTTTGTAAAAAGAAATAAATTACAACATATGCAGAGATTGGTACGAAACGCAATACAGAAATATGACCCAAATTCAAAGCAAATTTATGACCCTATACAGATTAGATCCAATAGTTAAATTGGTGGTTTAGTAAATTAAATATCCCCAGAAAAGACACTATGCTTTATAAGGTTGGTTTCAATATTTCTTATCTTATTAGCTATTTATTTTAATTAATATTTCAAAATTCTATTTTTGCATCAAATATTAAAGTTATATGGCTAAGAAAAACAGAAAATTAAGAGATGGTATCGTATTTTCAACCAATAGTGATTATGAATACCAATATGATGATGAAACTCAAGAAGAAACACTACCTCCGCAACAACAAAACCTTAGAGTGATGCTTGACAAAAAGCAAAGAAAAGGTAAGGCAGTTACTCTAATCACAGGTTTTATTGGTGAAGAAGATGACTTAAAAGATCTGGGCAAAGATTTAAAATCAAAATGTGGTGTTGGTGGTACTGTTAAAGATCGAGAAATATTAATTCAAGGTGATTTTAGAGATAAAGTTTTAGACCTACTGATTAAAGCTGGGTATAAAGCAAAAAAAGCTGGTGGTTAAATAAAACCCCCAATAATTGGGATAGGATATTTGAAAGATATCGACCATTTTTGCATTGGAGATATTTAATGAAGAGGATAAGAAACATATTAGCCGTTGGATTTGCATCTTTAATGCTTTTTATCAATGTTGGTTTAACACTGACGTTGAACTTGGGATTGCACGTGCATTTCCTTGGTGATAATCAAATCCTTGTTCATTATCATACTACAGCAGGAACAGACAAACCTCACCATAGTCAGGATACCGGGTGTTCCTCTCATTATTCCTTTTCTACCACAATTACCTATTTAAATAATGCTCAAGGCATTCATTTAAATAATATTTGTGCTGAACTAAACAACAAATTAGTATTACCTCAATACTCATTTTATAGTAAGAAATATTATCATTGTTCTCCCTTAAGAGCTCCCCCTATTTCATAACAAGACAACATATTTCATCTAATTAAACAAAATAAACTACAGTTATTCTAATTAGATGATCTCATTACGAATAGTATAGAAACTCCTTCTGATTACAAGTTTAAAGGTTAATCTCAATTTTATAACATCTTAAAAATTGGGTTATACCCCTTTACTATTCTCCATCAGAAACAAACGTTATGTATCACAATTTTTGTGAATGGGATTGGTATATCATGTATACATGTAATATACCAAAATAGCCATTGAACACTTTAGAACAAGACAAAATGAACAAGATAATTATATGTATTCAACTATTAGTTTTTATAACTATAAATAGCTTTGCAAAGCCTGGAGTACCACCTATTCAAGGTGAAATTACTAACGGGAAAGATCCTATTCCCTTTGCAACAGTTCAATTAAAATCTACTACCATTGGTTCTGCCTCAGATTTAGATGGTAAATTTTATTTAGTGGATATACCAGAAGGTAAGCATACCCTTGTTATTCAAGCCTTAGGTCATGTTACAAAAGAAGTTGATATCAATTTATCTTATGATCATCCTTTAAATCTTGATATTTCTTTAGAAGAAGATGTTTTAGGTCTGGAACAAGTAGTAGTTACTGCTGATAAAACACAAAAGAGACGTATTGATGCCTCTAACATTGTAAACACAATGACTCCAAAACAACTGACGCAGGTTCAGGCAGTAACCCTAAGCGAAGGTTTAAACTTTACAACAGGATTAAGAATGGAAAACAACTGCCAAAATTGTGGAGCAAACCAATTACGAATGAATGGCATGGAAGGTTCTTATTCGCAAATACTGGTAAATGGCCGATCCATTTTTAGTGGTTTGGCTAGTGTTTACGGATTAGAAATGATACCTGCTAACATGATACAACAAATAGAAGTTGTTAAAGGTGGTGGTTCCGCTCTATATGGAAGCAATGCTATTGCCGGTACAGTTAATTTGATAACGAAGGAACCTTTAAACAACATTTTTGAAGCAAGTATTCAAAATGGAAGAATAGGTATCAATGATAAAGCTAAAAACGATTTAAACATTAATATCAATACAGCAATTGTTTCTGAAGATAAAAACTCTGGACTATCATTATATGCCACACACAGAAAAAGAGAAGGATATGATGCCAATAATGATTCTTTTACAGAACTTTCAAAATTAAACAATAACACTTTTGGTGCTAACCTGTATCACCGCATGGGCTACAGAAATAAGTTAACACTGGACTACTTCCATATTGAAGAAGAAAGAAGAGGTGGTGATATGCTGGATGCATTAGAGCACGAAGCAAACATTACAGAATCAGCGAATCATAAAATTAATACAGGATCGGCAACCTTTACAAGATTTATTGGAGAAAACAACGGTCAGTTATCAGTATACGCATCAGCACAAAATGTGGATAGATCGACTTATTACGGAGCGAGATCATATGCATCTGATTACATCTTTGATTTACCAATGAATAATCCTGAGCAGCTATCTGATGGTACCCCAGATTTAAGTGCTTATGGAATCACTCAGGATTTATCCTATTCCTACGGAGTACAATTTAAGGGTGGTGTTGGTCGACATTCATATATTACAGGTATTGAAAATGTGGGAAGTAACCTGGAGGACAAAAAACTTGGTTATACAGATAGTGAAGGATATCACGATGAAGTCATTATTTCTGATCAAAAAATGAATACTATCGGATTGTTTGGTCAATACGATTATGAATTTAATAAAATGACGGTATCTGCAGGAGTTAGATTAGACAACTACAATATTAAAAACAAAGCAGACGATAGTGATGATTTATCGAATACTGTAATAAGTCCCAGATTAAATCTTTTATACAAGCCACTAAAACAACTTCAGGTAAGAGGAAGTTTTTCAACCGGATACAGAGCTCCTCAAATTTTTGACGAAGATTTACACATAGAAATTGCAGGAAACAGAAAAGTGATTCATGCCAACGGTAAAAACTTAAAACAGGAAAGTAGCTATTCATTTGTTGGCTCTATGGATTACCAAGGAAAAATAGGAACATCTAACTTCGAAATTTTAGGCGAATATTTTTACACAAACCTTACTGACGCTTTTGCGAATGAACAAAGTGCACCCGATGAAAATGGAACTGTAACATACACAAGAATTAATGGTGGAAAAGCATTTGTTAACGGACTAAACATTGAGGCCCGCTATTTTCCTTCAGCAAACTGGGATTTTGAAATTGGTTTTACAACACAAGTAAGTAAATATGATGACGCTCAGGAATACGGTATTAGCAATTTCACTAAAGATTATCTTAGAACACCTAATAATTATGGGTATTTTACCTTGAACACCGATCCTTTAAAAAACTTCTCCGTTTCATTAAACGGAACTTACACCGGAAGTATGAAGATTGAATATTATGGCAACAATTCAAATGGTGAAATATTAGATACTCAAGACTTTTATGATGTTGGATTAAAAGGAGAATACTTTTTTAGATTTAATAAGGGTTTCGATCTTGGGATTTCATGCGGAATTAAAAATATATTTAACTCCTATCAGAATGATTTTGACAAAGGAATCAATAGAGATCCTGCATATATCTATGGCCCATCTTTACCTCAGAGCGTATATTTTGGTATTAGAGTAGGAAACTTATTATAAATAACATTTTAATTAAACAGTTTAGTTCTTTCACATAAGAATTAAACTGTTTTTTTTACAATTGAACCAAAGGATGTTTTACAAAAAACTCTGATCCTGTTCCCTTTTGCGAATGAAACCATATTTTACCATTTAATAATTCTGTCAGGCTTTATATGTCTTCCCCACTTCAATATTCGCCAAATATATAGACCATATTACATCATCTACACCTACAAAAAAGCCCGATTAATGAATTAATCAGGCTAACTATAATATAAAAAAAATATTATTAATTCGTTTTCTTTAAATATTGAGTAAGAAGTACAATTTGCTGTCCATTTACTCTACCTTCAATTTGTTCAGGGTTATCATGAACCAAACTGATGTTTCTAACCGCAGTTCCTCTTTTTGCAGTAAAACCACCACCCTTAACATTTAAATCTTTAATTAACACAACTGTATCTCCAGCCTGCAATACAACACCATTACTATCCTTATGTACAATGGCATCTTCATTATCTTCACCTTCACCTGCTGCTTTGGCCCAATTTAATACATCTTCCTCTAAATATAACATATCTAACAGATCCTGAGGCCATCCTTCAGACTTTAAACGATTTAACATTCTCCAAGCCATTACCTGAACTGCTGGAACTGTACTCCACATACTATCATTTAAGCATCGCCAATGATTAACATCAACCGATTCTTTATCTTCAATTTGACCTTTACAAGTAGAACATACATATACATTTGCATCCACTCCTTCAACCGGAGATGATGGTACCTCATATGCACTTAATTCATTGGTTGAACCACACAACTCACAAACAGAACCACTTCTTTTGTCTAATTCTTTTTCTACACTCATTACTATTAAATATGTTACAAATTTTGCGCAAAGATATTTTAATCATTGAAAAACAACAATTTATTATTAAAAATATATTACAAAGAGTAACATTAGGCTTTCTTATTACCTCTATTTTTCTTTTTTTTCTTCTTTTCTACAGCATGTCCAAATTTTCCAATTCTTTTACCAACCTCATAATAATGACCATGTGAATAGCATATTGGTTTGGCTTTGCTTAAAGAAAATGCACCTGTCTTTTCATCAATATAGGCTTCATCAGCTTTAACATTTACCACTTCCGCCATAAACATATCATGTGTACCTAACTCCACAACTTGTGTAACTTTACACTCTATATTTACAGGTGATTCTTCAATTACTGGTGCTTTTACAACACTGGCCTTTCCTGCTGTTAAATTCATTTCTTTAAATTTATCATATTGTCGACCGGATCTTACTCCACACCAATCTGTTGCATATGACAAATCCCTGGTTGTTAAATTAATAACAAATTCACCAGTTTCTTTTAGTACAGAATATGAATGACGCCCCTTTCTTACTGATATATATAACATGGGAGGATCGGAACATATAGTTCCTGTCCATGCAATAGTTATAATATTATAATTTTCAGGTTTATCACCAACACTAACCATTACTGCCGGTAAGGGATATAACATATTACCTGGTTTCCAATCTACTTTTGCCATTTTTGATATAATTACAGAATCACCTTAAAATAATAGATTATAAAATTACTAAATGTTCTTTTGTTGTAATTTTTTCGCAGTAATGACACTTTAATGCAATCTCCTTAGATACTACTAAGGAAAATTTAGTGGCCATAGCCTCAGTATTTGTAATACATTTAGGATTAAAACATTTTGCAATACCAACAATTTCATTTGGAAGTTCAACTTCCCTTTTTTCAACTACATCATAATCTTTAATTACATTAAAACGGGCTTCTGGAGCAACCAATGCAATTTTATTCAGATCTTTTTCATCAAAAAATTTATCAGCAACTTTAACGATAGCTTTTTTACCAAAACGATTACTTCCTAAGTTAGTACCAAATGTGATTAGATTTTTACATCTGTCTAACTTAAGTATACTGATAACTTTAAACAATTTATTTGCTGGAATATGATCTATTACTGTACCATGTTGAATGGCACTTACTCTTAATTCTTTTTTTGCAGTCATGTCTATGTCTTTAAACTAAACCTAAAATAGAAGCGATAATGGCCATACGAGCATAAACCCCGTTTTCAGCCTGCTGAAAATAATATGCTTTAGGATTTGCATCCACATCTGTGTTGATTTCATTTACACGAGGAAGTGGATGAAGAATACGTAAATTATCTTTAGTGTTTTTGAGCATCGAGTTTTTAAGAATATAAATATTCTTTACTTTCTCATACTCCAAAGGATCTGCAAAACGCTCCTGTTGAACCCTGGTCATGTACAAAATATCAGCCCTTGATAAAATATCTGTAAATTCGGTATGCTCATAAAAAGTAATTCCTTTTGAATCAAGCCAAAATTTATACTCATCAGGCATTCTTAATTCATCCGGGGAAATAAAATTGAAAACCGGATTAAAATGACTCATGGCTTGCAATAAAGAATGTACTGTTCTTCCATATTTTAAATCCCCAACCATAAAAATATTTAAATTTTCAAGTGTACCCTGGGTTTTCTTTATGGAATACAAATCCAATAAAGTTTGAGTCGGATGTTGATTAGCCCCATCACCAGCATTAATAATTGGCACTCTGGATTCTTCATCAGCATACCTGGCGCTCCCTTCCAACGGATGTCTCATAACAATTAAATCGGCATAATTACTTACCATTCTAATTGTATCTTTAAGTGTTTCACCTTTTGTAGTGGATGATGACGACGCATCAGAGAAACCAATAATTCTTCCTCCAAGACGATTTATAGCTGTGTCAAAACTTAATCTCGTTCGGGTAGATGGTTCAAAAAACAAGGTAGCAATAACCTTATTCTTCAATAATTCCTGGTTAGGATTCTCTTCAAATTTTGCAGCTAGATCTACAATTTGAAGAATTTCTTCTTTTGAGAAATCGTTAATAGAGACTAAACTTCTGTTTTTCATTTAAATGGGTTTAGTTCCTAAGCACATAATACCTGAGCATTATATACTGGAAAATTGTTTTATAATTATGACGATTTAATGATTGAATGCAATAGAACAATTTGCCCTTAAAAGAAATCTGTTGAGTAGTTGACATTTCCTTTACTTTAGGGCAAAAAAAAGACCTATTAAAATAGGCCAAACATATAGAAATATCACTTGTAGAAAGAAAAAAACACTTATTTGATTCATTATTAATATATAATGAATCTGCACTATGTCTCTCTTTGGATATCCTAAAAACTTTTCTCATTCCAAAATGTAAATGTAATACAAAATTTACAAACGCTTAAAGATTTAAAACAATATCTTTGAACAAAATTTATCAATCATAAAAAATGCAAAGATCCTATACAAAAAGCTTTATTCTATTTCATTTTATTGTAGTGATATATGGATTTACAGCTATAATCGGCAAGCTAATTCATATGAATGCCCTACAAATGGTTTGGTATAGAATGTTATTTGCAGCCATTAGTTTATTCATCTTTTTAAAATGGAGAAAAATTAATCTTTCCATCGCTGAAAAAGATATTCTAAAACTAATTGGTATAGGATTAGTTGTCGCTTTTCATTGGATTACTTTTTTTGGTGCTATAAAAATTGCAAATATCTCTGTAACACTTGGAATTATGGCTTCCGGAACTTTATTTGCAAGTATATTGGAACCTATTTTTTTTAAACAAAGAATAAACTGGCTCGAATTTCTAATTGGAATAGGTATTGTTTTAGGACTTTACTTAATATTCAGTTATGAGATTCATTATATCAAAGGAATATTAGTCGCTATTTTATCAAGTATTTTAGCTACACTATTTACCATCTTAAATAAATCATACACCCATAAATTTACACCTACATTAATTAGTTTTTATGAAATGACTGGGGGATTTATTGGTATCACTATTTATTTATTAGCCTCCCAACAGTTTAATCATGAACTGCTTACTCCTTCTGTAAGTGATGTTATATATATGTTATTATTAGGTGTAATATGCACAGCTTTTGCGTTTGCTGTTAGTGTAGATGTAATGAAAGAACTTTCTGCATATAACATATTACTGGCTATTAACATGGAGCCGGTGTACGGTATAATGCTAGCCTATTTTATTTTTGGAGAATCTGAGTATATGAGTGGTGGATTTTATATAGGTACAATTGTAATCCTTTTGTCAGTATTTTTATACCCAATGGTAAAGGCCAGGTTGAAACGAGAAAAACTCAAATCTGCCTGACCTTATTAGATTTTATTTGATGAAATGATTACGCACTTTGAGAATACGTTCCATTCCTTCTTGTATTACAGCTTTAGGTGAACCAATATTTAACCTTTGAAATCCATCACCTTCTACTCCAAATGACAGACCATCATTTAAGCCTACTTTACCAATTTCTATCATTGCTTTTTTAAGATCAGCATGTGGTATGTTCCACTTTCTAAAATCCAACCAAAGCAAATAAGTCGCTTCTGGTAGAACAAAGCCGACTTCAGGCATATTTTTGTTGATAAATTCCTTTACAAGGAGTGCATTACCTTCCAAATATGTTTTTAACTCACTTAACCATTCTGCACCTTCATTATAGGCAGCAGTTAATGCAACTCCTCCAAATAAATTACCCATGTACATTTGATAAGCACTTAACCTTTTATCAAAACGAGTTCTTAATTTATTATCTTCAATAACTGCGTATGCAGTAGATAACCCCGCAATATTAAAAGTTTTACTCGGAGCCATACCTGTAATAATACGATCTTTAAGTTCAGGACATAAATTGGCTAAAACAATATGCTTATGATCAAATAAACACAGATCGCTATGAATCTCATCTGAAACAATTAATAAATCATGCTTAATACAAATATCTGCAATTTTCTTAAGCTCTTCTTCATTCCAAGCTCTTCCTACAGGATTATGAGGATTTGAAAAAACAAATAATTTGGCTTTAGGATTACTCGCTTGTTTTTCTAACAATTCAAAATCAATAGTATAATATCCATCAGTTTCAATCAGTCTGTTTTGAACCAATTCTCTATTATTTTCCTTCACGATTGAATGAAAAGGAGGATAAACCGGAGTTTGAATAATTACCCGATCTTCTTCTTCAGAAAACTCATTAATTGCAATTACTAATGAAGCCAGCACTCCAGGTATGAATTTGACCCATGACTCTTCAATATTCCACTGATGTTGTGAACTTAACCAATTTTGAATAGCACCTGTAAATTTACTATCGCGAATTGTGTAACCATATATTTCATGCTGTGCGCGCTCCTTAATAGCATTAATAACAGCAGGAGGCGCTTTAAAATCCATATCTGCAACCCAAAGAGGAAGTACTTCATCGGTGCCAAAGAAGAATTTTCTTAATTCTAATTTAAAAGCATCCGTATTTTCTCTTTCTAGTATCTCATCAAAATTATATTGTGCCATATAATGTTTTATTATTATTTAATCAATTTAGAATTACAAAAGAAAGCAAATGAAACTAAAGATCCACCATGATTTGTATCATATATCATAGTAACTAGATAGGTATAAAAAAAGCCCGTTATAAAAACGAGCTTTTCAAATAAAGAATATATTCTTAGTAATTTGTACTTCCTAAATTCACCGTAATATTTTCTGTAGCTGAATTATCAGATGCATCTGTACAAACAATGGTTAACTGATAAACACCATCATTAACTCCTGCCGGAATAGTATAAATTGCTTCATCAATTTGCTCTGAAGTTCCAGTAAGAGGAAAAGTTACGACTTCTGGTGACCACAAAGGATCATCTATACCGGTAACAGCTGGGGCTGAAATTTTTGACACAGAAAAAGTGACTTGCTTCAACTCTATATCATCAGTAAAAGTTCCTGTATAATGAAAGGATCCACCTAAGGAGTAACTTTGATTAGCTGCTGGAACTGTTGTCTGTATTGTTGGAGATGTGGTATCTACTGGAGGATCATCTTTTTTATCTCCTCCGCAGGAGGATAATATCACCATACCAACAAATAAAAAAGAAATCATCTTTGGGAAATAGATTTTCATTTCAATATTGTTTTAGTTTATAAAATTTTAACACACAAATATATTAATTTTTAATCCATACCAATAAAGAAAATCAGTTCTAAAATAAAAGAATTCTACCTATTCAAAGATTATTCCATTACCAATCCATATTAATATGTAAGTATAATATCTATAAACAATTTAGGCCAATAAGTTTATCAAGATAAATAAACTATTGGCCTAAATATTAAAAGTTATGATATAACTATTCAATTATTTGGCATAATTGATAGCTCTCGTTTCTCTGATTACTGTAATCTTAACCTGACCTGGATAAGTCATTTCTGTTTGAATCTTTTTAGCAATCTCATAAGATAGTGTTTCTGCATCCTTATCTGTAACTTTTTCACTACCTACAATTACTCGCAATTCACGACCTGCCTGAATCGCATAAGTTTTCAACACTCCAGGGTATGATAATGCAAGATTTTCAAGATCTTTTAAACGTTTGATATAAGAATCAACAACTTCTCTACGTGCACCTGGACGAGCTCCTGATATAGCATCACATACCTGTACAATTGGTGCCATCATTGTTGTCATTTCTATCTCATCATGGTGAGCACCTATAGCGTTACAAATATCTGGTTTCTCCTTATATTTTTCAGCAAGCTTCATACCTAGAATTGCGTGTGGTAATTCTGGCTCTTCATCAGAAACCTTACCTATATCATGCAGTAATCCAGCTCTTTTTGCTTTTTTAGGATTTAATCCAAGTTCACTTGCCATTACAGCACAAAGATTGGCTGTTTCTCTTGAGTGCTGTAATAAGTTTTGTCCATAAGATGAACGATATTTCATCTTACCTACTAATTTAATTAATTCAGGATGTAAACCATGAATACCTAAATCAATGGCTGTTCTCTTACCTGTTTCAATGATCTCTTCTTCTACCTGCTTACGTACTTTATTTACCACTTCCTCAATACGTGCTGGGTGAATTCTACCATCAGTAACCAATTGATGTAACGCTAAACGAGCAATTTCTCGTCGCATAGGATCAAATGCACTTAAAACGATAGCTTCCGGTGTATCATCTACAATAATCTCAACACCAGTAGCCGCTTCTAAAGCTCGAATATTTCTACCTTCTCGACCAATGATTCTACCTTTAATTTCGTCAGAATCTATATGGAAAATTGTAACAGAATTTTCGATTGCATTTTCTGTTGCAACTCTTTGAATAGTTTGTAATACAATTCTCTTTGATTCTTTAGTAGCATTAATTTTAGCCTCGTCCATAATATCATTAACATAGGACATAGCTTCTGTCTTTGCTTCAGCTTTAAGTGACTCAATCAGTTGTCTTTTTGCTTCATCAGCAGTTAAACCAGAGATTGCCTCCAATTGTTCCACTTGTTGCTTATGCAACTTGTCCAGATCTGCCGATTTTTTTTCAACAATCTCCAATTGATTGTCTAAATTTTCACGAATTGCATCAGATTCTTTTCTTTTACGCGTTAATTCTTCCTGCTTTTGAGAAAAAGAAACCTCACGTTGTTTCAATTTATTTTCAGCACTCAAAAGCTTATTATTTCTTGCATTAATTTCTTTTTCATGATCTGATTTTAATTGCAAGAATTTTTCTTTGGCCTGTAAAATTTTATCTTTTTTAATTACTTCAGCCTCATTCTCAGCTTCCCGAATGATTTTGTGGCTATGAGATTTTAAAATTTTACCGTATACTATCCATGTGCCCAAAATCCCTATTACCAGGGCAACAATTCCGACTATTGTTATCTCCATTTCACACTTTATTAAATAAAACAAAACCGCAATCATTATATACAAATTCAAACACATAAGTGCCTGTTTGTAAAAACAATGCGGATATTATTGACATATATTGATTAATTATTCTCTCTCAAGAATTTCCGTTAGTTGCTGATCCAGCTCTCTGGCCATTTCAACTATTGGAGAATCATCTTGCTTCTCTTCAAACTCAAGAAGTTTAATTACAAACTGCAATGCAGCCATTCCCAAAAAATCCTGATGATCTTTATCAGAATAGTGTTGTTTATATTGTAATACTTTTTCGTTGATCATTTTAGCTGCTTTACGGATACGCTCTTCATCCTCACGATTTATCCTTAAAGGATAATACCTATCGGCCACATTAACCCGTATTGAAAGCTTATCGTCCATTTAGCAACTAAATATTATCTGTTTAAAAGAGCAATGCATTTATCAATTTCCCGCACAATCTGATTGATTTTAATTTTTGCAAAGTGAACGTCTCCACTACTTGCCTCAATCGTTTTAGAAAATTTTAATGTATTGTATTTTTCTTTTAAATCTGCCATCTCTCTGGCAGATCCTTCTAACTGGGTGGTAAGTTGATCGTTCTGCATCTTCAATTTTTCATTGTCCGATCGCATTCTCTCATACCGTTCAACCAACCGCATTATTTTATCTTGTAAATTATTTACTATTTCTATATTTTCGTTCGCCATATTTACAAAAATGCCATACAAAGTTAATATTGCAATTAAGAAATAAAAATAAACATAAACTTTCTTTTTACAATCTATTTAGATAAATAGAGATAAATTCTAAATATGAAGTATTTACAATGTAAAAAAAAGATTTGTTTACCAATCGAAAACTTTTGTCTTCTGGCATCGTTACAATTATTACAAGAAATAAATTGCCTTATGAAACTAGCCATAAGAAGGAATTCTCACACATGAGGATGATTTAATTGGCGAGTTCCATATGTCAATTAAAAACAAATTAAGACATATGAAATATACTATTCTGACTATAACACTACTCGCACTATTTATTACTTGCAACATTAAAGCTCAAAAAGTCAACCACGATGATTTCATCTTTCCTTTATCTATTGAACCTAGCGTAAGTGGTTCATTTGCAGAATTAAGATCAAACCATTTTCATTCCGGAATAGACCTAAGCACTAACGGAAAAACGGGATTACCTGTAAAATGTATGGCTGATGGTATTATTTCAAGAATTAAAGTTTCTCCAGTGGGCTATGGGAATGCCATTTATATTAAACATAAAAATGGTTATACAACAGTATACGGGCATTTAAATGCTTACGCAAAAAAAATTGAAAACATAATAACTAAAGAACAATACAAAATACAACAATTTTCAATTGATTATTTTCCCGAAGACTCTATCTATGTAAGCCAGGGCGAAACCATTGGATTTTCAGGAAATTCAGGAAGCAGTGGAGGTCCACATCTTCACTACGAAATTAGAGATAGTAAAACTGAAGAACCTTTAAACCCGTTCTTTTTTCAATCAAAAATAAAAGATGATGTTCGACCAAAATTACTGACTGCAAGAATATACCCATTAGATTCCAACAGTAGAATAAATGGAGAAAACAATGCAAAAAGCTACCCTATTGTATTTTACGATGGTAAATTTCATTTAAAAGGAAATCCTAAGATTTATGCTACCGGACACATTGGTATTGGAATAGAAATGCTAGACTATATGAGTGGTTCATGGAAGAAATGCGGTGTTTATAGTTTAAAAATGAATGTTAACAATACAACTACTTATGCTTGGAATCTGGATCGTTTTTCATTCAATGAATCCAGATATATAAATAGCCATATTGATTATGCATATAAACAATATTATGGCAAAAGATTTCAAAGATGTTACAGATTACCTAATAATCAATTAAGTATATATAACCATATTGTAAATGATGGTATCATTGCAATGGATAGCATTAAAAACATTCAAATTCTGGCATATGATGCAGCACAAAATCTATCTGAACTAAACTTCACGCTATTAAAAGGGCAATCGGTAAATATTGCCTTGGCCCCAGAAGAGAACCATACACAAATTTTAAAATATGATATAGATAACACGATAAAAGATAAATCCTTGAGTTGCTTTATCCCCAAGCTTACATTATATGATAATACTGAATTTATTGTAAAAGATGAAATTATCAACAACCAACCAATATTTTCAATTGGAAAAAAGAGTATTCCTTTACATAAAAACATCAGAATTACTGCCATAATTCCAGATTCGTTATTAGCTTATAAAGAACATTTATGTCTGGCATCCATTAATGGGAATAATAAGAAATACTTTGCAGGAGGAACTGTTAAAAATAATACTATTGTATTAGATACCAGAAATTGTGGAAAATATACATTCTATACCGATAGTATTAAACCAATCATTAAATCAGTTAATTATTACAATAATAAAACATATACAAGATCCTCAAAACTTATCTTTAAGATTTCCGATAACTTTTCAGGCATCAATAATTTTAAAGGTTATTTTAATGACACATGGGTACTATTTGAGTATGATGCAAAATCAAACACTCTATCTTGTCCTTTAAATAAAGCTCCTCAACAATGCAATGGAGAAATAGCCTTAAAAATCATTGTAGAGGATCAGTGTAATAACAAACAAACGTACAAAGGTAATTTCATATTACAACCATAACATTAACGCCTCAATATTCAAAGTTTTAATTATGTGATTGTTATATTTTTTTTGGTATTTTTTTGTAGCTTTATTAATATTATTCAATAAAAAAATATTTCTTTGCAACGCTATACCATTATTTATAGGAAGCACAAATATTTGGGAATAACTACAATGCAATATTCCACTGTTAATTAATTTTAGTTTTAATTACCTACTGGTTTCTATACTTTATATTTAAATGAAAAACACCTATTTTGATCTAATTGAACAAAGTTATTATTTTCCTCAGGAAGGATTTGACCTAAGAGATGGATACTTAACATTCCATGGAGTTTCGTTAAAATATCTGATTGAAAAACACGGAACACCCTTTAGATTTATTTATTTACCCAAGATAGGTGATCAGATAAAGAAAACACGAAATTTATTTAATCGTGCTATAAACAACAATGCTTATACCGGTAAATATCATTTTTGCTATTGCACAAAATGTAATCACTTCTATCATGTAATACAAGAAGCATTAAAACATAATGTAAATCTTGAAACTTCATCTTCTTTTGATATTGATTTGATTTTAAATCTTTATAAAAAGAAAAAAATAGACAAATCCAGAATTATCATTCACAATGGATATAAAACTGATGGCTATTTAGAAAAGATTGTAAGGCTACAGGAAATGGGTTTTGAAAACTCAATAGTTGTTTTAGACAGTATTAATGAATTAAGACGTCTTCAAAAGGTAAATACCAAAGAGAAAATAAAGGTTGGTATTCGTATGGCAATTACTGAGGAACCACAATCCGCATATCATACGTCTAGACTAGGAATTCCTCCTAATGAAATCCTTAATTTTTTTAAGGAATATATTAAAGAAAATGATAAAGTTGAACTAAAAATGCTTCACTTTTTTGTTGACTCAGGTATTAAAGATGCCATTTACTATTGGACAGAGTTTCAAAAGGCAGTAAAATTATACACTGAATTAAGAAAAGAATGTGAAACTTTAGATTCATTGAATTTAGGCGGAGGATTTCCAATTCGCAACCACTTGGGATTTGAATATAATTATGAGTACATGATCAATGAGATCATCACTAACATTAAGGACGCATGTACTAAAGAAAACATTCCTGATCCTAATATTTACACAGAGTTTGGTAAGTACACTGTTGGTGAAGCTGGGGCTATTATTTTTGAAGTATTAGAACAAAAACAACAAAATGATACTGAAACCTGGTATTTGATTAACAACAGTTTGATGAACACAATTCCGGATGCGTGGTCCATTCATGAAAAATTCATCTTATTACCTGTTAACAAATGGAATAATGAATATGGCAGGGTAAATATTGGTGGAATCAGTTGTGACCATTCAGATTACTATAACTCAGAAGATTTAAATCAAGAGATTCTTCTTCCCAGATATGATGCTGAAGAAGAAAAAAAAGAACCTTTATACCTTGGATTTTTCCATACCGGGGCTTATCAGGATTCAATTAGTGGTTATGGAGGAATCAAACACTGCTTAATTCCCGCTCCAAAACATGTAATCATAGACAGAGATGACAAAGGAAATATTATTGATTATGTGTACAGAGAAGAACAATCTGTTGATGAAATGTTCCATATTCTAGGATACAACAAATAACAAAGAATTTTTTATATCGTATAAAGGCTCAGAAATTCTGAGCCTTTTTTTTTATTTTAAAGTGTCGATTCAAACTCCCTGTACTTTTTTTAACAATTATTAAATAGTCTATCCCCTTGCAACCATCATTTTGCATTTCATATTGTTAGAATTAATTTATTTTTGTGATTACATAAAAGAATAACAATCAACAAAATATAAAATGTATATGAGTAAATTAAAAATTACCCTTATTGCATTACTAGCAATAAGTCTATTTTCCCCCACAAATTCAAAGGCTTGTACTAACTTTTTGATTACAAAAAATGCATCAGCAGATGGTTCTACAATGATTTCATATGCTGCTGATTCTCATGACTTATTTGGAGAACTGTACTATTGGAAAGGACAAACATGGCCAGCAGATGCAATGCTTGACATATATGAGTGGGATACTGGAAAATACCTTGGTCAGATAAAGCAAGCTGCACAAACATACACTGTTATCGGCAATATGAATGAAAACCAGGTTGCCATTGGCGAAACAACTTTTGGAGGACGACATGAACTTGTTGATACTACTGGTATTATTGATTATGGCAGTCTAATTTACATTGCCTTACAAAGATCCCGAACAGCTCGTGAGGCCATTAAAATCATGACAGACCTAGTTGAAGAGTATGGATATTACAGTTCAGGTGAATCTTTTTCTATTGCAGATCCAAACGAAGTTTGGATTATGGAAATGATAGGTAAAGGAGTTGGAAATAAAGGCGCCGTTTGGGTTGCAAGAAAAATTCCTGACGGAATGGTTTCCGGTCATGCTAATCAGGCAAGAATCACGACATTCCCACTTAAAGACGAAGAGAACTGTCTATTTGCAAAAGATGTGATTTCTTTTGCACGTGAAAAAGGCTATTTTGATGGTAAAAATAAAGAATTCAGTTTTGCTGATGCATATGCTCCACTTGATTATGGTGCGTTACGTTTCTGTGAAGCCAGAGTTTGGTCTGGATTTAGAATAATGAATCCTGAAATGGATAAATACGAAGGCTATGTAAAAGGAGAATCATCTGAAAGAATGCCTTTATGGATTAAACCATCAAAAAAAATATCTTACAGAGATCTTCAAAACATCATGCGTGATCACTACGAAGGTACTTCAATGGATATGACAACTGATGTTGGAGCTGGGCCATTTAAAAGCCCCTATAGATTTCGTCCATTAACCTGGGAAGTTGAAGGTGAGGAATATTTTAACGAAAGAGCTATTGCTACACAACAGACTGGCTTTTCGTTTGTAGCTCAAATGCGTAACTGGTTACCTAACGCCATTGGAGGTGTACTTTGGTTTGGAGTTGATGATGCAGCATCTACCGTTTATGTTCCTATGTATTGTGGAATTAATAAAGTTCCTCATGAGTTTGAAGTAGGAAACGGCAATTTATTAGATTTTTCATGGGAATCTGCATTTTGGGTTTTTAACTGGGTTTCTAACCAGGCTTACGCCCGATATAATTTCATGATAAAAGATATCAGAAAGGTTCAAAAAGAGCTTGAAGATAAATTTGAAACCAACCAACAAGCCATAGAACTTGGAGCCAGAAACTTATATGAATTAGATCCTCAACTGGCAAAAGATTACTTAACTGACTACAGCTTAAACCAAAGTACTATAACTTTAAGTTTATGGAAAAAACTAGGTGAGTTTTTAATGGTTAAATATCTAGATGGAAACCTTCACCGTGAAGAAAATGGTAAATTCCTTAAAAATGCACATGGAAATCCGGCACATGCAGAATTTCCTGGTTACGACAATAACTACTATAAGAAAGTTGTTGATGAAACCGGCGACAAATTAAAAATGAAAAAACTAGCTAGTGAGGAATCTTCACATTAAAAAATAAAAGGTCGTCAAATAATTGACGACCTTTTATTTTTTTAATTATTGATCAATAATTAAACTAATCAACCTTAAATTCTAAAGAACGAAATTAAGTTATTTAGTTTCGTAGATTGATCCATAAGCTGATTTGCACTAGCTGTCATTTCTTCACTATTAGCACTTGATTCCTGAGTAACTAAATTTAGCTCTTGCAACGAATTAGAAATTTGATTCATGGCTTGCTTTTGTTCCATGGCACCAGCACTAATTTCATCAACTAACGAGGCTGTAGAAAGAACTTCAGGAGCCATTTTAGCCAATGAATCAGAAGCCTCAACAGCAAATGTTAAAGCTGCGGATGACAATTCCTGAATAATATTTGAAAAATGTTTACTATTTTGAGCCAACGCCTGCACTTCATTTGCCACAACCGCAAATCCTTTACCATATTCACCTGCTCTGGCTGCTTCAACTGAAGCATTTAACGAAAGAATATTGGTTTGCTCACTGATGTCATTAATTTTTCCAACATTTTCGTAAATATTATTAATAGACAGTTTAGTTTCTTCAGACTTCTTAATATTATTTTGAATACCATTAGCTGCAAATGTTGAAATATTCTTAGCATTAATGGCATTCGTATTACTTGAATCAATAACAGAAATTACTTCTTCAATTGAACTACTTATCTCTTCTGTAGCTGCTGCCTGAGTACTTGTTCCATCTGCTAACATCTGAGCGGCAGACTTTAACTGCGTACTATGTGACACTACTTCTTCGGAAACATTTTTAATCTCACTCATAATATTTGCAAGCTTCACAGACATCTCCTGGATACTATTTGAGATATTACCTAATTCATTATTTTGTTTTAAAATTTTAGGATTTATATCTACGTCTATATTACCTTCTGAAAACTCTCTAATAACATTTTCAACTTCTCCAAAAGGCTTCTTTATTTGCCTTAAAAGAGAAATAAATGCAATAAATATTGATCCCAAAGCTGGAACAAATAACCAATAATTCATCGTTAGGGCAAACGAAAATGATGTATATGCTAAAATTAATAGCGGCATCATAAAAGTCATGGCTATCTTCCATACAATAGAACCTCTACCTATATAATAAGCAAATGGTACATAAACGATAGATGATAAAACAAGTAAAATCAGGTATAGTTCGTATTTATTCATTGTAGTATAAATTAGTAATATTATATCCAACAGGTCAACCTAGCGGAATATTCTGTATCGTCATTACTAAAAGCAAATGTATCTATTACATTTTCATCAGAACTTTCTGTACTACTTTCTAAAACACTTTTAACACTCATGGTTTCACCTGCAAACAAAAACGACTTGGCATATAAGATTACATGCTTAATTTTCATTGGTTCAGTAAGACCACTAGCGTTATTCTGAATTCCGGCAATTGATGTTAAAACCTGGGCAATCCTTGCAACAGGTAAAGCTGGATAATCATCAAAATGACCTACACAGATGTCTTTATTAATGACACCTAATGTTGCGGAACTGCTATCTTCACTGGTTTTAAGATCAAACAATGGAATACTTTCGGCATATGGATTGTATCCTTCTAAACAAGGAGTTTCCTGTTTATGCTGTTTGAACATTCTCTCAAACAATCTCCATGAAAGAACTTGGTATTCAACGGTTATAGTATATACCTTTTTTCCGGTTTTTGTGTTAAGATAACCTTTCGCAATTCCTTTTTTTCGGTCAAAATGAATCGTACTCATATACCCTACATGTTCTATTTCATCATAAGCCTGCTGGTAAACCCTTTTTACATAGGCTTTAGTAGCAAGATAATAATGTTTTTCTTTTACAGGATTTGATTTAGCTAATGCTAATGATCCTAAAATTGCAAGGTGGCGCCCAGCCTCTGAATAAGACATTCCTTTTACCTCGTGAGCGCAATCCAGTTGCTTATTCACATCGGCTTTCAGAACATTTTCTTCATCAATTGACAGATTCGTTAAAGAATAATACGGTTCTGTAACTTCAATAAGACTTTTTAATGAATCTTCCAGGCAAATTTCTTCTCTTTGAATTTGCTTTTCTTTGGTTTGATTTAATGTTTGATACATCTTTATAGGTTGTTTGTTTGTAACGGTTAAAAACGGGGGTTTATTAGATTTTAGGTAAATCTTAAACTAATTAGTAAGATTATCATGTGTTTATAATTATAATTTTTATCACATGGAACCACCCTTAAAACTAAGCCATTTCGTGTGTGAGAAATTACTCCTTTAAGATTGTTTCACCTGTTAATAATGCTTGTAAATATGTTTAAAATATTTTAAAATAATAAGTTCAAATATTCTAAATTAATATTTTTTCAGTCATTTTAACATTATATCACTAATTAGCAATACATTACTACAACAGTGTTTTACAACATATAAAAATACATAAATCAGTTATTCCATAATTAAACCGATACTTGCAAGTAGCTGCAAATTATCGGTTTAATGTATTTTTTATAATATATTATTAGTTATTAAATAAATTATTAATTACAATTTGATGGTACAATCAGGTAAAAGCTTCTGAATCTTTTCTACTTCTCCAGCCTTTAATGGATTTCCTTTAAGAACTAAAGTATTCAATTCTTTTAATTCTCCTAACTCAACTGGTAATTCAGTCAATTCATTTTTGCTAAGATCAAGTCTCTTAAGATTAACTAATTTCTTAATATCAGCAGGAATCGTTTTAATATGATTATTTTTTAGTATCAACTGATTTAATTGAACCAAATCACAAGCTTCAACTGGAAATTCCTCTAATTTCTTCATCGCAGCTTGTATCTCAGCCAAACTAGTTGCGCCTAATGAAGTTGGTAAAGAAAGCATATATCCCTGGGTTGCACTATGAAGCACTTTATCCTGATATTTATTAACTTCTCCCGAAGCTACTGCTTCTTCCTGAATCTTCTTTGCCTCAGCAATTTTATCAGTCATATCATCACGATTATAAGATGCATAATCACTCTTAAAATCAGCAAATGAATTTGTTCCTAAATCCTGAATAACTATATCATTAGAAGCAGTAGCTAGTTTAACTTCAGCCTCTTTGTTCATCTCATAATACTTCTTTTCATCATAAAGTCGCGATCTAAGAGATTCACAAGCAACTGTGAAATTATTTGAGATTCCAGAATACATAGCAAGACTAGCATTTAAACTTTTTATAGCATTATCATAGTCCTGACAATAAGCATAGGCCAGCGCTATATTGTGATATAATCGGCCAGCAGACCTTCTATTAATTCTGGCCTTTTTATCATTAACATCTTTTTGCGCAACAGCAGCATCCCAAACCTTAATAGCTTCCATAAGTTTTCCTTTGCCAACCTGATCCGCATAATTATTTTTTAATGCATTATAGCCATCTATTGCCGTATTAGCAGCTTGAAGTAATTCAGGGTATTGAAACTCTTTACTATCCTTAACATAGTACACTTCAATATTTTCAGTCTCATAGTAAAATGACAATGATTCATTAACAAAGTCTTGTGCTTTTTTATACATAGCACTTTTTTCATTTGCGATAATCATTGAATCATTCTTTGCCTTCATTTTATTGTAGGCACTTTCAAGAATTGCTTCTAAAAAATAACACTCATTTTTTCCAAAGTAATCATAATCGGAAGCTTTCTCACTTGTCTTTTTAATATATACAACTTCTCCAGAATTGTTTTTTATTCTAACAAAAGCATCTGGTGAAGTATATTTTATCTTGTAATAAAAAGTTTCAATGGCTTGTGCATCTTTTAACTTTGCACCTTTTGCCTTACATAGATTTGTTTCTTTAAGTACAGATTTTTCATCAGATACTGTAATTTCTCCATGTGAAAACTCAATTTTTGCAGTAGTTAAATCTATTTTTTCAATAGGTACTTTGGGATAAACCAAATAAGATGATTCTGTTTTTAGTTCTTTAATACTCTGAGCATAAGCACCAAAAAACACACAGAATCCAATTAAGATTAGTGATAGTTTTTTCATTTTCAATCAAGTTAAGTGTATTACTTTCCCTAATACCTTGAACTTGTAAAAAGGTTACTATACAAACAACAATTCTACTTTTCGTCTCTAATAGTCAATTGTTCGTCCGTAGATTCAAACCATTAATCAAAATTTACTGTCGTAATCATAGAAGCAATGTTTATCTTAAAAAAATTAGAAACCAAAAAATCTTAAGAGTAACTAATCAAAGTATTATCTTTTGTATATGAACAGCTTAATCCTTATGATCATCTTCTTCGTCTTCAAATCCAAGATTTCCTGAAATATTTCTATACTTCTCAGCTTCTTCGTCCTCCCCCAATCTTTCACAAACAAGGGACAAATAATAATACGAATCAGCATGATCATCTTTTAAACGAATTGCTTTTTTAAAATCATTGTAGGCCCCGTTATAATTTTTAAGTAAAATTCGGGTTCTCCCTCTATTATAAAAGATTTTAAAAGTTCTGGGCTTTAATTTACTGGCTAAGGTATAATCTTTATCTGCACCTTCTAAATCACTGATCTCTATTTTTAATCCAGCTCGTTTATATATGGCGTCAAAAAAATCAGGTTTTAGCAAAATCGCTTTATTTAAATTAGCTATTGCAGCACTTTTATCCCGTGCTTTTACCAAGCACTCATTAGCCATTAAAAAGTATTCACGCGCGAAATCTTCCAGTTGTTTATTTCGTTTTCTCTCTTTTCGCTCTAGTTCCGATACTCGTTTACGAAGTTTAGTAATGACTGAAAGTTGTTTGGCAATAAACCTTAAAACAACAGGTTTTGTTAAATCATTTCGCTTCGTAATAGCACTACCAAGACTTTCCATAGCAGAATGAAAGTCTCCCTTTTTATATGCTTTTAAAGCTGCTTTATAGTTATCATCAGCCTGAGCAGAATCTAAACTCTCTTTAATCAGTAATTTATTATTCGACTTTCTACTAAAATCAACACATTCTCTTTTTACAATAACATCACGTTGAGAGACTGTGGATTTCATTATGATGCCTTCTAGTGATCTGCAACGACTCAACGCTACATATAATTGACCTCCGGCAAATGCTCCTCCTGAAAAATCAATCATCACCTTATCAAAGGTTAAACCCTGACTTTTATGCACGGTAATAGCCCATGCCAATTTTAGAGGGTATTGTTTATAGGATCCTATTTCTTCTTCTATAACCCTATTATTCTTCTCATCATAATTATATCTTAGATTTTGCCATATTTCCTTCTCAATCAAATGGATTTCTTCATTTTCCATCCTAACATATATGCCATTATCGTTAATCTCATCAATTCTTCCCAGACTGCCATTATACCACCTCCGTTCCTGATCATTTTTAATAAACATGACCTGGGCATTTTCTTTAAGAATAAGTTTTCGGGGAGTTGGTAATGCTGATTCCGGGAACTCTCCTGTTACAGAACCTTCAAAAACAATTTCCTCTCCATTCAATTCTTCTAACTTATGATCATTTATAAAGTCTACAGTATCTCTGCGTGTAGCCAGCGTTATAAATAACTCATCTATTGGAGCATTAAACTTTGGATTAAATCGCTGATTTACTCTCTTAATATCATCTTGCTTAACAGCATTTACCCTAACCCTATCAAGAAGATTAACAAATTCAGGATTATTTTGCCTGTAAACCTTTTTTAATTCAATTTGAACCATAGGCAAATTTCGAAATACACGCGCCGAAAAGAAAAAAGGTGTTTGATAAAAGCGACTCAAAATGCTCCATTCTTCTCTTTTAACAACAGGCTCAAGCTGAAAAACATCACCTACCATTAACAATTGCTTACCTCCAAAAGGCACTTGCATATGACCTGAATACACCCTCAAAACACGATCAATAAAATCAAGAATATCCACACGTAGCATGGATACCTCATCAATGATCAGTAAATCAAGTTCTCTAATTAATTTCTGGTGATTCTTGCGGTACTTTAAGAAATCATAAATACGACCATCCTTTGTGCTTAAGTCAGGATCATCTGGTAAAATAGGCCTGAATGGTATCTTGAAAAATGAATGCAAAGTTTGTCCTCCTGCATTGATTGCAGCAATACCTGTAGGCGCAACTACAACATACTTTTTATGCGTATTGGCACATATATATTTTAAAAAGGTACTTTTACCTGTACCTGCTTTTCCTGTTAAAAATACAGATCGATTTGTAAACTGAACCAATTTAAATGCATCCTGAAATTCCGCATTATCCGTATCTATATTTTCAAGCCATTCATTCATTTACTCCTCACTTCCTTCATCTTCCTTGCTCACATTTTGCTTACCATAGCGCTTTATAATATTATAAGCTTTATATAAGCCTAACTCTCCTGCACGGCTAAGGTCCATGGTACCCTCTGAATCTTGCTTCAAATATATCCTTGTTAACCCTCTGTTAAAATAAGCCTCTGCAAATTGAGGATTTAATTTAATTGCGTTACCAAACTGACGCACTGCACCTTCAAAATCCTTTTTTATACAGTATAAAATACCTAAGTTATAATAAGCAAACTCATATCCCGGATTAATTTCAATCACCTGTTTTAAATCACGTTCAATAAGATCATAATCAAGCATTTGTTTTACTACCTTATCTTCTTTATTATCATTTTTATTACTTCCACCTGTGATTAAATCTTCTGGTAATTCTTCTTCTTCAAATGATTGCATGGCTTCAACCATTTTATATCTGATTGCAGCTCGGTTTAAATAATAAAATAATAGGTATGGATGATCTTTGGGAGTATGATCAATTAAATAATTATAATCATTAATTGCATTACTATAATTCATGATTACTCCATAAAGTATAGCCCTAACAAAACGTAGATCATTATTATCAGGATATGTATTTAGTTTCTGCGTAATCTCTTCTATAGATCTATAATAATGCCAGGTTAAGTCTCCATCATTTTCCAACTCTTTATTAGAAAACGCTAAAGTTCGATCTGTTGTATTTCGAGAATTAAAACTGGTAACCTCAGGTTTAAAATATCTACTACTATTCACTGTATTATCTTCAGAAAAGAAAGTTAAACTAAACACCTTCTCTAAATCTATAATAATGTTTCTATTCTGAATCTTCCCTTTGAGATCCTGTAGTTCATCAACATCATTATCTTCAACAGTAAAGTCATCCAACACTACAATTTTATCATGATTACTAATGTCTTCATCCTTTTCACTTCGAGTTTCCTTAGGCTTTTTATTTGAAACCCCGGCTTGAGCTAATTTTTCATTTTCTTCTGCTCTCTTTCGTTCATCTTGCTGAAGCTTCATAGCCATATTTCTATCCTTAGCTTGTTCCGCTTGCATATTTAATCCGGCATAAGCCTGGCTTCTGGCATAATAAGCATCTGAATAATTAGGATAACGTTTTATAATAAGATTCAAATCAGAAAGTGCATCTTTAAATTGACCAACTCTTATATACAATAATGACCTATTGAACAGTGTCAATAAATCTCCGGGATTAAGAGCAAGTACTCTGGAGAAATCATCGATAGCATTATTTACATCTCCAATTTCGGTTCTTAGCATCCCCCTGTTTGCATATGCATATATATTATTAGGTTGTAACTTAATAACCTTATTAAAATCTGCCATTGTTCCCTTAAGGTCATCCATCTGATACCTGATAACCCCTCTTAACATATAATAAACAGGCTCAGAACCATCCAGATTAATACTTGAATTAATACGTTCTAAAGCCTTACCAAATTTATTTACATCATAATATATAGCTGCACTAAAACGATAAGCTTCAGCAACCAGAGGGTTTACAGCAATAGCCTCATCCATATCAGTAACTGCACCAATGGTATCCTTTGCATTTAACTTGGCAATAGCACGATAAATATATGCTCCATATTGAGCAGAGTCAATTTTTAGTACCGAAGAAAAGTCATCAATACTATTTCCCCAATCTTTCATATCAATATGTACTAAGCCCCGATTAAAGAAAATACCTAAATCACCAGGTTCTATTTCTAATCCCTTGTCATAATCCTGTAGTGCTTCAGTATGCTTACCTAACCGACCTCTGATATCACCTCTGAATCTGTAAAATTCATAATAAAAAGGAATAATTTCAATAGCCTTATTCATATCAAGCTCTGCTCCTTTTAAATCATCAAGGTTATATTTAGCTCTTGCTCTGAAGTAATAAGGTAAACCCAGATAAGGTTTGCTTTCAATAGCTTTATTGAAGAATGAAATGGCAAGAACATATTCCTGCTGATATAATGCATATCTACCAGCTTCAAGTACTCTGCCTGTATTTATTTGAGCAGTACCACTTAAAGAAATAAGTAAAAACAGTGATACTAAAAGTGTTTTAATCAATTTTATCATAAATAAACAATTGGTAGGTATACCCTATTTAATCAGCAAACAAATATAATAAGATTAGGCAATTGAAATAAATACCATGCCAAAAGTTAATGTCAAAATGATATTTTATCAGAAAACAATAATTGATTTTAGAAGAAGCTGAATATTTGCTTTACAAAAATCATATTTTCAGGATTAATGGTGCTTTCACCATTCCATCTATAGGCAGCCAATGAGCCTCCATTTGCAACACAAGCATCTAAACAGCAAATATTATCTTTCGGATTCATTTGTCCGCTCCCCATGCAATAATGCCCAAAAAATACAGGAGGCTCATGATCCTCATATATTTCATATGGAAAAAGAATTTGTTCAGGAATAGTATAATCTGGTAATTTAAATTTATTACCATAACTTAATTCATGAAAAGTTTTTCCTTTAGGAGATTCCCACCATCTGACTCTAAAGTTATTACGACGAATATTATTTGAATCCTTAATGATTAAATCTTCGGGTAATCGAAATTCTATTCCTTTGGTAATTCTATTTATTGCGTTACACAACGGATGATTTGGATCAGCCATCATTTTCAGAGTTTTCTTTTTAAAACGACCATCAACTCGATATTCATCTATCAAATCGATATAATCATCATTCCAATATGCGTGAACAATTCTGAATTTATCGAAGCACAAGTATACTGGTAATGTCCTTAGCCACTTTACATATTTTTTAAGTAACTCTGGTTCATCCTCAAACTCATCTTTTACTTTTTCAATCAATTTCCTACTTGATTCTGAAGGCTTTCGAATAGGTTTACCATTTTCTTTGGTAAGATACATAATCAAATTTAGTTCATGGTTGCCCAAAATGGCATGCGCAGAACCAAACTCCACCATTCCTGATACTATTTGAAGGACTCTTTTTGAATCGGGGCCTCTATCAACAAAATCACCAACAAAAATTGCCTTTCGCTGTGCATGTCTCCAAATTCCACGTTTTTGGGTATAGCCAAGTTTTTCAAGCAGTTCTTCCAACTCGTTTGCAAACCCATGAACATCCCCTATAATATCATATAAACAATCTTCCTGAATTGTTTTTCGTCTATTTGTATTACCGAGCAACAAAATTCAATATATTTGATTTAAGCTTTGGCCAAAATTAAAAATTTTTACTTTAAATTTTATTTCAAATCAATAATAGTAGTCAAAAAATGGGCAATAAAATAAAATGGGGCATTATTGGATGTGGGGATGTAACTGAAATTAAGAGTGGTCCGGCCTTTAATAAGGTTGAGCATGCAGAGTTAACTTCGGTAATGAGAAGAGATTTTGATAAAGCAAAAGATTATGCAGAAAGACACAAAGTTGAACATGTGTATAAAACTGCAGAAGAATTAATTAACTCACCCTATGTAGATGCTGTTTATATTGCTACACCACCATCTTCACATGCTGAATATGCCATCTTGTCGATGAAAGCAGGTAAGCCTGTTTATGTTGAAAAACCAATGGCTACAAGCTACAAAGAGTGTGTTAAAATGAATGAAGCTTCAGAAAAATATAATATTCCTCTTTTTGTTGCCTATTATAGAAGAACACTTCCCGGATTTTTAAAGGTTAAAGAACTTTTAGATGATGGTGTTATAGGAACACCTTTAACAGTTCAAATCAGATTAACTCGTCCGGCACTTGAATCAGAAAAAGAAGCTTCGTGGAGGGTTGATAAAAACATTGCAGGTGGAGGTATTTTTTATGATCTGGCATCTCACCAATTTGATTTTCTTGATTTTATTTTAGGTCCAATAGTTAAAGCCTCTGGTTTTGCTACAAATAATAATAACTGGTATACGGTTGAAGACACCGTTACTGCAACTTTTCAATTTAAAAATGGGTTAATAGGTAGTGGAATATGGTCGTTCAATACCCATACAAATGAAGATCAGGATGTAATGGAAATAATTGGAACCAAAGGCTCCATCCTCTTTAGTGGATTTAATCATAATCCTATAAAATTAATTACTGAAAAAGGCGTGGTTGAGTTTCCATATCTGAATCCTGAAAATATTCAGTATAACCTTATTAAACAGGTTAACGACGAACTAAGCAGCAAAAATAAATGTGTTAGCACTGGAGCTACAGCAGCACGAACAAATTGGGTTTTAGAACAAATTATTCCCTTAAATCAAACTGAATAAACTCCATAAGTCAGATTTAATATTTATTAAAAATCTATTCTGATGAAAATTGAACTTATAAAAGGAGATATAACCAGGCTAAATGTTGATGCCATTGTTAACGCTGCCAATTCAAGTTTACTTGGGGGAGGTGGCGTTGATGGTGCCATACATAGGGCTGGTGGTAAATCAATTGTGGATGAATGTATTCTTATACGCAATAAACAAGGAGGTTGCCCATCTGGTGAAGCTGTAATAACCACAGCTGGAAATATGCCAGCCAAATATGTTATTCATACAGTAGGTCCAATTTACAAAAATGGCAAACATGATGAAGCAAAATTATTAGCTAACTGTTACATCAACTCACTCCTTTTAGCCGCTAAAAATAATTGCAAGTCGATTGCTTTTCCAAATATTTCAACCGGTGTATATGGATATCCCAAAGCAGAGGCTGCTACAATAGCTTTTAATGCAGTTTCAGAATATAAAAACTCAAAAATTGAACAGGTAATTTTTGTATGTTATGACGATGAAAACTATAATCTGTATAAAGAATTAATGCATGCAGACTAATTTATAGATTCGCAAAGTACTATTTGTGTAAGTGAGTTTTTTGTAAGTAATATTAATTTCTATACTATTGATAAAGTACATCTAATATTTTAGGGATAAAGATTATACAACCTACTACAACTGCAACTATTGCAGCAATTAGCACAGCTCCCGCACAATAATCTTTAATAAGACCAATTTTAATATTATGTTTAGGTTCTATAAAATCTGCCAGTCGCTCCATTGCTGTATTAAAAAGTTCAGATAAAATAACAATTCCTGAAACTATAACTATTGCCAACCATTCGATTATTGAAATTTGAAAAACAAACCCTAAAACAACTACACAAAACAATGCGATAAAATGAATACGGGCGTTATGCTCATTCTGGATTAATGACTTAATTCCATTGAAAGCATACTTAAAACTCTTTAACCTTTGTTTTAAAGAAAATTTTGCAGAGTTATTCATAGTTCATTTTATAATATTTAAATCTTATGACATAAAAGTCATCATCTTAGTAAGTAGTTGCTCCCTTGCTATTGGTTTCGCGATATAATCATCAAACCCCAAATCCCTTATTGTTTGTTCCTCATTAGCCATAGCAAAAGCTGTTTGAGCAATTACTGGAATATTATTATTCTGCTCTTTTATTTCCTTTACAACCTCAAAGCCATCCTTTACAGGCAATTTTATATCCAATAGTACCAGATCAAGTTTTGTACTATTTTCTTTAAACAAATGCATAGCTTCAACTCCATCCTTTGCCCAAACTATTTCAACATTTGTATTTCTAAGCACTTTTTCAATCAGAATATAATTAGATTCCTCATCTTCTACCACTAAGATTTTTTTTACTCGTCCAATTAGGAATAACATCAATACTTTCCACCTTTTCATCAACATATCCGCCGGTCTTATATATCAATTTAGGTAGCTTAAAAATAAATTCCGATCCTTTACCTACTTCTGATTCCACCCATATTTCTCCATCCAGTAATTCTATTAAATTCTTAATAATAGACAAGCCCAATCCTGTTCCTCTGTATAAAATAGAAGTATCATCCTCAATTTTTCGAAAACGATCAAATATTACTTTCTGATTTTCTTTAGCAATACCAATACCTGAATCTTTTACATAGAAAACCAATTTATCCTCATCTGCTTCTTTATACCCAAATTCAACAATCCCACTATCGGTGAACTTTAGTGCATTATCTAATAAATTCCTGAATATTTGTTTTAAACGATACGGATCTGTATATAAACAAGGCTTTACACTTATTTCATCCTGAGCAAGAGACTTTTGCAAAGCTACTTTTTTGCCCATACTCTGAATTTGAAACAGATAAGTATGATTAAGTTCATTTAATAAATTATCTACATCTACATTTGATTTTGATATAGACATTTGTCCTGCTTCTATTTTTGAAAAATCAATGATATCACTGATAATTTGCAAAAGTGAATCAGAATTAACTCTGATAACACCAGCCATATGCTCCTTTTCTTCCGGACTAAGATCCTGTGAAACCAAACAATCAGAGAATCCAACAATAGCATTTAATGGAGTACGTATCTCATGACTCATATTTGCCAAAAAAGACGTCTTCAGACGATCACTCTCCTCTGCCTTAAATTTAGCAACTTCAAGCTCTTTGGTTCTTTCTTTTACTTTTTGCTCCAACGATTTTTGCTGTTGTTCTAATTCTTTATTTTGACGGTTAACAATCCTGTAAGCATTAGCATTATCTAAAGCAATAGCAATATAGGACCCCAAAGTTTGCAAAGTAACGAGATCGTTTTGCGTATAAGCATTTAGCTTATAGCTTTGGACCAATAACACACCTATATTTTTCCCTTTTACTGTTAAGGCCAAATACATTACCGACTCAGGCATCACTGCATTTGGAAAGTAATATCCATCTACATATTTTAGATAATCACTTTTAAAGTTATTACTATATATAACATCCTGATTTTTAAAACACCATACAGCCAGACTTCTTTTACTATCTAAAGGTACACTAAAACTTTTTATTGGATGACCATCCTCAAAATAGGACGGAAATTCTAAACGATTCTTCTCTGGATTATATATTCCAATACCAAAAACAGGAACATCAAGGAGCGTTTTTACGTAATCAAAAATTACCCGGTTGATTTCTGAAAGACTTAAAATATTTGTGAGTTCCTGTCCAAATTTATTAAGAATAGCCATTTTTTGCGATTCTTTTTCCAGTTGTTCCTTCTTTTCCTGAATTTCATTTCTTTGAATCAGAATTTCTTCTTTTTGGGCATTTAATTCGATGTTAGCCTTATTTAAGTTATCAGTTCGTTCTTTTACTTTTTCTTCTAATACTGTTGTTTTTATTTTGTGAACTTTTTGCCTCAAACGTAAAAGAATAAATACTGCTAAAATTAAAATGCAGATTATAAAAACCTTAAAAAATATTGTATTCCACCAGGATGGTATCACTTCAATACGTATCGATCTTCCTTCTTCATTCCAAATACCATCATTATTTGATGCCTTTACTTTAAATATATATTTACCCGGGTTAAGATTGGTATAGGTGGCTGAATGATTAGTATTGACATAATGCCAATCTTTATCAAAACCAACTAACATATATGCAAACTGATTTTTATCTGAAGAAATATAATTTAAAGCACTAAAATCAATTGAAAAAGCGGAATGATCCGTAAAGAGTTTTACTAATTCTGCTTTATTAATGTGTTTTTTCAAAATAGGATTATCAGATCCCGGAATTACAGATTCATTAAGCACCTTAAAATCTGTAAATATTATATTAGGTATATGAGGATTAATCATTATATCCTCAGGTTTAAAGTAAGTAAAGCCTTTATTTCCACCAAAAAACACTTCTCCATCCTTTGATGTTGCATATACTGTAGGAGCAAACTCGTTATTACTCAGTCCGTCCTCATCTGTATAAAGAGATGAATATCCTGTTTTATAGTCAAACTGTACTATCCCAACATTAGTGCTCATCCAAACTATTCCATTACTATCAATTGATAATCCGTAAATTGAATTTGTTGGCAAACCGGTGTATGTATTAAAAACCTGAAATGAATTGGTTTCCGGATTGTATCTGTTAAGTCCGTTTTTTGTACCAATCCATAAACAATGCTCGGCATCTTCAATGATACAATGTATAATATTATCAGAAATACTATTGGAATCCCTTTCAACATGATAATATCTTACGAATTGATCGGTGGTACTATCGTAACGATTCAGACCAAAGCTGGTTCCAAACCACAACTGGTTCTTGGAATCTCTGAAAATAGATATGATTCCATTACTTGAAATACTACCTTCTGTATGCGAAAATTTATAATTTTTGATTTTTTTTCGACTTTTAATATCGAATACATCAACACCATTTTGATGACCTGCTATCCATAATTTACCATCATCTAAAAGTAACGATCGGATATTATTAGTAGATATCGTTGTTGAGTCTTTGGGATCATGCTTATAACAAATACATTTCCCTGTTTTTTTATTGAATAAATTTAAACCGCCATTCATAGTACCTACCCATAAAAAACCGGGTTGTGCATCACAGATAGCAAAAATATAATCATCACTTATACTTGAAGGATCAGAAGGGTCGTGTTGAAAATGAGTAAATGTTCGGGAAGTTTTATCAAATTTACTCAACATTCCTCCAGCCTTTGTGCCTATCCAAATATCGCCATTACGATCCTCATAAATAGTTTTAACCTTATTATTTTGCAACCCGTCTGCTTTAAAATTATCATGTATATTATTAAAGCGTTTTTTATGTGGAGAATAAAAATTTACACCACCATCAAAAGTTCCTATCCAAAGATTATTATTCTGATCTTTATAAATACATTGCGGCACATTTGAGTTAATACTGTTTTTATCGTATTTATCATATCTATAAACCTGGTACGAATTATTTATCCTGTTAAAACAATAAATACCATTATCCCGAACTGTATACCAATCAAAACCTTCATAATCAACTAATACATCAGTAACAACATAGCTACCTTGCACATCTTCAAAGAGCACTTTTGAAAAATTAATTTCATTCACAGATGGTGTTATATACCTCACAAAATTTCTTGTGATGGCCATTATCCCATCATTATATCTGGTTAACTTTACAAAATTTCCATCTTTAATATGAGTAAATGACTCCAAAACAGGGTCAAACATGTCTAATCCCTTATCTGTTGCAACCCATACTTTTTTATTTATATCAATATATAAGTCACTTACATTATTTGAACTAATAGAATTATTCTTATTTAAATCGGGTACGTAACCAACCAATTCTTCTTTTTCAATATCAAAGGTTACTAATCCGGCATTGGAGGCAATCCATAATTTACCATGAGAATCAATCAATAACTTACGTATACTGGATTGAGAGAGTGCTCCTACCTTGTCATTATTATACCTTTTAAAAAGATTTTGTTCTTTATCAAATCTACAGAATCCGCTAGTTGTACCAACCCAAATATATCTTGATGACTGTTCACAAATAGAAATAACATTATCATGACAGATGGTAGTAGTATCATTAGGAGAATAGGAATAGATATGAAACCCATATCCATCATAACTCGCAAGCCCATTGTATGTCGCAAACCACATCAGACCGTCTGAATCCTGAAGAATTTGACTTACATGATCAGAAGGCAATCCTTCATTTTGAGTAATATGATCAAATATCATTCTATTTTCGCCGAAAACAACGTGTATTCCAGTCCATAACAAGAAGAATGATATCAGGAAATTATTTTTTTTATTCATAGTAGTTGTGCTGAAAAACTATATATTTAAAGGGATTTGAATATACTTAAAAATTAATAAATAACAATTTCTGTGCACACATTACAACCTCGGATTCCCCCTACTTTCGATGATAAATAAAAATGGCCTGATTTGTTTGTTTAACAATCAAGCCATTTTTCAATTAGATCCTAATTTATTTAAAACCAATAAATATCCTACAACATCAGACTTTCAATATGATTTACTCCAAAAGAGTAAGCTATTGTTACATATGAATGAATGGGTTTAGTGATCATCAAATGGGCTTTTTTCCCTTTGGTAATACTCCCTAATTCTTTTTGAACACCCATAGCATAAGCTCCGTTTAATGTTGCTGCATTCATAGCCTCCTCTGGCGTCATTTTCATTTTAATACATGCAGTTGCTACAACCAGATTCATATTTCCTGAAGGTGTTGATCCCGGATTATAATCTGTAGCCAAAGCCAAAGGTAAACCTGCATCAATAATTTTTCGTGCTGGGGTATATGGAATGCTTAAAAAGAAGGAACATGTAGGTAAAGCCACAGGCATGGTTCCTGAATTTTTCAATATTTCAATATCCTCATCATTTATTAATTCCAAATGATCTACAGTTAGCGCTTTGTATTTTACAGCAGCTGCCACCCCTCCTATGGCATTAAACTGGTTGACATGTATTTTAGGCACCAATCCATACTTTTGTGCTGCAGCAAGTAGTTTTTCGGTATGTGCCACACTGAAATAGCCTTTTTCGCAAAAAATATCAATATAATCGGCAAGGTCTTCTTTGGCAATTTGTGGCAACACCTCTTTTATCAGCATTTCAATATAAGCATCGGCATTACCGTTATATTCCTCAGGAATGGCATGTGCCCCCAAAAATGTAGATTTTATAGCAATTGGATAATCTTCTTTTAATCGCTTAATTACCCTCAACATTTTTAGTTCTGATTCTGCTGTCAAGCCATATCCCGACTTTATTTCAATAGCTCCGGTACCTAACTCCATCACCTCTTTTAATCGGGATAAACTTTGCTCATACAAATCCTCCTCTGAAGTATTTTGTAATAGTTTGGCAGAATTTAAAATACCACCTCCCCTTTCTGCAATTTGTTCATAGGATAACCCATTGATTCGATCTACAAAATCTCCTTCACGATTTCCTGCATAAACAATATGAGTATGCGAATCACACCATGCAGGCATTACCACTCGTCCAATACAGTCTATTTCCTCGTACAAATTGTTTTGCGGACAAGTATCCATACTTCCGTAATCAGAAATAATTCCTTCTTTAACTAACAGCCATGCATTTTCTATAACAGGTAAGTCTTTCATCTCCTGCCCCTGTACATAGGCAATTCCCTCATCTCTTACCTGAACCAATTGCTTTATGTTTTTATATAATATTATCATCATTAATAGATCTTAGAGTTTAGATTATAGATATTAGACTTTAGATAAAAGATAATAGGTTTTAGGTGTTAATCTCACCTTAAGAGAAAACATTTCTCTTAAGGGAGGAATATATACATGATGTAAATCTATTCTCCTCCTTTTCAAGCCCGAGTTACGAGGGGGAGGTGGTTTTAATCATGATCCTTTATCTTTTATAAATCCTATCAAAGCTGCATATCAACTTCACCCTTGTTATAACAATTGATAGAGACTACAAATTCTCCAATAATTCATCATCTACCAAATTAGGTAAAGTTACTTTTAAATTTGGTGTACGTTTCATTTCACGTTCAATGGCAAAACGAGCCTCCTTATTTCGGGCCCAACTACGCCGAGCGATACCGTTATTCACATCATAAAACAGCATACTCTTAATTCTGTCTTCTGTTTCAGATCTTCCATCCAGCACCATTCCAAAACCGCCATTAATTACTTCGCCCCATCCTACGCCGCCACCATTATGTATAGAAACCCAGGTAGCTCCTCTAAAGCTGTCGCCTATTACATTCTGAATAGCCATATCTGCAGTATATTTACTACCATCATAAATATTGGATGTTTCTCGATATGGAGAATCTGTACCACTTACATCATGATGATCGCGACCAATAACTACAGGACCAATTTCTCCATTTGCCACAGCATTGTTAAAAGCTAAAGCAATCTTGGCTCTGCCTTCTGCATCAGCATATAAAATTCGAGCCTGCGAACCTACAACCAGATGATTAGCTTTTGCCTCACGAATCCATGTTATATTATCATGCATTTGCAATTGTATTTCTTCGGGCGAATGTTCCATGATATCCTGAAGAATATTGGCAGCCATTTTATCTGTTTTATCCAGATCTGTAGGTTTACCTGAAGTACAAACCCAACGAAACGGACCAAAACCATAATCAAAACACATTGGCCCGAGTATATCCTGAACATACGATGGATACCTGAAATCTGTACCATTCTCAGCCATTACATCGGCTCCTGCTCTGGAAGATTCTAACAAAAATGCATTTCCATAATCAAAGAAGTAAGTTCCTTTAGCAGCATGTTTGTTGATGGCTGCAGCATGTCTTCTTAGCGATTCCTGAACCTTTTCTTTAAATACTTCAGGTTCTTCACGAATCAATCGGTTCGACTCTTCATAACTAACATCCACAGGATAATATCCTCCTGTCCATGGAATATGCAATGAGGTTTGATCTGATCCTACATGAATAAAAATATCCTCCTGATCAAAACGCTCCCATACATCTACTACATTACCAATAAACGCAATGGAAACGGTTTCTTTATTTTGTTGTGCTCTTCTTATTCTGGCAATCAATTCATCCATGGAGTCAATCAATTCATCAACCCATCCCTGCGAATGTCTTTTGGTTGCCGCTGCTGAATTCACCTCAGCACAAACCGAAACACATCCAACAATATTTCCGGCCTTGGGCTGAGCTCCACTCATACCGCCTAAACCAGCAGTTAAAAACACTTTACCGGCAGTTGTTTCTTCTTTGCTGAGAATTTTTCTGAATGCATTCATTACTGTAATGGTTGTTCCATGAACAATACCTTGCGGACCAATATACATGTATGATCCTGCAGTCATTTGTCCGTACTGCGAAACACCTAAAGCATTAAAACGCTCCCAATCATCAGGCTTTGAATAATTAGAAATAACCATTCCGTTGGTAACCACAACCCTTGGAGCGGCTTTTGATGAAGGAAACAATCCCATTGGATGCCCTGAGTACATATGTAAAGTTTGTTCATCAGTCATTGTTGCCAAATACTGCATTGTTAACAAGTATTGAGCCCAGTTTTGAAAAACAGCCCCATTACCACCATAGGTAATTAACTCCTCAGGATGTTGAGCCACAGCAGGGTCAAGATTATTCTGAATCATGAGCATAATAGCTGCAGCATGTTTACTCTTTGCAGGATATTCTTGTATTGGGCGAGCATACATAGGATATTCCGGCATAAAACGATACATATAAATTCGTCCAAATTCTTTTAACTCTTCAGCGAAATCTATAGCTAATTCCTTATGCCATTGTTTTGGAAAATAGCGCAGAGCATTACGTACTGCCAACTTCTTTTCGTCCTCACTTAAAATATCCTTACGTTTAGGAGCATGATTTGCTCTAGTACTATAAATTCTTTTTGCCGGCAATTGCTCTGGAATCCCTCGTAATATTTCTTCTTGAAAAGTCATCGTCTTTTTGTTTAATTAGTTTAAGGATTAGATTGTAAGTAGAGATTATAACCACCACCCCCTCGTTCCTCAGGTACTCCTCCTTGAAAAAAGGAGGAGAGTGATTTACAGCACTTATAAGTATCCTCTTCGAAGGAAAAATGGTTTTGAGCAAGAACATTCCCCGCCTTTTCAAGGAGGGGTACCAGATACGAGGCACGAGTAGCTGACTGGGTGTTTTAATTATAACATTTACCCTTTGCTCCATGCTCCGTGCTACAGCTCTTGGCTTTCAACTCACCTCACTACAAAAGCTCTATCCTGCACCAGTTTAACCATAGCTTGTATATCATCTTTTATTAATCTGTCATCTTCTAATTTATCCACCTTTTCTCTAACAATGGCAAAGTTTTGCTCTATAACCGGAGAAAACTGATTGGGTCGGCGAAACTCCATAGCCTGTGCTGCATACATTAACTCTATGGCAAATATCTTTTCTAGGTTACCCAATATCTGATTGAACTTTCTACCTGAAATACTTCCCATAGAAACATGATCTTCTTGACCTAATGAAGTTGGAATACTATCGGCCGAAGGAGGAAAACACAGTGACTTATTTTCTGTTACTAAAGCTGCTGTTGTATATTGAGGGATCATAAAACCTGAGTTTAATCCTCCGTGAGCTGTTAATAATCGTGGTAATCCATACTTACCTTCCAGCAATAGGTAACATCTTCGATCCGATATATTACCCAACTCAGCTGTAGCCAATGAACCATAATCAATAGCCATAGCCAATGGCTGACCATGAAAATTACCTCCGGATATGGCCAACTCTTCAGTTAATACAATTGGATTATCTGTAACCGAATTCATCTCTATCTCTGCCAACTCATTTAAATGATCAAAAGCATTACGACTGGCTCCATGAACCTGTGGCATACATCTGATAGAGTATGGGTCCTGAATACGTTGGCAATGCTCATGAACTTTTACATTTTCAGAGTCTGTTAGTAAAAATCGAATGCGCTCAGCAACACGTAAATTCCCTTTAAACGGACGAATTGTATGAATCTCTTCTCTGAAAGGAGAAGCACTTCCCATTAAACCTTCCAAACTCATTGTCCCAGCCACATCAGCTAAATCGAGCAAGTATTCCATTCTGTACAAGCCCATAATGGTATGAGCCAAAATAAACTGTGTTCCATTAATAAGCCCTAAACCTTCTTTTGCTGCTAACTTTATTGGTTTAATATTCTCCTGCTGATAATACTCTTTGGTACTAACAATTTGGTCACCAATCCATAACTCGCCTTCACCTAACAATGGCAAAAACAAATGCGACAAGGGAGCCAAATCACCAGAAGCTCCAACTGAGCCCTGTTCCGGAACTACTGGTAAAATATTATTATTAATAAAAAATAGAATCCTCTGAATTACGTCTAATCGTACACCTGAAAAGCCATGACACAAAGCATGTACTTTACAGATTAACATGATTTTAGACAACTCTTTATCAATGAGATTACCAACGCCAACCGCATGAGTAAGCAATAAATTCTCTTGTAGTTTACTCGTTTCTTCTGGTGATATTTGCGTATCGCATAATGGACCAAATCCAGTGTTAATACCATATACTGGAACATTAGACTGAGCCATAACTTCAACTTTACGTCTGCATTCCTGTACTTTTTTAATGGCTTCATCCACCAACACTGCCTTCTTTTTTCCTATTACAATAGCCATAACCTTTGCTACTGTTAAATGATCTATGCCGTATTTAAACATGTAACTTAATTTTAAATCAGGAGTCACTGGCTTTAATAAAAACCAATGACTCATTTCTCAATACACTATTAACTTTTGTTTTAGCTTAATGAATTAAGCACGCTCCTGTTATTACAAATTTACAAGTAGTTTTGATACGAAATGAGACTATTTTATTCTATATTTGATAACTATGAGTAATCATTTAGAATTTAGACATTACAAATATTTTTTAGCTGTTGCTGAAGATTTACATTTCAGAAAAGCTGCAGAGCGCTTGTTTATTTCACAACCAGGTTTAAGCAGACAGATTAAACAAATGGAAGATGAGCTGGGAATAAAACTTTTTAAGCGACACAACAGAAAAGTTGAGTTAACAGAAGCTGGTTTATATTTGCAACAAGAATTAAAAAACAATTTCCGACAGTTAGATGACCTGATTCATCATGCCAAATTATTAAACAGCGGAATCAATGGTCACTTAAACTTAGGCTTTGTTGGTTCGGCCATGCAAAAAGTAATTCCGGATTTATTAATGAAGTTTCGTAATTCTCATCCTAATATTACCTTTAGTTTAAACGAGATTGACAATAACCAACAAGTAAAAGCGCTTATCGAACAAGAAATAGATATTGGTTTTGTACGCATTGAACGTGTACCCAAAGGACTTGAAATGAAACCATTATTCAAAGATACCTTCTCGTTAGTATTACCCAAGAATCATCCTATCGATGAAACAAATTTTAAATCGCTATTACAGTTCAAAGAAGAACCTTTTATTCTGTTTGATCCAACCTATAGTGAATCTTACTATGAAAAAGTAATGCAAATATTTGACGATTCAGGCTTTGCTCCTATTGTATCGCACTCAACCGTTAATGCCATATCAATATACAGACTGGTTGAAAATAATTTTGGCGTATCTATTGTTCCAACCACATTAAAAGAAGGCTTTAATCTGGATGTTAAATTCATTGAGCTCAAGAAAATTAAACAACAAACCACTTTAAAAATCATTTGGAACAGCAAAAACACAAACCCTATATTAAAAAACTTCCTTGATATTATTTAAAACGAAATCTGTGTTACATTTGCTTTTACAATAAGCAAAATTGAATCTAAAAATATATTACAATGAATAATACTCTAATACAAATCAACAATAACGGAATGGGTCAGGGCGATGAAGAGTTAGGCCTTTTATTAATCAATAACTATCTAAAACTAATTAGTGCAGAAAATAACCTTCCAAAATTTATCACTTTCTATAACAGTGGCGTTAAAATTATTTGTGAGGACTCTCCTATTATTGAAAACCTAAAAAACCTTGAAGCTGCCGGAGTAAAACTAATTGCATGCAAAACATGTTTAAATCACTATAACTTACTTGATAAAATAAAAGTAGGAATACCCGGAACAATGGTTGATATTATTGAACTTCAAAAAATGGCTGATAAAGTTATTAATCTGTAATCACCAGTAAATCACATGAACTATCTTGAAATCAACCGTAACCTTTGGAACAAAAAACAGATATCCATTATAATTCGGAATTTTACGATATCAAATCCTTCAAAGAAGGACAAAGCTCCTTAAAACCTGTTGAACTGGAATTATTGGGAGATATTACAGGGAAATCGGTGCTTCATTTACAATGCCATTTTGGAATGGATACCATATCGCTTTCCAGATTAGGAGCTAAAGTGACTGGTATTGATTTATCGAATAATGCTATAGATAAGGCCAAAGCATTAGCATCTGAATTAAACATGGATACTGAATTTATTCAAAGTGATGTATACGCTTTAAAAGAGAATCTTGAACAGAAATATGATATTGTATTCACCTCGTATGGTGTTATTGGGTGGCTACCTGACATGGACAAGTGGGCTCATATAATTTCGTACTTTTTGAAACCCGGAGGTAAGTTTATAATGGTTGAATTCCACCCTGTAGTATGGATGTTTAGTTATGATTTTAAATCTATTGAGTTTAATTACTTTGGAGGTGAACCAATCATTGAAGAATTAGAAGGAACCTATACCGATACTGAAGAAAAATCAAATATTAAAGAAAAATCCGTTTCATGGAATCATAGCCTTAGTGAAGTCTTTAATGCCTTACAAGTAAATTATCTTACTTTAAATAGCTTTAAGGAATATGATTATTCTGCTTATAATTGCTTCGAGCAAATGATTGAAATTGATAAGGATAAATACCAAATAAAAGGTACTGATGGTAAAATTCCGATGATGTATTCTGTAGTATACGAAAAGTTACAAGACTAAAGCTATTACAAAAAAAATTAATTTATAATAAAACAAAAAAGAGCTTCTCTTTGAGAAAGCTCTTTTTCTATTAACCCTAAACTCTAATCTATGAAAAAAAATCTAATCAAATCTATTTACTACTATAACGTTTTCAGATAAAAAAGGTTCGAAATAAAAACTTAAAAAATGTTAGTTAAAATGGAGCGTTATAAAAACGCTCCATAAAACTTAAACCCTAACCTAATTTATGAAAAAACACTTTTGCTCTTCGAGTAAAATATTATCAAATCATATGCCATAAAAAGAGTATAATGTATTTCAATCTTATTTTTAACAAGTATTAACAAGTGTAGTAACACAATCCCGACCAATTAGATACAAAACACCACTCAACAAGTATTAAATCAAGAGATTACACATACCAACAAACTATTTTTTATCTCCATTATCTATTTTAGTCTGTGCATTAATCCAGGCAATTTCTACATGTTCTCTTTCAACGCTATTGCCTTTAAACTTTTTTCGAATAAAATATCTCATATCATTCAGTATCATAATTAAGGCTGGAAAAAACAAAAGAATAAACAAAGTACCAAATGCAACCCCATAAACTAAAGATATAGCCATTGGAATTAAAAACTGGGCCTGAAAACTTGTTTCCAAAATAAGAGGATATAAACCAAACGATGTAGTTAAGGTAGTTAGAATAATAGGGCGAAGTCTTGCTTTACCTGCCTCAATAATCGCATTCTTCACTTTAAGTCCTTCTTCTATAAGATTATTGTACTTAGCCAAAAAAACTACTGCATCATTAATGATAACTCCAGTTAAGGCTACCACTCCCCATAGACTTAAAATAGACAATGGTTTTCCATGAATTCCATGCCCCCAGATAGCACCTAAAATAGAAATCGGAATCATTAAAATGATAATCAAAGGCTGCTGAAAGGATTTGAAATTAATCATTAAAATAAAAACTATGGTTAGAAAAGCTAGAGGAAACAAAAACATCAAGTCTTTCATATTTCGCTTACTTTCCTTTTGCTGACCTTGCGACTCAACAGTAATTCCTGGAAAGTTCAATTTCAATTGAGGGATCACTTCTTTGAAAATTGCTTCATTTATTTCTGTAACAGAAGCATCAGGATCTACCAAATCAGCATTTACCCGAATCTCTCTTTTACCATTAAATCTATTGATATTAACTGGCCCTCGTTTCAATTCATAATCCACCAATTCTGTTAATGGATATTCTCCCTGATAAGTAATAATTTTCATATCCTCAAGCTGACCAATTCGTTGTCGACCCTCAGGAGGGTATCGCACCCATATTCGTAACTCATCTCTTCCTACTTGTAAACGCTGAGCCTGTCCTCCATAAAAAGCCTGACGAACCTGACGTGCAATTGATGCTTCATTGAGTCCCATCATGTAGGCCTGCTGCTTCAATTTTAGCCGGACTTCTTGCTTTCCGAGTGCATTATTGGTTACAATATCTTTTAACTGCGGATATTCATGTAACTTCTCCATCAGGAAATCTTTTCCTTTCTCCAATTCTTCTATATTTCGGGAAAGTAAACCTATAGAAATTGGGTCCCCAAATCTTCCTCTGGCACCAATTGTAAACTTTTTGGCTTCATTTACAGCTCCTATCTTCTTCCGTATTTTTTCAATAATGTAATAAGTACTTATACCCGTTTCTTCAGAGTTTCGGGGAGATACATAAACATTTCCGGCATGTGCACCGCTTTCTGAACCATCAAATGCAGAACCTAAATACAAAATACTATTCTCTATTATTGGAATGGTATCGTTAAACTCCTCCATTAATTCATCATTAACCACCCAAACCACACTGTCAAATCTTTCAAGATAATCCATCGTTTGCTTTTCACCAGCTCCAGGAGTAAACGCTATATTAATATTAAATGAATCAAACTCCATCCTGGGGAAAAATGTCATTTTTATTTGTTGCCCTTTAAGAAGCCCCCAGGTAATTAACATCATTGCTAAAGGAATACCTATAACAACATAACGCCACTCAACTATTAACTTTAATACCCTGTCATAGGCATATTCTCTCAACCACTTAAAAAATCCTTCGGTGTATTTTTTCAATCCTGTAGGTTTTATATGGAGAGCTTTCTGATTCAATACTTTTTCATTTCCAATATGAGCAGGTAAAACTAAAAATGCCTCAAATAAAGAAACAGCCAAACTAAAAATTACAATTAAGGCCATTTCAAACATAAACTCCATTCTACCAGTAATAAAAATCAAAGGTGAGAAAGCCACGATGGTTGTTGACACCGATGCTACCACAGCTGGAATCACTTCCATAACACCATCAACAGCAGCCCTTTTGGGACTTTTCCCTTTTTCAAAATGCTGAAATATATTTTCGCCAATAACAATACCATCATCTACTAAAATTCCGATTACCAAAATCATCCCGAACAAGGAAATCATATTTATAGTAACCCCCATTGCATTAACTATAATAAACATCCCTAAAAAGGAAGCCGGAATTCCCCATGCCACCCAAAGAGATAATCTCATACTTAACATTAGGCTCAAGATTAATATTACCAAAATTAATCCCTGACCGCCATTGTAATACAACAGATCTAACCTTGAATGCAATAACTCCAAAAAGGATCTGGAATAAATGAGTTCTACTCCATGATTATTTTTATTAAAGTCTTCAACATAATCTCTTATATAAGTATCAATATCATCCAAATCCTCTGTAATCAATTTCATTACGTTTACACGAATCAGCGGATTACCATTTTCGAGCGCTTTGTTGGGAATTTCTGAAAATTTAATTTTTACTGATGCAATATCTCTGATTCTAATCACACTTCCATCAGAATTTGCTCTTAGAATGATATTTGCAATTTTATCAGGATCTGCACTTCTTGACCTTAACCGGATTAGTAGTTCTTCATCATCAGAGCGCAATTGTCCACCTGAAACATCCTGGTTATTTTGAGAAATAGCATTTTGCAAATCATCAAAAGTAAATCCATAACGCAACATATCAACTTCACTTGCTTCTACTGATATTTCCAAAGCCGGATAGCCGGAAATTGAAACCTGACTCATTAACCCTGAAGCCAGAAAATCTTCTTCAACCTGTTGGGCATAACTTTTAAGCGTCAATAAATCTACATCTCCTGTTACTAAAAGGTTTGCTGCTGGCGATGTAGTTCGTGATTTTGAAACAATGGGGCGTTCTGCAGCCGATGGAAGCGATGATATTCCATCAACAGCATTTTTTACTTCGATAAGTGCTTCATCAATATCATATTTGGGTTCTATTTCTATGGTAACAGAAGAACTATTTTCTGAAGAAACTGAATTGATTTCATAAATGCCAGGAATGGCTCTAACAGCTTCCTCAATCCTTGAAGTAACTCCTTCCTCCATTTCAACAGGCGAAGCTCCGGGATAAAAAACCCTAACTCGTAAAATATGAGATTGTCGCTCGGGGAAAAACGACTTTTTCATAGAACTTAAACTCAATCCTCCAATTATGACAAAAATGAGCAGAATCAGATTTGCATAAAAGGGGAACTTTACAAAAACCTCAACAATCTTTCTCATAATTTACTTCGTTTTTGATTGATGGTTTAAATCCTTATCCTTTTGCTTATTCTCAGGTTGCTCTTCATCACTACCCAGTATACTTACAGGTGTATTTTCCTTGGCGTTAATCAACGGTTCAACCACAACGTTGTATCCCTCAGGAATACCTCTGAATATTAAAGAGTTTTCATTTAACTTAAGAACCTCAAGCTGTGTTTTTTTAAGCATTCCATCTTTAACTATAAAAGCCTCATTAAAATTAAATATGGCATTTCTAGGAATCTCCATTGCTTGTTCAATCTCTTGCCCGGAGAATACAACTTTTTTGTAACCCCCAACAACAAGCTCATCTTCATTAAAGTCAGACACCAGAACAAAAACACTTCGGGACTGGGTATTGATATCAATAAATTTTGCTTTACGAACAACCGTTCCTTCCATAACAGAGACTTCATTTTCAGAAAACACCTGAACCTTATCTCCTATTTTAATCCATTTGCTATTTATATTTTTAACAGGAACTTCTATTTCCAGTTGATCTGTTCGAATCATCCTTGCCACTTGTGAACCTGTATTTGCATAGGATCCAGCCTGATAACTTACATTAGTAAAAGCACCATTGAATGGAGCATATAAACTATGGCGCTTTAACTTCTTCTCATCCTGAAGAATGCCATAATAAGCACTTAAAAGATTTCGGCTGGCCAGAAAAACTTTAAACTGATCATTCTCATAAGAAGGAAGATCAGGTAAATCTTTATTAATATCAATTTCTCTAAAAAATTGAGTAAATTCAGAAATATAATCAGGATAATCTACATTGATATCAGGCAATAAGTTAGCTATGGTATTCAAGAACTCACTTTTGCGAGCCTTTAACGCTAATTCAACTTCATCCTTGTAAATAACAGCAAGTAATTGTCCTTTTTTAAATGAGGTTCCCTTTTTAAGTACGACACTTCCTTCCTCTATTTTTCCGGCAGCTTCCGCAATAAGAGCAACCTCATGACTTGACACTACTCTCCCCTTGGCTGCTAAAGGCGATACAATAGTTGAATACTCAACTACTTCAGTTTTTACATATCGCTTTAATTCAACAGGAGGTTTTTTGGGTGATTCGGGTTTTAGCAATATAAACAAATAAGATAAACCAGCAGAACCTCCTAATAATACAATAAGAGCTACAATAATAAAGGTAGTTTTTTTTCTATTCATGATTTTTCAGGTATGCAGTATAAGACTTTATCTTTCTTTGAATCAACAAATAAAATACGATTCAGTTGAAAGATAAGAAAATCCTAATAGATATACACCACCTAAATTTGAATATATTGAGTCTAAAAGTGAAGAAATTAACCTTACACCCCTATAATATTTAAGATTTAATATAGGTTTAATAAATAAAACCGATATCACTTTCTGTTGGATAAAAACAATTTTGTGTACAAAAACGTCTGGATACAAAAAAAGCTGGATAAACCAGCTTTTCTAAATCACTTATATTGTTGTAACTAAAAAGTCTTTTTATAACAACGTTTTCGTTTATGTTGTATATGATCAAATGATTTCCACATTTGAATGGCAACATGATTGTTTTCTAGCATACCGGTAGTTTCAACATACTTAACTCCATCACTATTAGCAGTATTCCACAATTCGTTCATTAAAAGTGATGTTAATCCTAATTTTTGTAACTCCGGACGTACACCAGTAAGCATCAAATCCATTTCTTTGGGTTTATCCAATGCATTTTTCAAATGCCACCAACCAAAGGGTAATAATTTTCCATTAGCTTTCTGAAGCGCTTTTGATAACGAAGGCAGAGCCACAATAAAGCCAGCCAGCTGTTGATCTTTATCCAAAACAATTTTCACATATCTTGGATTTATTGAAGGGAAAAATTTGTCAATATAAAAGTTCACCAGATTGTCTGGTAATTTAAATGTTCCAAATAATCCTACAAAAGCATCATTAAAAACATTAAAGATCATTTCCCTATATGGTTCCAGCTCGCTTCTGTTTTTAAAATTCTTTACAGTTAAACCATAACGTCTTTTAATCATATCAGCTACCTTAAATGCTTTTTCCGGTAATGCATCCGGGAAAGTTATTCTAAACTCTAGCCAGTCTATTTCTTTTTCGTATCCAAGCGATTCAAAATGTGTTTTATAGTACTCAAAATGATAATCACTAGCCATACAAGGAAGATAATCATGACCTTCAATAAGTACACCGGAATGATCAAGGTTAGAAAAACCTAATGGTCCCATAACTCCAACCATACCTTTCGACTTTAAGTAAGCTTCAGCAGCTTCAAAAAGCGCTTTAACAACTTCTGCGTCATCAATAAATTCAACTCTTGTTATACGCCCGATCTTCTCACCAATCTTTTCAATCCAAAGATCATTAACAATAGCACCGATTCTTCCTACAACCTTTCCATCTTTATAGGCTAACCAAAACTTAGCTTCACAAAAATCAAAAGACGGATTTTTTTCAGGAGTAATTGAAGTTAACTCATCAGCCTTTAATGGTGGAACCCAATAAGCATTGTTTTTATATAATTGGTATGGTAATTCAACAAACTTCTTCCTTTGTGCCTGATTTACTACCTCTTCGACTTGAACATTCATGTTTTTTCAATTGGATTATGGCCACGAAAATAACTAAAAAAAATAAACTAGTATAAACAATCTTTCTTACTCACTTCCCTTTTTCTTAAAATCTGACTAAATTATAAAACAGAACCTTTAATTCTGTATTAAATAATATGACTATGAGAAATGTTATTGTTTTAATGATAGATTAAAAAGAAATTTGATAGAACAGATATAAACTATAAACAAATTAAAATATGGGAAAAATTGGTATTTTTTATGGTCCAGAAAAAGGTAGTGTTGGTAAAGTTGCTGAATTAATTGCAAATATTTTTGGCGATGATCATGCTGATCTTATTCTTGTTAAGGACTGTGATGCAAAAATTATAAACCAATACGACAAAATAATATTCGGTATATCTACAATTGGCACTTCCAATTGGGATTCTGAACATACAGACACTGATTGGGATGTATTTTTCACTCATCTACCAGAAGTGGAATGGAAAAATAAAACCGTTGCTATTTATGGATTAGGAGATCATATTAATTATCCTGAGCATTTTGTTGATGCTATTGGTTGGTTATATGAAAAACTAAAACCGCTTAATGCAAATATTGTGGGCTTCTGCGATACAAACGAATATGATTTTAATGAATCAGAGGCAATCGTAGATGGAAAATTTGCAGGGCTACCCCTTGATGAAGATTATGAAAGTGAAAAAACTGAAGAAAGATTAACTCAATGGATTAATATGCTTCAAAAAGAGAATGGTTATTAATATAAGATAAGGATTCTATAATATTATAGAATCCTTTTTACTCTGATTATATATCCTACTTTAATAACGTTTAAAGTTGCCATCAATTTTACCTGAATAGATAATGATTACATCGTAAACCCATCATTATTTCATGTTCATCTAGAATGGAATATTGTTTTTACCCTTAAAATCAAAAGTCATGATGGACACCGAACATAAAACTATAATAGACCCGGAAATTGTAAAATCTACACTCGAGCATAAAAACATTTCTGATCTGGGTCACTCAACAATTAGAGAAGTTGTTACCATTGTAAATGAGATTGAAGAAAGAACCGGAGAAAAATTTATCCGGATGGAAATGGGCGTTCCAAGTCTCCCTCCTTGTCCCATTGGTGTAGAAGCTGAGATTGAAGCACTCAAAAATGGAGTCGCATCAAAATACTCCATGCTCGAAGGAGTTCCAACTTTTAAATCCGAAGCCAGTCGTTTTGTTAAAGCTTTCATGAATATTGATGTTGATCCCGCAGGATGTATTCCTACAAACGGATCCATGCAAGGCAGCTACGCCTTATTTATGGGAGTATCTAAAATTTGGCCACAAAAAGATACCATATTATTTATTGATCCTGGGTTCCCTGTGCAGAAAATCCAATTAGAGGTATTGGATATTAAGCATGAAACTTTTGATGTTTTTCATTATAGAGGAGAAAAATTAAAGGATAAGTTAGAAAGCTATCTTGCCAAAGGAAATATTTGTGCCATAGTTTATTCAAATCCTAATAATCCTACATGGATCTGTTTTCATGAGGACGAATTAGAAACCATAGGAAACCTTGCTAATCAATACGATACCATAGTTATTGAAGATTTGGCTTATTTCGGAATGGACTTCAGAACTGACATATCCATTCCCTACAAACCTCCATATCAACCAACCGTTGCCAGGTACACTGATAATTTTGCACTGTTAATATCTAGTTCTAAGGTATTTTCATATGCCGGACAACGTTTAGGAACCCTCTGTATTTCCAATAAATTATTCAACTCTTATTTTGAATCGTTAAAAATAAGGTTTGGAAAAGCTAATTTTGGGCGTGTAATTGTAGGAAGATTATTATATTCGCTCTCCGCTGGCGCAAGTCATTCTGCTCAATATGCAATTGCAGCAATGTACAAAGCCGCCTGCGACGGCAAATTCAACATCGTAAAAGAGGTAAAAGAATATGGCATTAGGGCCAGGTTAATGAAAGAATTGTTCGTAAAATATGGATTTTCCATCATTTACGATATGGACATTGACACACCCATTGCTGACGGGTTCTATTTTACAATAGGATATCCAGGGTTCACCGGAGGTGAATTGTTGGAAAGATTATTGTGTTATGGAATCAGTGCTATTGCACTAAAAAATACTGGCAGTGAAAAAGAAGGGTTAAGAGCTTGTGTTTCTCATACCGAGCAAAGCCGATTCCCTATTCTTGAGGAACGATTAAAGCTGTTCGCTCAAAGTCTTCATTAACTACCGTCGAAAAGAAAAAAAGTAGTAGTTCTTATTAAAATTTTATTTTTGCGAACACAAAGCATTGAGTTGTTTTTTTGTTCCAATGAGGTGTGATTTTTAACATAGTATTAATATGACCCTCATCATAAATAAAAATAGCTTATTTGTATAAATTGCGGTTAAAATTTAAAAATTTAAATTATGGCAAAAGCTAAAGGAGCGATAGTTGTTGATATTGAAAAATGCAAAGGATGTAGTGTTTGTGTATCAGCATGTCCCGCTCAGGTAATTAACTTAGCAGCCGAAGTAAATGATAAAGGTTATCATTATGCTTACATGGAAAATCCTGACAATTGTATTGGCTGTGCAAATTGTGGTGTTGTATGTCCCGACACCTGTATTACTGTATATCGCGCTAAACCGGTAACGGCATAGCAAAAATCAAGTAAAAAGTTTCTACTTGCTATTATAGGTAAGTAGCAAATAAGAAAATAAATTTTAGACAAATGAGAGAACTAAAATTAATGAAAGGAAATGAGGCCATTGCTGAAGCTGCCATCCGATGCGGAACTGACGGTTACTTCGGCTATCCTATTACTCCTCAAAGTGAAGTAATGGAGACACTAATGGCTGAACAACCCTGGAAGACAACAGGAATGGTTGTTCTTCAAGCAGAAAGTGAGATTGCATCTATAAATATGGTATATGGAGGTGCCGGTTGTGGTAAAAAAGTAATGACCAGCTCCTCAAGCCCCGGAATTAGTTTAATGCAGGAAGGATTAACATATATTGCCGGAGCAGAACTCCCTTGTGTTGTAGTAAACGTGGTTAGAGGGGGCCCGGGACTAGGAACTATTCAACCTGCTCAGTCAGATTATTTCCAGGCTGTTAAAGGTGGTGGTCATGGTGATTATAAATTAATTACGCTGGCTCCCGCTTCTGTACAAGAAATGGCAGACTTTGTTGAACTTGCTTTTGACCTGGCTTTTAAATACAGAAACCCAGCAATGATTCTATCTGATGGTGTTATTGGACAAATGATGGAGAAAGTTGAGCTTAAACCTCAAAAACCAAGAATGACCGAAGAAGAAATCATTGAAAAATATGGAGATTGGGCAACCACTGGTAAAACAAGAAATCGTAACAGAAATATCATTACTTCAGTTGAGCTTTCTTCTGAAAACATGGAAAACTTCAACCATAAACTTCAGGCTAAATACAAAAAAATGCAGGAAGAGGAAGTAAGATATGAATCCATTAACTGTGATGATGCTGAATATCTTTTAGTGGCTTATGGTTCAAGTGCTCGCATTTGTCAAAAAACAGTTGAATTAGCAAGAGCACAAGGTATTAAAGTAGGATTATTAAGACCAATTACATTATTTCCATTCCCTGAAAAGCCTATACATGAATTAGCCAAACAAACAAAAGGTATTTTGAGTGTTGAAATGAGTGCGGGTCAAATGGTTGAGGATGTAAAACTTTCAGTAAACGGTATTACTCCTGTTGAGCACTATGGTCGCTTTGGAGGAATTATTCCTTCACCTGCTGAAGTTCTTGAAGCCCTTAAAAGTAATTTTTTAGAAGGATAAGCCATGGATATTAAAGAAATTATAAAAGAAGAAAATATAGTATACAAAAAAACTTCTGTTCTTACCGACAAAGTAATGCACTATTGCCCGGGATGTACTCATGGTGTTGTGCACAAACTGGTTGCTGAAGTTATTGAAGAAATGGGTTTACAGGAAAAAACCATTGGTGTTTCACCGGTTGGTTGTTCTGTATTTTTATACGACTATATTGATATTGACTGGCAAGAAGCTGCTCACGGTAGAGCTCCTGCCCTTGCTACAGGTATCAAAAGATTGATGCCGGATAAAGTAGTATTTACTTATCAGGGAGATGGTGACCTTGCTGCTATTGGTACTGCTGAAACAATTCATGCCTGTAACAGAGACGAAAACATTGTAGTAATTTTCATCAACAATGGTATTTATGGTATGACAGGTGGCCAGATGGCACCAACCACACTTCCGGGAATGAAAGCCTCAACTTGTCCTTTTGGTAGAGAACCTGGTCAGGATGGTCATCCTCTTAAAATTACAGAAATCGTTGCTCAATTGCCAGGAACTACTTTTGTAACTCGTCAGGCATGCCATACACCAGCTGCTGTACGAAAAACTAAAAAAGTACTTAAAAAGGCCTTTGAAAATCAAATTAATAAAAGGGGGACTTCTTTTGTAGAGGTTGTTGCTACTTGTAATTCGGGATGGAAAATGTCTCCTGTAAAGGCGAACGAATGGATGGAAGAGAATATGTTCCCATTTTATCCATTAGGCGATATAAAAGACATTTAAAATAAATTACCTATTGGGTATAATATTTACTCAATGTTAAATAAAACAAAATGACAGAAGAAATTATTATAGCCGGATTCGGAGGCCAAGGTGTACTTTCAATGGGTAAGATACTTGCATATTCAGGAGTAATGCAAGATTTGGAAGTGTCATGGATGCCTTCATATGGTCCTGAAATGAGAGGAGGAACTGCAAACGTTACTGTTATTTTAAGTGACGATAAAATTAGTTCTCCCGTTTTACATGAGTACGACACCGCGATTATTCTAAATCAGCAATCAATGGATAAGTTTGAGTCGCATGTTAAACCTGGCGGAATCTTAATCTATGATGGTAATGGAATAACTCATCACCCTACTAGAAAAGATATTACCATTTACCGAATTGATGCAACAGAAGAAGCTGCAAGAATGCGTTCTGCTAAAACATTTAATATGATCGTACTTGGAGGATATTTAAAAGTTAATCCAGTTGTTAAAATGGAAAATGTAATCAAAGGTCTTAAAAAATCCCTTCCTGAAAGACATCACCATTTAATACCTATGAACGAAAAAGCAATTAACAGAGGTATGGAAATTATTAATAAGGTAGAATAAATTATCCCCTTTTATATTTAACAAAAGCGTATGGTATTAATCATACGCTTTTTTTTTATTTATGATATAACACTCTAATATCTGACTATCAATCTACAATAAAATCACACTACAAAAAGGTTTATATTTTCTTTATTTTTTTTCGCTTATACTATTGCAGAAACAAATAATTTTACGATCTTTGCATCGCCTTAAGAAAAAGGAACTAAAGGATGGTCTAGTAGCTCAGTTGGATAGAGCAACAGCCTTCTAAGCTGTGGGTCACAGGTTCGAATCCTGTCTGGATCACAAAAGCCTTACAATCATAAGATTGTAAGGCTTTTTTTGTATCCAGGAGCTACAATATAATCTCACTTATTTTCCCTTTTTATCCTTTAATTCCACAAAATTAGTACTGATATTTTTTCTTTCCACATTCTATTTCAATAGCAGACTTTATGAATTAATTTATTTAAAGATAGATTTAATTTGGACCTAAATTTAAATGAAGTCCTTTCCTATTATTTACTCAAATTCGAAATTTCATTTCTTTTAAAAATCTATTTCAAATTATCCTTATGTAAAATTGCAAGCACGTATTTTCAGAAGAAATTAACATCCTTAGCAAATATTTTTCATTAACAGCACCGTTTATATTTCCATTGCTTCATTGAGTGGAAAACCAACTTTGGATAATTTATATTTATGACTGATTTTGTTAATTTTCTAATCCGAAATTATTTTTTTATATTTTTTTTGCTTTAGTTTTTAAGTTACCTATAGTACTTGGCCATTCACTATAAGACACTGATGTTCCATCACACACATCTACTTGTTTCCTATTGACTATGAATGCAAAAGCCACACCACCCTTCCTTCAATCTAAACCTAAAAATACTATCAGTAATACTCAAAATTGAGGTTATATCTATTATTTAAACAGAGACTAAACAAACATCTTCAAAGCCTTTTTTCTTGCAGAAACAAAAAAAATTGCGATATTTGCATCGCCTTTGAAAAAAGGCATTAAGGATGGTCCAGTAGCTCAGTTGGATAGAGCAACAGCCTTCTAAGCTGTGGGTCACAGGTTCGAATCCTGTCTGGATCACGAAAAGAAAAAAAAAAAAATTAAAGCTTGCATGTTAAAAGATATGCATGCTTTTTTTTTTGTTTCATAAAGTTTTAAAATACCAATGCAGGATCCGATTGCTTCCAACTTCAAAAAAAAGGATTACTTAATATTTAGTCTTTATCTAATTTCATAGAGAACCTGCGCTATATCCCATTATCTTTAAACAAGTGGTACATGGTACAAGTAGGTACCACAGACGGACCTGATACGTACCATAAACCGAACAAATGCGGATATCACTCACTATTCACTCACTTATCCTTCACTATTAGCTCACTATTGACTCACTACTGAGTGAATTAATAGTGATGTATATATGTAGAATATCAATAATATATTTATTGAATATCCATAGCAGGTGCGTTGCCTGTACGTTTATGTTACGTTGCAGACCTCATTCTGATACAACACGATTGTATCATTGTTTTAATTATTCCATTTTCCAAAACTGATCCAACAATTATTCTAAAACAAAACTCGTTGCTAATAGCTACCATTCCTAAATACTATTCTGTTAAGAATAAAATTACATGAACTATCATATAATAATTCAAGTATCTTTGCAATATGAACACGGCCTTGTATTATTTTTCAGGAACTGGTAATAGTTTAAGTGTTGCACAATCCCTTAATACGATTATTAAGGAAAGTGAATTATATCCTATTATTGGATGCCTAAAACATAAACCGGTACAAATTAAGGCACAAAGAGTAGGTATTATATTTCCTATTCATTTTATGACCATACTACGAATGGGAAAAAAGCTCATCACAGAAATTAATTTTCAAAAGCCCAAAATGTTTTTGTAATTTGTTAACTCCTCATACAAAAAAGAGGTTGTCTCAATAAAACATGAAACAACCTCTAAATAATTAATAAAACTTTCTTTGATAACGAGTGCTTGTATTATGATATAATCATAAACTTATTATTCATCTGCTACAGCATCTTCCCAATTAGTCCACACGTCCACATTAGGATCATAACCATCGTAGCCTGGATTTTGGCTTAATACACCTTCTCTGTTTGCATTAATTGCATATTGAGGGATTGGCCAATAGATGTTATTTGGAGCTATAGTATATGGTCTGTTACTTTGTTGCCATACATATGCATTAGCTTTATTATAAAATCCATTTAATCCATTAACTCTATTCCACCAGTAACTATCTGAAGCAAGAGTATTAACATCATAAGTATTTCCCCATTCGTCTGCTTTTCCACTCATGGCCAAACAATATGAAACTCTGCTTAATTCCATGTGACGCCATTCTTCAAGATAAAGCTCGCGAGCTCTTTCATCCATAATATCGCCAATAGTAACTGTAGTAAACAATTGCTCACATCCTGCACGCTCTCTAACTTTATTTACGTCTTCAGCCGCTCCTGTAGCATCACCATTGTAAAACTTAGCTTCAGCTCTTAATAAATATGTTTCTGCCAAACGATAGCAATACCAATCTCCTGCTCCTCCTCTATGGTTAGCATTTGTTGATGTAAGCTCAGTAGGACATTCTACATACATTTTATAATGTGGCCAATCAAACCAACAACGAATCGTATCCTGACAAAGAATATTGCCATTATCATCATACAATTGAAGATTTTTTCCATACCACTCTTCATCTGATGAATTATTATACTTAAGATCAGTCATTTTAACCCAGTTACCAACTGTACTACTGTGTCTTAAATCTCCGGCATCTTCAACATTATTCACATTCCAGATTTGATGCGTATAATAATAAGTAGGACGGATATGCGCAATACCTCTACCATAAGCTGTTCTGTAATCTAAATTCTCATCATAGCTCGACCAACTTGGAGCTGTATATCTAATTGCATTAACACCTGCTGGTGATTTCAATTCCCATCTGTTATCCAATAAAGGAAGCCAGTTACGCATTGATCTCATTTTAATAGAAGCATCAGTATCTGCCATATTAGGTAATCCCAATATAGTTTCTGTATTTGATGATGCACATTTATTTACAGGTCGGTGCAAATCCCAAATTACATTACGTGTGATTGGCCAAGTTGCTTCTTTAGGATCTTGAAATACTCCAAAACTATCCATCATAAGTGAATATCCGGATTCATTAATTAGTATATCAGCCTGTTCAATAGCCTTTTGCCATTGTCCTGTAGCTAAATAACACTTAATCAACAATTGTCGACATGCACCTTTACTTACCATTCCGATGTAATCCATTTCTGATTGCTCCGGAACGTACTCAACGGCCTTTTCCATATCCAATGTGATCATTTCAAGAATAGCCTCACGTTTGGTGCTTTTGTAATCAAATTTAGGTCCCTGAACTAACTTAGAAATTAATGGAACATCGTTAAACTGAAACACCAGTGCCAAATATCTGAATGCTCGGTGAAAATAGGCTCTACCTAAAAATGTTTTTTTCGTATTTTCATCTAAACCTTCCACTTTATCAACATAACTAATTACTGTATTAGCATGTTTGATACCTAAAAAGTGTTCATTCCAAAAATAGGCAATTCCATTTTGGTCGTTATCACTAATTGCATTAGTAGGAGTTAATGTACTTGCAATGTCTGCAAACACTCCACTATTATCTGTCATTGCAGCCACAGCCTCTTCGGAGAACATATATTCAGTACTGATTGGAAGCGCTCTATCTCTGTCTTGATAATAAGTCCAATAAGTACGAATATGTCTGTCGCACATTGCTAACGTTGATTCTAAACCAGCTTCTGTAGTAAAAGTGACTGCCGGTTCATAAAACGATAGTGGGTCAGGCTTTAAAAATTCCTCATTACAGCTTCCTAATCCTAATAAGAGCGAAGCTGAAACCAGAAATTTTCCTGATATAGAATATATATGTTTAAATGTATTTTTCATGTGTCTAAAATTATTTTATTTGGCCACATGGAACTCGCCTAAATAGTCATTCTCGTGTGTGAGAAGTTTTTATCATGGCTCGTTTCATGTGTTTAATAATTTGTTTTTTATGGTCATATGGAACTTGCCAGTTTTGTCATCCAAGTGTGTGAGAAGAAGTTTGACTTCGTCGAACTCACGATTCTCACAGCTCGAACCATATCGTTTTTTTTTTACAATACAACATTAACACCAACAGTAAATGTTCTTGGAGCAATACTTCCTGTTTCAGGATCCCAATAATTCCAATCTTTGGCCCAAACAGCAACATTACGAACATTACCATATACTTTTAACTTTTCCATTCCTAATCGTTTTACAATTCGGGAAGGGACATCATAACTCAATGCAATGTTTTCAAGACGAATAAAATTACGGTTGAATAATCTACCTGGAGATGTTAATCCAGTAGGTCCACTAGCGTTTAATCGACCATATTTATTGGATGGATTATCTATTGTCCAATATTTTCTTTTATAAACATTATAGTTATTATCAATTTCTGATCTATTATTAAGTCTGTTCAAGTAATCTGTAGAAAGACTCTTGTGCCCCATATAAGAATAAATATTGAACGAGAAACTTAAGTTTTTATAGAAGGTAAAATCATTTCGTAAAGACCAGTTAACTGGAGGTGCTGACTGACCTAAAAATTTCTTATCCTCATCGTTATAAACAGGCCTCATTGTACCATCTTCATTTTGAACATCGTCAGCTGTATATCTGTTCTCAACTTTTGGATCTCCAGGTCGCTGACCATAACGTGCAGCCTCATCAACTTCATCTTTTTGCCAAATACCTGTTACATTGTAATCCCAGATAGTACTAATAGGTTTTCCTATAAACCATTTGTTTGAAATATCATCATCCTCTTCTACTGATAATACATTACCATTTTCATCGTAGGTTGTAGTGTAAGTATAATACAAGTGTTTGATTACATTTTTATACTTTGAGAATCCAATAGAAGTATCCCATGTAAAATTATGGTTATTCACATTATGCGTTGTAATAGCAATTTCAAAACCTTTGTTATTTACTTCTCCAAGGTTACAAGTAATTGCGCCAAATCCGGTAAAATTAGGCAGACTTTGATTCATGATCATATCTGTTGTAGACATGTCGTAATACTCAAACGACCCAGTAAATCTATTACCAAAAAATCCAAGATCTAATCCAACATTCACGGCAGAAGTTTTTTCCCACTGTAAATTTGTATTTGCAAGGCGTGTAGCTTTTAATACCTGAAATTGATCATAACTACCATCGTTCGTATAGTAACCTTGTGTACCAAGTGCTGAAGCTAAATTTGCTAAAGCAATGTATGGATCACTTAAAGATCGGTTTCCATTTTGTCCCCATGAGAATCTTAATTTACCCATACTCAATGGTTCCCAGTTAATAAATTCCTCATTAGCAAAAGTCCATGCTAAAGCCATAGAATAAAAGTTAGCTCGTGGATTTGATGTCCCGAAAGCAGAATAACCATCACGACGAATAGATCCTGTAAACATATATCGCTCATCATACGAATAGAATAAACGACCTAACATACCATCAGCAGTTTCATGACTATCATAACTATCAAAGGAACTTTTATCTTTATTTGCATTCCTTGTTGAGTGGAATCCTAAAGCATCACTAGGAGTAATATCTCTTGCTTCAATTCTATCTTTCCAAAATTGTCTTTCTTCCGCTTCCTGAACAAGTGTGACGTTAAAGTGGTGTTTATCTGCAAAAGTTTTATCCCAGTTAATTGTATTGTTTAACGACCAATCAAAACTTTTAGATTGCTCTCTGTTCACTAAACCATTAGTACCAGCCCAATCGGGATGATTAGCAGATTCAAAATATCTATCGTAAAAGAACTGATAACGAGGAGACGCATTAAATGAATAAGTGATATTAAAAGGTAATGTTAATTTTGCTGTAAAAATAGAGTTAAGCACTGTAAAACCTTTTTCTAACTCTCTGTAAGGTCTGTCATAGTCATAATTATATCCCTGCGCATAACCACCATCATTCATTGGATGAACTACTAAATCGCCATTTTCATCTTTATAGCTGGCAAACGGACTATTCTCAATTATTTGTTTTCCCCAGTCTATGCCAAGATCTCCATCGGTTCTTTGTTGAAAATTAACATTTGCACCAATAGTTAATCTGCTGTTAACTTTTCCTTCAACTTTTAAATTTGAACGAATTGTTGAATAATCATTTCCTATAGCAACACCCTGGTTATCCAAATATCCTATTGACATATAATAATTCATATTATCGCTGGCACCAGAAACACTAAGATTATAATCCTGATTTACACCTGTACGAAAAGAATGATCGTACCAATCATAAGTTTTACCTTGTAAGTAATTATCAAGCGTTTTATCCTTAATACCTAGTCTTTCTGCCCAGATTTGGTCATTCCCTTTATCAGGAGATACATTTGATTCGTATCCTCTCCATTGATCAGAAGTTACCCCATATTGAGAAAAATTTCCTGAAGAAGGATTTGAATAATAACCGGGTTGATCAACTCTGGTTGTTTGATATGCTTCGTAATTACCTGTTGCTTCATTAACACCATAAGTTGGTGCAGTATACCAATCTTCATAAAACTGCATATAGCCATCCGGACCGTATACTTCACGATTAGCACCCATTGTTACAATACCTGTAGAAGCTGTGAAATTAATTTTTGGTTTTCCTTTTTTACCTTTTTTTGTGGTAATAATGATAACACCATTGGCAGATTTAGCTCCATATACTGCAGCAGCAGAAGCATCCTTTAACACATCAATTTGCTCAATATCATCAGGATTAACCTCAGATAATTCTCCATAAAAAATCATTCCATCTAATACAATTAAAGGATTGTTATGACCACCATCTGTATAAACAGAGCGTTGACCGCGAATAGTCATATCTCCACCTCCTTTTGCATCAGGACTGAATCCTACGCTTAAACCTGGCTTACCACGAAGTAAGTCAGCAACTGTGTTTGGATTTTCGTTAGCCACCTTATCTGGCTTAACCTGAGTAATTGAACCTGTTAAATCAGATTTTTTCATTGATCCATATCCAATTACAACTACTTCATCCATACCAATGGACTCTTCAACCATTTTAACATTAATAATTGACTTTCCCTCTACTGGTAATTCCTGTGTGTGCATACCAACAAAAGAAAAAACAAGCGTACCATTAGCTGGAATTCCCTTTAAGGAATAATCTCCATCAACAGATGTTATTGTACCAACTGTTGTACCTTTTAAAACAACAGAGACTCCGGGAATTGCATCTCCTGATGAATCTATAACTTTTCCTGTAACTCCTATTTCCTGAGCAAAAGACTCAATAGGAATAAATGCAATCATAACAATGAAGGCCAATAACAGAACTGATTTCTCTTTCCATTTTCTGTAACATGTCCTTCGACAATTAAAACTAGATAACTTTTTTTCCATAGTCGAATTTTAAATAATTAATCATTCATGTTAAACTTTATATAGATTTTCACTTATTGTTAGCAAAGTAATTTTGAACAATAATTAAGAACTATTAACATTGCGAATGTACCCACGGCTATATGAAAAAAGGTTCATAGATCATTCGATAATCCCGAATTATGTACCACCCCTATAAACAAAGGGATTCGTGCATCTTTCTGATCTATTTTTAATCTTTTTTGAATGGTATTTTTCTTAAAATATTGGCAAGTAAAAACGTTATACCTTCTATAATAATCCGATAGAAAATTAACTCTGGAAAAGCAAATTTATTAGGGCTGTCTATTGTTAAAAGAATAGAAAAACACACTCTTCAACTTGTTATATTGACAAATAAATAATACAACTCAGAAGTATCGTATTGAGAGAGAAAAGGAGAATAACATTTAAATTAATATCTTATGTATTTGAAAAAAAACTCTAATAACCCCTACCAAAGCTCAAGTAATTTGGCACAACTGACAATTACTCAATAGTACCCCATAAAAAAACCACAATGGAAAATACATCCATTATGGTTTAAATATGAAAGAATATCTGAATATTGATTTTTGAAATAAAATTTATATTATTCAATAATGATGAAGAATATTGACTATTAATAAAATATTCTATTTCAGACTAACTATAACTTACAACAAACAACTTAGCTATCTCATTAAAATCACTTATAAACAACAAACATCTTTCTTTTATTTTAATACCCATTCATTATGCCATTTAATAAGAGGTTTATCTTTTTCAAAAGTAATGGGTAGCCAAATATACCTTCCATCAATATGTTTCTGGGGATTCCATCTGTCACCCATAAAAATAAAAGCATCTTTTTTTCCTTCAACAGGTAAAACAAAGGTACTTTGCGAATTAAATGTTAACTCTTTATCCTCTCCAACACATGGATTTCCTACCTGCTTCCATGGTCCCCATATTGATTCTGCAACAGCTAATCGTGCTTCATTAGGAGCCCAACCTGTACAACCAGATGTAATTAAATAATAAATGTCTTTTCTTTTAAATAAAGCAGGTGCTTCATTATGCCCACCGGGGAACATTCGTATATACTTTCCTGTATAATCTAGGTAATCATCAGTTAATTCTGCAAGATGTAAAGTCAAATTATCCTCGGAAGAATAGATATGATATGCTGTACCATCATCATCAACAAAAAGAGACATATCACGCGACATTTGTCCCCCTTCAAAATCACGCCTTACAAACATTCCTCCTTTTATCGCCTCCATCCAATCCGGAGTCCACCATTTATCAAAATTACCAGGTTTTATTGACGACAAGCGTTGTTCTTCAGTCATATTCATTGGCCATTTGCCGGCGTTAGGGCGCAGATTTTTAATAAATTCATAAGGACCCTGAGCATTTTTACTTACAGCAATACCAACATTAGCTGCACTATAGCCTTTCCCTTTCAGTTCAAGATGAAAAAACATAACAAACTGATTGTTCATTTTATTATAAATTACTTTAGGTCGCTCAATCGTACAACCTTTTGTAATTGGGCTCAAGGTATCGTTTTTTACAACTTCAAGAGCAACTCCCGAATCAGTCCAATTATATAAATCTTTTGATTTATAACATTTCACACCTACCAAGGCAGAACTTGTATGTTCACTTTTATGCTCACCAAACCAATAATAATAACCATCATGAAATAAGATACCCCCGCCATGAGCATTGATATGAGTTCCATTATTATCTAACCAAAGTTCTCCTGGATGAAATTTTTCATACTCCTTGTCTCTGTTTTGAGCCGACAGGTTTACTCCAAAATAGTTATTTATGGTTATAACAAACACATTAAAAATAAAGAGTAAACAAAATAATTTTCTAATTCTTCCTTTAAATACCATATTAATACACATTTTAATTCACAACTAAGATCATTAATAAATGGTATAGAAAAGTTCAAATATCATCCTGAAAGGGATAAATTTCACCCAATAATTTTACATATAAAGACCACTCACAACTAGTGTTTTCATTAATTACTAGCAGATTACCTCAAATCAACGAAGGTAATTCTGCTAGTAAACCAATACAAACCTATACTACCTGACTAACCCAAAAACATAATTTGTCCCCATGTTTTTTATACAAAATTCAATAATCCTGATTTTATTAATTCTTACTATTTTCGAGAAATTTAAAAACTTCTGAAGCCGCCAATAAAAAAGCCCCTACACCAAAGTTTGCCGTTGAATTTTCATCAACATGCTGGCCCGGGATAGCTCTTTCGCCTATTGGTTGTACATAACCTATTCCTCCATCTTTTTGTAAAGCTACTTCCGTTAGGTACTTCCACGACTTATCCACTACAGGCATATATTCCTCTTTATTTAAACATCCGTTATTTATTCCTGATAAAAAACCATATGTAAAAAATGCGGTACCACTCGTTTCAGGCCCGGGAGCATACTCCGGATCTAAAAGACTTCTTGTCCAATAACCTTCGGACTGTTGTGTCTTTTTTAAAGTAACAGCCATTTTTCTATAAATTTCTATGAATTTATTTTTATGCTTGTAAGTATCTGGTAAATCCTGAATTGTTTTTGCTAAACCGGCGAACACCCATCCTTCACCTCTGGCCCAAAAATCTTTTTTACCATTTGTTGTTTTGTGTTTCGGATAAACATATCTGCCATCCCTATAAAATAAACCTGTTTCTTCATCATACATTATAGAATGAGCATACTTATAATACTGATATAACTTATCTAGATACAGATTTTTTCCTGTGATATGATAAAGTTTGACCATAACCGGCATTACCATAAACAAACCATCAGCCCACCACCAATAATCATTATTCTCTGTTCTCATCTGATACTCCATAACCTCTATGGATCTGGCAATCATAAATGAATCTTTCTTTTCAGAAAGATTAAATAAATCAATATAGGTTTGAAAACAACTTTGCCAATCACCGAAAAGAACATATTCAGGAGATTCTCCATAACTATATTTCCACAGATTTTTATTATCGGACATGGCTCCTTTCCAATTATTATGATTTGCCCATGCTAAAGAATAGTTTTTATATTTCTCTAATTTAGTAATTTCATATGCAGCCAAATTACCTGTATGATATGCTGAATGATCCCAAAAAGCTCTGCCTTTATAACTATTGTTCTTTTGCCAGTTATCATTTACCTTGACAATAATATTTACAATATCTTGTTGCGAATAATTTTTACTAATTGAGATATTTTGGGGCTTACGAGCACATGCAAGTAAAAAAACGCTAACAACTAGTAATAAATACATTCTATTCATAAACTCTAATTTATTTTCATTGACTGTATGGAACTCACCATTTTTGTCATCCTATTGTGTGACAACTTTTTATCATGGTTCATTTCATTTAGAAAAATTTATTTTAAATATTTTAGTTGGATTTAATTACGTATCTTAAACTAAATTGAATTAAATCATTGTACTTTGATTCCGAAAAGTGATGATTCCATACCACAAATAGGTTCAACAATTATCCTATTAAGTTGAATTTAAATGCAACTCTTTAAAATAGACAGATGCGGAATATTGATGACTTATATACCGCTATTTTTTGAACGTTTTTTACCCCGTAAAAAGAAAGTTAATTTGTTAATATTTAATATTATTACACCATAAAAATCATGTCGACTCAATAAAAATTATCATAACAAATGAAACTAAGCTACTTGCTATTCATAATATTATTAACACTTTGCCAATCAACACTCACGCAAAATATTTCGATTAATCAGCTCGACATATTGGATAAATTACCTTCAAATTCAATAAGAAGTATTTTTCAGGATAAAGAGGGATATATATGGTTCGGTACAACGGAAGGATTATGCAGATATGATGGTTATAGGATTAAAACATTTAAATCCGGACTTAATGACAAGCACTTGTTATCAAATAATGAGATAAACTGCATTACTGAAGTTGATAAAGGAAAATTACTTATTGGAACTAAAAAAGGTTTAAACATTCTTGATAAATCAACTTATCAAATTAACCATTTCCCAGACAGTATTTTAAAGGATAGAAACATAAATAATATTGTATATGGTAGTGATTCTACAATATGGGTTTCCTATAATAATGGATTAAACAGATACAACAATCACTTTAAAATTATAGAACGATACATGGTGCCTGATGAAAGGTTTAACATACCAATGGGAGGAGCACATGTGTATGAAGATTCCTATAAAAATATTTGGGTAACAGTATGGGATCGGGGTTTATATAAACTTAACAAAGAGTTAAATGAGTTTGTAAAATATCCCAAAATTGGTGAGTTTGATAATCCATTCTTTGTTTTTCAGGATAATAAAAACAATTATTGGGTAGGGACCTGGGGGCAAGGCCTTTACCAATTCTTCCCCAATTCAGCACCAGAGAATACATACAAAAAAATGCCGGTTCCTCAATGGATGGAACAAAACATAAATCAACAATATTATTCCATCACACAAGACCAAAACAATGAGTATATATGGGCTATGTCATATTCCGGAATAATTACTTATAAATACAATGAGTACGGAAATATTGAGATAGTCGATAACAGATATCTATTTAATAACACCAATAATATCTTTAGTAAAATAATAAAAGATAATAAGGGTAGCTTATGGATTGGAGCTTTTAGCGAAGGTGTATATAAAATAGACTTTGATAAAACGAAAATATCCAATTTCCCTTTAGAAAGACTTGATGATAAAATAAATATTGCCCCATCATTTTCTAATTTATGTGAAGACAAGGATGAAGATGTATGGATTAAACAAAATAGAGGACAAAGCTATGTATACTCTGAAAAAACAAAAGTTTTAAAGAGACTTACTGACTTTCCTGAATTAGCAGCAATTCCGGATTTCAACTATATCACCTACTTGTCATATATTCCGGGACGCGATGAAATTTGGGCATGTAAATGGAATGAATCAACCATTTATAAAATAAAGAAGAAGAATGGAAAAATAAGGAAAATAACCTCACAACCACTTGATAAAGAAAATGCCACTCCCGGTGATGTTAAAATTATTTATGAAGATTACTTTGGAAATGTCTGGATTTCAACCGACCATTCCATATATGTTCAACCTGCAAATTCAGAAAACATTTCTATTGTACATGAAGGAATTACTAAAATTACATCTATCTCAATGGATATAAATAACAACTTATGGCTAAGTTCTGCCGAAAATGGCTTTTACAAAATAGAACTTCCGTCAAAGTTAGAAGAGGATAATATACCAGAGCTGAAAAATAAAATTTATCAACACCTAGAAAAAGGCAAAAACATACAGGCTCTTGTTGCTGATTTAAGTGGAAACATCTGGATAGCAGATGAATTTGGCAACTTATTTTCGTATAATCTGATTGATAAAACTTTTAAAACCCAAACTCGTAATTGCGGTCTAGATGACGAAATAATTTACGACTTAATTGTAGATCAATTTAATCATTTGTGGATTGTAAGTCATAAAAAAATAATAGAATATAATCCAGAAAACAATGCTTCTTATATTTATGATACACATAATGGATTATCTATCAATACCCATATGAAAGGTGCTTTTTTTATGTCTAAACTATCTGAAAAAATATATTTTGGAGGAAACCGAGGATACTCTTGTATTACTCCATCTGAAAGATTAAAGCAACCTGCACAGCCTACCAAAACAATTTTAACTGATATCAAAATCCAAAATGAATCTATAATTAACAACAAGGATATTTATAATAAAGAAGATAACACCCTAACCTTATCTCCTGATGACCGAAATCTTGAAATTCATTTTTCGAATTTAAACTATGACGATCCTTTGAAAATAAGATATGCCTATAAACTTGAAGGTATAGATGAAGACTGGATAGAGCTAAAATATAACAGGCAATTTGTTGTATTCAACCAGTTAAAACATGGTAATTATACGTTTAAGGTTAAATCCACAGACATCCATAACCTATGGAGTAATAATGAAACTAAATTAACTGTAATACGAAGACCTGCATACTATGAAACTTCATTCGCGTTCTTTGTATATTTTGTTATGGCTGTTGTGGCAATTAGCTTCCTTGTTTATTTTATTCGTGGTAGAATTAAATTGATTAACAAGCTGGAAATGGCTGAGTTTGAAAAAAATAAAACTGATGAATTAACGCATCTTAAACTAAAGTATTTTACAAATATATCGCACGATTTACTAACTCCACTTACAATTATTTCATGCATTATTGATGATATTGAAACCACAACCCCCAATAGAAAGAAACAGATAGTAACCATGAGATCAAACGTGGTGCGTTTAAAAAGAATACTTCAACAGATACTTGATTTTAGAAGAGTTGAAGATGGAAAAATGAAACTCAGCATTACAAACTCTGATATAACATCATTTGTTAAAGATATTTGCCAGGAACATTTTGTACCAATGTTAAACAAGAAACAAATTAGTTTTAATTTTTCATCTAACCCCGAAATAATAGATGCCTATTTTGACCATGATAAAGTAGATAAAATAATATTTAATTTATTAAGCAACGCCTATAAATATACTCCCGAAAAAGGCGAAATTAGTATTGTTATAAATCAAATAAATAACAACGACGAAAGATTTATTTCGATTGAAGTGAAGGATACAGGCATTGGTATTCCGGACAATAAAATTAAGGATATATTTACTCGTTTTTATACAAACAGATCAATGAATGTAAGTAATACAAATGGCATTGGCTTGTCTCTTTGTAAAGACCTTATTGAATTACATCATGGATCTATAAAAGTTTCAAGTATTGTAGATAAAGGAACCACATTTACCATCACACTCCCAATAGACAAGAAAAATTATTCATCTGAAGAAATGACTTCTGATTCTATGAAGGAAATCTCTGAACGAAGCTATGATTCTGATATAATTTTTGAAGAAGAAAAGTCTCAGGAAGAAACTGGAGTTATCAAGGATATAAACTTATTAGTTGTTGAAGACAATGCTGAATTACTGCTAATCATGCAACAACTTCTTTCCAAACATTATCATGTTTATACTGCCACAAATGGAATAGAAGCTATTGAGATCATAAATAAAGAGGAAATAAACATTATTATAAGTGATGTGATGATGCCTGAAATGGATGGTATTGAATTATGCAGAACGATTAAAGAAAATTTAGCAACCAGCCATATTTCTGTAATTCTATTGACTGCTAAAAACAATATTGATGATAGAATTATGGGATTTAAAGCCGGAGCTAACGCCTACATCTCAAAACCTTTTAACTTAAAAGAATTACATGCAAGAATTGACAATTTTGTAGTACAAAAACAAAATAAACAAGAAAGTTTTAAGAAAAATCTGGATATAAATATTTCAACAATAGAAAACCATAATTTAGATAAACACTTCCTAAAAACGGCCATTGATATTATTGAAAATAATCTTACTAAAAAGGATTTTGATGTAAACGGATTTGCCAGCGAACTTAATATGTCGAAATCGTCATTATATAGAAAAATAAAATCGATTACTGGATTATCTCCTGTCGAATTTATCAGAAATATAAAACTTAAACATGCATCTGAATTACTAAAAAACAATACTGCTGTTATTACAGATGTTGCCTATGCGGTAGGATTTTCTGATCCAAAGTATTTTTCATCATGCTTTAAAGCAGAATTTAATATTACGCCAAAAGAGTTTCAGAAACAAAATACAGAAAGTAAATAGTTGTTTATTTTCTAAAAAAGAAAGGCTGCTTTATAAATATGTAAACAGCCTTTTTTTGTATACAAAGGATAGGTTTAAAACACTTGTTCCAATAATTTTACGGTTTCATTAAACTTGGTCATTTCAATATTAATTTTAAAATATTTTAAAGCCAATTCCACAGTACTACAGTAATAACACGTTTTTTTACCACATAGTCTTTTTGAATACAATGCAGCAAATACAGTAACTTCAGGATGATCTACTAAAAATACAATGTTGTACTTTTTTTTGATAACTGTTTTTCTAAACAATACTAATTCCTGAATACAATCAATTAGACTAAGTATATTTTTAGAACTCCTTAAATCTATTAAAACTTTATCAATAGTGTTCCACTCTTCTTTTTGCATCAGGAAATAATAAAAGGATCTCCATTTTTCAATAGACACCTCATCCTGGATATGATAAAACAATAGATTCTCTTCGGGTAAAAAATTATAATTGATTTTCATATACTCTAATTGATTTTTATGTTCACATGGAACTCGTCAGATATAATCATTTTCCTGTGTGAGCATCTATTCTCATGGCACTTTTCATAAACTAAATTTATATTCAACGGCCAAATAGAGCTCTAAAATAAAATAGATCATCCTCCAGTAAGTAAATTTGGATTATCAAATTTACCTGGTCGTTTCATGTTTTTTTATTGAATTAAGATGATCACCCGTAATTCCTCAGAAAAATAATCATCCTCGTGCGTAAGAACTTTTTGTATTGGATTGGTTGTTTAAAATTTACTTTGATTGATTTTGGAAAAAATAAAATCACCTTCCTTCACACACAAACATTTTAATTATAAAATGTGGGAAGTAAGCAATAATCATCTTACTTCCCACTCACAACAAATAAATATTAATTAGACTACCAACCTTATGCTCCCTATTTAGATAACTCTACCACTTTATTAACCCATCCAGTGCTTCCTTTCACAATTAGTAGTTTACTCCTTGATGGAACTTCTATATCAAAGGAACCAACAGACTTTTCTTTTTTTATGAGTAACTGACCTGTTAAATCATATACTTCAATAACCTCTTGATTTTGACTAACCACTGTAAGTACACTATTTTTAAGTGTTACATAAGCCTTAGATTGTAATTTATTAAAGCCTGTAAAAGTTGAAACATTAACAACACAATTCGTTACAACCGATCCGTCTGAAGTTTCAAGACAAACTTTTGCAGAACCTAATCCTTTGGCGGTTACAAGTCCATCAACCACAGTAGCAATATTCTCATCGGTTGTATTCCAAACTAAATCGCCAGTATAAGCGTTATCCGGGAAAACATCTGAGGCTAACTGAGACGTTTCTCCAATTTTAAGATTTAATTCATTTGAAGATAAATCCAGAGAATAAACACTTTCATTCATTAATGCATTTACTTCCTCTGCATTTAAAGCTCTGTTATAAATTCTGAATTCATCAAGCATACATGTTGTATATTTATCCGACGACCATCTTGATCTTATCAGATAATTGTATAGATTCTCACCCATATCCGAAGGCTTAACTACTGCATTATCATCCTCGAATATGAGATTTCCATTCATATACATTTTAAAAGTTGTTCCGGCTTGCGAGATTGCTATATTAACCCACTCTCCTGTTGGTATAGAATGACCGCTTGCTGTTACATCGTATGTTCCGGAAGGACAAGTAATTTTATATCTTAAACCAGGTGTAAGAATCATAAAAACTCCTGTTGAATTCCCAAAGTCAAATATTCTACTCCCTTTGTTTGAAAAGTTACCCCATAAAGAAATCGTAAAATCATTAAGTTCACTGGTAATTCCACTTTCAACCTGTACGTATGATTTTCTGGCAGCATCAAATACTTTTGCATTGTTAGTTATTCCTTCGCTTTTTGTTGTTTCATAAGATATACCATGATATCCTCCCCATAAATCGTGAATAAGTCCATTGCTTTCATCAAAGTTAAAATAGGCACATTGCCCTAATGTTGGTACAACCGTATAAACTTCCTGATCAATATATTCACCTGCTGAATTATATGCAGCTACTTTATAATAATATTCCTTTCCATTGACAAGGTTTTTATCAGCATATCTTGTTGCATCAATATTATCGGCAATGATTTCATAATCCCCATTCTCACTATCTGAACGATATATTCTATGCAGTACATCGTATTGAAAATCCCATGTAATTGCCACTTGAGAATCACCATTTGATAAGAAAACTCCAGGTATATCTGTTGGAACTGTTATTGCATTTGTTGTTACAGCAATAGGTTCAGAATCGGCTGTTTCTCCTAAATTATTAACAGATGATATTTTGTAATAATAGGTGGTATTAGGTGTTAATTCAGAATCTCTAAATGTATTTTCAGATAAATAACTTCCTATCGTCTCATAGGTTCCATCAATGGATGATGATCTTTTTAGATTATACGATCTGGCATCGCTATTTAACGACCATGAAAGATCTAATATAGAAGAGGAAACAACTGTTCCTGTTAAATCAGATGGAGCTGACACTACTGCATCAAGTTTTAAAGAAATAATACGAGAATAAATTGACTCGGTACCTTTATAACTTGTAGCTTTTATTCTATATTCAGCAAACTTATCTGTAATTAAATCACTATATATAACATCTCCCCCATATTCATAATCCTCTCCAGGAATCAAAGTTGCAAGAGTCGTAAAGTCCGTTTCTCCATCAAGCTTTCTTTCCAAAACATAGTTGGTTCCTGTTTCCCCATTATGATCGTACCAGTTAAGAATAAAGGATTTAAAATCATCAGAATAGGTATAACCTGGCAATGGTGGTGCTATCCTCCAATTATGTATGTACTCTTTTGATTTAGAGAATGCAACCTTTGACTTATAATCTGCAAAATACTTTCCTGCCGGTGTTAATTTTCCTCCTAATACCATAGCTCGGGCATCCTGAACCCAATTATATAAAGAGTGACGTTCCAGATATTCACAACGATCCAGACCATCTAGTGCATCCTGAATCCATGCCAACTGTTTGGCTGAATTTTCTGGAGATAATGGTCTGTTTACAATAATTTCATTTCCATTTTCATCATATACGATGTTTAAATCTGCATCACGCAATGGTCCGGAAGCCGTTGGCCAATACTCTGTTGTCCAGTTTGCACCATTGTTCCATTCGGTAATCCACATTGGTCGACCTCCATATCTATTCACACATGCATCAGTAATACCATTATACAAGCTTTGTCCTGTTTGACTATTCCAATACATATGACCAACAACAAAATCTACACGATAATTTAAACTATCGGCCATTGCCAAGAAATCAATTAGCCATTGTTTTCGAATAGCATCCGGAGTTGGCGATCCCAGTCTTAGTCCGGACTTAAATAATTCAGGCCACTGTCTTATGGCTTCTTCCGGAGTACAATTGGACTGATCACTATGATCCGGTTCATTATAACCTAATACATGAGAAACATTGGTTCTGGCATTGATTGTTTCAAAGGAATCCCAACCTAAATTATGACGCATTGGAACATATTCATAATCCGGACTTTCAGTGTATCCGCCAGCAGCCCAATCATTATACCAAGTTACATTGGTTAATTCACCAAGACCTCCACAAATTCCTTTTTTACTCACCCATTCCCAACGAAATACACGAACAAATGAAACAAAATCAAGGCCTTCCGGCATAACAGGAACTTCAACATCCTCATCACTAGCAATATAAACACGAGAAAAACCAGTACCATCCGGGTTATTAGCCAATGTACATGAGTAGCCCTTTTTCAATTTAAATGAACGAACATTATTATTGAAATCAGCAAGTTCAGAAGTTCTGTAATATTTATTTACTTCAAACTGCATTGACTCTCCTGAATAGTTAGCACTGCTATAAACAGTTAAGGCCTGCTTTCCAATTGCTTTTCCATTTGGAATTACAACAGTTCCTCCTCCATAAATTGCTATGCGATCTGTTTCCGGATTAAACGCATTACCATTAACATTAATAAATGAAGCATAATCTGAAGCAACTTTTGATGGTCGGGCCGAATCAAAATAAAGCCATGCATCTTCTGACATTAAATTAATCGTACTTTCTAACAAAGCGTCTTCAGAAGTCAGATGCAACTCTGATGTTCCATTAACCGTAATGTTCATATATTTAGCAGTAGGCAAGCTAAGCTGCTCATTATTTAAGGTAATATTTGCATAATCCGGATTATCATTTGAAACAAAGCGTGCATATACTGTTGTATTTTCAACAACGGTAGCATTAAAATCAAAAAGTTCAGAGTAACTGTTATCCGTAAACCATCCGGCAAATGTGTAACCTTCTTTAGTTGGCTCCTCAGGTTCTACTACTTCATATGTATCTCCATTGGCAAAGTACTGTTTAGATACTTCACTACCTCCATCTGTATCAAAAGTTACTGCAAGTGCATTACCAGTCTCAACAATTTTAAAATTCCACGCTATATTCCTGTCTGAACCATTGCTAGTTTGCCATACCATATAATAAGTACCCCCATCTGCAGGAGTTGCAAAAATAAAGTTATAATCAATGGTTGCATTCCATCTTGGAGCTAGTTTTGTTTGCGAGTTTAACATCACTCCTGTAGCATCTGCTGAAGTGTTAATTCCAAATGTTGTAGAAACAGTTCCATTCATATTTGTATTAGAACAAGTAAATTCATATACTTTCCCTCCTTCTAATTGAATTGGATATGAAAATACATTGTTATTGATAGGGTGAGTCACAACACGTCCAACTCCAAGATTATCTCTGAACCTATATGCATAATTATCATTACCATCAGCTGCATTAATCCATGATACCGGAGTACTACATGCCCAACCAAAATCACTTGGAATATCTGTACTTGTACCTATACCATTGCCATCCCAGCCCATCATATAATCATATCTAAAAGCAATCGTATAGCTTACAGTTGTTCCATCACCAGATGTTAATACTACAGTAGCAGTGCCTGGTATTTCTGTTATCTGTGTTATATCAATGGTAGCGGCATCAGAACCTACTGCTGAAACATCAGGAATAATTGCCCCAGTAGCAAAATCGTAGGTATAATCATATACAGTTGAAGAAAAGCCATTTAGATCCACATCATTTACCTGTAAAGAATAGATATTAACATCCTGATATACATTTATTGCATCTGATAAAGTATCAAAAGCATTGGTAACTTCTTCAATCGTTGCTGCTGTATTATCTACCACTTCCTGTGCAATTGTGATTTGAGCTTCCAAATAACTCTGTCCGGTTGCTGTTCCTCCGGAAAGCAACGTTTTAGCATCTGAAATTAAGGTGTTTAACTCATTTTTAATACCATTCCATTTGGCATAAACAGTTGTATTTACCCCTACAGCTGTTGAAAAATCCATCACATTAATACAAGCCTCATCCGAGTACCATCCGTCAAAAATATATCCGTCTCTGGTAGGTTCTGTTGGAACAGTAATTTTATATGTTTCTCCTTCTAAAAAATATTGATTTTCTACGGAACTTCCTCCATCAACATTGAAAGTAACGCTAAGAGCATTTCCTAGTTCCGTCATATTTAATAACCACAAACTAGCATCGTTCCAATATCCACCGCTTCTGTTTACGTCCCATAATAAATATCCATCAGTAAAACCCTCCGGGGCAACAAAACGTAAACCATTTAATGTATTAACAACATTATTACCATAAAGTGTTATTGAACTACTGGAAACAGGATTTGAGGCTAAAAGGTTGTCTGCCAGATAGAAGTTAAAAGTTAAACTTCCATCCCCACCATTCCTTCTCCATGCTTTACCTGAAAGCTCGTAAATTTTTCCTGCAGTTGTCGTAACCGGATATCCGAATTTTGTATCTTCCAATGTGATGTAAATCATTGGATCCGAGCCATTACTAGCCGGAAAACCAACATTTGTACGGTATCTGTTATCCCCACCATTGAGTGTTCCCCAAAGAGCAGAAACACTTTCATCAACGCGCCAACCTGCATCGTAAGGTGTTCCGGCTGTATTATCCCAGCCTTCTAATAAGTTTTGTGCCTGCACATTAATTATGCTCATGCAAAACATAAAACCAATTAATATTATAGTATATAATTTTTTCATGTTTTTAATATTTGTTTCTTTGGCCACATAGAACTCCCCTTATTAGTCATTCTCGTGTGTGAGAAATTTTTATCATGGCTCGTTTCATATGTTTATTTTTTCTTCGAATTACCATATGGAATTCACCAACTTAGTCACCCTCTTGTAAGAGGATGGATTGAATTCTCCGAACTGACGAGTCTAATGGCTCATTTCATATGTAGCTAAACTTTTCTATTTGACATTTTGGTTTGTTCACATAACTGATTTGAATATGTGTGGTTTTTGGTATCTTGGTTAATAACCAGATAGCTTATTCTCCTTAATTACGTAGATCCCATTATTGTGATGATTAACATTCCAATTTCATTTTTTTTCATAGACATTCTTTTTAATTTATTTTAAATCATAGATAATAGTTCATTATTGATGGGACTAATTTGAGTAATGTTAGCCTTAGAAAAGTTCAATGATGGATCGATAAAGATGAATTTTAATCCATCACTAATAATCAGTACATTAACTAATTAATTACGAATCATTTCCCTTCTTTTGTGAATTATATTCAAACCTGAGAAAAACTATAATTCAATGGAGTGCTCATTATAAAATGCAACAAGATTAATGGGAAAGAACTAATATTGCGTATTTGAAGACATTGATAAGGTTTTTGCTAAAAATAGTTAGGAGAATATAAGATGAAGACCAAGTAAGTATAATAAATCTATTATCTGTTTGAATATCGGCTGACCGACAAATTTAATTTCACTATTTTTGCTCATGTTGTAAAAAGTTTCGCAAAATTAATTTACAACTTTGAGGGGAAACCGAAAGGAAGTACCCTCTTTTATTTTTTTACTCGGTCACTAGTGATAAATTATAAGAGATCTGAATACCCTTCCAAATAGATGACTGCTCTTAAATCTCTTCTTACAATTTAATCAAGTATATTTGGAAAACTTATTTATTTGAGACATGAACACAGCCTTGTATTATTTTTCAGGAACTGGTAATAGTTTAAGTGTTGCACAATCCCTTAATACGCTTATTAAGGAAAGTGAATTATATCCTATTATTGGGTGCCTAAAACAGAAACCGGTACAAATTAAGGCACAAAGAGTAGGTATTATATTTCCTATTCATTTTATGACCATTCCATGTGTTGTCAAAGAATTCTTAACAGAAGTAAGTTTTCTTCATCCCAAATATGTATTTGTAATTGTTACCGGAGCAAGTCCAAAGTTGGGAAATACGCTTTCTCAAGTTGAAAAATATCTGAATAAAATAAATGTAAATCTTAATGCTGCTTATTTTGTTCCAATGATTGCAGCACATTTTCCTTATATCAGAATTTCAAAAGCTAAGGACACTAATGAGATTTACAAAGCGGCTAAAGAAAAAGTGATTGAAATAAGTCTGAATATCATTAATCAGAAAAATGAAATAGACAAGGAATTCTCTGTAGTTGGAAATATAAAGCAGTTGATATCAAAAGAAGCAAAAGGTAACCAAAATCACTTTTCTGTTGGTGAAGGCTGTATTAGATGTGGTTATTGCATGCAGGTATGCCCTTTCCAAAATATAAGATTACATGGCAAACAAGTTCAATGGCTCGATAACTGCCACTATTGTTTTGCCTGTCTGCATTTTTGCTCTCAATCTGTTATTCAATATAAAAATTTATCTATTGGTAAACCTCGTCAGCATCACCCATCTATTTTACTTAATGACATTGCCTTACAACGAGATATTTAACTAAAAAACAAAAGCGAAGTAAATGACTTCGCTTTCGATATCTTTTTCTAAATAAATGATTATTTAATTTGTAGGCTCTGTTGACCAATTACTTTAAAACTACCTTTTATTACTTCTGTTGATGATGCATTATTATTACCGGTAAAACCAGGTTGCTCTCCTCCTACAAAAACATCAAATATTCCTGCTTCTATCACTCGTTGAGCTTTCTTATTTATCATTGACAACTGGCGTGGTTCAAGAATAAATTCTACTATTTTACTTTCTCCAGCTTTTAAGTGTATGCGTTCAAATCCTTCCAACTGCCTTATTGGTCGTGGTGTAGAACCCTTTTTATCTGACAAATATAATTGAACAACTTCATCTCCTGCCATTTGTCCGGTATTGGTCACCTTTACTGAAACAGAAATGCTATCTCCGGCTTTTATAGTTGAAGATAGTTTTAAATCTGAATAAGCAAATGTTGTATAACTTAAGCCATATCCAAATGGATACAAAGGATCTCCGTTATAATACCTGTAAGTTCGCCCCTTCATATCATAATTTTTAAAATCAGGCAATTCACTTAACGAGCGATAATAGGTTATTGGCAATCGACCTGCCGGATTATAATCTCCCCAAAGAACATCAGCCAATGCATTTCCGCCTTCCTCTCCCGGATAACCCACATTTAGAATGGCATCAATATTTTCTTTTTCCCAATTTATGGCCATAGCACTCCCTGCATTAATTACCAATACAACTGGTTTCCCTGTTGCTTTTACTGCCTTTATTAGTTCTTCCTGCTCTTTGGGTAATGAGATATCTGTACGATCTCCACCTTCTCCTTCCAGACGTTGAGATAAACCAACAACAACAATAGCAATATCAGCTTCTTTTGTAATTCTTATTGCTTCATCTATTAGGTTTTTATCTGGTCTGGCCCACAATAAACTAGCCTGTGCATTGGTATCATCTGTATAGAACTCTATTTCGACTGCATACTTTTTACCACCTTCCAACTCTAATCTGTCTGTAGCGTATATGTTATGATGCACTGAACCTTTGCCATTGGAAATTTCTTTTCCTTCAATTTTAACAGACATTCCTCTTTTTGCCATTAAGCCTAATTCATAAGTGCCATTTTCAGGAGGTACAAGATACCCCGTCCAGCGTACCGAAAAAGTATCAATTAATTCTTTTGATACGGGAGTATATTGCCAGGAGAAATCGATATGATCATCAATTCGGATAAAGACAGGTTCTCCGGAACATTTTGTATTATTATAGTATTCACCTTCTAATCCTTGTTTACCATCTTTCGTTTGCAAATACACAGAAGGAATAGGTTTAAGGTTTAATTTTTCATCATTCAAATGCGATCCTTCTGCATAAAGAACCTCAACAATAGGCTCTACTTTGTTCTTTATTCCATGTAAAAAGGTAACAGGATTTTTAGGCGTTCCATGATAATTACCAACCAATGATTCCCAATTATCAGCATTAGGACCGATAACTGCAATTTTTGTAATTTTATTTTTAGAAAGAGGTAATATGTTATTACTATTCTTTAAAAGTACGATACTTTCTTGTGCTGCCTTCCTTGCCAAAGTAGTATTTGCATCAGAACAAACTACGCCAATAGGAATTTTAGAAAAAGGAACTTCCTCATCCGGATCAAACATCCCCATTTTAAAACGAGCCAATAAAATTCTGCGTAACGCAACATCAATCTGTTCTTCTGTTATCAATCCTTCTTCAACAGCCTTACCCAGACTTTTATAATAACTTCCGCAATTTAAATCACAACCTCCTTTAACTCCAATTGCTGCAGCCTCAGGTTTACTTTTTGCGATATGATGTCCGGTTTCAATATCGCGTATAGCACCACAATCTGAAACTACATATCCATCAAATCCCCAGGTATTTCTTAAAACCTGATTTAATAAAAAATCATGACCGCTACACGATTCCCCTCTAAAACGATTGTATGCCCCCATAACAGAGTATACTTTAGCATCTTTAATTGTTTTATAAAATGCTGGCAAATAGGTCTCATACAAATCAATATCACTTACATCCACATCAAACGAATGCCTTAATTTTTCAGGTCCGGAATGAATTGCAAAATGTTTGGAAGTAGCAATCGTTTTAAAATATTTAGGATCATTTCCCTGCAAACCCAGAATAAACTCAGTAGCTAAAGCTCCTGTTAAATAAGGATCTTCACCATAGGTTTCGTGACCTCTTCCCCATCTGGGATCTCTAAAAATATTTATATTAGGAGACCAAAAGTCAAGACCTGTATATATGGTTCTTTTATTCTGACGTAAAAAATCATGATGCTTTGCTCGTGCTTCATCAGAAATAACAGTTCCAATATCTTTCATTAACGCTTTGTTAAATGAGGCAGCTACAGAAATAGATTGAGGAAAGACAGTAGCATACCCAGATCGGGCAACCCCATGCAAACATTCATTCCACCAATTGTACTCAGGAATCTGCAAACGTGGTATCGCTTTTGACTCATTGGTCATTTGACTGATTTTTTCATGTAGTGTCATTTGACTCATTAAAAGATCTACCCTTTCTTCAAATGGCAGGTGATAATCTAAATAGCTGAAGTCAACTTCTTTTTCCTGTGCATTACAATTATTACTACCTATTGAAAGAATACCCAAAAGGCAATACCATGTAAGAGATTTAAATTTTGAAAACATACTTTGATTTAATAGTTAATTTTAAAAATTATGCTGCTACCCCTGAATTTTTAAAATTTTACTCTATCGTTAAAAAGATAGATGTGAATATATACACAAACTATTTGAAAACAAAATACATAATAGTAATTAAAACGATTAGAGGAGGCAAATACTTACCTCCTCTTTTGACTAATTGAAATTATTATAATTATTCTTGGATAAAATTCTATGTTAATTGCGATACCATTTATCAACCATTAGTTTCATAAACAAAAGACTTCCTTTTGCTAAATCTTCTGAATTATATTTTGATGGTCGCCATAAAGAGGTAGGTCCAACTAGCTCTTTTATCTCTGAAGAAAAATTTTCAAGAACTAGTGGTCCCTGATAATCAATTTCTGACAACGCTTTAAAAAATAAATCCCAATTTACATTTCCCTCTCCGGTCATTCCCCGATCACTTTCTGTAATATGAGTATGCTTTAACTTTTTCCCTGCCCTGATAATCGGATCATAAAGGTTTCTTTCTTCAATATTCATGTGAAATGTATCCAAATGCAATCCCAGGTTTGGCATGTTAATAGATTCAATCATATCCAAAACCTCATCTGCTGCAGTAAAAACATAGCTTTCGTAACGATTAATTGGTTCTGGTGCTATGGTTACACCATGTCCCTGAGCATACCTGGCTAATTCTAAAAACACCTGCTTTACTGTTTCCCGTTCATTTATTGAACATGGCTGACCAGTAAAACTACCGATTGCAGAATGCAATACTCCTCCTAAAAAATCACCACCCATATCTGAAACAATATTGACAGCTGATTTTATAAGTTTCAAAGCCTTTTCAGGATACAAAGGCATATGACAGTCTTTGGGTAAGTTTAAACTGAATCTGGCCTTTATATTATTCTCCATCAACTGCCTTTTAACCGTCTTTACGTCAAATTCCAGAGATGATGGCAGACTTATTTCCAGGAGATCAAATCCATATTCTGCAGTTTTTTCTATTGCATATTTTCCTCCTTCTGCAGACCAGTGAGGAATAAATGATAAATATGAAGTTCCAAAAGTTGGCATAATTATAAATTTAAGTGTAAAGTATTAGAATAACCACATTTCTGTTTTTATTCCGATATATGTTCCCCAGCTTTTATTATTCAGTTGAAGGTATGGTGAATATTGATTATCCTTAGCGTAATCATTATACTTTGCTGCTGACATAACCAGGCGAATATGTGGTCGGCACCATGCATTTTTTTTGCCAAGAGGTACTATAGTCGGTGCAAATGAAAATTTCCACATAGATGCTGTTGGATTATTTCCATCCTTTCGGGTGGCATAATGAACCTCGTTGATTAAATGCAACCAGTTTTTCACATAATACAATGAACGAGCACCTACTACAAAATCTGTTTTTCTGTTATAAATTTCACTTTTGTCAAAAAACTCTGCCTTATGATTACTTGATGCACCACCTTTACTATTGGTATAAATGCCATAACCATTGATGCTAAAGTTTTTATGTAAATTCAACAAAAAGTGTTCTACCATAGTAATTGAATAAGCATTTGTGTACTTTCCATTTTTATCAGGAGCTCCATAGGTAGCCCAGGTCCATGTGTTGCCATTATCACCTCCATTCGCAATACCTTGTCCGTATCTGATTGCAAACTGGTTAAACGACCCTCCTATTTTTGTTTTTAGAGGGGAATTTAATTTTGCTCCCAATACCCACCCATTATCAGCAGGATATGGGTGATCTACATTTTCTGAATTATCGGCTACATAATGATACTCTCCTAACAGTTTAAGAGAATTCCCTCCTTTAAAATTCATAGTATGCTCTCCCACAAAAACCATTCGTTGACGAATTGCAGGGTTGGTAGCACCTTTAACGGTTATTTCGTAATTATATGGGTATATTCCTGATGAATCAGATGATGATGGCATGTATATGGCCAATTCGGTGTTTTTATAACTAAATCCAGCTCCTTGTGCCGAATGATCATCAAAATAAAAGTAGTCGCAAATATGTATATCATCATATCGTCTAAACCTAACACCAACCCATGCAGACCAGTCACTACCCATAATATTTTTGGCTTCAACATAGGTCTCGGGTAATATAAAAGTTAATCCTTGAGGTGATCGTGAACTCACATTACCCATAAACTGTCCATTTTGCGAATACATACCAAGTCGCACTTGTAATGTGACACTTGTGGTATCTTTTCTTTCACTCAAGGGAGTAAAATGAATCGCAGGTAACAAATCCATATAGTCATATTGCTCCATTCTTCCTGCAAGTGATCCCTGTCCTGAAAGATTCAGAGGTTTCCATTGCATTCCTTCTCCATTTGGAGATGTTCCTATACCAATTCTTCCTGTGGTTCCCATCGAAAAATTAGTATTTGTAATAACAACCTGTGCTTTTAATATTGATCCAATAAACAAAAAAGCAGATACCAAAATATAATATATTGTAGATTTCATGTTTTTATCATTTGATTTTTATTGCCAGATGGAACTCGCCAAAATTGATCTTTTTATGACATGAGAAAGGTGCACGTCATAGAAATCACAATTTTCATAGCGCATTTCATGTGTCTAAAATTTGTTTTTAATTGAATGGTTAAGCCTAACTGTGAACAGTTAAACTTCTAACATTAAAGAATCCAGGGATGGTGGTATTCATGTTTTGAAGTGTTAAACTTCATAATTATAGCTTAATTTCTTTTGTGCTTTAGGTTGCAAAAAAGACTTTGCATCGTACTTTTTTCCGGATACAGAGTATCCATACCAACTCACAAAGGCAAAGCAAATTAGCGGTAATAAAAACGATAGATTCACTTCTGAAATTCCCATCACTTGTATATCTGAAACACCGCTACCTGCGATATCAATTATCGAACCTTGTAATTTTGGCATTAACGCACCTCCTACAATACCCATAACTAAACCTGCTGAACCAATTTTTGATTCTTCTTCTGACAAGCCACTAAGTGCTGTTCCGAAGATTGTTGGATACATAATTGACATAAAAAAAGAGGCTAACACAATACAATTTAGTCCAATGGTATTATTTAAAAACACAGCTCCTGTAACACAAACTGCTGCAAGCATACCATATATACCCAATAACCTACCTTCACTCACAAACTTTAATAAATAAGTGCCCACACCACGACCTAACGTAAATAGAATAAAAGCAGCAAATTGATAGTAGCCTGCAGTAACATTATCAATATTGCCTGCTTCAGCATAATGATAAATATAAGTCCAACACATAATTTGTGCTCCGATATATAGCGTTTGGGAAATTACTCCGGAAGTATATTTCTTATTTTTTAATAGTGCCTTTAAAGCATCTGATATATTTTCAGAGGTTGATTTCTTTTTATTTTTTGATTCCGGGATTTTATTGACAAGAAACAATACAAAAATACCAAGAATCACTAAACCTAAAATCACATAAGGATTTCTAATGGTCATTAAATCAGTTGTTTTGATAATTACTTTTGAAGCTTCATCTAAACTTGCAAAATTCTGAATATCATCAGACTTTAAGTTTTTAAGTACAAATTGCTGAGCTATCAATAATCCTCCTAATAGTCCTACAGGGTTAAAAGCCTGTGCTAAATTTAATCGTCTGGTTGCTGTTTCTTTACTTCCCAATGACAATACATAAGGATTGGCTGCTGTTTCTAAAAATGCCAAACCGAAAGTTAAAATATACAATCCTAAACAGAAGAACCAAAACTGTTCTGTAATAGCTGCAGGATAAAATAATAAAGCTCCGGTTGCATAAAGTCCTAAACCTATTAAAATTCCGACTTTATACGAGTACTTTTTCATAAACAGTGAAGCTGGCAGGGCCATACAAAAATAACCACCATAAAAAGCCATTTGAACCCAGGCTGCCTGTGAATTGGATAACTCCAGCACCTTTTTGAAGGCCTGAACCATAGGATCTGTAACTGCATTAGCAAATCCCCAAAGTCCGAATAACAGTGTGACTAAAATAAAAGGAAGAAGATTTTTTTTGGATATACTTTGTGTATTGTAGTTTGTAGTATTCATAGCTGACATTTTTTTAATTTCAAGATGATTTTTAAGTGTTATTTTACTAACAGTTGATCAAGAGATTCAATTTTATAATCAGGGCAGGCTCCTTCCTGAGAAGTAACAAAGGCTCCTAATGCAGAAGCATAGTACATTCCGGTTTCAATAGGTTCGTTCTGAATTTTTTTAGCAAGGAAGGCAGCTAAAAAAGAATCACCACTTCCTACAGTATCTTTTACCTTAACCTTATTGGCTGGTACAAAATATTTACGCTCCAAATTATAATAGGTTGCACCTTTACTCCCCTTTGTAACAATGATTTCATCTATTTTATAAGTGTCCTGAAGAAAATGAACATTACTGCTTCCTTCATTACTTTCGCAAGAGTACCAAGAGCTGATTAATTGAAGTTCTGACTCATTCAATTTGAGTAAATTACATTGATTTAGTAGATATTCTATGGTTTCCTTATCATAGAACGGAGGACGTAGATTAATATCAAAGACTTTGTAATTTGCATAGTTCAATAGTTTATACAGTGTTTGCTTCGATGTTTCATTTCGAGTAATCAATGTGCCAAAAACAAAAGCATCCGCATTTTTTACTTCTTTGATATGATGTTCACTAAATTCAATGTTATCCCAGGCTGCATTCTCTCTGATGATATAACTCATCTCATGATCCTGATTAGCAATGGCATTTACAATACCGGTTTGGTTTACATCATCAATTTGACAATGATGAGTAGAAATGCCCCATCTGTTAAGTATTTGCAATAGTCCTTGCCCGTACTTATCAGTACCTACACGACTAATCATTTTACTATTGACACCAAATTTATTAAGGTGATAAGCTACATTCATCGGTGCCCCACCTGGTTTTGTTTGATTTGGAAAAATATCCCAAAGAACTTCACCATAACATATTACAGATTGATTTTTTGATTTTGTAAGCGTCATTTTAATAATTTATTTAAGTTGATCCCTGTTTAAACGTTTAAACAAATAATTAAAAAAATATTATTTGATTATCATTTGTTTATAATTAAACCATTTTCTTTCCTTCGTTCTCTAGCTCTTTGTGTTTAATCGTTTAAACATTCATTTAAAAAAATATTATTTTCGAGAAGTTGAATCCCGAACGATGAGTTCCGCTAACAGAAATATCTGTTCTCGCTTAGTATTATCATTAATAGCCTGATGCATTAATCTTACAGCTTCTCTTCCCAACTTATTAAGAGGCTGATTTACATACGATATGGATGTATAAAATAAATCAAAGGCATCCGTTTTATCGAATGCAATTACCCCCATATCCTCAGGAATAATTACTTTTTTCTTATTTAAATATTTAAGTCCTGAAATTGTTAATAGGTTGGATGTAAAAAATATCGCATCGATTGATTGTTCAGTGTTTAAAAACTTATCAATTGCACATTCCACATCTTCCTGAATATGACCTAAACGCACTTTTCCAACTGTAGAATTGATCTCCTTTTGCTCCGTTGCCCCCCTTAATCTTTCATTAAGATGAACCAATTCTGTATCATAGCTTATGATACAAATATTGTTATAATTATTAGATAACAGATGATTCACAGCACTTTCTGAAGCTGAAAAATTATCAATAGCTACAGAATTTGCAGCCACTGAGGGGAAATATCTGTCCAGCAACACAAATGGTATATCCTTGGATTTTAAATCTGCTACAATTTGTTCCGATTTTTCTGGGAGAGATAAAATCAAACCATCAACTTGTCTGTTAAGAAAAACTTCTATAATCTTTTCTGATTTTTCAACACTCTCATCCGAACTACCAATTATAACAGCATATCCCATCTTGTCTGCCTCATTTTCTACAATGCGTGCAATTTGTGATGAAAAAGGGTTAGAGATATCTGCCAATAATAAGCCAATTGAATTGGTTTTATTGGTTTTCAGACTTCTGGCAATTTGATTGGGATGATAATTTAATTCTTTGGCAACCTGTTTAATACGATTGGCTACTTCTTCACTAATACGGCCTTTCATCTTGCCGTTTAAAACATAAGAAACCAAGGCTGTAGAAACCCCTACTTTGGTTGCTATATCTTTTAATGAAGTTTTCTTTTGTGCCATACTAAATTTATTTATTGTTCTAAAAACAACTTGCGTATAAAAGGTTTTCGAAATCGGACTTTGATCCAATTATTAAATATTTCATCACAAACTTAATGTTTAATCGTTTAAACGCCAAATAAAAATATACTTTTTTTTATTTTTTTTCACAGTTTGAGGATAATATACCTCCACAAGGTTCAATTTTACTGACTTTTATATACTCATGTAAATAATAACAAATAGATGTTAATTGAAAGCTATAAAGATTTAATTATTAGATAAAAAAATGTAAGTACCATAGCTTCCTACAAAAGCGAAGCACTAAAAACACTATTCATAGCCGATTAAATATCAGAGATTAAAAGAGTTTTTTGTCTTATTTATATTTCGTTTTTATAGGTATATTTTTCTTTTTTATGAAATAAATAAGAGTAGCAACCATAAAAGATTGTAATTTAAATTTCCGAAATAAAATGTAAATAAAATGCCATCTGATAACATTACAATTTGCTGCTGTAAATCAAGATCTTTTATTGATAAGGAAAAAGTTGCTTCAATTGCCAGTAATTTAATACATAAAGGCAATCAGGTTACATTGGTAGATGATCTATGTGCTATTGTTACTGAAGATCCGGAGAAAATTAAAAAAATTGCTCAAGGTACTATCATGGCTTGTCATACAAGAGCAATAACTTCTCATTTGAATAGCTGCAACATCAAGTCAGAGCGTATTATAAATATTAGAACTCAATCCGAAAAGGAAGTTTTAAATAGTTGTAATATTAATGATGAAAAAAAAGATGTTACGTCTTCAGCAGATTATCAAGATATACTTCAGCAAATTGAAGATTTACCAAAATCACCAGGTACTGATGCATGGTATCCTGTAATTGATAAATCGAGATGCACCAATTGTGGTAAATGTAATGACTTTTGTCTTTTTGGAGTTTATACAATTAAAGATCATGAAGTAATAGTTACCAATCCAGAAAATTGTAAAAACAATTGTCCTGCATGTGCAAGGATGTGTCCTAGCCTGGCCATTATATTTCCCAAGTACGAAAAATCGCCTATAAACGGAGGAACAGAGATTGAAGAATCTTTTACAGAAGAAGATAAGCAGGCGATGTATCAAAAACGACTTCAATACAGATTGCAACAAAACAGAAGCAGGTTTTCATTGCTAAAAAAAGACGAATAATGACTTTACGAGAATATGCTGCCAATTTTAAAACTGCAATGCGAGTTCCCTTGGAATGCTCACCAAGGCTGGTATGGAAATTTGCATATAATTTTGGTTGGCGAAATCTTAAAAATATAAATCAATTCGAGAAAAGGCAGGCTAAAGGAGATCCCTTCTTCCCTGCTTTTATCATGATTTCAATAACTGAAACCTGTAATCTTTCGTGCAGTGGTTGTTGGGTAACTCCGGGAGGAAAGAAAACAATGACACCTGAACAATTGGATGGTATCATCACTGAAAGTAAAAAGAAAGGATCCTATTTTTTCGGTATACTGGGAGGTGAACCGCTGTTATATAAAGGTTTATTTGAGATTTTAGAAAAACATTCAGATTGCTATTTTCAGTTGTTTACCAATGGCATGCTAATTACAGATGATATTGCCCTACGCATGAAAAAGTTAGGTAATATTACACCATTAATTAGCATCGAAGGTTTAAAAGAAGAAAGTGATCACAGAAGAGGTAAAAATGATGTTTTTAATAAAAGCTTATCTGGAGTAAAAGCATGTAAAAAGGCCAAACTTATATTTGGAGCTGCTGCAAGCATCTGTAAAAGCAACTATAACGATTTAGTTTCAAGAGAATATATTGATTTGTTGGCAAAAGAAGGTGCACACTACTTATGGTACTATATATATCGTCCGGTTGGTCCTAAACCTAATGTTGAAAATGCTTTGGATAAGGAAGAGATATATAAACTCCGAAAATTTATTGTTGAGCAACGTAAGGATGCGCCCTTATTTATAATTGAAACCTATTGGGATGCACATGGAAATGCTCTTTGTCCTGCAGCAACAGGAATGAGTCATCATATCTCCCCCAACGGAGCTGTTGAATTTTGTCCTCCGTTGCAAATGGCAAAAGAGTACCTAAACCAAGATGCATCGAACCTTACAGAAGTTTTTGAACAATCTGATTTCTTATCAAACTTGAGAGCATTAACCGTTAAAAACTCGAGAGGTTGTATTTTGCTGGAGGATCCTCGGGGACTGGCAGAATTTCTTGAGAAACACAACGCTGTGGATACAACTACACGAAACACGGTTATATCAGAATATAAAAACATGATACCTGTTGCTGGTCATGATCAAAGAGGGAGAGAAGTACCTGAGAAAAATATTTTTTATAAATTAATGAAGAAGAAGTATTTCTTTGGTTTTGGTGCTTATGGTTAATAATGAAAATAGTATGGAAAAAACGCAGTTTAAATATAAAGTACCGTCAGGTTTAGAAGTCCGAAAACAATTAAGGTCGGCGCTAAACCTGTTCGTGAAAAATAAAAAGCTAAGTCCACCATTGTCTATGAATTCATTAACATCACTGGCTATAGAGTTCATCACAGTCAATTCTCTTGAATCCGCAATAAAAGGATGGATAATGGTAGAAATAAACAATGCGGTTTGGTTTGAAACTGTGGCATCCATCCCATTGGAAAAAAGAATATTACTATTACCCAAATGCTTAAGCAATTCCAAAAACTGCAAAGCTGAAATTGATGATTTAGGATTATTATGCAACTTATGTGGCAACTGTAATATTCCTGATTTACAAACCAAAGCAGAAGAGTTGGGTATGATGAGCCTGGTTGCAGAAGGATTTACATCAGTAATTGGTTTGGTTGAGAGTGGAGTTATTGATGCCATTATTGGAGTAAGCTGTTTAGAGTCTCTGGAAAAGACTTTTCCTCTGTTAATCAATCATGCTGTACCCGGTTTGGCTATACCATTAAATAAGGATGGTTGTATAGATACCGAAGTAGATGAAGCGTACGTTCGCGAGATCATGGAAATGCATTCATCTAAGGAAACTACCTTATTGGATTACGATCAATTAAAATCAAATATACAAGATTGGTTTTCGAAAGAGAATCTGGAAAATACTTTAACTACATCTAACGACCATACTTCATTAATTATGAGAGAGTGGATGAGTGATGAAGGTAAACGTTGGAGACCCTATCTCTTAGCAGCCACTTATATGGCACTGAATGGGAAAAACGAAATACCTGAGGAAGTAAAACAGGCTGCCATTGCCATTGAGTGTTTCCATAAAGCATCTTTGGTACACGATGATATTCAGGATGAAGATTCTCTTCGTTATGGTAAAAAAACCATTAACGAAGCCTATGGGGTTCCAATAGCCATCAACGTTGGAGATATGTATCTGGGTGAGGGTTACAGGTTACTTGCTCAATGTAAACATATTGAACTTTTTAAGGTAGCATCTGAAGCCCATATTGCATTATGCAAAGGACAAGGCATGGAGCTGGAATGGAGTAAGAATCCTAAGTTCTTAAACATGAATTTTGTTTTGGATATCTTTTGTCATAAAACAGTCCCTGCTTTTGAAGTTTCCCTTTTAATGGGAGCTATTTGTGTAGATAATAATGAAGAAACAAAACAGCTATTAAGTGAATATGCAAAGGCTTTGGGTATAGCCTATCAGCTTAAAGATGATATTGAAGATTTTAACGATAATGAAACGCTTAGTATTCGTCCGTCAGCAGTATTAGCAACAATATGCGAAAATACAACTGATGATCTATTTGTGCATACTATGTTGCATCAAGATGAAATTAAAGTATTTCTAAAATCAGAAGAAAACATTGATACATTAAATGAAGCTATTGATGCCGTTGAAATTATGGTAAAAGATTATCATAATCAGGCCTTAAACATTATTGAAAGCATACAAAATATTGAGCTAAAAAGACTTCTGTTCAGAGTTACTGAAAAGATATTGAAATGACAGATACAGTTTCATCTAAAATATTAGAACGTCTTTTAAAAGGAAAAGAGTCTCTTGGAAACGAGGCCCGAGAATATTTTGAAGGTTATATTAAATCTCAATTATTGGATGATCAATCTTTTAAGGACAAAGCTGGCAAGTCAGATTTATATTATACCCTGTTTGGTTGGACGCTTTGTTACGTTTTTAAAATTAAGCTTGATACAAAAAAAATGATTGAATACTTAAATACACATAAGAAGGAGGAACTTGATCTGATTCATTATGCTGCTTTAAAGCGATGCTATTTAATATATCAGCTTATAAAGATGGGAAAAGTTATTACAGGTATTGGATTACTTAAAAAACAAAATATTAAGCCTTTAAGTGAATTTATCAGTGTCCCAAATCAGGATATATATGCCCCATATACTCAATATATATGGATGCTATTGACTGAAGATACCGGTAATAAAATAAGTAAAGATGTTGTTAGTAATCTGGAAAATTATCACATAGAGAAAGGTGGATATAAAAATAGTGAATCCGGAGTGCATGCATCGGCTAATGCCACTGCTGCAGCTTTATCAGTTTTAGGACAACTAAAAGGATACGATAATAATGAAGATTTGATTGCATTAAAAGCATTTCAAAATCCAACTGGTGGTTTTAGTGCAGCTAAAAACTCTCCAGTTCCGGATTTACTTTCAACGGCAACTGCTCTATTTGTTTTAAGCTGTTATGGAGAAAAACCGAATTATCCGGTAATGGATTTTATTGAAGCCCATTGGTCAGAATCTGGCGGTTTTGTAGGAACAATAATGGATGATAAAAGTGATGTTGAATATTGTTTTTATGGATTATTGGCTCTTGGATGTTTATAAGCAGAGAGTAAAGAGCAAAGAGCATGGAGTAAGAATAAAAGAACAATTATATTATTAAATAATGCAAAATAGTAAAGTAAACACAATGATTGATTTTCTTAAGGATGAACTCCTTAGAAGACAAAATGCAGATGGATTATGGACCGGATTTTTATCGTCCAGTGCTATTTCTACATCTGTTGCTGTTTTTGCATTATTTATGGAAGATAGAGAAAAGCATCAATTCTATATTCAAAAAGGCATTCAATGGCTTCATCATAATATGCTACCAGATGGTTCCTGGGGCGATAGTCCGGAGAGTCCATCAAATATGACGGCGACACTTCTCTCCTATGCCACTTTAAGTGCTACAGGTAATATTCCAGAGCAAACGAAGAATTATATTGTCAATCATTTTAAAGGACTAACAGACCAACATATTATCGATGGTGTTTTAAAATACTACGGCAAGGATTTAACCTTTTCTGCTCCTATTTTGGTGATGTGTGCGTTGGCAGGGGTAATTTCTTCCTGGAAAAACATTCCACAGCTTCCGTTTGAAGTTTCTGTATTACCACAAAAGTTATTCAGGTTTTTCAGGCTTCCTGTTGTTAGTTATGCGATTCCTGCTCTTATTGCCGTTGGAATACTTAGATATAAAAAAGGCCGAAGAAATATCATCAGGCAATCATTTATTAATCCGTCCTTAAGCGTTCTTGAAAAACTACAACCTTCAAATGGCGGTTTTCTTGAGGCTGCTCCACTTACAGGTTTTGTTGTAATGTGTATGTGTGGAGCAAAATACCAAAGTCATGCTTCTACTCAAAAAGGCGTTCAATTTCTACTTGATTCTATTCGTTCTGATGGTTCGTGGCCTATTGACAGCAACTTATCAGCGTGGGTTACTGCTTTAAGTGTAAGAGCTTTAAATACAGATATTGAGCATCCAGAAGTATTAGCTGATCAAATAAAGCGAAATGCCTTTACTTACAAACATCATTTTACCGGAGCACAGGAAGGTGGCTGGGGCTGGACTAACTTACCTGGTTCTGTTCCCGATGCAGATGATACAGCCGGAGCTTTGGTTGCACTCCATATACTAACAAAAGGAAAGTATGACCAAACGATAACAAAAGGAATAGAATGGTTGCTCAACTTGCAAAACAGAGATGGTGGAATGCCAACATTTTGTAAAGGATGGGGAAAATTACCTTTTGATAAAAGTAGTCCTGATATTACAGCGCATACCTTACTTGCTTTTCAGTTATGGAAAGATGATTTGGATATAAGTACAAAAAAGAAATGCATCACAAGTATGAATCGCATGCTCAAATGGATGCAAAAAGAACAAGCTACCGATGGTTCATGGACACCGTTATGGTTTGGCGATCAAAATGCCAAAGATGAGCGAAATCCTGTTTATGGAACTGCCATCACAGCAGAATACTTATCTGGCATTGATCATCCTATAGCAATTATAATGTCAGCAAAAGGAGTTGACTATTTATTAAACACACAAAATCAAGATGGTGGCTGGGGTGGAGCTAAAGATGTATCATCAAAAGTTACGCTAACAGCAAGAGCTTTAAGTGCTTTAACCTGCTTTCATGATAAAGTTGATATCAATACTTTAAACAAAGCTCTAGATTATTTGCATTTAAAATTCACGAATCAGGAATTATTAAAACCAGAGCCCATAGGCCTTTATTTTTCACGTTTATGGTACTCTGAAGAGATGTATAATATTACTTTTTCACTAAGCGCATTAAAGAATTATAAACACATCATAAAACACAAAGAACCAGAATATAACGAAGTAAATATTTAATATCATATAAAACTAAATATCAGACAATAACAACTTAAAAAACTAAAAATGAAAAATGTAATTATTTTATGTTTCCTTTTTGTTTCTTTCCTAACGAATGCTCAGGATAATATTCAATGGAGAGGAACGGATCGTTCTGGCGTATACAATGAAAAGGGACTTTTAGAATCATGGCCTGAAAACGGACCAAAAATGAACTGGCATTACGAAGGCTTAGGCGAAGGTCATTCATCTGTAGCTATTGCTGATGATAAATTATACGTAACAGGAATCAAAGATGAGGTAGGCTTTATTTATGTATTTGATTTAAATGGTAAACTAATTCAACAGAAAGAATACGGTACTGAATGGTCAAAAAGTTTCCCTGGCCCTAGAGGTACTGTAACTATTAACGATGATAAGCTATACCTGATCAGTGGAATGGGAGAAATTTATTGTTTCAAACAAAAAACACTTGATCTTATCTGGAAAAAAGAAATCTTAGAAGCTTTTGATGCTTCAAATATTACCTGGGGATTAAATGAAGCTCCTCTGATTGTAGACAATATGGTAATTGCAACTCCCGGAGGTAAAACTAAAAACATTGTAGCCTTTAATAAAAAAACAGGTGATGTTATTTGGACCAGCGAAGGAGCCGGAGATCTTTCTGCTTATTGTTCTCCTCTATACATTGATGATCAGGAGGTCCCTCAAATTGTTACCATCACTGCAAATCATGTAATTAGTGTTGATGTTAAAACGGGTAAAACGCTATGGACATTTGAAAAAACAAATCGCTGGTCTGTTCATGCCAATACACCTGTTTATAGCAATAACATGTTGTTATGTACAAGCGGTTACGGAGCAGGTTCTGTAATGCTTAAACTGGTTAACGGAGGTAAAAGCGTTGAAAAAGTTTGGGAATCGGCTTTATTAGATAACAGAATTGGTGCCATGGTTAAGGTTGGTGATTATGCTTATGGTTCAGGTGATAAAAACCGCTACTGGTTTTGTGTAGACTGGAATACAGGAGAGATCAAATATCAGGAATCAGGTCTTGCAATGGGCAATATTATTGCCAACAACAACATGCTTTATTGCTATACCGACAAAGGCGATATGATCTTAGCTAAAGCTACACCTGAAAAATTTGACATTATAAGCCGCTTTAACATTACATTGGGGACTGCTCAACACTGGGCTCATCCAGTAATATACAAAGGTATTTTATATGTTAGACATGGAGATTCTTTAATGGCTTATCAAATTAAATAAGCTGGTTAATTTATTAAACAATTCATGACCAAAGAAAAACAAATCATCCAAGGCGTAACTATAGGTATCATACTCATTTACTTTTTGTTAATGGTAGGATGGCATGTTATGCCTTCAAATGAAAATTTTACTATCCAGGCTCCGGGTGCTGATAATCGCCCGGAAAACCTGGCTCGTTCTGCCAATGACGTTAAAATTGGTGAGTTCTTCATGAAGTATGAAGAAGAAAACTCAGCTTTAACCGGAAAATGGACTGGTTTCAGAGGAGAAAATTATGATAACATTTTACAAACAGCAGAAAAGATTAACACTTCTCAGGATTCATTCCCTGAACTTTGGAGTGTAGAAACCGGCGAAGGACATGCTGCTCCTGTAATCTTTAATGGTAAAGTATACTTTTTAGATTACGATGAAAAACTAAGTTCGGATGCCCTCCGCTGTTTTTCGTTAGAAACCGGAAAAGAACTATGGCGCAGATGGTATCGGGTACCTATTAAACGTAACCATGGTTTTTCGCGAACCATACCGGTTATTAGAAACAACTATATTATTACCATTGGTCCGGAAGGACATGTGATGTGTTGCGAACCTCAAACCGGTGATTTAAAATGGACACTCGATATGCAAAAAGAGTATGAATCTGAAGTTCCGTTTTGGTATACTGGTCAATGTCCTACTGTTGAGAATGATGTTTTAGTCCTGGCACCAGCTGGCAAAAATATCTTACTAACAGGACTAGATTGTAATACTGGCGAAGTAATCTGGAGTACGCCCAATAATTTAGGATACAAGATGTCACACTCTTCAGTTATTCCGATGACTTTGAAAGGACAGAAAACTTTCGTTTACACAGGTGTTGGCGGAATATGTGGTATAGCAGCTGAAGGTAAAAACACAGGCAAATTATTGTGGGAAACCAACGAATGGCAACCATCAGTTGTAGCACCTTCTCCTGTAAAAGTAGCCGACAATAAATTTTTCATGGTTGCGGGTTATGGTACTGGTGGTGCATTGGTAGAAATAACAAAATCAGGAAATAACTGGATAGCTAAAGTTACCGATCAATATAAGCCCAATTCAGGTATTTCGTGTGAGCAACAAACACCTATTTTCTATAATAATATGTTGATTAGTGTAATGCCTAAAGATGGCGGCCGATTACGAGGAAAGCTGGTTTGTTACGCTCCTACTGATTTACATAACCCTTTATGGAGTTCTGGTGCAGAAGAACGTTTTGGCTTAGGGCCATATATGGTCATCAACAAACACCTCTTTGCTTTAAAAGATGACGGTGAACTGTATGTTTATCAAGTTTTAAACAAAGAGATGAAACTCATAAAAAAACAACGCGTGATGGATGGTATAGATGCATGGGGGCCAATGACCTATGCCGATGGAAATCTGATTTTAAGAGATGCTCATCATGTAAAATGCTTTAAAATAGCTGATTGATAAAACAATCTAAAATTCGTCAAAATAAATATTGTTATGAGTAATACAATAAAGGTCATTATTAACTTTTTCATTTTTGTGATGGTAGCCGGATTCATCGTGTATATAATAAAATCGGTGAATAAGGATAAGACAACCTTTGTTGAAACCGACACGGTTAATACTTTTATTAGTTATTACTCTAAAGTAAACACCATAGAACTTGAAGATACGATTGAGGCATTTGCAGTATTAAACAAAGATATATTTGTATTACATAACGATAACATCCTAAAATACAATAGCAAGGGCATCAAAGAACTATCATTCAAAACTAAACCGGAAGTCAGAGATATACATTTGTATGACAATAAAATATTTGTGCTCTACTCAAAAATGATTGAGGTTTATTCATTAAAAGGTGATTCTGTTTTTGGATGGAATGCGTGTAGTGATTTATCTGATTACTGTGCTTTTACAATAGTAGAAAATTTTGTTTTTGTAACAGATGCCAGTAACAAAAATATTTGTCAATATACTACTGATGGAAACTTTGTTCAATTCATCAATAGTCCACATGATTTTATTACGCCAAGTCATGCTTTTGACATCACTCATAAAAATGATACAATTTATTGTGTAAATCCGGGAAGACACTTGATTGAATCATATACTTTAAAAGGAAGATTTATAGCCTCATTTGGAGGACCGGGAACTGAAGCAGGATTTTTTGCAGGGTGTTGTAATCCTGCCTACATCAGTTTTAATAGCAAGGGAGATCTTTATACTTCAGAAAAGGGATCACCTCGCATATGCCGCTACAAAAATGGAAAATTTCAGGAAGTTGTCTTAAATCCTCGCTTATTAGGAGGTGGATATCATGCTTACGAAATAAAAAATATTGACAATACCTTATGGGTAGCCAATCATAATAAGATTGACGTCTACAGAAGAAAAGAGAATTAACAACCTGGATTAAACATAAATATTGATTCTATAACGATTGAAAAATGGACTCAAATAAAATAAACAAACAAAAAATATCCCGAAAGAGTTTTCTTCAGATGGCAGGTTCTGTCATTGCCGGAGGAACTATTATTGGAACCACAGGGTACTTAATTGGGAACAGAATCAACGCATCAAAAAATGAGAGTGAAGGCTTATTGTCAAACAACGATGCCATTTCCAATGAACCATTTCAATCACCATATAAATTAGTTTCATCTTTTAGTACATCAGATGAAATTAATGGATTTGAGATCTATAAAAACCAGATGGTTGTGGCAACAAGTAACAACATTGCCATTTACAATTCATCTGCTCAATTAAAAAAACAATTTTCAATAGCACCAAATCTCCGGGATATTTCAGTTGAAAACGATAGCATATATCTTTTATTCCCTTCTCGGATTATGGTTTATAACTTTGATGGAGACCTTAAAAATGAGTGGGAAGCTTGTGGTGAAAACTCAGACTATTGCTCTATAGCTGCTTCACCATATCATCTTTTTGTTACTGATGCATCCAACAAAAACATTTGTCAATATACTATTGACGGTCAATTGGAAAGATTTATTGAGAGTCCCAATAGGTTTATCATCCCAAGTTACACCTTTGGTATCACCTATGCCAACAATAGTATCTACTGTTCCAATCCGGGAAGACATTGTGTAGAACGTTATTCTGTAAAAGGACAATATTTGGGTTCGTTTGGAGAACCTGGTAATGCACCGGGAAAATTTTGCGGTTGTTGTAATCCGGTTTACATCGATTATACTTCTGCCGGTGAAATCATCACTTCAGAAAAAGGAAACCCTCGAATCAGTTGCTACGACAGCGAAGGTAATTTTAGAAACATGCTACTTGATGTAAGTAAAATGGGTGGAGGTAATAAGGCCTATCGTGTAAAAGTGGATCTGGATAAAATTATGATAGCAGGAAATAATATGGTTTCAACATTTCAGTATGATAAAACGCTGGCCAATAAAAGTGGATGTTCCAGTTGTGGAATTAACTGTCCTTTAAAAGAAGGAATCACGATTTAAAGGTTAAAGAATGAGCAAGAATAATCAACATAAAAAGAGTCCGATAGAGCGACGACAGTTTCTTAAGGTTGTTGGCTCTGGTATTGCAGGAGGAACCATACTTGCCACAACAGGTTTTCTGTTTAGTAAAACCGGTAAAAAGGAGGAAACATCCTATTATTGGCAAATAGATCCAGCCAAATGTACGCAATGCGGAAGATGCGAAACAGACTGTGTTTTATATGTTTCTGCAGTTAAGTGTTTTCATGCAAATAAGGTTTGTGGATATTGCGACTTATGCGGAGGCTACTATCGTTCAAATGTAAAAGAGCTAAATACTGCTGCCGAAAATCTAATGTGCCCTACAGGTGCTATTCAACGAAAATTTGTGGAAGATCCTTATTTTGAATACGAGATCATTGAGGACTTGTGCATTGGATGTGGAAAATGCGTAAAAGGCTGTACTTCATTCGGTAATGGCTCTTTATATCTGCAAATCAAAAGAGATTTATGTAAAGATTGTAATGAATGTGCCATAGCTAAAGTATGTCCTTCAAATGCAATCACCAGAGTTCCAATTGAACAAGCATATAAATTAAAAGGGTAATGCAAATAAGTAAAAAGTCAAAAGGTCCAAGTTAAAAGTAATTTTCAATTTAAAATCTGCCTAAAGCTTGTGTCCGTTGCTGAGTGTAAAACACAGCATAATCTTTTGTCTTAATACTTTACAATAATTAAAAAATGAAACGTATTATATCAATTATATCATCCATTATACTGGTCACCTATGCTACCGCTCAAAACAGGTTTCCCAAACCAGACTTTGAGTCAGGTTACCAATATCCTGATATCAGCTATGCACAGCCTAACGAACAACTTTGGCTATATATTGATATTATCTTACTGATAGCTTTAATGAGTTTTGTAGCCTGGGCTGTCATAAAAAAACAAACACGAAAACCCATCATCTGGGTGTCAATCATCTCAGTAGCTTACTTTGGATTTTTCAGAAGTGGATGTGTTTGTAGTATCGGATCTGTTCAAAATGTTGCTTTAGCTATTGCTGATCACACGTATATTCTGCCTATTTCTGTATTGCTGTTTTTTATACTACCCATCATTTTTGCCTTTTTATTTGGCAGGGTATTTTGTGCAGGTGTTTGCCCTTTTGGAGCATTACAGGAACTGGTCAATATTAAAAATTACCGTTTATCTAAATCTGTTACTTCAATATTGAGTATTATTCCATGGGTATATCTCATATTCGGTATTTTATATGCGGTTACTAGGAGTAGCTTTATCATTTGTCGCTTTGATCCCTTCATCGGGATTTTCAGACTTGGCGGAGATTTTGGCTTAATATTATTTGGTGCTTTACTTTTGATTGCTGCTATTTTTACCGGACGACCATTTTGTCGATTTATATGTCCCTACGGAGCTTTATTGAGTTTATTCTCCAGAGTTTCTCTTTGGAAAATTCAAATTACAAAACAAGGTTGTATCAATTGTGAGTTATGCCATAATGCTTGTCCTGTTGATGCCATTCATCCTCCATACGATAACAAAGTAAAAGAGGATCGATTACATGGCGTGAAAAGAATACTCATGTATTTTATAATACTACCACTAATGATAGCTGCCGGAACTTTAGTGATGCGATATTATAGTTCAGACTTAAGCAGAGCTCATAAAGATGTACGCTTGTACGATATGGTCATTCAACAGGAATCCAATCCTCAGGATAGAATATCTCTTGAATTAGAATCATTTTATGGCCAGGGTGGAAAAGTAGACGAATTAAAAAGCCAAGTTGAGCTTATTCAAGAGGATTATAAGTTTTATTCTTCTTTAGCCGGAGCCCTGATAGGTTTGGTATTTGGACTAGTATTGATTAAACTTTCTGTGAAGCGATCAAGAAAACTATATGAAATAGATCATGCAGATTGTGTAGCCTGCGGAAGATGTTTTAGTTATTGCCCTCAAAATAAATTATTAGAAAGGAATATGGAGAAAAGAACAAGAAGCTGATTTCTTACTAAATTTTCAAATACTGAACTCAGAGTAAAAAAACGAAATAAACAAAAATGAAAAAGATAATAGCAAGAAACATAGCCTTCATCACGGCGATTTTCATGATAACATTGGCTATCATGCTAATCACCAATTATTTTCAGGCTAAAGATGTTTCGCCATTGCAAACTCAGGTTATTGAAACGCTCAAACAGCTCAACGATCAAAATTCGGGCAATCCGGAATTACAGGAGCAAATCCGTCAATTGGATTTAATGGCTCGTAAGGCCTATTTTGTAAATATGGATCACTTAATGAGAGGTGTTTACCTTTTATTGGGCATGCTGGCTGTATTCTTGATCAGTCTAAGAGTATATTTTTCAGAATACAAAGACATTCCTGATAAAGACATTGATCCTATTGATGAATGGGTCATGAAAACACAGGCTCGGAAATATGTTGGTATTTTAGCTACCGGTATGGCCGCTATTGCACTTCTATTTGTGGTATTCAGTATGCCTTTTATGCAAGCTAACGAAAGTAGCAAAGAATCTGAACCTGAGGCTGAGGCAATCATAGCACAAAATACAATTACAGATCAAAGTAATGATAATAAGGAACCTGTAGTTATTACCAATAATAATATAACAGAAGAAGAAACTATTAGTAGCAATACTGAAACGGTAGAAGAAATTACTGATAGTGAAGACAAAAATGCTGATGAAAACGAGAGTAATAATGAGCAAAAGGAAGCTTCTATAAATCAAGAAGCTGTGGTGAAAGAGACTCCAGTAGAAGATGTAAAACCGGAAAAAGATGTTATTACCACTGAAGTAAAGGAAGAATCGACTGCTAAAGTGTCCGTACCTAAAATCACCAGTAATGCTTTCAGAGGGAACGAAGCAAACGGACATTCAAAAGCTACAAATATTCCTGTTAAATGGGATATAAAAGCCGGCACTAACATTGCCTGGAAAACTGAAATTTCACTTTCAGGTCAAAGTTCTCCGGTTATTAACGGTAACAGAATATTTATTACTGGTGCCAATGCCGAATCCAGACAGCTACTTTGCTACGATTTAAATAGCGGTAAACAACTGTGGAATGTTGCCGCAAGTAATATTCCCGGATCTCCAAATGAAGTTCCGGAAACAACTCCAGATACAGGACTGGCCTCTCCAACTGCAGCAACCAATGGAAAACAGGTTTGTGCCATTTTTGCAACAGGAGATGTGATTTGTGCTGACATGGAAGGTAAATTACTTTGGGCAAAAAACATTGGAGTCCCAGAAAATCACTATGGATATGCCTCATCTTTATTCATTTTAAATGATCAGTTATTTATTCAATACGATAATTCAAACGCCAATCAAATTATTTCATTAAACACAAATACAGGCGAGGAAATTTGGAGAAAAGAAAGAGACGATAAAATTTCATGGAGTTCTCCATCACTGGCTTATGTAAACAATACACCTCAGCTTATATTAATGAGTGATCCAAGCATTACCGCTTATAACCCTGTAAATGGAGATCTGTTGTGGCGCGTTGAATGCATGATGGGAGAAGTTGGAGCCAGTACATGTAGTTATAATGGGATCATATACGGAGCCAGTGAATATGCAAAATTAGTGGCCATCAATGGTGCTGATGGATCTGTTTTATGGGAATCGATGGATTATCTTCCTGAAGCTAGTAGTCCGGTGGCTACAGAAAATAATTTGTATCTGGCTACTTCATATGGAGTTGTAGCATCATTCGATACCAAAACCGGAGCACTTAAAAAGGAGCATGAAACAAATGCCGAGTTTTATTCATCGCCGATGCTGGTTGAAGGTAAAATTTACCTTTTCAGTAATAGCGGTAAAATGCATATTTTCTCAGCTGATGATGAGTTTAATTTACTGGATTCTTTTGAAACAGGTGAAAAAACGTTTGCTACTCCGGCATTTACCGAGGGTCGAATGATTGTAAGAACAAACCAGAGTATTTACTGTGTAAAAGGGAATTAACATGAGTCGTTGTCAATGTGATAATAACAGTAAAGTAAATAAGGAGGAGTTGATTGCAACTATGGATGCCATCATTGAGCGTGTGGGTACTTCCAAAGATGTAATCATTCCTTTATTGCAGGAAATACAGGATGAGTTCAGTTATTTGCCTTCTGAAGCTCTGGAGCGAATCTATGAAAGAACGGAAATTGACAGAGCTCAATTAATTAGTGTTTCAACTTTTTATTCTCAATTCAGGCATATTCCCTATGGTAAGCATCTGATTAAAGTTTGTACCGGAACTGCTTGTCACGTAAAAGGGGCTACCAATGTTTACGATTCGTTTAAGCGTGAGCTAAAAATGGAAGGAGACAGTATAACTACAGATGATCAACTGTTCTCCATTGAAAAAGTGGCTTGTCTGGGATGTTGCACTTTAGCACCTGTGGTTCAGATTGATGATAAAATATACGGTCATGTTCTACCTGGAAAGGTAAATGAAGTCATAGAAGAATTTATCGAGGAACAGTCTTCTGAAGAAAAGAAAGCTTCCGCAAAAAAACATCATAAAGTCGCAGGTGAAATAAGATTAGGAATGGGTTCTTGTTGTCAGGCAAGTGGCTCGTCTGATATCTATAATGAATTACAACGAACCTCCAATGAACTGGGAATTGAGGTCGATATTAAATCTGTAGGCTGTGTTGGTGTTTGCAATAAAGTGCCCTTAATTGACGTAGTTTCTGAGGATGGTTCTATCAAACGCTATCCTAATGTAAAGGCTTCTGAAATTAAAGAGATTCTGCATTATCATTTTAAACCGGCCGGTTATTTTACCCGGTTAAAAAACAGTTTAATTAACCGTGTGGATACTTATCACACCGATTTAACCTGGGATAATGTGATTTGGAAACCTGAAAATGAAAGAACAGGATTAATCGACAGTTTTTTAGCTTCACAAAAGCATATTTCAACAGAAGGATTTGGATATCTGGCTCCTCTTGACCTGAATGAATACAGAAAACATGAAGGTTTTGATGGCTTACAGAAAGTTTTGACTGATGCTAATCCCAAACAATTGGTTGAGGATATATTGAACAGTGGCCTTCGCGGTCGTGGAGGTGGAGGTTTCCCAACCGGTAAAAAATGGGAAATTGTTGCGGCATCTGATAAAACAGATAAGTACGTAATCTGTAATGGCGACGAAGGGGATCCGGGTGCTTTTATGGATCGTATGATTTTAGAATCCTACCCTTTCAGAGTTATTGAAGGAATGGTTATCGCCGGATACGCCGTTGGAGCCAACAGGGGTGTTTTTTACATCAGAGCAGAATATCCTTTGGCTGTAAAAAGAATTCAAAGAGCTTTGGAGCTTTGTAGAGAACAGAATCTGATAGGCTCAAATATTTTAGGAAGTGATTTCTCTTTTGACATTTCAATATTTGAAGGAGCCGGAGCTTTTGTTTGCGGTGAGGAAACTGCTTTAATTGCTTCTATTGAAGGAGACAGGGGATTTCCAAAGCAGCGTCCGCCCTACCCTGCTGTATCGGGGTTACATGCTTGTCCTACATTGGTAAATAATGTAGAAACACTCAGTCAGATTTCTTATGTCATCAGAAATGGTGTCAATACATATAACCAGATAGGAACAGAAAACAGTAAAGGAACAAAGGTATTTGCCTTGGCCGGAAAAATTAAAAACGGCGGATTAATTGAGGTTCCGATGGGAATTTCACTAAATCAGATTATTGAAGAGATTGGTGGTGGAGTTGAAAAAGATGAAAAGCTAAAAGCAGTTCAGATTGGAGGTCCATCAGGCGGTTGTATTCCTGCCAATTTATGTGATGTAAAAGTTGACTTTGATGCGTTCAATCAAATGGGTGCCATGATGGGATCCGGAGGTTTGGTGGTGCTGAGTGAAAAGGACTGCATGGTGGATATGGCCCGCTACTTCCTGACTTTTACTTCAGAACAGAGTTGTGGTAAATGTACTTTTTGCAGAGTTGGCACTAAAAGAATGCTGGATATTCTGGATAAACTATGTAGTGGCAAGGCTCAAATGGAAGATATTGATAAGCTGGAAGAATTAGCTATCAATGTAAAAAGATCTTCTTTATGCGGCTTGGGAAAAACAGCACCTAATCCGGTTTTAACCACACTAAAATATTTTAGAGAGGAATATGAAGAGCATGTTCAAGGAATTTGTAAAACAGGGACATGCAAAGATATGATAGAATTTGAGGTAACCGAAGATTGTATTGGGTGTACCAAATGTGCCAAAGCATGTCCAGTTGATGCCATACCGTACGAGCCTTACAAAGTACATCATATAGATACAGAATTATGCGTAAAATGTGGTTTGTGTATTGATGAATGTAGCTATGATGCGATCATAAAAGTGAAAAAAGAGGACAAGAAAAATGGTTAAAGGTAACAGGGATTAAGGTTTTATGGCAATTAAGATTTTAAAACTATAATCCTGGAACTATAAACTAAGTATTTTATACTAAGCAAAATGCAAATAACAATAGATCATAAAAATATAGAAGTATTAAACGGAGAAACAATTCTGGAAGCTGCTCGTCGCTATGGAATTGAAATTCCATCCATGTGTTATGCTCAAAATGCAGAACACAAGTCCTCATGTATGGTGTGTGCTGTTAGAAATATGGCCAATGGTCAGATTATACCATCTTGTACAACATTGCCTGTTGATGGTATGCAAATTGAATCTGAAACAGAGGAAATCAAACAAATCCGCACGCTCTCTTTTGAATTATTACTTAGTGATCACAGAGCTGACTGCGAAGCACCTTGTTCTCTGGTTTGTCCTCATGGCCTAGATGTAGAGCATATGCTGTATTTTTATGATCATCAAAAATATAAAGAAGCTTGTCAGGTGATAAAGGGAGCTTTCCCTTTACCTGAAATTAAATGTGATCAGTGTAAAGCACCTTGCGAAAAAGCCTGCAGAAGAGGAAACATTGACGAACCTGTATCCATTAGAAAAATCATAAAAGAGCTTGTTAATCAGTTTAATATTGCAGAAATCAATCCTATTGAAAATAGAAAGATTGACAAAAAAATGTTTCAATCGCGATTGGGTCGATTTAACGATAAAGAAAGACAGCATTTAAAAGAGCATGTCAACACAGATTCAAGATGTTTACATTGTGCTTGTGCCGGAAAATCGGATTGTAAACTAAGAACATATGCGACTCAAAAATCCATTAAACGTCCCAAATATGATGTTTCTTCTGAATTGCCTGTCATGAATAAAGTTCTTGTTACTGGTAAATTATGGTTCGAACAGGCCAAATGTATTCGCTGCGGCTTATGTGTTTACAACAGCAAAAACGGATTTACATTTAAAGACAGAGGATTTGTTATGCAGGTTTACATACCGGAAGAAAATCGAATGAATGTAAATGAAGAGTTAGCTACGCTCTGCCCAACAGGAGCTTTGTATCTGGAGAACAATCCGGCTTCAGCATCAACTGGTAATAAGTAAAACATTAGTACTATGCAAAATAGGTTCATATATTATCTGATTACTATTATTTCTTTCACTTCATGCGGATTACAGTCCAATACTTCAGAATCAGCAGGAGATTTAAACTGGAGATTATTCCGTGGAAACAGCGGTTTAAGCGGATATACAGAAAAATCATTGCCTGAGCAACCTGAACTAAATTGGATATATGAAACAAAAGAAAGAACAGTTTCCTCTCCTATTGTTGAAGAAGGGACAACCTATTGGTGCGATAGAAAGGGATTGATTTATGGCGTTGATATTAATGGACAACAAGTATTTTCATTTGCCTTACATACTGCAGTTGAAGCCACGCCTATAATCAAAGATTCTGTATTATATATTGGCCGAATTGATGGATATTTATCAGCTATTTCATTAGCTCAGAATGATTCTATATGGAACTACGAAACTCTGGGACAAATATCAGCTTCTCCAAATGTGGCAACCTTTCAAAATCAAGAAGCTATTGTTGCTGGGAGTTACGATAACTTTATGTATTGTGTTAACTTACAAGATGGTTCTTTGATCAGTAAGTTTGAATCAGGCTATTACCTGAATGGAGCGGCAGCGTTATGGAACAATCACGTTATATTTGGTGGTTGCGACAGTTGGCTGAGAATTATTAATTGCGAAACCGGTGAAGCAACGGATTCTTTAAAAACAGAGGCTTATATTCCATCTTCCCCTGCCATCATGGGCAACTATTGTTATGTTGGCGATTATAATGGTAATATGTACGAAATATTACTAGAAAATGGAAAAATATCAGGTCATAAAAAGATTTCTTTGGGGTCAGACAAAAACGGATCCTTTGTTTCTGTTCCGGCAATCAGCTCCCAAGATGTATTCTTTTACCCAGATGGTCGCCATCTGCTTTCAATAGATAGAAGAACTGGCAAAACTAACTGGAAATTTATGTTTAAAGGTGATGTTGGTGAAAGCGCTCCTGTTATTTGTCAGGATAAGATTATCACATGTACCAAAACCGGAATCATCAGTATAATTGATACAGAAAAAGGTCAATTATTATGGGAGTACGACACAGGTGAACAAATCATCGGTTCACCGGCCATCATCAAAGATCATTTTATGATATTAACATCAAAAGGTACCTTATTCTGCTTTGGACCTCAAAAACAATAAACCAATGACTATACTTAAGTTATTCAATATACAAAAGCAATTTCAGGATGGTGAAAGCCACGTAAATACTGTTCTTAATGAACTTGATTTAGAAGTTACTAAAGGGGAATTTGTTGCCATTAAAGGACCATCCGGTTCGGGTAAAACAACATTATTATCAATTCTGGGAACACTATTAAATCCGGATGATGGCAGTTATTTACTTGAAGGGATTGATGTAACAAGCCAAGGTGTTGATAAATACAAAATCCGTAATGAAAAAATTGGTTTCGTTTTTCAGGATCATCAATTACTACCACAATTCTCAGCACTTGAAAATATTCTATTGCCTGTTCTTGCTTATCAATCTGAAGCGAATAAAGAACAAATTGATTATGCGCATCAATTAATGCAAATCACAAAAATCGATCATGTTGCCCATCAATATCCGCAGACCTTGTCGGGAGGAGAAGCTAGTCGTGTTGCTGTTTGCAGGGCTTTAATAATGAAACCTGCTATTTTACTGGCCGATGAACCTACCGGACAATTGGATATCAGTAATGCGCAAAACATTATTTCAATGCTCGCTGAAATAAATGAGAAGCTGAATACAACTATTATTATGGTTACGCATTCAGAAGAAATGGCGCAACAAGCTCATAGAATAGTAACACTTAAAAACGGCGTTTTACAGTGAAAGTTAAAGACATCATACAAAAAAACTTAGTTTTCTATGCCCGTTATTTTAAACTGGTTGGTCTGGCTATTCTTATTTCTGTAGCTGTTATAGTTGGTAGCCTGGTTATTGGCGATTCTGTTCGATCAAGTTTAATAAACCGGGTAAATGAAAGACTTGGTGATACACAAACTGTGGTTTTTGCACATCAATCATTTTTGAACAATGATTTTTGTGAAGACTCTATTTTCGGTAGTTCTGCCAGGGGTATTTTACTAACCAATGGATTTATCTCAGTTAATGGCTCATTATTGCCGGTTATGGTTTGGGGCGTTAACGATATGGAAATTTCAAACGGAAGTGCAAAAGTTAATGAGGCTTTATATCAGGAATTAAATTTCCAACCAGGAAATGCCATTGTTTTGCGACTTCCTGCACAGGGCTTGGTTCCTTCCGGATCTTTGTTTGTTACAGAAAACTATACCACAAGTTTACGATTGGAATTATCAACAATAGTTAATGCTGAACATGGCGGAAATATTAGTCTTAAAAATGAACAGACCCTGCCTTTAAATATTTTTGTTAGCCGAGAGGAATTAGCTGAGACGATGGGTGTTCATGGTAAAATAAACCTGATTTTAAGTGACCTAAATGTTACTTCAGCTGATATTGAAAAAAAATGGAATTATAGTATTTCGGGATTATCCATTTCTCAGCATCATAATTTTAAAGAAATTACATCTGACAGGGTATTTTTGCAAAAAGAAGTCTTAGCAAACATCCAACATAATAATTCCTCCATAAACCGGATTTATTCATATCTGGCGAATTCTATTGATCTTAATAAATCTTCAATCCCCTATTCTTTTGTTAGTGCAGTTGATCAGTATCAAAATGAAAAACTAAAGCGTGATGAAGTCATCCTGTCCGATTACACAGCCAAACGATTAAACGCTAATGTTGGTGATCAAGTAAATATCAGCTTCTATATATCGCAGGATTTTAAAACATTACAATCGGATTCTGTTCTATTAAGAGTTAAAAAAATTGTTCCGCTATCAGAATTAAGATCCGATTCAACTTTAAGTGCAGATTTCCCGGGAATTTCTGATGTTGATCGCTGTACTGAATGGGATAGTGATCTTCCAATTAATATGGACTTAATTACTCCCGAGGATGAACATTACTGGGAAATGTATAACTCCACACCCAAAGCTATTTTACCATACGAAGCAATCGCCAATAAATGGGGAAATGATTATGGTTACGCCACAGCAATCAGAGTGTATGATTCGGCTGCAAATCTAAAGTCATTAACTCCAGATATGTTTGGTGTACAGACTTTCCACCCTCGGGAATCAGGAATTTACGCTGCTAAAAATGGGGTTGATTTTGCTGGTTTATTCATGTCATTGGGATTCTTTATCATTATTTCTGCCATGCTTCTAATGATTATTCCGGTTTCTGAAATGATGATTCAAAGAAAAAGTGAACTGCAGCTTTTAAATGCCTTGGGGTATACACCCCAAAAGCTAAAAAAAATGATTTGGCTTGAATCGGCTCCTGTTGTGCTGGTTTCATCTATTATGGGCGTGATAGCGGGTGTAATTTATACTGCAGTAATCATGTGGTTATTGGGAACCTACTGGAAAGGTGCCACACATACCGAAGGCTTTTCTGTATACCCACATTGGATTACGCTTATAGCCGGATTATTGACTGGCATCCTTATTTCTCTATTTATTTTGAGACGAGTTATTGCCAAAAACATCAATGAGAAAACAAGAAAAATCAAAGCTCATACGCAAAAGTTGAAACGTAAAAAAGGATTGGTAATCATTGTAAGTTCTTTAACCGTATTGATTGCACTATACAACCTAATCATCGCTACTTCATTAGCCTTATTTTCTGTGGTTGGTTTATTATTGATGATTACTTTTGCCTTACTTGGAGATTATATCATTTGTTCTAAAGGAAAAACGTCTACACATCAGTTTAATGATGAGAAAATGATTTTCCGCACACTCCTGGCCAATCGAAAACAGGCTTTACTTTCCTACTTTTCCTTGGCTTTTGGTGTTTTTATTGTGTTTTCGGTAGGATTGAATCGTCAGGATTTTTCAAATTCTTCTAAACTTGAAAATGCCACCGGTGGTTATACCCTTTGGTGCGAAAGCAGCATTCCTGTCTATCACAATATCAATACTATATCAGGTAGAGAAAAACTAAACCTTCAGGATTTACAGGATGAAACTCAAATTTTACAGTGCCTGAAATACAGTGCTGACGAAGCAAGTTGTTTGAATCTAAATAAAGTAAGTACACCATCTGTTTTGGGTGTAGATCTGAAATCATTGTTAAGCGGACCAATGCAGGTGCAAAACAATATATATGATCTAAAAGGAGATGATTTACACAATCAGCTGAAAGTGGAAAATAATAAGGTAATTCCGGCTTTGGTTGATGCTACTGTTTTGCAATGGAGTTTAGGAAAAACATTGGGAGATACCATCTATTATACCGGATCTGATGGACAGGAATATCCGGTTCTTTTAGCAGGAACGCTTCCCAACACCATTTTTCAGGGATATATTTTAGTGGATCAATCTCTCTTCTCAAAAGTATGGGAAACCACAAAAGGAAGCGAGTTATTTTTATTAAATACAGAGCCTGATCATTTGCAGGAAGTGAAAACGTTAGTTTCTCAAGCGTTGCACGAATATGGAGTTAGAGTAACAACTACCAACGATCGTCTCAAACAGTTTAACACAGTAACTGATACCTATTTAACTATATTTTTAACACTGGGAGGTATTGGCTTATTATTGGGGATATTTGGTTTTATTATTGTGATTCGCAAGAATTTAAGTATTCGACAAAAAGAAATTGAATTATATAGTACACTGGGATTTTTAGGTTTTAAGATCAAAGATATTCTATATCGCGAAAACAGAATTGTGCCCTTATACGCTATTGCAACCGGACTATTTAGTGCTTTAATTGGGATTGGAACCAACTTTAAAAACGTGCAAGCAAGTGTTTGGATAACAGCAATTTTCTTTGCCTTTTTATTTGTATTACTTACAATCCTTTTTGTGAAAAGAATCGTGAAAAAAGAAATTGAGAAAGGTTTAATGGATAAAGGTTAAAGGGAACAAGGAACAAGGTTAAAGGAATTAAAAAGTTGTAAATCAAATAAGATTAAACATGAAAGTAGTATATATCATACCGGGAGCTGGAGATTCCTTTTATTGCGGAAACTGTTTTCGTGATAATTTACAGGCTTCAGCATTAAGAAAAATGGGACATGATGTTATTATCATGCCTTTATATCTACCATTAAAAAACGAGGCTTTTAAAACCAATAGTCCTTTGTTTTTCCCTGCCACTACTTATTTTGTTGCGCAAAAGTTCTTTCAAAAAATGACGATGCCCAACTGGATGAAACGACTTTTAGGTACTGATTCCATGCTTAGTTTTGCTTCTTCAATGTCAGGCACCACTTCGGCCAAAGGAATGGAAAAAATGACCATGTCGATGATTGAAGGAGATAATCCTGCATTTTTAAAGGAAGTAAAACAATTAACCGAATGGCTAAAATATGAAAAACCGGATGTGGTTCATATTTCAACTTCTTTATTAATAGGTATTGCGAAAGCCATAAAAACCGAAATCAATATTCCTGTAGTTTGTTCCCTTTTAGATGAAGAAGTTTGGATCGATTCCATGAAAGAAAGCTATATCGACATGGCATGGAAAGCTATCGGACAAAATCTTCAATATGTAGACAAACTAACAACAGTCAGTAATTATTATAAGGATTATGCCCAAACCAAAGTCCCTGAAATAAAACATTTAGAAGTCATATATCCGGGTATTGATTTAGATGTATACAAGCCCGGAGCACAAGTGGAAAATCCTACCATTGGATTCTTTTACAGATTAAATAAAAAAAATGGTCTGGATATTTTGGCAAAAGCTTTTGTGTGCCTGAAAAAGAAAAATACCATTCCAAACCTTAAACTCAAAATTGGAGGTGGATTTACCTCTCAGGATAAAAGCTTTATTAATAAGGTAAAAAAGATCTTAGCTGCTTATATTGATGATGTGGAATTTGTTAACTCCTATTCCATGTCAGATCATATTGAATTCTATCAATCCATTTCTGTACTATCAGTACCACTCACTTTTAACGAGGGCATCAGTGTTTATACATGCGAAGCGCTGGCTTGTGGTATTCCTTCGGTAGAGCCCAAAACAGGAGCATTTCCTGAAGTAATTGAAAACGGAGGTGTTTTATACGAGCCTAATAATTCAGATGAATTGTGCAATGCTTTGGAATATCTTTTAGAAAATAAGGATCGATATGATCAAGCTGCAAAAAATGCCAGAAACAGGGCTATCCAGCTTTTTGACGATAAGTACATGGCTCAAAAGCTTCTAACTATTTATGAATCTATTCAATAACTCAATAATTTAAACCTATAAAACAATTTAAACAAATGAAAAAAAGATACTTAGCTATAGCTATTGGTGGTTTGTTTTTTGCCCAAATAAGTGCACAAGATCAACATGGATGGCGAGGTCCAAATCGTGACGGGATTTATCCGGACACCAATCTTCTAAAAACCTGGGGCGAAAACGGTCCTAAACAACTTTGGGAAACACTTGATGTGGGCAAAGGGTATTCTAGTCCGGTAATTGTTGATGATCATATTTATATTACAGGCATGAATGAGACTGAAGATAAAGAAATATTTTCAGCCTATACTTTAGATGGCAAAAGGGATTATGTCATTGAATATGGTTCACCCTGGAACAAGTCTTTTCCTGAAACCAGAACAACTCCAACCATTGTAGGTAAAAAAGCCTATGTGATAAGTGGAATGGGCGAAGTGGTTTGTATCGATATAAAAAAGGGTGAAATATTATGGACCGTTGACGGTGCCAAAAAATTTGGCGTAAAAACCGGCCGATGGGGCGTTTCTGAATCTCCTTTATTCTTTGATAATAAAGTCATTTTTTCTCCTGGTGGCGACCAAACAACCATGGTTGCTTTAAATGCAAAAAATGGTGAAGTAATCTGGAAAACAAAAAGTCTGGGTGACATTTGCAACTATGCCTCTCCCCTGCTTATTGAGCACAATGGAATTATGCAAATTGTAGGTATCACCGGAAAAAATGTGATTGGTGTAGATCCTGATAAAGGTGAAATCATGTGGACTTTCAATGATTGGGGACAAGAGCAGCAAGAGAAAGGGTGGGAAAAAATTTCTCCGAATACCCCATTGTTTAAGGATGGAAAAATATTTGTTTGTAATGGATACAATCTTAATTCCTTTTTATTACAACTCAATGAAGATGCAACAGATGTGAGTGTTATATGGCGCAATGAAGATTTAGATACACACCTTGGAGGCTTTGTTCTGGTTGATCAAACGATTTATGGATCTAACTGGTTGAATAATTCCAAAGGGAATTGGGTAGCTGTTGATTGGAATACGGGCGAAACAAAATATGAAACTACCTGGGAAGGAAAAACCAAAGGTTCTATTATTAGTGCCGATGGTATGCTTTATTGCTATGATGAAAAACAGGGTTATGTTGGATTGGTTCCTGCAAAGCCAGATTCCTTTAAGGTTATTAGTGAATTTAAAATAACCAAAGGAGAAGGACCATTCTGGGCTCACCCTGTCATTAACAATGGTGTTTTATACGTACGACATGGAAATGCTTTAATGGCCTATGCTATTAAGTAATAGCAATCTATTTTATATTAATAGAGCTTCGGTTAATGATTTACTAATGCGAATCAATGATTGAAAAATATAACACCGAGTAGAAAAAGAGAAGTAATCAAACACCATTATTATGAAATTACAAAGAGTGCACAGAGGTAAATCCTTGCGGAATTAATGAATTTCATAAGAAACTCAGTGTCTCAGTGTTCATTTTTAACTCTTGATTGACATTACTAATTAAATATAATCGAAGGTTTACCTATTAATACTTATTTTTGAAGCAAATTTTTCGTTAACAGAAAATTATATATGAACTTTCTTAATAGTTACAATCCGTATAAGTTAATATTAATCAGCCTCATCGGATCTCTAATTATTGTTTATCCCAACATTGCATGGTTACCATGGAAATTAGGCTACCTTGAGGGGCATGCACGAACCACGCATATTAACTTTTTTATATTCCGGTATATATACTTTTCTGTACTAATCGGATTATTGGTTCATTTTAATTTAAGGAAGATAACCACCTTACATTTTGGTCGCAGGTTATTTCGTAACATCATTATTGGCACCATTGCCTACATCATTTATTTGTCTGTTTCCTACTCCTTTTGTTCTCAGGCCGACTGTTTTGGTAGCATCCTTATTTTCCAGTTTATTGTAATGTGTTTTTTATGCTCATTTGTTGGCCATGTTTCATTTATGTATAAAGATCAACGTCAGAAAGACCTGGAAATTGAACAGTTAAAAGTAGAAAATCTTCAAAGCCGTTGTGATGCGCTTGCCAATCAGATTAATCCACACTTCTTCTTCAACTCATTAAACAGTATTACAGCACTGGTTCGTAAAAAGAATGATGAGAACACTTTAGAGTTTGTGAATAAACTTTCAGATGTATTCAGATATATCCTGAAAAGTGAAAAGAAAGGTTTAGTCACCTTAAAAGAAGAACTCCTTTTTATATCCTCGTTCAGGTATATGCTTGAAGTTCGTTTTGCCAACAAAATTGAGTTTCAAATTAAGGTGGATGATACCAGGATGGATCTTAAAATCCCCAGCTTGTCGTTACTACCTTTAGTTGATAACATTGTGGTTCATAACACCATTGACAGTGAACACAAAATGGAGGTAATGATTAAAACCAATGATAAAGGAGAACTAGAAATTAGTAATCCAATTTATCCTAAAATTGCCCCAAATATTACCAATGGGATTGGCTTGAAGTCTCTGGAAAACAGATTTCACCTTTTGATGAATAAAAAGATTAAAATTAAAAATGACGGTAAAACATTTACTGTGATTCTACCTTTAAAGTAATTGACACTCTAAATATCTTAAATGCTTATTTTTTATTCAAAATGAAACGAACATGTAAATTTGATTATCAAGAATCCCAACAAGGAATAATTAAATTTATTTGATAGTTAGAATTTGCAATAAGAAGAAAAAGTAAACAGATGGAACGAGCCACGAAAACAAATTCTCACGCATGAGGATGATTTAATTGGTGAGTTCCATGTGGCAATTAAAAGAAAAAATAAACACATGAAAGTATTGATTGTTGAGGATGAAACCGTAGCCTTTGAAAACCTGGTTCAGATTATAAATGAAATTGATGATTCAATTGAAATTGTAGGTAATACAGAGAGTATCAGGCAAACCATTTCGTGGCTCAATAAAAATATACATCCGGATTTAATTTTAATGGATATTCATTTATCAGATGGAAATGCATTTGAAATATTTCAACAAATTACCATTGAAGTTCCTATCATATTTACAACGGCTTACGATGAATATGCCATTGAAGCTTTTAAAGTTAACAGTGTGGATTACCTGTTAAAACCCATTAAAGTACATGAACTGGAAAAATCATTGTTAAAGTTTAAAAAATGGACAAGAACGGAAGTTGTTCAATATCTTAGTAACATGTCTGAACTTCATCCTCCGCAAAAGTATATAGGTAAAATGCTGATTCCGTTTAAAGATCAATTGATACCGGTCAGCATTAATGATATTAGTTGCTTTTATACCAGTGATAAAAACACTTTAGTTTTACTAAAAAACGGACAACAATATTCTTACACAAAAACTCTGGAACAAATTGCTTCCACATTAAATCCAAATCAATTTATACGGGCTAATAAACAGTATTTAATTGCCCGTAATAGTGTTTCAAACATTACTATTTGGTTTGATAATCGTTTACTACTTCAATTAGATATTGATACTCCTGAAAAAATATTTGTGAGTAAAAATAAAGCTGCCGAGTTTAAAAACTGGATGATGAATGAGTAAACCACTTACGAGGGTTTAATTTTCTGATATAGAGTAATCAGGTTCTCGTTAAACGCATCTTTAATTACCGTTTCTTTATCAGCTAATGGCTTAATTGGAATCAGATCATTCACCCCTTCAAAACCTAGCTTCGAATGATACATCAAGTCCAAAGAAGCTTTTAATGTTTCATAAACCGTTTCCATACTTTCTTTAGACGTCAAGCCCATTTTTTGAGCTATTAACTCCATCTCGTGCCATTGAAACCAAAAATAGGTTGGTAACATGGCTGATGCAATGGCATAAGCTTCTAATTTTTCCTCATCAGTTTGAACATATTCTCCCATTATTTCCAGCATATCTAATATTAGATTTTTATTTTTTGGAAGGATATCTTCTGAAAAACATACCGGATTATAACCTCTGTTAATGATGGAAGTAGCATTAGGAATAATTCGTACGATCTGTTTGGTAGGTATTAATTTTGAAAGTATTTCAATGGTAAATTTTGGAGCCAATGAAATAAGCAAGGTTTCATCTGATATAATTTCGGCAATCTCATTAGCTACTTCTCTTATTACCGGAGGATGTAAGGCTATAAGAATCAGATCCTGGCCTGCTAATTCTGAAATAGATGAGGTCGTTTCTATTTGCGGAAAGTTTTCTTTTAAATTTACTAATGTATTTTCATTGGTGTCGCATACTTTAATTGAAGTAAATACTACATCTTTTAAGGCCTGAAGAAATATTTTGGTGATTCTGCCACCACCTATAAAACCTATTGATTTTGTTCTCATAACAATAACTCTTGAATTTTTGAACCTATAAAAAAACAAGACAATAAGTTACGATAATTACAGCATGAGATCAATACTTATAAACACATTGTATTCGCTATAACAATATTGAGTTTTTTTATTAATCCTACAATCTCATACTCAACTCCTTTAAATAATATTTTTGCATTTTAAGTTTATGAAGAGTGGTTTCAAAAGTTCTTGTTTCACTTATATTAGGGAAAGATAGTCTGCCTTTTGCAAAAGAATAAGTAATTGTAATGTTGATATAATTGAATACCAAAATCAACTTTTGCAATACATCAGTTTTAACAATATTAAATCCAATACGTTTCGCTGTTCTTGCATTTATAATATAACTCGTTCCTTGAATAATCATATTATCTGAATTGTTTTCGTATTCTTCTATTAATGTAATGAGCCCTTCGATATATTGTTTTAAAATAAATCGTATTCGCTCGTTACCATTCATATTTTTATCTAAAACAAAAACATAATCAAATAGAGTTCCTCCATGTACTTTAATCAATCCATCTTTAGGTGCTTCAGATAAAAGAAGAAGCGAATGGTAACGTAGTTTTCCGCTTTTATATAAAGAGGGCACATCAAAAAATGATGCTGCTACAGAAAGAGTTACAGCTAGCATTATAAATGCAATAAAATACAACTTAGTTATCCAGGAGAGTAAAACTGATAAAAGCAATACAATAGCAATACTTAAAACAATTGTCAGTTGAATATATCGTTGTTCCTTATTTGTTTTTGAATAAAATCTATGCACCATTAATTGTTAGCTTTATAATAATTACCCCTCCGAAACATGTGATTATCTACTTTATAGTACTCCAATTATCACAAACGCCAAGATAACTATTGTCAAACTAACTATCAACACAATACAAACATCACCTCCAATTTCATAGCGCATTTTTACTTGAATGATTAAAGACTGAGGATAATAGGCTTTTCAAATTCAACCCATTTCGCATATCCCTTTTCACTCAAATGAACACCATCAACTGTCAATTCTTTAATCATCATTCCTTCTGAATCTGCAAACTCCTTATACAAATCAATTACGGTATAAATTCCTTTATGTTCATTTTCTTTAATCACCTTATTCACCAATACAACATCGGCATTTATATAGTCGTGATTGGTAGGTAAAACAGTTCGCACGAATATTTTAGTTTCCGGAGACTTACGTTTTATAAACTGAGAGATTTTAAGAATATTATTTCCAACATATTCTGCTGAAGGAACAATCTTATCGTATTTAAATCGTCCATCTCCTTCCTTATAATGTTTATTAAAAAGATCGTTTATCCCAAGTAAAATAAAAACTGCTTTGGGTTTAAAATACACCACCTCATCCAAACGCTTTAGTACACCATCGGTAACATCACCAGCAATTCCCCGGTTATAAATATTAGCAATTCCTATTTTTTCTGTCCAATCCCTACCTTTCTCAGTAATGCTATTTCCAATAAATACAATACCATCAAATTCTAAAGGAGCTTTCTTAAACACATTAATTCGAGCTTTATAATGTTTAATGGTCCAGTCGTTATGATATCTGGATACGACATCCTTGTTTGGATACAGTTTTAATTTATCTTCTTTAGAAAGTTGCTTTTGCGCGTTTAGGTTAATGCCAATTAAAATCAGACTTATCGAGATGATTCCCTTTTTTAATTTAGTATTCATTTTTTGATGTTTTTTTACTGAACTAATATCAAAATAGTATTTATATCAATACCACGTAATCTTGCTATAAACATATACATATTAACTACCATATTACTGTATTTATTACCTATAATCATGGAAAAACATTCAGCAAAAATAACCTATGTATATTCAAATAACTATATCTCAATCATATAGAAATTTAACCTCTATCACCAGCAAATAACCATAAGTAGCTTATACATACTTTTTATTTTAAGTAAATAATATACTTGTTTACCAAAGGAAATGAGAATTTTATCATAAAGATACATCCATCCATAGTTTTATACCGTACTATTTACTGTTGAACAACAACAAGTTTACACATATGAAACAAGGAGTGGAAATCTTTTAATTGATAAAAATGATTTTCGTAAGTGGGGACGAATTGAAAGGGTGAGTTGCATATGGCTTTTATAAAAAAATTTAAGTCCTATGAAAAAGATATTAATTGTTGACGATGCCATTGAATCAAGAATAATAATGAAAAAACTCTTGTCTAAATTTAACTTTGAAATACTCGAAGCTAAAGATGGATTAGAAGGTTGGAATATGATGATTAAAGAAAAACCTGATCTGGTACTATTGGAGCTTCACATGCCAAAGAAAGATGGTTTTGAAACACTTAACGATATTCAGGAAGAATGGCTTGATATTCCCACCATCATATTATCTGGCGATGACTCTCATAAAACCATACATTCTTGTCTTTCAAATGGAGCTGCAGCATTTATTCCAAAACCAATAGATAAAAACTTATTTTATCAGAAAATCAGTGACAGAATGGCTGAGGTTATAATCAATTATAAGTAAGATTAAAGTTCTTTTTGTATAAAAAAAACTACACTTCATTTCATACTTTACCCATCTGATAAATTCGTTAAGAATCTATTCTTATAGAATTTACTATTTTTGTGCCTCATTATATTTTACAAAAGAAAAATGGAAAGTATTGAGAATACCTGCATAAAAGTTGAAGAAGCAATTCAAAGAATTAAAGAAGGAGGAATTGTTGTTGTTACAGATGATGATAACCGGGAAAACGAAGGGGATTTTATTGCAGCTGCAGAATTGATGACTCCGGAAATGGTAAATTTCTTTGTTACGGAGGGACGAGGGCTTCTATGTGTTAGCCTTACCGCTGAAAGATGTCAAGAATTAGAATTGGATTTGATGGTATCGAACAACACCTCAACCAATGAAACTCAATTTACAGTATCAGTGGACCTTTTAGGTGATGATGTTTCTACAGGAATTTCAGCATCAGATCGTTCAAAAACCATACAGGCATTAATAGATCCGGATACAAAACCGGAACAACTTGGAAGACCAGGGCACATCTTTCCTTTAGTGGCTCATAAAGGTGGACTAACTGAGCGTAACGGACATACTGAAGCAGCTATTTTATTGCCTGTACTCGCTGGTTTAAAACCTGCCGGTGCACTAATTGAAGTTATGAATGAAGATGGTACTATGGCGCGCTACAATGATATTAAACTAATATCTGAAAAACATGATATGCCATTAATTACTATTGAGGAGATACTTTTATATTTAAAAGAAAAATCGATCAGTATTTAAGTGATTTATAAATATTTGTCCTCAGGAATTATCTGGGGACAAACTACTTCCTTCATTTGATTTTCCATCTAATTTATTGGATTATTCTTTTTTAAAAGAGACTGTATCAATAATTCAATAAATAAACCCAAAACTTTGTGAATACGGGGGAATTACACTTAAAGCATGGAGTGAATTTTTATCAATACAGCCTCTTTTAATATACTTTAAAACATAAATATCATCTTCTTCCCATCCCCTGGCCATTGCCTAATCCACGACCACGTTTGTTGCTATTACCTCTGCCTCTTCCAAGTCCGCGACCTAAGCCTCTTCCTAAAAGAGTTTCTTCCGAAGTACTATTTTCAGGATTACATTTCCCCATTTTACGACCTGTCTGAGCACCTTTACCTTCAGGGCCTGTCTTATCAAATCTTGGCATAATAACCTCCTTTTCTTATTAAAAATAAATCGTATTGAGAATATTCTCACTACAAATATAGTAAGAATATTTCCATCCAGAAAGCATAACATAGTATTTTCTAGAAAAGGAATTATCTAAATTGTTTAGGCTTCATATTAAGTAAAGCACTCTGAACAGTTTCTTGAATTCTCTTTTTTCTGGTTTCTGGCCTTTTAGCTAAAACAATCCATTGCAAAATACCTTTCCTGAATGATTTACTTAAACTCATAAAAAAGTCTTTTGATCCAGGCATATTATTAAAAGCTTGCTCTAAATCATCTGGAATATTTAAATTTTCAACACTATCAATAATTGACCATGAACCATTATCTTTAGCAATGTTAATACTCCTTACCCCTGCTTTAGTTACTAATCCTAACTTCAACAACCTCTCAATTTTTTCTTTATTGATTTTAGACCACGTACTATTATCCTTTCTCTTACAAAAATATTGTTTATACTTATCTCCATCTATAGGCCTTTTTATACCATCAATCCAACCAAAACAGAGTGCCTGATCTACTGCTTCACTCCAATTTAAATTAGGGCTAACATAACTCTTCTTATAAATGATAAGCCAAACACCATCCTTATTCTTATGATTCTTTTCTAACCAATTTCTCCAATCATCTTTATTTACAGGACAAAATTCTTCGATTTCGGTATTCATGATGTTGTCAATATTTAAAGGATAAATACTTTTAATCTTCCACAATTATAAATCTGGAAAACAACAAGCTCTTTGTTCACAAGTGTTAGTGAACATATTAACTATGGTTATTTTTAGTCAACTTATTTATTAATCCAGTAAAAATAAAACCGTGTAATGGCAACACGGAATACCAGTACAACCTTCCTAACAGGCCTTTGGGACGGAAAGTAGCCGTTTGAACCAGAACCTTATCCTTTATCTGAAACTCTAACCAGGCATCACCGGGCAGTTTCATTTCGGCAAATAACAATAGGCGCATTTCTGATTTATTGGAATAAATTACCCGCCAAAAATCCAGCGTATCACCAGCTTGAATATGATTTAAATTGGTTCTTCCTCTCCTTAATCCTACCCCACCAAATAATTTATCGATAAAACCTCTTAGTCGCCATAACCAATTGGCATAATACCAGCCAGTTTCTCCACCTATCTTCCATATATTTTCAACACACTGCAATTCATCTTTAACCTGCTTTTTTCTAATATCTTTATAACAGCCAAACTCAGGTACTTTTATATATTCTGATATTCTGTAATCCAATCGCCCACTTACGGTAGAATCCTTCCAACTGGATAATATTTCGTTTTGTTGTATTTTATAAAAAGCTCTTTCAATACATTCTTTATACGGTAAGGGATTTAGCTGAAGCAACTTATTAATTTCATTATCCTTGGCAATGACCTCTACCTTCATGCTATCGACCAATGAGGTGGCCAATTTATATGAGGTGGAAGTAATAAAATACAACCAATACGATGATAGTTTTGGCGTCATTACAGGAACTGTCCATATTTTTCTTTTTAAACCACGTACCTGGGCAAACCATAATAGCATTTCTTTGTAGGTGAGTATTTCATTACCGGCTATATCATAGTTATGATTATAGGTTTGTGTGTTTCCTAAAACACCGGTTAGTATTTTAATAACATCCGCAATTCCTATTGGCTGACATTTGGTTCTTAACCACTTGGGCGCAATCATCACAGGTAATTTTTCAACCAAATCGCGAATAATTTCAAATGAAGCACTTCCTGAACCAATAATAATACCCGCTCTTACGGTGGTCAATGCATAGTTTCCTTTACTTAACTCATGTTCTACATTTTTTCTTGATTGAAGATGCTTTGATAATGTTTCGGAATTAACAATACCACTCAGGTAAACCACTTGTTTGGCTTTGGTTTTATTCACTGCCTCCCTGAAATTTATGGCTGATTGCTGCTCAAGTTGGTTATAGTTTGTTGATGCGGACATGGAGTGAACCAAATAATAGGCAAAATCAATATCGTGAGGAATGTTTGATAAGGATTCTTTTTTCGTTAAGTCAAGTTCGATAACCTCTATTTTATTCTTTATTGACTCAGCAACATGAAATTTATTTTTATCACGAACACAACAAATTACAGCATATCCTTTTTCAACTAAAAATGGCAATAACCTTTTACCAATATATCCTGTGGCTCCTGTCAATAAAACTTTATCCATGGTTTTTGCAATTAATACAAGCGTTACCGAATGATGAAATACGATTAGTGACTAAAAGATGACCAATAGTATTGTTATGATTCGGCTTGTTAATAACAGTAGTTTAACAACTTATTACTAAGTGTTGTTTAAAGTTATAAAATCAAATTGTTTTGGCGGGGATGTGTTTAGATAAGAATTGCTATGATACTTTATTATGATCCGTTTTAGTTATTATCAATTCATTAAATAAAATTACAGGAAATAATCCCAGAAAGATTGTTGATAGTAACCAAACTACTTTTCCTTTTATTTGAAGTTGAACCATTAATTTATAAAGTTTTGATGACAATATAATATTTAACACCAGCATAAACCCATAGTTAAGATAAATATGATATGCATTGTAATTTGCACAACTCATTTAGCAAATATTACAAATAATTGTTCAATCAAATGTGCATTGCTGTATGTTTTGTTGCAGTCTGCGAACGTCCACTTTGTCCGCCAGTATAAAGCCTTAATGAGGGAACTTAACTAATAAAATACAGCAAATCTGCCATTAAATTACATAACGTGTTGGCAACTGGTATTTTAATACACTCGTCCTCTAATGGAAAAATCTTTAATATTATAAATTTTAAAATAATCACTTCCTTTTTATTGTAATAATGCAAGATTCGCTTCAACCTCTTCTAATTTTTTATCATCAAACAGTATGTATAAATCAAAAAGAATAATCCAATTATTAAGTATCGTTTCATGAAATGCTGTTTTAGTTAAGATAGATGTTTAGTTGTTTGATTTTCTATTGCATTAGATCTGCTTCGAGTTACAAAGGCTTTGCTTCCACTTACATCTTCATTGCTTCTTATTATTATTCTTTTGCTTGATGCTACATAAGGGCTGCTTCAAGATGTAATAGCTTTGCTTCTATTTACATGTCCGTTGCTTTTTATTGTTTTCCTATTGATTCTTGTTATTGTGGTATTGCTTCATGTAATTCCCTAAAATAACTTGACAGATTTGTACTTAATTATTGTTTGGGCACTGACATTTTTCTACCAATTTCTAGCCGTTATTAATTTTTCAAATTATTCATTGGATTTAATTTTTTTGCTTGTGCCTAACCAAAAGATAAACCCCTCGTCTTTATCGTTCTTACACAATATGTTTTTTCCATTTTACAAGGCGAACCAATATACACAATATTTATTGATAACGGAATAAGCAATAAGTAAGAATACCGGATATATCGTCTGGTATTATTACTTGTACTCAGTGAAGCGTCTCGCTTAGCTATTAAATAAAGGTATCTGGCCTATAATAAGTTCGTTGTATTAATTTTAAAGACAGCAAGTGGCCTGGTTTCTGACGACATAGCGTGTCCGTTGTTTAATTTCCAAGTATTAATTCTATTGTCTTTAATAATTTTACTTCAACTTCTCCATTGAACCGAGTCGAACTATCTATTTTACTTACAACTTTTTCACAGAGTTCCCATTTCTTATATGAAACACCATTTCTTGAAACTAAATCACCTGTAATAGCTATTTCATTATCTGAGCCAAATATTGAATCCATAATTTCATTAGGATAATAATACTCAATACCATTTTTGTCCCAGACCAAAATATTAGATTCGGGGATGCCATATTTTAATAATGTCTGCTTTACACTTGTGTCATGGACTTTATCCAAAACAGCAATTATTCTATTTCTGTAAGGACTTTTTTGCAAGTCTGTAAAAATGTTACCTGCAACATTCACGAGTTCTTTCATTCTGCTATCCGAATTTGCATTTAATATGCTAAATTGAGAATTTGGATACTTAGATTCTAGAACTTTTGTTAAATAGTGTTGGTCGCATTTTCCCTCAGTCAATATAATACAAGAAGGTAAAAACAATGACTCTAATCTATTACCTAATAAAAAGAAATGGATATTATTAAAGTCTGAAATCGTATCTGTTTTAGAAATGTCAATTATATCACCATCTTTTTTGATAGAATAATTATTTGAAATTTTTAATCTATCTAAAAATATTGTTGAGTGTGTAGCAAAAATGAGTCTTTTTATGTGGCCGAAATACTTTTTCCTCTGCTCTCTATCAAATAAAAAATCCGCAAGTATACCCTGAGCTTCTGGACTAATTCCTAATTCTGGTTCATCTATTAAAAATGTGTCATAATCAGTATCTAACATACACGTCACCAAAGTCGTAATTAGTCTAAAGCCACTACTGGTATATGAAATATTGTGTCCATCACAACTTATGTACTTTTGAGACATTGTATTATCCTCAACGGTATATAATATTTTCAAATCAGTCCCAAGGAGATTCTTAACAATTTCAAATAATTTATCTCTTTGCATATCAGACAACTCAGCAATTGCTTGTTGAAGGTTTATAGGCGAGTTATCAATATTTTGTTGTTGATGTTGCCACTGCTGTATAAACTGTCTCCACTTTTCATCTTTTTTGTTGCTTTTGGGAGTGTACATTCCAAGTATATGGAAATTCTGGTACCTAGCTGGTCCAAGATAGGAAGCTTGTTTACCAAAAGATTGAGTTAACGTTTTGAGAATATATGATTTTCCACAATTATTCCTACCCACAAACACACTATAGTCCGCATTTTTAATCTCTTCTATGCATTTTCTTGCTTTTTCTGTAAACGAAGTATTTGGTTTTTGGTCGTACTTATATTTCATCTTTCTAATATTAAAATTTAGTATGATCTCTCTCTTGGATTCAATGGCTAGCAAACTAACGATATACACATTATCTATATCGTTCTTATACAATCTGTTTTTTCCATTTTAAAAGGCCAACCAATATACACAATATTTATTGATAACGGAATAAGCAATAAGTAAGAATGTCTGATTACAAGTTCACAAAAAAAAGATCAATACTTATAAATGATCTTATTATTGCCTTGTTCATAGTATAAGGTTACTTCTCTATATAATATGTGATTACCCTGATATACTGTCTAACATTATCCTGTTATACTGTCTAACATTACCCTGTTATACTGTCTAACATTACCCTGTGATACCGTCTAACATTACCCTGTGATACCATCGAACATTACCCTGTTATACCGTCTGGTATTATTACTTGTATTCAGTGAAGCGTCTCGCTTAGCTGTTAAATAAAGGTATCTGGGCTGTAATAAGTTCGTTGTATTAATTTTAAAGACGGCCAGAGGCTAGGTTTCTGACGACATAGCGAGACGCTATGCCGAACATAGAGACATAACGAGACGCAATGACAAACAATGAGATAATTACCTTACCTCATTTAACAAAAATAACTTTTGGTCGATATACTACACTTTCATAGTCACTAACTTATTTATTCTTCTTTAATAGGTATTTCTTAACACTAACCTGTAAAAGCCCCTCTCTCCTATTAAAGCCCTTAATTTCTTTGCTGCAATGCTTTATTTTTGGGTAGAGATTATAAAAATGGGCTTAATTATTTAGTTACTCCTGTTTTTTATCTCGGTTAAAATAGATTTTATCAGGGTTCTTAAAATGTGGATGCCATTTGAGATTACCTCGCTATCAATAAAAATATGCTTAGATATGAAATATAGATTGACTTTATACTTTTTAGGAATTGTTTTTTCGGTGGTTGCTCAGACCAATAAACCCATAAAAACAACGTTTCAAACGGCTCATGAGTGGCGACCAACCATTGATGTACGTGCCGATGCAGCCATGATATATGGAGTGAATGGTAATCCTACTGATACTGCGAATTACGTATCCTTTGAAAACAGGGTTAAATCGTGGGCCGATAAAGGTTACGAAACGCATTTTATGACCGGTATTGCATGGGGCGAATACCAGGATTACTTTACCGGCAAGTGGGATGGTAAAACACATTTTGATGAAGGACAAGTTCAGCAAAATGGCGATACCATATGGCACGGACCTATGGTTCCTTACATTGTGCCTACTCCAAACTTTTTAAAGTACATTAAAGAGGCGCATATTAAACGTGTTTTAGATGCCGGCATTAGTACAATATTTTTAGAAGAGCCTGAGTTTTGGGCTTTTGGTGGATACAGCGAAGCATTTAAAAAAGAGTGGGCTAACTTTTACGGTTTCAACTGGAAACCTCAGCACGAATCGCCTGAAAACACCTATTTATCGAACAAGTTAAAATACCATTTATATTACAACGCCCTTAACGAGGTATTTACTTACGCCAAAGAATACGGAAAAAGCATTGGGTTAGATGTAAAATGTTATGTTCCTACCCATTCCTTAATTAACTATACCCAATGGCAAATTGTTAGTCCCGAAGCCAGTCTGGCATCTTTATCTTGTGTAGATGGCTATATTGCACAGGTATGGACCGGAACATCCCGTACGCCTAACTATTATAATGGCAATAGAAAAGAACGTGTGTTTGAAACTGCTTTTTTAGAGTATGGCTCAATGGAGTCAATGACTGCTCCATCGGGAAGAAAAATTTACTTTTTAACGGATCCTATTGAAGACAGAGCCAGAGACTGGAGTGATTATATTAAAAACTATGAGGCTACTTTTGCAGCTCAGTTATTATACCCCGGCATAAATAATTACGAGGTGATGCCATGGCCAACACGTATTTACGAGGGTTCGTTTAAAACAAGTGCCGATAGTGATAAACTTGAAAAGATTCCTGGATCATTTGCCACACAAATGCAGGTAATGATTAATGCCTTAAACCATATACCTAAAACAGAACAAAAGCTAAGTGGCTCCCAGGGAATTGGTGTTTTAATGAGTAATTCTATGATGTTTCAGCGTTTCCCAACTTTTAAAAGTTACGATGATCCGCAATTGTCAAGCTTTTTCGGACAAACATTGCCTTTATTAAAACGTGGAATTCCGGTTAAAACAGTACATATTGAAAATGTATCGTTCCCTGAAACATGGAAAGATCTGCAAATATTAGTCATGTCATATTCAAATATGAAACCTATGGAAGCTAAGGCTCATGACCATATTGCGCAATGGGTAAAAGATGGTGGTGTATTGGTATATTGTGGTTCAGATAATGATCCTTACCAACAAATACCAGAATGGTGGAATACTGAAGGAAATAACTTTAAAGCACCATCGGAAGATCTTTTTAGCAAGCTAGGAATTAAAGATCCTTATAACGCAGGTATATACCAGTACGGACAAGGAAAAGTTTGTATTATAAAACAGGATCCTAAACACTTTGTACTAAAACAGGATCAGGATACTGAATATTTAAATACCATAAAAGAGCTATACTTTTCAAAAACAAATAAAGAGTTAGCATTTAAAAACAACTTTTCGTTAAGAAGAGGACCATATGAAATTATATCGGTATTGGATGAAAATAATAGCGAAACGCCTTACGCTGTAAAAGGCAAAGTGATTGATCTTTTTAATCCTGAAATTCCGATTTTAGATCATAAAGAGGTATTGCCGGGCGAACAATCATTTTTATATCATATCGATAATAGTATTGAAAACTTAAAACCGCAGGTTTTGGTTTCTGCTTCGAGAATTTATAACGAAACATTAGAAAAGAAAAAATACTCTTTTGTTGCCAGGAGTCCGATAAACACTACTAATGTTATGCGAATCAGTCTCCCAGAAAAGATAAAAAGGATTCAGGTGAAAGATGCAAAAGGTTTGCCTGTGGAATATTTTGCCAAGTGGGATAAGAACAGCAAAACATTGTTCTTAACTTTTGAAAACAACCCGGAAGGGGTAAGTGTTAGTTTAAAATGGTAATTACAAATAAATATACAATTCGATGAGAATCATATTTTATATCACAATTTTAACTTCTGTTCTTTTTGTTTCCTGTAAGCAGGCTGAAGAAGTAAAAGAGGTTTCTGTTATTCCGCAACCTACAAGCTTAAATTATAGCAATGGTGAATTTGAGTTTAGTAAAGAAACTCAACTCATCACTGATCATACAGAAGATTTTGAAAACGAGATTGCTTTTTTTCAAACTGTTGCAAAAGCTTCAGTGGGTAGTTCTTTATCGGCAACAGAAGGTCAAAGCAAAATATATTTGATAAAATCTGACGAGATTACTGTTCCTGAATCATACAGCATTCAAATCAATTCAAATGAAATTAAACTAATAGCCGGCGATCAAAAGGGTATCTTTTATGCCATTGAAACATTACGTCAAATCATTTCGACTTCGGCAATTACTAAATCTACTGAAGAAACCATTTTACTACCTCAGCTACGCATTCAGGATCAGCCTAAATACAGTTGGAGGGGTATGCATTTAGATGTTTCGCGTCATTTCTTTTCTATTGATTTTCTTAAAAAATATGTTGATGTACTGGCTTATTATAAAATCAATAAGCTACATCTGCATTTAACTGATGATCAAGGATGGAGACTGGAAATAAAAAAATATCCGCTACTTACAGAACAAGGTGCCTGGCGTACTTTTAATGCACAGGATTCTGTATGTATGAAGATGGCAAAAGAAGATCCTTTATATGCCATTGATACCACTCATATCATTCAAAAAAATGGCAAAACCTTATACGGTGGTTTTTATACTCAGGATCAGATGAAAGCCTTTGTAAAGTATGCTTCTAAACGACATGTTGAAATCATTCCTGAAATTGATATGCCGGGTCATATGATGGCTGCCATTAACATCTATCCTAATTTAAGTGCAACAGGAAAATCATCGTGGGGCAAATTATTTTCTACACCGCTGAGTCCCGTAAAAGAAGAAGTTTACACATTTATTGAAAATATTCTGGATGAAGTAATACAGGTATTTAGTTCAGATTACGTACATATTGGTGCCGACGAGGTTGAAAAATCATCATGGATGGAATCAGCACAATGTCAGGCCTTCATGAAAAAGAATGGATTTACTACCGACAAACAACTGCAAGGTTATTTTGTAAACAGAGTAGCAGATTATTTAAAAAGCAAAAACAAAAAAGTAATTGTTTGGGATGATGCTTTGGAGGATGATATTGATTCTACATTAAATGTAATGTACTGGCGAAACTGGATAGGTGGTGTTCCGGAGAAGGTTGCTGCAAATGGCAATCAGATGATTATGGTACCGGGTGATCCCTTGTATTTTTCGAGAATGAGCACGCCTTTATACAATATCTACAATATGAATTTATTGGGAGATAAATATCCTGCAGACAAGATGAATCTGATTAAAGGAATACAAGCTTGCGTATGGTCTGAACGAGTGGGTTCTTATAAAGTAGTTGAAGCACTTGTTTTCCCTAAGTTACTGGCTTTATCAGAAAGAGCATGGTCGAGCGATCAGGTACTTGATTGGGAAGATTTTAAAGTGAAGGTTAAAAATCATATTCCTATCCTTGATAATATGAATGTAAACTATCATTACAAGCCAACTAAAGAGCTCACTCCTATTATGGAAGTGGATACTTTAAATAACAGAATAGGACTTTCATTTATTAGCGAACTAAGTAATCCTACCATTTATTACACCACTGACGGAACGGTTCCTACTAATGAATCAAAACTTTATAAGGGTAAATTTTATATTGAAGGAAACGCAAAAATCTGTGCGGCTGTTTTCACCAACAATCAACCAGAACAACCTTATCTTGAAAAGGAACTGGATTATCATTTAGCTATTGGAAAAGCTGTAAGCTATAACACTCCCTGGAATAAGGCCTATCCTGCAGCAGATACCGGTTCATTAACCGATGGTTACAGAGGAGGAAAAAGTTATGGCGATGGAAAATGGCAAGGCTTTACCACTGATTTAGATGTGGTCATTGATTTAGGTGAAGTAAAACCGATCAATAGTGTTACGGCTAATTTTATGCAAATTACAGGTCCTGGTGTTTATATGCCTGAAAGTTTTGAAGTAAGCATTTCTACTGATGGAAAAACCTATATGAGTATTGGTAAAGATATTAATGATGTTTCTAAAGACGAAAAGGAACTAACATTTAAAAAGTTTACTTGTAAGGCAGATGCTGTAGAAGCACGCTTTTTAAGAGTTGTGGCTAAAAACAAACAACAGGCTTTTATTTTTACGGATGAAATTGTTGTAAACTAAATAAAATAAGACAGGATTTACAGGATTAACAGGATGTTTTATTTCTAAATTGAAATACGAAATCTTCATAATGTAATTCTAACCTGTTAATCTTGTTAATCCTGTCTAAAAACATTAAAGCAAAAAAAGACTCTAAAAGCGATAAAATTATCGCTTCCAGAGTCTTTTATTCATAAAACTAGGATCTATATCTTATCTATTACGATAAGAATTTCTTTCTTAAGTCTTCAACCTGCTCATCATTAATTGGGAATAACTTTCCTAGTGGAGCACCCATCACCAATGATTTAGCACTAAATTCAGCAACTTCCAGTCTATCAAAAGTCTGAAGTAATTTATCTCCTGTTACAATAAATGAATCATTAGCCACAAGAACTGAAGGTACAGATTCACTTAATAATTTAGGAATAGTATCATTACCTGTAAAGTGAGTTCCAAAATCTAAACAAGGAACATCCTGTAAGAAAATCCAGCTTTCAGGGATGGTTCTAACATCAAATTTAACTCCTGTTGTTCCGTAAGCCATCAAGTAAGGAGGCTGAGTAAGAATAATAGAGTTAATATGAGGATTCATCTCATAAATTTTTTGATGTAAAGAAACAGAACGGCTAGGTGTTTTTCCTGGTTCTGCTTTTCCACCTTTCATTTGTACAATATCTTCAGGCGTAATATCCCAACGAGCCACATCAGGAGGCGTAATTAAGAAATCATTGTCTTTCCATCTTACAGACACAGTACCATATGAGCTAATCATTAAGCCCTGATCACAAGCACGTCTTACAATGTCACAGATATTCTGACGAATTTCTCTTTCTTCCGGAGGGTATGAACCTTCATCATTACGATCAATATCGTAAGGAACCTGATCCTGAAACTCTTTAATTTGTGCATCAGTAAGAAATACCGGCTCACCAATTGTTTTAGCGTTGATGATTGTTCTTGCACAAAACTCTAAAGTTTCAAAACGAGTATAAGCATCCATCATATCAGTACCACCTAGTACAGTACCGTGGTTTTCCATGATGATAGCCATTGTTTTAGTTCCTTTAAACTGAGCTGCAATTTTATCACCTAGCTCTTCACTACCTGGCATTCCATAAGGAGCATAACCTATTTCTCCGCAAATATCTTTAGCCTGAGGGATAATATTTGTGTTAGGAATATCTCTTACAATACTAAAAGACACCAATGCTGGTGGATGCGCGTGAATAACAGCTGTTATCTCAGGACGTACATCATAGATCGCTTTGTGAAAAGGAAATTCAGAAGATGGCTTGTGATTACCAATGATTGTTCCATCCTTTTTAACACAAATAATGTCTTTTTCAGTAAGAGTTCCCTTATCAATAGCTGAGGGAGTAACCCAAATGTCGCCGTTTTCATCTTTAATAGAAATATTACCACCAGAAGTAGTAGTCATTCCATTTTTATAAATACGACTGATAACCTTTGTAATCTGCACTCTTGGGTGCATTAATTTTACATCAAGTTGTTTCATAAGTTATTTATTTCAAAAATCCAAAAGTACAAAATTATAATGCCGATTTAAAAATATTAATGGTATCTTCTAAAGTTACTTGCTTAGGATTACCTCCTGCACAAACATCTGCCAAAGCATTTTTAGCCATTAATTCAAAATCGTCTTCTTTTACGCCCAATTCCTTTAATCCTGAAGGTATACCTACATCGGCAGATAACTTTTTAATCGCAGCAATAGCAGCCTTGTTAGCCTCTTCTGTGCTCATACCAGTAGTATCAACGCCTAAAGCTTCAGCAACAGCTCTGAATTTATCACCACAAACAGGTGCATTAAACTCTTCAACATGTGGAAGTAAAATAGCATTACATACGCCATGAGGTAAATCGTAAGTACCGCCTAATTGGTGAGCCATTGAGTGTACATATCCTAAACCACAGTTTGAAAATGCTTGTCCTGCAATAAATTGTCCCCAGGCCATTTTAGTACGAGCCTCAAGGTTTTGCCCATCATTTACTGCATCTCTTAAACTACTACCAATTAATTCAATAGCTTTTAAAGCTAAAGTATCTGACCATTCAAATGCGCCAACTGTAACATAAGCCTCAACTGCATGAGTTAAAGCATCCATACCTGTAGCTGCAGTTAAAGCGGCTGGTTTGTTAAGCATTAAAACACTATCGTTAACTGCGATATCAACCAAACAGTTTTTATCAACCATTACCATTTTAACCTTACGCTTTTCGTCAGTAATAACGTAATTAATGGTAATTTCACTAGCAGTACCGGCTGTTGTATTAATAGCAATAATTGGTAAAGATTTCTTTTTTGAAACATGAATTCCTTCATAATCTTCAATAGAACCACCGTTTGTTGCTAAAATACCAATAGCCTTACCACAATCCTGAGGAGAACCTCCTCCTAAAGTAATAATGCAATCACATCCATTTTCTTTCAGTAAAGCCAAACCTTCGTTAACGTTGCTAACAGTTGGGTTTTGTTTTACACCACTATAAATGACATAATCTAAACCTGCCCCTTTCAATACATCTTCTACTTTTTCAGCTACACCTAGCTTAACCAACACATCATCGGTTACAAATAAAGCTTTGCTAAAACCTCTTGTGGCTAAATCTTCTTTTAATTCTGCCAACGCATTAGGTCCTACAAGACTAAGGGGTGGTAAATAAATTCGTCTACAAGTATCCATTTCTAATTTTTTGAGTTTATATATTTATTTTGACTGTAATTCAATTTTATCCATGTCAAAACCTTCTAAATTTTCGGCAATAACCAATGCAGCCCCTAAAGCACTGGCATTATCAATTTCAGAATTAACCACATTCTTGTCGCTAAAGTATTCCTGAAGCAGTGTTACAAAAATCTGGTTACGCGCAAATCCTCCGGTTACGTAAAATGTTTTAGAAGTATCGTTTTGAGGAATAATTAAATGAAGCGACTTGATACAAAGTTCTGTTAATTCAATAACCATGCGTGCATAGGCCTCGTCAAAAGAAGCGAATACAGATAAATCAACCTGAGCTACTCCCTCTTCAAATTTCTCTATTCCCAATGGGAAGAATTTCATATCTGAACCATAAGATTCCTTGGCTTTTTTAACCAATTCTGCATTGTAAGGAATCGTTCTGAAATACTTTGGATCAACTTTAAAGAAATCATTCAGCTTATCTTTCCACACTTCATGAAAATGCCCCATAAACAAACGCGACGATTTTACCTGACGCTTTTGTGGCGTTAAAAAGCATAAACAATCATTTTTAAGCTGATCACTGGTTAAAGGTTCATTGTTAAATGGATTCATACTGATACACCAGGTACCAGTTGATATCAATATAAATTCTTCTTTTGATTTTTGTAAATAAGGTACCAACGATGCCGAGCTGTCATGAATACCCACTCCTGTTTTAATGGTTTGTCCGGCAATATCTGCATCAAAAACAGTATCATTGGTTACCGGTTCCGGTAAATTAATCCCTTCATCTTTAATCCATGAGTGGTAATTCATCTGATCAAAATCCCACATAAAAGTATGACAACCAATAGATGTAGGCTCTGATGTTACTTTACCGGTTAATACATAAGACAAATACTGAGGGAAGTGAATGATATCCTTAGCCTGATTAAAGATTTCCTGTTTTTCTTTCTTTAACCAAAGCATCTGAATACCTGAGTTTAATAACAAGCCTAATGATGGACTGGCTGTTTTACGGCAAAACTCTTCAACCCCACCATTATTGTTAAACAATCCTTCCTGAATTTCAGGATCAACTTCCTTCAGGTAATTATATATCGGAGTTAATATTTCTCCTTTGTCATCTAAAAAGGCTAGCGATGCCCCATAAGTAGAAAAGTTAATGCCTTGAATATCATATTTCCCTTCTTCAACAATTGTTTTTAATGTATCATCCATCCATTGTTGAATTAAAGCAATGTCGTCACACTCAAAACCATCCTCATCAGTTGATGTTGGAAATTTTTCTTCAAATTGATAAGCTATGCTGAACAGCTGATCAAAAAGCAATATTTTTTTGTTTGTTTTACCGATATCAAATACTGCTATAACTTTAACTTTATCCATCTTATTAATTATTATATCTTATTTTATATTATTCTTCTTCAGCTATTGGGTATACTAATTTGCTTTAGACATTTGTCGTCTGTAATTTTCTACTTCCCAATTGTCAATAAAATCTATTTGTCTGGCTGTCATTGGTCTTGGACCACCAAACGATTCACTCAAATAACTCACCTTCATCATATCTTTAAAAACATCCATCACTATTTGAGCAGATTTTAAACTTTCTTCCACTGCAACAATGCCAACTCCCTTAAAAACAATTACTTTAGGATTGTAACCATTATTGATTTTAAAAGCAGCTACTTGATCTGATAAATTAGAATGCTCTATAACAAACAGGTATTTTGATTTACAGTACACAATATTATCAGGTGTAAACGGAACATTTACTTTTTCAAAACTTTGCTCATTGGCAATAAAAGTTTTTGTTAAATCACTTGAATCAAATACAGTTGCCATACGTTGCAACTCATCGCATGATTCAATACTTTTTTTAATATCCGCTGGAATAATTTCTTTTTGTTCTTGTGTTGATTGCGGATATTGTTTTATTTTTTGATTTAACTTATTTTCTATCTCAGTATAAATCTGATTAATTTCGTCGGTTGTTTCAGCTCCCACAAAAACACCGTGGTTCTCTAAAAAAATAATTTGTGGTTCCTTACCTTTCTCCGTTCTGTATTTTTGAAGCGCTAAATCCACTTCTTTAAACAAAATATAACCCGGATCGGTATATGGAACATAAACCACTTCATCTCCAAACAAATCATTTATAACCTCTTTGGAATTATTGGCACACAACACACCATTAACCAGTGTTGGGTGCGTATGCATAATAAATGCATATCGAATAATTTCATGCATACTAGCTTCAACAGAAGGTCGTTTACCTTCTGGAAACAGGATCGCATTGTGTAGATCTTCTTTTACCTCTTGTTCTCTGGCCGAAACGTTTTCGCTATATTTTTTACCTGATATGATTTGCATTTTTTCACGATCCAAACATACAAATCCATCTTCCTCAATATTGCCCATAGATGTTCCACTGGCTTTCACCCACATTTTTTCATCATTTTTAAATGAGCTGTTTCCTCCCCCGGCTATAATATATTCAGGATTCTGACCATACCTTTGCGATAATTTAACGAGTTGATTTAGATTATTTTCCATTGACTTGACTTTTTAATTATACTGTAGATTTTAAGGGAATTTTATAATAAAAAGTAATCGATTTAAAAAAAAGATGATCAGCTAATAACTACTGATCATCTTTAATAAAACTACATTAACGCTTTGTTTAAACCTGATTAATGAGCTTCTGCTACTTCTGCTACTTTAGCACCATCTCTTTTGGATAGAACATCCTTTTCGTAAGCCTGAACCTCTGCGATATATTCTTCACCAACCGGAACACCTTCTTGTAAACAATAGTAATCCCAAATTGCAGAGAAAGGTTTTGTTTTCAACTCTTCAAGAAGAGCCAGACGCTCAAAATTCTGTCCTTTTTCTTCGTAACTTATTAATGTAGAAGTTGGCTCTAACATAGCAATCATAAATGCTTTTTGTGCAGCACGGGTACCAATAACATAAGCACCAATACGATTGATAGAAGCATCGAAGAAATCAAGACCAACATTAACACGACTCATAAAATCGTTACGAACAATTTCAGAAGCAATTAACTGAATTTCTTCATTTAATGTTACAACGTGGTCAGAATCCCAACGTACAGGACGAGTTACATGTAATAATACCTCATCAACAAACTGAAGACATGAAGAAATCTTATCACCTACAACTTCTGTTGGATGGAAGTGACCATTATCCAAACAAATCATTTTGTTGTTTTTGATAGCATATCCAAGGTAGTAATCGTGAGATCCTACAGTCATAGTTTCAGCACCAATACCAAAAACTTTACTTTCTACAGCATCCTTCATATACTCTTTAGGGAACTCTTTAGCAAAACCTTCGTCTAAAGACTTAGTTAACTGAGCTCTCATTCCATTACGATCAACAGGAGTATCTTTTGATCCATCAGGAATCCATGTATTCAATACACAAGGAGTACCTAATTGCTTACCAATTTCAGCTGCAATTTCACGAGAACGCTTAAGGTGCTCAACCCAAAATTTACGAATTTCTTCATCTTTTGATGATAAAGTAAATCCAGTATCTGCTTTAGGGTGAGAAAAGAATGTTCCGTTAAAATCCATTCCAATACCTTGTTTTTTACACCAGTCAATCCAGCCCTGAAACTGATTAACTGTGATTGCATCACGATCAACCATACCTTCAGAAAAGTCTCCGTATAAAGCATGAACATTTACACGTTGTTTACCTGGAAGAATAGACATAACCTTTTCAAGGTCATCCATAATTTCTTTAATATTTCTAGCTTTTCCAGGATAATTTCCTGTAGCCTGAATACCTCCTGAAAGCTGACCATCTGGATTCTCAGTTCCTGAAACATCATCTGTTTGCCAACAATGTAAACTGATAGCAAGTTGTTCCATTTTCTTTAAAACAGCATCTGTATCTACACCTAATGCAGCGTATTGTTCTTTAGCAATTTCGTAAGCCTTTGTAATTAATTCTTTATTAGCCATAATCTTTTAGTTTAACGGATTTTAAGTAGAGGTCTCACCAAATTATGGGCAGTTAATTACACGGCAAGACCTCAGTATGTTTATTGTTAATTATTTTATAAGACTCTAATTAAAAGTTGATAACGAATGTGGAGAAGATAAGTACTACTAATCCAACAATAAGTACAGTCCAGGTTTTTGCTCCTACTCCTTTCCATTCTCGTAAAATGATACCCCAAACATTACTGAAAGTAACATTCAGCGACATTAGGATACTCCATGAGAACACCATGATTACACTTCCTTCTTCGAAGAAGCTTTTACCAACTCCTAATCCAAAGAATTGCGAGTACCACAATCCCCCTGCTAATGCACAAAATAAAATGTTGTTTATAAATATATTTGCCGGTACTGAGGTATAATCACTAAGTGTTTTATTTTTTACATTTTGAGCTAAGCAGTAAACTGCATTGGTTAAAAATCCTCCTGCAGTAACTAAAAATGTTGCGGGTAAAGTCACGTATAAACTTTTAGCTCCCATTGCCGCTGCAGCATCTGCAATTGGTTTCCCTGCAGCTAAACCTAAGCTGAAACATGCACTCATTACACCAGCTAGTAATGCTACTAATAAACCTTTACCTAAAGCAAAATCTTTTACTGCAGCTCTACGTTCTTCTTCTGTCATATTCTTAGCACGAAGACTACCTGCATAACCAATAATTGCAATACCTGCCAATGCTATACTTACAGCAATTAATAAAACCAAACCTTTTCCGGTAAACAAATCCTGACCTTCCATTAAGGCTGGTATAATTGTACCAAAAGCAGAACATGTACCTAATGAAATGGATTGACCAAGTGCCACACCCAGATAACGCATACTTAAACCAAAAGTTAAACCTCCAACTCCCCATAGTACACCATATCCCATGGTTTTCCAGATTGCACCATCACCACTCATTAAAATTTCACCTAACGAGTGCCCTTCAGGAACTGCTAAAAAGGCACCAAGCAAAGGAAATACCAACCAGGCAAACACACCTTGTGATAGCCAAAAACTTTCCCATGCCCAATTTTTAATTTTATTAATAGGAACATATGAGCTCGATTGCCCAAAGCTTCCTAATGCAATTATTACTAATCCGATTATAAAATTCATACTAAGTAAATTGAAAGATTTTTTTTGTTTATTTAACTTCTGATTATATTTTTAGACAAAAATAGACGGAAGAAAACATGCCATCAATACACAAATTGGCGTTTTATTTGCACTTTTTGGACCAACAATGAAGGACTTTTTTAAATACACTACCGTAAGTGATGAAGATAAAGATTGGGGCTTATATTTAAATGTAGCTGGTAAAGCAACCATCCCTGCCAATATTCAATATCCATTAAAAAATCATCCGAGCGGTTACTTTTTTACATGGAAGAATGGCAGAACGCTAAATGAATATCAGATTAACTATATTACAGAAGGAACTGGTATACTTGAAAATAAAAAAGGAAAATTTCAGGTTAAACCGGGAACTTTAATGATTACTCGTAAAGATGAATGGCACAGATACCGACCCAATAAATCTGATGGATGGGTTGAGAATTACATTGGCTTTGATGGCTTGCTTGCCAACCATTATTTACAAAAAAACCAGGTTTTACATGGTCAATCTGTTATACATTGTGGCGTAAGAGAAGATATAATTGACACCTATTATAAAATATTTGAGCTCATTCAAAATGAAGACCCTGGAAACCAACACATCGCTTCCGGATTAATAATCAAACTACTAGGCTATATTGTAGCTTGGCAAAAACAAAAAGATTTCTCTGGTAAACCAATTGAAAAATTGATACAGCATGCGCGATTTTATATGCGTGAACACATTGAAGATGAAATTGATCTAAAAAAACTTGCGGAGCAAAACTGTGTAGGTTATTCCTATTTTAGAAAGATGTTTAAAAAATACACAGGTATTGCTCCACACCAATATCATATTGATTTAAAAATAATGCGCGCTAAGGAACTGATTCTTACTACAGACAAGAGTTTAAAAGAGATCAGCTACGAATTAAAATTTCAATCCATACATTACTTTAGCCGTCTATTTAAAAAGAAATTGGGTATCCCTCCTTCAGAATTAAGATCTAGTATAAAATAATAACATATCTAAACATTATTTTTTACTTTTTACATTTTTTAACATTAAAGTGTGTGCGCACACACTTTAATGTGCTTATCTTTGTTCCACTTAATTACCATAAAAGTCATATTTAGAAAATTATAAACATACTATGAAAGCATTAAACAATGAAACTGTTCAGGCTCGCAAGACCTATCCTGTAAAAATTCTTCAATTCGGTGAAGGAAACTTTTTACGTGCATTTGTTGATTGGATGATTCAACAAGCAAACAACAAAATTGACTACAACGCCGGTGTTGTAATTGTACAACCTTTGGCTAATGGTTTGGTTGAAATGCTTAAAAAGCAAGATTGCATGTATCACGTTTCTTTACAAGGTATTAAAGATGGTAAACCTGTAGAAGAAACAGAATTGATAGAATGTGTAATGGATGCAGTGAATCCTTATGCTGAATATGCTAAATATGAAGAGTATTTCCTATCAGAAGATTTAGAGATTGTTATTTCAAACACAACAGAAGCTGGTATTAGCAGAATTGATGATGAAGATATCAATGCTTTACCTCCTAAATCTTACCCTGGAAAAATGACTGCTCTTTTATATAAGAGATATAAAAAATATGCGGGTGCTGCAGACAAAGGTTTAAGTGTAATCTGCTGCGAATTAATCGATAAAAACGCAGATATTCTTAAAGAAATAGTTCTGGAACTAGCTGAACAAAATAATTTAGAGGCTGATTTTATCAATTGGTTAAACTCAGCATGTACTTTCAGTAGTACATTAGTTGACCGTATTGTTCCTGGTTTCCCTAAAGATAACATCAAAGAGATTCAGGCTGAATTAGGTTATGAAGATAACTTGGTTGTTGTTGGTGAGTACTTCCACTTATGGGCTATTGAAGCTGGTGAAAATGTTCGTAGCAAATTCCCAATGGATAGTGCTGGTTTAAATGTGGTTTGGTTAGACGACATGAAAGCTTTCCGCGACAAAAAAGTAAGAGTATTAAATGGTTCTCACACAGCTTTAGTACCTGTTGGTTTATTATGTGGTCACGAAACTGTAAAAGAAGCATTTGATGACGAAACTGTTTCTACTTATATCAAAAGCATGGTAGCTGAAGAGGTATTACCTAATATTGAAGGTGATAAAGAAAAATTAGTTGCTTTTGCAGATGAGATTTTAGAGCGTTTCTTTAATCCTTATATCCGTCACTTCTTAAAGGATATCTCATTAAACTCTTTATCTAAATGGGTAACCAGAGATTTCCCAACAGTAAAAGATACTGTTGCAAGTACAGGTAAACTTCCTAAAAAAGTAACTTTCTCACTTGCTGCATTACTTGTATTATATAAACCAGGTAATCCAATCGGTTTCGAAGCTAAAGACACTCCTGAATTATTAGAAATCATTAACTCAGTATGGGCTTCTGATTCTTCTGTTGAAGAAAAAGTACAGTCAATCTTAAGTAATGATAAGATTTGGGGAATTAACCTTGATGAAGTTCCTGGTTTCTCTGCTGCAGTTGCAGGTTATGTTAACAATATTCTTGACAACTCTATTCAATCAGCTTTAGCTGAAATTCTTAAATAACATTTTATAGGACAGGATAGCTTTGCACCATACTGATGCTTAGCTATCCTGCATGGTTTTTAGAGAAATTTGAGATACATCAACTTCTCTAATTTTATTGAATTCACAGCAATAAAACACAATTATTATGAAGCATTTACATATTCAACCAGGCGATAATGTTATAGTTGCACTGGAACCAGTGAGTGCAGGCACCAGCTTTGAGTTTGAAGGAAACACTATTACAGTGGCTTCTGATATTCCTCAGGCACATAAAATTGCCATTGCCCCTATCAAAAAAGGTGAGCAAATTAAAAAATACGGCAGCTCAATTGGTGTAGCTCAGGAAGATATTGAAGTAGGTATGCATGTTCATGTTCACAATATCAAAACTGGTCTTGGTGACATACTTGAATACTGCTATGAACCAGTAGAACCAGATGTAAAAGTAACATTAGAAGAAAAATTTTTTGAAGGTTACGAACGTGCAAATGGAGAAGTTGGTATCAGAAACGAACTTTGGATTATTCCTACAGTAGGCTGTGTTAATGGAGTATCTGAATCTATAGCAAAAAAGTTTACAGAGAAATGTATGAAATCCGGTTTGTTCTTTGATGAATTGGATTATTTCGATGGAATCTATACTTTCCCGCATAACTATGGTTGTTCACAAATGGGCGATGACCATGTGAATACCCGCGAAACACTACAAAACATTGCACGTCACCCAAATGCAGGAGCTGTTCTTGTGGTGGGTCTTGGTTGTGAAAACAATCAGGTGAGTGCCTTCAGAGAAACGCTGGGTGAATACGACCCATCAAGGATTAAGTTTATCACTACTCAGGATCTTAAGGATGAAATCATTTCAGGAGTTGATGTTGTTTCTGAACTTTTTGATGCAATGAAAGAAGACCGCAGAACAAAACAACCTTTGTCTAAATTAAGATTAGGATTAGAATGCGGTGGTTCTGATGGTTTTAGTGGTATTACTGCAAATCCAATGTTAGGTAGAGTTTCTGATTATGTGATTCACTATGGTGGTACAAGCGTATTAACTGAAGTACCTGAAATGTTTGGTGCAGAAACAATTCTGATGAATCGCTGTGAAACCAAAGAAGTTTTCCAAAAGACTGTTGACATGGTTAATGACTTTAAGAATTATTATAAGCGTCATAACCAGGTTATCTACGAAAATCCTTCTCCAGGTAACAAAAATGGTGGTATCACAACGCTTGAAGATAAATCATTAGGTTGTACCATGAAGGCCGGAAACAGCAAAGTTAAGGATGTGCTTAAACATACAGAACGTATTAAAACATCGGGCTTAAACTTAATCAGTGCCCCAGGTAACGACCTTGTTGCAACCACAACTTTAGGAATGTGTGGCTGTCAGATGGTACTATTTACAACCGGACGAGGAACTCCGTTTGGAGGATTTATACCTACAATAAAAGTAGCTACTAACACACAGCTTGCCGAAAGAAAACAAAACTGGATTGATTTTAATGCAGGAAGACTTGTTGATGGTGTAAGCATGGATGACTTAAGTAAAGAGTTTATTGATTTGCTTTTAGAAATTGCCAGCGGCAAAAAAACTAAAAACGAAATCAATGGTTACCGTGAAATAGCAATCTTTAAAAGCGGAGTTACGCTGTAATCAAGAAATAATAAACCAATTACACAATAAAATACTGGTGTAATTGGTTTTATTTGTAATTCTAATAATCGAAAAAACATACATAATGAAAACTTTTATTGATAAAGACTTTATCTTATCAAACGAAACTGCAAAAAAACTGTATCACGAGTACGCAGAAAATCTACCAATTATTGACTATCACTGTCATATTTCACCACAGCAAATTGCCGACGACGTTAAATTTGAAAATATTACTCAAATTTGGTTATACGGTGACCATTACAAGTGGAGAGCAATGCGTACCAACGGTATTCCTGAAAATGAAATTACAGGAGATGTAAGCGATTGGGATAAGTTTTACAATTGGGCAAAAACAGTTCCTTTTACACTTCGTAACCCTCTTTACCACTGGACTCACCTTGAATTAAAGAAACCATTTGGTGTTGAAGAAATCTTAGATGAGAAATCAGCAAAATCAATCTGGGAAGCTTGTAATGCAAAACTTCAAACTCCTGAATTTTCTTGTAAAGGTTTAATTAAACAAGCTAATGTAGAGATCATCTGTACTACTGACGATCCTGTTGATTCATTAGAGTATCATAAAAAAATTAAAGATTCTGGTTTCGAGACTAAAGTACTTCCTACTTGGAGAGCCGATAAAACTATGGCTATCGATAACCTGAATGACTTTAACGCTTACATGAATACCTTAGCTGAAGTTTCCGGTGTAGCAATTGAATCTTATGATGACTTCTTAAAAGCATTACAAATCCGTCAGGATTTCTTTGCTGAAATGGGATGTAAACTTTCTGACCACGGTTTAGATCGTTTCTTCTGTGATGAATATACTATTGATGAAATTAAAGCAATTTTTGCCAAAGCAAGAAAAGGTGAAGCTTTAACATCAGTGGAAATAAACAAATATAAATCGGCTGTATTGTATCAATTAGCAGTTATGGATCACGCAAAAGGCTGGACTCAACAATTCCACATTGGTGCTATTCGTAACAACAACACCTTTATGTATAACAAATTAGGTGCTGACACAGGTTTTGACTCAATTGGTGATGATTTAGTTGCAAGGGATATGTCTAAATTCTTAAACAGTCTTGCTACCGAAGAAAAACTAACTAAAACAATTCTTTACAACTTAAATCCTTCTCATAACGAAGTTTACGCTACTATGTTAGGTAATTTCCAGGATGGTAGTGTTGCAGGTAAAATCCAGTGGGGTTCAGGTTGGTGGTTCCTTGACCAAAAAGATGGTATGGAAAAACAAATGAACGCACTTTCTATGTTAGGATTATTAAGTCGTTTTGTTGGTATGCTTACTGATTCAAGAAGTTTCTTAAGTTACAGCCGTCATGAGTATTTCCGTCGTATCCTTTGTAACCTGTTAGGTGAAGATGTAGAAAAAGGATTAATTCCTAATGATATGGAATTATTAAAAACATATGTTGAAAATATTTGCTACTATAACGCAAAGAACTATTTCAACTTTTAATTGACACTTCGCTAAAATCAATTGTTTTAGCGAAATATAATTACACTAGCTGATCAAATTTAGCGTCGGTAACATTATTGTTACTGACGCTAATTATATATTAACCTGAATTGAATGATATTTTGGAAGGTTTCTAACTGATAAGTGTAAATAATTCAATTCAAATGAAACGAACCATGAGAATAATAATTTTTCTGGTGAGTTACATATGGCAATAAAAAGACCAATTACAGGCACTGGAATAAACCATGTAAATCTGAATATCCAAATTTATTTCAGCGTTCCATCGGCCATTGGAAAATAAATTTATAAAGATGAAAATAAGAATAGTTGATATTGCCAAACAAGCAGGTGTTTCTGCGGGTACTGTTGACAGGATTATTCATCAAAGGGGTAAATTCTCTGAGAAAGCATACGAAAAGGTTCAAAAAGCAATCAAAGAACTTGGGTATGCACCTGATATTTTAGCTCGAAATCTTGCTTTAAAAAGAGAACTGCAAATAGCATGTCTCCTACCCGATCCTAATGATGTAAAATATTGGACTCGTCCCATGGCTGGTATTGACAAAGCTATTTCTGAGTTGTCGTCTTTTAAGGTAAATATCCATAAAATTACGTTTTCGTTAAGAGCCCTAGATTTTAAGGAAGCTTTTAATAAAATATTAGATTTAAATCCGGATGGCGTTGTTTACGTTCCGATGTTTCTGGAAGAATCCAAAATATTTGCCGATCAGCTTCATGATAGAAATATTCCCTTTGTACAAATGAATATTCATCATGCAGAAGCAAATCCTTTATCTTTTATTGGACAAGATCCTGTTGCAGCAGGAAAAGTTGCTGCTTCCCTATGTAATTTAGCCTTCAATAAAGAAGATGAAATTCTAGTTGTATATGTTTCTAAGGGAAAACAGGAATATTCGCATATTAATGATAGAATTGAGGGATTCCTTAATTTTTTCAGAGAAAAAAATATTTCCACTGATAGAATTAAACATCTTCAGTTAAAAGTAGATAAAGACAATGTGGATTACGAAGCATCACTTTGTAATTATTTGAAAAAATCTCCAAACACTAAAATTATCTACGTGCCAAATTCAAGAATACATTTAATTGCAGATATTCTGGAAGAAAATAACATTAAAGACCTGATGCTTATTGGGTTTGACACACTGGAACAAAACATTAAGTACCTTCAGAAAGGTGTTATTGACTTTTTAATTGCACAACAATCCAAAAGTCAGGGATATAATGCAGCCATTATACTTTTTAATTATTTGTTCCGAAAAGAAAATGTAAAAAGCATGAATTATTTACCAGTAGATATCCTGAATAAGGAGAATATTAACTTTTATGAAGGATTACTGGAATAAATATTGTTAACCTATCAAATCACTCAAATAAAATAATTAGCATGAAATCATTAATACTCACTTTCACACTACTCGTTGTTGTAATATTGCCATCAATTGCTCAAAACTTAACCGATGCAAGTTTATTTTTAAGAAAAGACTCTGTTTATACAAATGAAATTCAAGAAGAGTCTGGCGATCTATATAGATCAATTGGTCACCATGGGCCAGCTGTAGAAAATGAGTGGCTAGCCTTACGATTATATTTTAATAATAAAGCTGCTGCCATTGATGTTTATAACAAACAAAAGCCAGGTTTAGAGCTTAAATCTGCAAAATGGTACCCAAGTGCCGAAGAACAAAAAAAAGGATTAGGTGCTGATTATTATAAAGTAGGCGGTACGTTAGGATTAGGAGGAGTAAGACTTTGGGATGGGGAAAATGTTGTATTGTTAGCGCCCGTATCTAATCGTATTGTAAGAGTTAAAAAAGAAGGAAGTATTTCACAGATGGAAATGCTATCAAAAGATGTACCTTACAAAGGAAAAAAAGTGGATATCCTGGTAAGAGTTACGGCCTATTCCGGAATCAGAGAAATGAGAGTTGAAGCTTTTGCTTTAACTGACGAAGATGTGCAATTTGTTACTGGTGTAAACTATCACGAAGGACAAAAAGTAGATAAAGCTGCAAATTATGTTATCTCGTGGGGTTATCATCCTGAAGATGTAGCTGCCGAAAAAATTAAAGTTGGTGCTGCTATTGTTATAAATCCTGATAACTACTCAAAGACTCTTGATGATGGTAAACAACAACTATTTATTACAAAACCAACCAAATATACCAGCCATTGGGTAACTTCTACAATTGAAAAAGATAAAGAATTAGGAACCTTTAAGGCTTTTCAAAAATATGTTAGTTCAATAAAATAAACATTTAATTTAAATACTATTTTAAAGAGGCTTAATGCCTCTTTTTTTGTTTCTATTAATCATGGAATTTTAACACAATAAATTTTAATCATCAATCAAATGTTGTTTATCATGCTATTCAATACATTCGTCAAATAGTTTTCAACAGCCTGTTAATAACATTTTCACATATACAGAAACCTTAATATTTATTTTACCGTATCTCTCCGTAATCTAAACAACACATTTAACTTAATTAATATGAAGAGGTTTCACGATATTAAAATCGGATTGCGGTTAGGCGTTATAGTAACATCCCTGGTAGTTGTTATTTTAGTTATTTTAGGTGTTTCCATTATTAAATTGGAGATTAATACCAGTGAATCTGAGACGAACGAACGGATGCAGGAGCATGTAAAGGACTTAAATTTACTCATTTCTCAAAATATTTCATCCAATCAACAAAACGTTCGAATAGGAATTAATACTGCCGATCAGTTTATTAAAAATCTTGGTAAAATTAAAATTAGTGCAAAGACAATAGCTTTGTCTGCCACTAATCAATTAACCAACGAATCCCGAAAAATTGAAGTACCAGAGTGGACTGTTCAGGGAGAACAAATTCAAAACAGCACTCGCTTTGTGGATGAAATCAAAGATTTAGTAGGGGGAACCGCAACCATCTTTCAAAAAATAGATGATGGTTTTCTTCGAATTTCAACTAATGTAATAGACAAAAATGGAGAAAGAGCGGTTGGTACATACATTCCTAATTCATCACCTGTAGTTAAATCTATAATGGAAGGTAATACTTATGTTGGAAGAGCATTTGTTGTAGATGATTATTACTTAACTGCATACAAACCTCTAATAATAGACGGTACAATACAGGGAATTATTTATGTTGGGGTGAAAGAAAAAAACATGGATAAGTTAAAAGCTATATTTAATGATAAAATATTTTTTGACTCAGGTTACCCTTATATCGTTACCAATGATGGTACTTTAATAATCCATCCTAAAGATGAAGGGAAAAGTATTGCAAACGAAGATTTCTTCTTAAAAATGAAAAATGCAAAAGAAGAAAAAGGTTTAATTACTTATCAATATGGAGGTAAAAAGAAATATCAATACTTTAGACATCTGGATGAAATACAATCATATATAGCAGTTACAGTTTATGAAGATGAATTATTTGCCAGTGTTTACTATATCAGAAATATCATTATTGTAGCATTAATAATAAGTATTTTGATATTAGGTGTGCTTATTTACTTTATTGCAAAAGATATTTCAAATAGCCTTGAAAAAGCTGTGTATATCTCAGAATCTATTGCAGAAGGAAACTTAACCAGTAAACTGGAGATTGATCAGAAAGATGAAATTGGGCAATTAGCATCAGCTCTAAATAAAATGATTGATGGCTTAAGAGATATTGTAACCAATATAAAAACCGGAGCTGACCGAATTGGAGTTGCCAGTCAGCAGCTCAGTGGATCATCACAACAACTATCGCAAGGTGCCAATGAACAAGCCAGTTCCATTGAAGAAGTCAGTTCTACTATGGAAGAAATTTCAGCAAGTATTCAGCAAAACTCTGATAATGCGACAGAAACCTCAAAAGTATCAGAAGAGGCTACCAGAGATTCAAATAAAGTGAACTCACAAGCTCAAGATGCAAATAAAGCAATGAAAACTATCTCTGAAAAAATATCTATCATCAACGACATTGCAATGAAAACTAATATTCTGGCACTAAATGCTTCAGTTGAAGCAGCCAGAGCAGGTGAACAAGGACGAGGTTTTGCTGTAGTTGCAGGAGAAGTAAGAAAACTTGCTGAACAAAGTAAAATTGCTGCAGATGAAATTAATGCACTAACTAAGGAAGGATTAAGTCTCTCAAACACAACCGGCCAGTTAATGAACGAAATTATACCAAAAATTAACACCACATCCATGTTGGTTCAGGAGATTGCTGCTGCCAGTCAGGAACAAAACAATGGTTCACATCAGGTGAACAGTGCAATTCAGCAATTAAACGATATAACCCAAGAAAATGCTGCTGCAAGTGAAGAATTAGCATCAAGCGCTGAAATGCTTGCCGAACAAGCCGAGCACTTAAAAAGTGCGATTGCATTCTTTACTCTAAATTAAACACACAATAACAACATACAAACATGTAAAAAAGGAGGTTGAATTATAATAATTCAACCTCCTTTTATTTACCATTACTTATTAAACCATTCAATCATCTTCATATATTTTTAACAAACATATAGTTAACTGAGAATTTGAACATTTAGGTTATAAATTAAAAGCCACTTTAATAAATATCTAAAAATCAACTACCATACACCTCATATTCAAACCAATACAACACTACAAAATAAAATAGATTGCAAATATTTGTTTTTATTAAATGATTTTAACTATTTTTAATATAGATTCATTTACAACAACCACCTACATCTCATTAAGCTGATATACAGGCAGTAAATGCGTCCCACACACCTATTCTTAATTGAATAACAATTGTGTTTTATTAGTTAACCCTAACAATAAAATAGGTGTATTTTATATTCACACAGTTAAAATCTTACGATATGGAAGCAATTAAATCGACTGTTGATTTAACCCAATATGGGATCAAGACAAACCATGAAGTAATTTATAATCCATCTTACGAATTACTCTTTTCTGAAGAAATAAACCAAAACCTAAAAGGTTTTGAAAAAGGCACTCTAACAAAGTTTGATGCCATCAATGTAATGACAGGTAGATTCACAGGGCGCTCTCCAAAAGACAAATATATTGTTTATGATGATATTACAAAGGATTCAATTTGGTGGACTTCTGATAAAGCACCAAATGACAACAGACCGCTATCTCCTGAAACCTGGCAAACGCTAAAAGAGCAAGTTATTGATGATCTATCGCACAATAAACTATTTGTGACAGATACATTTTGTGGTGCAAACAAAGATACTCAGCTTAGAGTAAGATTTATAACAGAAGTTGCCTGGCAGGCACATTTTGTAAAAAATATGTTTATCCGCCCAACAAACGAACAATTGGAATCGTATGGCGAACCTGATTTTGTTGTTCTTAACGCCTCTAAATTCACAAATCCTAACTGGCAAGAACAAAGAATGCATTCTGAGGTGTTTACAGTATTTAATTTAACAGAAAGAATTCAACTGATTGGCGGTACATGGTACGGAGGCGAAATGAAAAAAGGAATTTTTGCCATGATGAATTATTTTCTTCCTTTAAAAGGTATTGCAGCTATGCACTGCTCAGCAAACAAAGGTAGCAATGATGATGTGGCAATTTTCTTTGGACTTTCAGGAACCGGTAAAACAACCTTATCAACTGATCCTAAAAGAGCATTAATTGGAGACGATGAACATGGCTGGGATGATGATGGCGTATTTAATTTTGAGGGTGGTTGTTATGCAAAAACCATAAACCTGGATAAAGACAGTGAACCCGATATTTATCATGCCATCAAACGAAATGCTTTATTGGAAAACGTTACTGTTTTACCTGATGGATCTGTTGATTTTACAGATAAGTCAGTAACAGAAAATACCAGAGTCTCCTATCCTATTTACCATATCAACAATATAGTAAAACCTATATCAAAAGCTGGACATGCCAATAAAGTTATATTTTTAACTGCAGATGCATTTGGGGTTATGCCTCCTGTTTCAAAACTTAATCCAGATCAAACTCAATACCATTTCTTATCAGGTTTTACAGCTAAACTTGCAGGTACTGAATTAGGAGTTACAGAACCTGTCCCAACATTTTCTGCTTGTTTTGGCGAGGCCTTTTTATCACTTCATCCAACCAAATATGGAAAAGAACTGGTAAAGAAAATGCAAGAACATAATGCACAGGCTTATCTTGTTAACACTGGCTGGAATGGGACTGGAAAACGAATATCGATCAAAGATACCAGGGCTATTATTGATGCAATTTTAGACGGATCAATAGAAAAGGCTGAAACAAAAACAATTCCTATTTTTAATCTGGAAGTTCCAACATTTCTACATGATGTAGATCCTGCTATAATGGATCCAAGGGATACTTATAGAAATCCTGAAGAATGGACTCATAAAGCAAAAGATCTGGCTCACTTATTTATTAATAACTTTAAAAAATATACAGATACTGATTTAGGAAAACAATTAGAACAGGCTGGACCCGAATTATAATAAAATAATAAAGGAGACTCACTTATGAGTCTCCTTTCCTGTATATTATTTAAATAAAAACATCATTCGCCTCTGTCCATCAGGCATTCCGATGATATTATTAATATAGTCCTCCTTAAAGTTCATCGATCCTTTTTGAATAAATCCTTTACCCCAGGGCATATTAGCGCCCCAAGATCCTGATCTTACTGTTTTTGAGAAATTCTCAACTACCACAATAGTATGAACTCCAACAGTTATTACACATGATTTATATGCTTTTGCTTCTTCTAAAGAACTTCCCATATTTTCTTTGGTAACTACAATTGATTTAGCTGCCTGTTCAAATGCTAGTTTATTGATGCTTGAAATTGGCGAACTTTCATTCAGATCTGATATTTCTAATGAAATAACACCATCTGTTAAATCCTTAATTAATTCGGCCTTATTTTCCTGAGCATTAACAATTCCTATTGTCAACAAAATCAAAAGACCTGTAAATAATAATTTCATTTGTATATAATTTTAAAATGTTCTCAAATTTAATTTTAAGGCTATCAAAAACCCAACAGTACAATTCTCTAATACTACCTTTAATCATCTGATATATGACCCTGATCTACTTTATTACGCAGTTAGTCATCAAATGTTACATCATACACTTTAAGTTATAGTTAATTAAAAATAAACATCATATATAAAAACACCTGGGTTATAATACTAATCAAGTTATCGTTCTATTATAGTTGAACGAAATAATCCATTAAACCTGATAAAAATGTACTTCATCAAAAACAAAAGTACACACATAAAATACATTGTTTGATTATTTGTAACATATAGGAAACTATCTCTTTCTTTGTCCATTAAATAATTAATGTTATCACTTAAATTATAATTAGCATAATATGAAAAATATTAATTTCATTATTCTATTTCTCATTAGCACATTTGCATTTTTTAGTTGTCAACAGGACTCTATAATCGTAGATGAGCAGGTGCAGGAATTTAAAGAAGTTGGGAATCTTTTAATTAATACAAACAACGATAATCTGGCATCAAGAATAAATTACAAGGATGAGATTATTCCTATTGTTGAAACAAATTCTTCGTCTCTTCTTAAAAGCGCTGGCGATTTTCAAGATATCGATCTTACTAAGAATTATGTATTTAAATTAAAAGCAGAAGTTGCTTCTCCTGTTTATAATGACAATACATTACAAGCTTCTCATGTTAAGATTCATGACAATTACGCTTTTGTTACGTATAACACTCAAGGGGCCAAATGGCTTGGTGGAATTGAAATCTTTGACGTTACAGATGAAAAGAACCCTGTGATTATTTCAAGTGCTATACTTGACAATATGGATGTTAGCGCCATTGATTATTATGATGGAAAAATATACATTGTTGGAGCTAGAGGTGATTATATGGAGGCAGGATATGTATCTCCTGCATTTCTGGAGGTGATCTCTTTAACAGAAACAATGGCCTTTGAAGAAGTTGATGCAATTATTGATCTTCCATCCTATGCAGGAACTGATATTAAGGTGGTTGATGGCCGTATTTACGCAACCTGTGGATCGGATGGTGGCCTAACTGTATTTGATACAGAATATAATTTGATCAGTTCAGAGGAACTAACAGATGTACGTTCAGTAGATGCTAATTCTGATAAACTATACGTATTGCAAGGGCAAGAAGGACGTGTAAATGTATTTGGACTTTCTGATGCTGTATATCAGGACACCTACAATGTTGGTGGAGCAAATACTCCGGAGTCTAAATCAGAGATAGCAGTAACAGATGATTATATCTTCACTGCTTTAAATGAAGGTGGACTTTCTATGCTTAATTTGGATGGTAGTTTAAAACAAAATTTACCAAGACCAGAAACTCCAGAAGGATCATTAGACGAAAACAATGTAACAAACAGTGTGTCTATTAATAATGATCTGGTTTTAATAGGAAACGGTGAGTCAGGTGTTCATATTGGTGGACTAATTAAAGAAAATAATGACAATATAAGTATGCTTGGTGCAATGAAGTTTAACGATTACCAATCTACTAACTTTGTTGAATCTAAAGACAACCTTATTTTTGTAGCGACTGGATTAGGTGGTTTAAAAATTATAGGTATTAGTATTGACGAGGGTGTACCTGATGATGTTGAACCAACAAAACCTTGTACAACACTAATGGATAAAATATCTAAACTATTTCCAGAGAGTAAAGATGCCAGAGTATTACACGAAGATCTATTTAGCGAAACTGCTCAATTAAGTATACGTGTTACCAAAGAAACTCCTGTTTATGTATCTTTTATTAATGAGGGAGCTAGTTGGAAAAATACTTTTGGTTACTATACATATAATGAAAATAATCCGCCACAATCAATTGATGATTTAGAAACACATATTGTTTTTCCCAACGTATCTAAGGTTAATGAAGGAGGTGGCTTAGACTTTGGTGACCGTGTTCAATTGGGCGATAGTAGTTTTCCGGCTGGTACCGTAATTGGCTTTTATATTGTTGCTAGAGGCTGGAAAAATGGCTTAACTGTAGATGGTGACTATACACACTATACAGACAGAATTTTTAATATTAATCAAAGACAGCAATCTACCTTATTTTTAAGTAGTGACTGCGATGATATTGTATTAACCTTTGAAGATGTTAAAGTTGATCTCAATTCTTGTGATCATGATTACAATGACATCATTCTAACCATTAAAGACACTAAAGACATGAGTGTTCCTAATACAAAGTTAGACATCTCTGGTTTACCAAGAAAATAGATAAATTTCATTTCTAAGTATTTAGAACAAAAAAAGTCAGGTAGTTATGTAATTACCTGACTTTTCTTTTTATCAGAGAATGAATCTCTAAACTATAATATGCAAAACTATTTTACTGTTACTTGCAATGGATTTTGAATCTTTTGAGCAAAATCTGCTAAATAAGCTTCCCAGGATTCTTTACCTGAAAATTGTTTACTTTCGCTCCATGCAAAACCTGCATAATACTCTACTTTTCCATCAATAACTTTAAGATGTAATAATACATTACTATGATCTTTTACATCTGAATCAATGCGAGTATAACCGGCATAGTATTTAGGATCAATTACTATTGCATTTCCTAATTCGTTTCCGAAATAAGGTGCATAATAATCTGCAAAAACAGCAGTTGAATCCACAGTCAGTTCACCATCATTCTCATGTAAAGTAATACCTGTTGTTAAAAATTCAGATCCCTTAACGTCAACTGTAATTTTAGTCAGGTTAGAACCCAAATCAATAGAAATAGTTTTTTGCTCCTGAACCTCAACATCATCTGTTCCATAAGGATCGTAATCCAATACAAATTTTGTTTTGATTGGACCATTTAACAACACATGTGAATCAGTAAAGTTAACAGATTGAACAAGAGAATCTTTTACCATAACTCCAGTTCCTCCAGCACCTAATCCCGGACCAACATGATAATTATCCAAACCTTCACCTCTGTCATTATGGTAATACATAGGATCTTCAAGATAACCCTTGTACCATTTATCAATAACAGAATAGTCCACTTTTTTTAACCAACAATCCAAACCTCCGGAGATACCTCCACCAGGTTTACCTTCCTCTGCCAGTTTCTTTAAAGCAGGTCCGTACATTCTAAACGCCACTTTATCATTTTCCCATGTAAAGTCATCATAACGTTCAGGAACAAAGCGACCAAATGTTTTAACTTCTGTTGATGGTAATGTTGTAGCACCTACTTTAACTGTATAATCTTTAGATTCTCCAGCCTTTAAATCAGCTTGAAATAAAATCGCTTCAAAAGTTTTATCTGAATTTTCATCAACTAACTGACTGCGAATTTCTGAACCTGTTGCGTTATCAATTACAATAAACTGATCTGAGGTAGAAGCTAATGCTCCAAGATCTACTTTCACCGTTTCTGCACCTCTATCAATTTTTAAAGGATTAGTAACAGAGACAGTTAAAGAATTCTGGCTGCCAGAGCAAGCACTAAACGCAGCCAGAAAAAATATCATATAAGAAAAATTAAAAATCTTTTTCATCGAGAATTAGATTTCATTTTCTCCTTTAACATAACCAAAGTTGGCCAAAATACCTCCATCTACATAAAGAATGTGACCATTAACAAAGTCTGCAGCTTTTGAAGAAAGGAATAAACATGCATTACCCACATCTTCTGGCTCTCCCCAACGTCCTGCAGGAGTACGAGTCATCACTAAGTCATTAAATGGATGTCCGTTAACACGGATAGGAGCAGTTTGAGAAGTAGCAATATAACCAGGACCGATTCCGTTAATTTGAACGTTATATTTAGCCCATTCACAAGTCATGTTTTCAGTTAAAAGTTTTAATCCACCTTTAGCTGCTGCATAAGCAGAAACATTTTGACGACCATAAACACTCATCATTGAACACATGTTAATGATTTTTCCCTGACGACGCTCAATCATTCCAGGAGCAATACGCTTAGCCACAATAAGAGGTGCAACCAAGTCAACATCAATCACTTGTTCAAAATCTTTAATTGGCATATCTAAAATAGGTACACGCTTAATAATACCTGCGTTATTTACCAAAATATCAATAGGTCCAACTTCTTTTTCAATGATGCTAACACCTTTATCAACTTCTTCTTCGCTACAAACATTAAAGTTTACAGTAAAAACATCGATACCGTCTTTAGCATATTCTTCTTTAGCTTCGGCTAATTTTTCATCGTTTAAGTCGTTAACGCAAAGTTTAGCACCAGCTTTAGCTAACATTTTACCGCAAGCCATACCAATACCATGAGTTCCTCCTGTTACAAGAGCTACTTTACCTGTAAGGTCAAATAATTCGTTTATCATAATTTGGATATTTATTTTATTATTACTCTTTTATATTCACCTCATCATGCATAAAGTATGATGAGGATTGTTGTTTTATGCTTATTTCAATTCGTTTGGTTGACGAACATCCATATCACCATAATCTAAGTTTTCACCTGCCATACCCCAAATAAAGATATAGTTTGAAGTACCTGCTGCACTGTGAATACTCCAAGATGGAGAAAGAACTGCTTCTTCATTTTTCATCCAAATGTGACGAGTCTCATCTGGCTGTCCCATAAAGTGACATACAGCTTGGCTCTCTGGAACTTCAAAATAGAAATAAGCCTCCATTCTACGGTTATGTGTGTGAGCTGGCATTGTATTCCAAACACTTCCTGGTTGTAAAGCTGTCATACCCATTTGTAACTGACAAGTAGGCACTACTTCCTTAACGATTAACTGGTTAATTTGACGCTCGTTAGAAGTTTCTAAAGAACCTAATTGTAAAACATTAGCATCTCCAAGAGTTACATGTTTTGAAGGGAAAGCTTTATGAGCTGGAGCTGAGTTTATATATAAATGAGCTGGTTTTGATGCTTCAACTGATTCAAATACTACATCTTTAACACCTTGACCTAAATATAAAGCCTCTTTATATTTTAATTCGTAAACCACACCATCAGCAGTAATTTTTGCATCACCACCAACGTTAATAATTCCCATTTCGCGACGAGCTAAAAAGTACTCAGCTTTTAACTCCTCATAAGTATCCAATTTAATTGGCTTGTCAGTAGGTACAGCACCACCTACAATATATCTGTCGTAAAAAGAATATACCAGGTTAATTTCACCAGGAACCATTACTTTTTCAATTAAAAACTCTTTTCTGATACGAGTTGTATCATAACTTTTTACATCCTCAGGATGTACTGCATAACGTACTTCTAAACTCATGTCTATTACTTTTAAAAGTTAATATTTATTTTTTTTGATGATTCTCTTTCTTTAAACTCAACAGGTACAACACGCTCAATATTATGCAAAACGCCATTGATGGCATCTATCATTTCCTGAGCGGCGATTCGGCCCACTTCACGTCCGTCTTGTTCAATTGATGATAAAGATGGATGTAACATTTCTGCAAATGGTTCATTTCCAAAACCTACCAATCCAAATTTTCCGGGGAATTCAGCTTTAAGATCTTTCAAACCTTCAAACACACCGAAAGCAGAATAATCACCCGCACAAAAAACGGCATCAATTTCCTTTTCTTTGAGCACCTGTTGAATCGTCTCCAATCCTGAATCCCGTGTTATGATATCTTCCATAATAAGAGATTCATCCACTTCTCCAAATGCCTCAGCAATGGCTTTTTTGTATCCAATTATACGTTCACCATATACATTAATCATTTTATTTCCGGAAAAATGGGCAATATTTTTATACCCTGATTGTATTAAATGTCTGGTAGCTAAATAAGCTCCTGTTATGTTATCATTGACAATCTTAGGTCCTTTCAAATTTTTACAAACCCTATCAAACTGAACTAGTGGAACATTTGCATCAACAACACCCTGTAGGTGTTCAAAGCTATTGGTTTCAACAGATAGGGAGATGATGATCCCTCCTACCCTGTTTCGCATTAATGAATGAACTGCCTTAACTTCTGCCTCCAATTCCTCATGACTCTGCATAATCAAAAGACTATATCCGGCAGGATTTAAGATTTCTTCTACCCCACTAATGATATTACTAAAGAAATGACGATTGATTCTTGGAACAATCATTCCAATTAAATCAGATTTTCCTTTTCGTAACGATGATGCCATTAAATTAGGCTGATATCCCATTTCCTGGGCCATTCTCTTCACCTTATCTCTGGTAGCCTGACTTACTCTTTGATTATCAGCCAGAGCTCTTGAAATAGTTGAAGGAGTAACGCCTAATTTTTTAGCAATATCATTAATTGTAACCTTCTTCATTCAATTAATTTTTGACAAAAATACAAACGATTGCACATAAATACAAACGATTGCGCATTTTTAAGAAATTAAATTTTTAATAAAGTTATTGAATGAATTAACAGAAGATCACTAAATATCTTATATAATTAATTACCTGATCATTACAAAAACAAAACCTCCAATAAAATCAAATATGACTTTAATGGAGGTTTCAATATTCTTAGATACTTATCTTCTAAAACGAACTATTTTGCTTTTAAAGTTATTGTACCACTATTTAAGCCTTTAGCTGATACTTTCAAAACAATATCGCCCGGTTCGTTTTGTGCCTGTACCAACACCACCAATTTACCACTAAAGGTTTTCATGGTAGGCAAATGAAATAGTTCCAATGATGTGGCATCTCCATTACAAGCCGCTCTGTACATTCCTTTACCGGAAACTTTAAAATGCAATTGATTAGTTGCATTTGAACACAGATTTCCGTCTTTATCAACTACTGATGCCGTAACATAACTTAAATCATTGCCATCAGCTGAAATAATAGTTCGATCTGCATCTAACTGAATATGGTCAGGAGCCCCCGCTGTTTTTATTTCCTTTTCTGCAACTGAATTTCCGTTATCATCATAAGCGACAACTTTAATGGTTCCGGGTTCATATTTTACATCCATCCACATCAAACGATACCTGTTCTGTTTGGTTTTATTACTCTTCTCCTGAATACCCTGGCTCTTACCATTTACAAACAACTCAGCCTTATTATAATTGGTATAAACAAATACAGGAGTTACTTCCCCTTCTCTGCCTTCCCAATTCCAATGAGGCAGAATATGTAAAGTTTCATCATTAGTATTCCATCGGCTGCGATACCAATAAAATCGATCTTTTTTTAATCCTCCTAAATCACATATTCCAAAATAAGAACTTCGAGAAGGCCATTGCGTATCATAAGGCGTAGGTTCTCCCAGATAGTCGAAACCAGTCCATACAAACTCTCCTATAACCCAATCTTTATCATCCTGTAAAACAGCATCATCATCTGGTAAGTTACTCCAGCTACAAAACTCAAAATCATATGAAGAACACTGTCCATCTTCATACATTGTATTACTTTTGATCTCCACCGGAAATTTATAAACCCCTCTGGAACTAACTGTTGAGGCAGTTTCTGATCCCAAAACAAAACCCTGTGGGAAACGATCATAGGCTTCTTCGTATAAATGTACACGGTAGTTTAACCCCGGAATATCCATAATAGCACCAAAACCACTCTCCATCACAGCCTTAACCTGATCCATTCCAACAGTTACCGGACGAGTTGGATCCTCTCTATGGAAAATATCCTGTAACATTTTGGCTCTTTTCACACCTAAACTTCCATATTGATCCGGAACTTCATTCCCACTACTCCACATTACAATACATGGATGATTTCTTGTGGCTCTTACTAAGTTTACCACATCTTTTTCAGCCCATTCGTTAAAATATAGGTTATAACCATTTTTCACTTTTGATTTTGCCCACTCATCAAAACTTTCTGCAAGAAATAGAAATCCCATTTCATCACATAGCTCCAATTGTTCATGAGATGGCATATTGTGAGAAGAACGAATGGCATTACATCCCATATCTTTTAAGATCGTCAATTGTCGTTTCAATGCTGCTTTATTCACTGCTGCTCCTAATGGACCTAAATCATGATGCAGACATACTCCTTTAAACTTAGTTGTTTTACCATTTAATTGAAATCCTTTATCTGCACTATATTCAATGGTTCTAATACCAAACTTGATAGTTTGACTATCTTTTACCTGACCGTTTTGATATAATTTTAACTCAGCAGTATATAATACCGGTTTTTCAGGACTCCACAATTGAGGATTACTAACTGCAATATTTTGCTCTATTTGCTGACCAAACTTTTCATTTTGTGTTTGTTTGGCCACCACTTCGCCTTTACTGTTTTTAATAACTGTTTCTGCAAAAACATTATCACCTGTAACTTCAGTTTTAATATTGACTTTGGCCACTTCACTATTTACAAATGGTGTGGTGATAAAAGTTCCCCACTGATTAAAACTAATTTCGTCTTTAACTATAATCTGAACCTTTCTGTATAAACCCGCTCCAGGATACCATCTACTTGCTTTTTCTTTATTTTCTAAACGAACCGCAATAGTATTATCTCCCTGAGGATTGATGTATTCAGAAATATCGAAATAGAAATAACTATATCCGTATGGACGATAACCTACTTTTTTACCATTTAAATAAACCTGAGCATTACTCATGGCTCCATCAAAAACCAACAGTGCTTTTTTGCCTTGACTAAACTCTGGTAATGAAAAACTAGTTCGATACCATCCTATACCTATATGAGGTAGTGCGCCGGTACGACCATATTTTTCTGTTGCTGCCTTTTCTTTATTCTGAACAATACGAACAGTTTGCTTGTCGATTTCCTTATCAAAAGGGCCGTAAATGGCCCAATCATGAGGAACTGATACTTCTTCCCATTTTTTATCATTAAAATCTATACGCTCTGCTCCTTCAAAATCGCCTTTACTAAATTTCCAATGATTGGATAAGGTAAGTACGGAACGTATTCCATCCTGACCAAAACCACAAACACAAACTGAAAAAATAATACTCAATAATACTAGCTTCTTCATATAATTATAATCTTCTTTATTTACTTCTATTTTACCATACCATACATTAATGCATAATAAATAATCGAGAGATTATTATAAACCAACCTCTCGATAAATTAAGTATGTTACTTGAATAACAAAGATTAAAATTTAATGCAAAATTAGATATGTCTGAGTGTACTATTTGTATTCATTTTAGTACATATATTTGTTCAAATTAACTCTAATCTTTCAAAATTAAAGCAAGCAAAAGGGCTCGTTCAATTAAGCTATGACGAATAATTCGCTCATTTTCAGAAGGAAGAAATTCACCTACGGGTCCTAATCCATCAATTTTTGCCATATCCTTTTTTATGTGACAAATATCGGCCGAACTCCAACGATGTTCATGTGTAATGCGAACATCAATTTGTTTTGCTATGGAAGAAATATGCTTATATAATTCTTTTGTTTTATCTGATTCTAACATAGCATTACGTTTTATGCCTCCCTCAAATTGTATTTGAAAAATTTTATTGCGCTTTTGTGTAGTCAGAATCTTTTTAATCTTTTGTTCAATATCATCTAATATTTCAGGTGAGTTGTGACGAACACTTATGCCCGCAGAACCATAAGCATATCTTTTAAAAATATTACTCTTAAACTGAATATCATATGGTGCAATAATATTGTTGGCATCATTTCTTGAAATATCAGCAATTGCAGCAAGGGTTTTATTAAAATTCATAGCAGTACTTGAAACATGCTCCGGACTATCTTTTTGTATCAATTTTGTTTCGAAATGATATAAGGCAGAACCTGATCTGGATAGAATTAAACCACCTTTACGAGAACTACCACTTAACGAAATAACACTTTTGGCAAGATCTGCTTTTTGCTGAATAAGTGCCTTAGAATACCTGCCATCAATAGAAGAATCTGTAATTAACAAGATACCTATTTTCAATTTCTTAATGTTTCGGGTAAATTTTAAAGCTTGCAATGCAGAAATCAATATAGCGATACCTCCCTTGTTTTCCCATATCCCTGTACCTTCAAGATATTGCTCATGCTCATTATAGTTTTCGTGTTGAGCCAATTTTACTCGGTTATCAATGGGTTGCAATAACAAATAGTCAACCTCCTTACTAAATGAATTGGAAAAGTAAATAATATTACCCACCTCAAGTTGGGGATGAATTTCCTGTACAAATCCAAGTTGACTCAGCTCACTGCTAATAATTCCAGAACAATAATTTACACCCTCAACATTCCTTACATAAGTATCAGTATCTACTAAAGTCTTTAGAAACTTTTCGGTATGTTGTTGTCTGGTTTTGATGAACGTACGCATACGGGAAATCAAAGAAACCTTTGGCTTTTCATTAGAATCTACATCAGTCAGAATGGTATTAGAAAAATACCTTACAGAAGCAACATCCAGCATTTTATTTACCAAATTATCGAAATTATAACCAGCCACTCTGGCTGCTGCTGAATATGAGCCTGTTTCTCCAAGACTGGCCATGGAATTAATTTCCAACAAATAAATATTATCGTCCTCATCTAAGCGAATATCCACACGGGCAAAATCTCTTAAATTTAGAGCATGAAAGGCTTCCGCAGATAGTTTTTGCATTTTATCAGCCAATTCATCTGAGATCATTGCCGGACAAATTTTCTTTTTGGGCTTATGCTTTTTATCATCCACTGTTTGAATAGCATCAGGATCACCTTCTAAATCAATTTCTAAAACCGGAAATGTTTCAACCGGAGAATTTCCTATTAATCCCACACAAAATTCACGACCACGAATAAATTGTTCAACCAAAGCCTGCTGATCAAATTCTGTAATGATAAAATGTACTGCCTCTCTTAGATCTTCAACATTGTAAACAACCTTTAATCCAAAGGAAACACTTTCCATTTTAGGTTTTACTATAACAGGAAAAACCACGGAATTCATATCCTCCTCAGGCGAATTAAAAACCCAAAAATCAGGTGTAGGCAAATTATTGTTCTTCCATATTATTTTAGTTAAAACTTTATCTAAAGCCAATGCATGCCCGGATGGAGAAGAACCCACGTAAGGTAAACCAAGCATTTCTAACATTGAAGGTATATGTGTATAGCGGCTTTCTCCCTGAATACCATATGCCATATTAAAAATCATCCCCATCTGTTCACCTTCATTGACCCTGGGCATAAAATTTTCAAGACGTTCAATAATTTGTTTATTTCCATCTAGTATGGCAACATTATGCCCAGCTTTTTCAAGACTTTGAGCGACTTTTTTTACAGTTTTCTCACTATAAAACTCCTTATTTTGCATACCAAAGGTGTTAATTACACCATCAATATCCTTATTATAAATAAGTGCAACTTTCATTATTCTTAAATTTATAATTATTTAATACTTAAACCGCTATTACCTAAATTTACGACACTATTTCCTTATAAAAAAGGCATACTTGTACCATTCTTATCATAAGGAATAACTATTCAATTTCTATTTTTTTTTAGGATTACACTACTACATATGAAAGAAATACACTATCGGGAATAAGTAAAATCAATAAAACTAATTAGTGGCTAAAAGCTTTGTTATACTTATTCAGAGTATTTTAAAATCATCTCATTACAACAAATACATTATTGTAAAACATGTATACTTATTAACGGCGGCAAATATAGAAAAAAGCTAATTGTGGGCACCCGATATTTATTAACAGGAATAGTTATAAAGAAAAATTAAAATCTCACTATCTAATTACTTTCCAAATTAAGTATCCGACTAAATGAATTAATTATTGTCACAAAAAAAGGCCTATATAAATAACTTATATAAGCCTTGTTGAAATTACTGTATAATTTTTATTACTTTGGTTCCCAATAACATCTTTTAGGAGAGACTATTTGACTTTCCTTTTTAAGTTTGGTCATTGCTTTATCTACCTCTTTTCTTTCCAAACCAGTTAATTCAACTACTTTACCTGCATTTAAAGGTTCTCCTGCTTTTTTCATTGCATCAAGAACTTGTTCTGTTGCCTCCATCTAAATATATTTTAATTAAGTATTATAAAACTTAAATATAGTATATAAATTGAAATTGCTTTTCTATATCGGAAATAAATTACTCAAACTATGATGGGTAAATTATAACATGCCATATGAAATGAATATGCATAAAAAAAGAATCCCAACCTATATCCTCACCCCCCGTAATAGGAGAATATAGTTGAGATTCTTAATGATCTAAAAAGATCAAAATCAATATATTATTGAATTTGTATTTAAACTTGTGAGGACTTAGTCCTTTAACTAAACAACAAATAAATATCTATTACCCTAGTAATATCTAAAAGCGCTATTGTAAAAATTGAAATTCCTATTACAAAGTAAAAAATCTTGGCTCCACTATGTCCAAACAAGCGAATCACTCTATTTAACTTCTTGCTTTTATATAAAAAATCCCATTCTAAATATGCTCCGAGAATACAGTATATCGCTAAAACAATCAAAACAATTTGTGCTAGTGATTCCTTATTCATTTACTATATTTATTCTGTTCTTTAATTCTGTTCAACCATATATCATTTGTATTGAACACAACAAAATTGTCGTTTTAATACAATTCTTCAAAAATCATTTTATAATCGTAACCATTCGTTTTATAACCGCAAAACTCACTTCTTTCTGAATAATTTATTTCCATTAATATCTCTTATAATATTATCTTAGTGGAATAACAAAAACACAAATTTTACACATGATTCATACCATAGAAAATAATTTTTTAACAGTAGAAATCACACATAAAGGCGCAGAGATTTGTAGCATCAAATCAAAAAAAACAAACCAGGAATTTATGTGGGATGCCAATCCTGATATTTGGGGAAGTCATGCACCTGTTTTGTTTCCAATTATTGGAATGCTAAAAGATGAGCACTATCAATATAAAGGAAAAACATACAATATTCCCAAACATGGATTTATTAGAAACAATGAATTATTAAAAGTAGAACAACAATCGCAAGATTCAATCACATTGAAATATGCATATGATGATGAATCTCTTAAAATGTACCCCTTTAAATTCATATTTCATATTAATTTTATGCTCGTTGACAATACATTACACGTAAATCATAAAGTTGAAAACATAGGTGACGAGGAAATGCTATTTTCATTGGGTGGACATCCTGGTTTTAAATGCCCTCTTAAAGAAAATGAATCATACACAGACTACTATATAGAGTTTGAACATGAGGAAACAGCACCAAACTGGACATTGGCCTCTAATGGTTTATTAAGTGGAAAATCTGAACCTTTGCTAAGTAATACCTCCATTTTACCTTTACATGAGAGTTTATTTGACAATGATGCCTTAATACTAAAGAATTTAAAATCCCGCAAGGCAAGCTTAAAAAATAAAAACAATAACACGGTTTTATCTGTATCGTATCCTGATTTTAATTATTTAGGAATATGGGCAAAACCGGCTGCACCATTTGTTTGTATTGAGCCCTGGCTGGGAATAACTGATGCAGACGCTACAGATGGTCAGTTTGAATCTAAGGAAGGCATTCTAAAACTTCTGCCAAAGGATAGCTTTACAGCAAATTTCAACATCTCTATTGAGGAAGAGTAAGCTCTTAAAATGTAATTGTAGCCGTTTTTAGTACATAAATTTAAACACGCTGCTACAATTACATTTCCTTCGTTTATAAATTAATAAACTACACTTATGAAGTAGTTGTGGAATTGTATATAAGTTCTTGTATACTCGCTGTTAAATAACAATTAACAATATTTTGTATCTATGAAGAACACCGCACAACTATGGGTTTTGACGTTGATTATTTTTTTAATACCAAACAATTTTTTCGCTCAATCAGAATCAGACCAACTCTTACAAAATATACCCAAAGATAGTCTCACATTTGTAGTATATGGAAATACGGCAAATATGCCTGAGGAAGTAAAAGAAAAACTTCATGAGTCCTTGCCTGAAGTTTGTAAAGGTATTACTGATGAAAGTGAAAAATTCTGCATCTACTCTCATAAACATGAATTGTACGATGCATATACCTTAAAATTTAATCTTGACCAAAACAAAACCCAGCTTAATCCGGACAGCTTGCTAAACCTATTTGGTTTTACGGTTAAAGACTTACAATTACCATTTATTAAATTAGACGGAGGGAACTTTAAAAAGGGGCTTTTCTATATTAACAATTCAGATTTTGTATTAAGGATATACACACAAATTTTACCAGTTGATGAACAAGTAAAAGCAGAATACAAGAAATTATCAGAGGATTTAAAATTTGCCAATTACGATGAAAGAAATATTCTATGGGAAAGAATAGATAGTTTAATGAAAAAGGATTCTATTCCATCAGCTCAGTTTTTTGATCATTTGTTAGAGAAAGAAAAATCTACCATTGCAAGTAGTATAAAAACAGAAACGTTAGATTTTCAATCCGTATTCAATACTGATATCAGCAAAAGTGCTGCATTATTATATTTAAACGCAAAGAAAATACGTGAAATCCCATTTCATATTTATAATATATTTAAAACAGATATTCATGATATAAATGATTTGACTACCAAAATTGCAGGATTTTCCGGTTATTATGAAGACATATGGGTAAATATAAAAACTCAGGAGGAAAAATTAAATATTACCACAATTGCATCACTTCCTAAAAAGCAAAAATTACATCACAATCTGGATAAAGAACTTTGTTTATACCTTCCTGCTCAAGAGACAAATGGTATATGCATATTTAATATGGAACCTGCAGCTTTAAAGAACTCTCTAATTGAATATTTTAATTACCCGGATTATAACGAAAAAAAACAATTATCCAGCAAATTAGCCATTTGGGCACTTGATGATGATGTTTTAAATAGCATGGGCAATGGATTTATAACCTTGTTGGATGATCATATTGACAAACGCCATATTCCTGATTTTAAGATGGCTTTAAAAATGAAAAATAAAGAAAGCGGTCGTCAATTATTAAGTATTTTAGCCAATGATGCCAAGGCCATTAGTAAAATTAAGGACAACTGTTATCTGGTTACTTACGAAGAACTATATGAAAAGAAAAAAGTCCATTTAGTTATAGACGATGATATTTGGATTTTAGGGACTCAATCCGTTGATGAACTAAAAACCAGAATTAATACTGATCAGTTTAACGATTTATATCCTCAGTTAAATAACAAATCTATTTCTCAATATTTATATATAGACCCCGAGATTTTGTCCTCATCAAGAACTGATTTGGAATTTATAGAAAGCAAAACAAACTTCATTGGTAAAAACCTGGTTAAAACAGAAACCAGCTTAATCATCAATGATTAATTAATGATTTTCAATAAGCGTTAGCAAATGCAGAATAATATCTTAGAACTGATCCAATTCTGCATTTGCTTTAGTTCCTTACAGATTTAACTTTTTCATAATTTCTGCTCTTTTTCGAGTTGATATTAAAGCCATAAATCCTTTGGTTAAAACCAGATCCGAATTTGCATCTATTTTTTTTACATGATTCAAATTAACCAGATACTTTTGATGTGACCGGGCAAAATGATAGTTTTTTAAAACATCTTCATAATGCCTTAAATTTCGGCTGGTGAGTATTTTTCTTTCTATAGTGTAGATTGTAGTATATGCTCCTTCAGCTTCTAACATAATCATGTCATCAGCATTTAAGTAAAAAGTGTTATCGCTGGTTCTTATAACAATTTTCTTTTTTAATTCTTCTTGTTGCTTTTCTATTTCTTTAAGCGCTAAATGTTCTTTTTCTTTAGATACTTTATGAAGTGCTTTTTCAACAGCATTCTTTAATTCTTCAGGATCTAAAGGTTTCAATAAATAATCTACAGGACTAATTTTAATCGCATCAATGGCATATTTAGTATAACTCGTGATAAAAATGACCTGAAAATCCAATTCCGAATATAGCTTTAGCTTTTCAACGCTGGCACCATCTTCCAGTTCAATATCAAAAAAGGCCAGGTCAATTTCATTAGAATTAAAAAATGCCTCAGCTGCTTCAAAACTCGAAAATTCACCAACCACCTTAATGTTTGAAAAAAGCAGGTTCAGCATTTTCTGTAACACCTCACGAGCATTAAACTCATCCTCTACAATTACAACTTTATACATGATCCATTAATGTTAAAATGTAACTTACTCTTGTTCCACCATCTGCTAAATCTTCGATGCTAAATGTATTTTCATCCCCCGATTGAAAAAGTGCTAAACGACTTTTTAAAATATCTAACGCATGATCCTTGTCATCCTTTTCTTTAGGATGATACCCCACTCCATTATCAATTACTTCAAACTTTACTCTACAACAACCAACCTGAGCAATTTTTATGTGTATGAATCCTTTTCTTTTTAAATTTTTAAACCCATGATGAATGGCATTTTCAACCAAAGGTTGCAAAACAAGAGGAGGCACATAAGTATCTTTGATCCGTAAATGCTCATCTGTTTCAATCTGATAGCTAAATTTATCTCCAAAACGCATTTTCTGTGTTTCAATATAATCTTCAAGCGCTTTAATATCTTCCTCCATAGTTATTCTGTCAACACTTGCAACATTCAATGTTTGTCGGATAAGCCTTGCAAATCGGGCTACATAAGATGCTGTTACTAATTGATCTTCTTTTAAAACAGAATTTTGAATCGCGGTTAATGCATTATATACAAAGTGCGGATTCATTTGAGTTCTCAATACCGCATCTTTCAATTGCTTATTTTCCTGATCACTTTTTAGTGTCAAATACTTATTCCGTTGTCGCAAGAAATAAAAAAGCCCCACCACTATTATGGCAAAGATTAAAAAAACAGTCTGTGTAAGAAACTGTTTCTTTTCTATAATAAGGCGTTTTTCTTGTTCGTCATGAAGTTTCAAATGCTGTTCCTGTTCAGCTTTTCTTGCATGAAATAATTTTCGTTGATTCAGCAACATTTGTTGAAAATCCTTTTCCTGCATTATTTGCATATCATGTATAATGCTATCATATAATGAAAAATAGTAAGCTGCATCCCCTACTTGTCCTGTATTCAACATATGCATCATCTGATTGCGGTATACATCAAGAATCTCTGCTGCTTTATCTTTTTGTCCTATAGCTTCAAGTTGATCATAATATTCATCTGCAATTTTATCGTTACCCAGTTGCCGGTTTAAGCGGGCTAAATTGGCAATTGCCGAATTCCATTTATAAGTATACTTTAATTTTAGTAAAGCTGCTTCCTCATAATAAAACAACGCTTGCTTCAGAAATTCTTGTTTATTGTTTTTGTTATACAAACCCTCATAACACATCCCCATATTATTATATGATTCTGCAATAGCTGGTTCGTTACTTTTATTCAAACTTAACTCTAAGGATTTATTATTATAAAGCAGGGCTTTATTAAATTGTTCCTGATCTTTATACAATACAGCTAGATTATTATACAACCTTGACATCGCAAATGTATCTTTCCAGCTCTCATAAACACCAGTTATTTTTTCCAGATAATAAAAAGCACTATCCGTATTTCCCTCAGAATAAAATAAATGCGCAAAGTATTCCGACACTTTATATTTATAGATCGTATCCTTATTATTCTGGATGATTTCTTTTACGCGAAATAACTGATTCCCAGCATTAGTAAACTCTTTTAATTCGGAATATATACTTGAGATATTTAATCGGGTTTTAACTTCCCAGAGGTAACCATCCTCAGGTGTAAAAAGCTCAATAGCTTTGGTATAATAGCCTAAGGCTTTATCTAAGTTCCCATTAAATGTGTTTGTATTTCCTTTTAATGTAATTAACCGCGCACTATCAAACCTGGTACATTTATCTGAAGTTAAATACCTATCCAATAAATGCTCAACCGAATCCGTAGGCATAGAGTTCATGCTATCGGCAATTGCATAGTAAGTAGCATTATTTATTAGCTGAGCGTTTAAATAACCAAAACAAAAAATAAAAAGAAACACTATTTTTAAAAACCGAATCATCATGCACAAAACAATATAAAAAACCCATGTTTAACAAGCTTTGGGGATCTCTATAAAAACTAAAAAATGAAATTGTTGCAAGATAAAAATTTAAATCAAATGAAATCTGAACATCTATAATCTAATACAAATAGAACTGATAAATAATCATTTAAAATCTTAACTTAACGATTCGCTGTGAATGCAAGTTAAAAGATATATTTACTGCATCTATAGAGAACCTCTTTTATCAAAAACAAATAATAGAATGTCGTACTGTACCTATATCAATAGCATTGCTTCCGAAGACAAAAAGGCCTTACATAAAAACTACCATGATTATCATTATGGTTTTCCTCTTCATGATGACGATGAGTTATTTGGCAGATTAATTATGGAAATTAACCAGGCTGGCTTAAGCTGGGAAACTATACTTAAAAAAGAAGATAACTTCAGGAAAGCATATGATCACTTTAACATTAAAACCATAGCTAATTATACTGAAGAAGACAGGATGCGATTATTAAATGATGCTGGTATTATTCGCAATAAGCTAAAAGTAAATGCAGCGATTGAAAATGCCAAAAGTATATTGAAACTTCAGGAAGAATATGGCTCTTTTGAAAAATGGTTAGAACATCATCATCCTAAAACAAAAGAGGAATGGGTTAAGATTTTTAAAAAGAACTTTAAGTTTACTGGTGGTGAAATTGTAAATGAATTTTTAATGAGTATTGGCTTTTTGCCAGGAGCTCATGATGAAGATTGTCGTATTCATAAAGAAATTCTGAAGCAAAATCCCAAATGGCAGTCTGATATTTAAAATAGCTTGTAGGCAACACCTATTTACACAAAAACAACTAATATTTCCTCAACACCTCTAATTCTACAGGGGTGTTAATTATTTTACAACAAAAACCAAACATCTTCCACTAACTAATATTAGGTATTAGTTAACACATTTAAGTTAATTTTTTCTCTTTAAAATTTCAAATCCAGATCTTATCGACAATAAAATACCAACTTTTAGGTATTTAGGATATTTTCATCTGAATTTACATTAGCCTATTAAATTAAAATCTGATAGGTATGTATTTTAAAAACATTAGAAATTGCGTTATACTGCTTTCTCTTTCTTTACTTCTTGTTGAATGCTCAAAAGATGAAAAAATTAACTACAAACTTGATGGACAATCTGCGGGAGGTGAAACAACCGTTTTTCTCAGTAATAGTCAAGCTTTTGGGACACCTGCACCAAACTTATCTCCCGAACATCTCGAAATGCATCTAGAAGGAGATAAAGCATTTGAAGCCATCTTTGTTTCTAGCCCTGCCCCTACACATGGTGGTTTAGGGCCAATTTTCAATAATTCGTCTTGTAATGCCTGTCATCCTTCTGATGCACGGGCTTCTGTCCCTACAAACATTAACGAGTTAAGTGGCTTCTTTTTTAGAATCAGTGTTGAAGGTACTGATGAACATGGAGGTCCGAAACCCGTCCCCGGATTTGGCACTCAGCTTCAGCACCAATCTTTATTTGGCTATGAACCCGAAGCCAAAATGGAAAGAAAATACCAAACTAAAGAAATTGTATTGAGCGATGGTTTAAAAGTGCAGCTTCAAAGACCTGCCTATTCTATAATAGATCCCTATATAGAATTACCTGAAAATGTTTTAATATCACCAAGAATAGGAATGCCGGTCTTTGGTTTAGGATTGCTTGAAAGCATACCTGAAAAAGATATAATAGCAAATGCAGATGAGTTTGATAGAGATCAGGACGGAGTGTCTGGCAAACCCAATTATGTTTGGGATGCGGTTACCGAAACGGTGCAACTTGGACGCTTTGGATGGAAAGCCGGTGCGGCTAATATATTGGCTCAATCTGCTGGTGCATATAGTGGTGATATGGGATTAACGACAAGTATTTTTCCGGTTGAATCATCCTATGGACAATCAAATGGAAACACAGAAAATGGCATTATTGAAGTATCTGATGATGAATTAAATGCAGTCACTTTCTATTGTCAGACTTTAGGGGTTCCTGCAGCCAGAAACCTGGATAAAGAACAGGTAATTGAAGGAAGTAAAATATTCGAAAAAATAGGATGCGCCAAATGTCATATCCCCTCTTTTATTACAGGAAACAATCCCAACATTCCTGAAATATCAAATCAAAAAATTTATCCTTATACAGATATGCTTCTGCATGATATGGGTGAAGATCTGGCCGACAACAGAACTGAATACCTGGCTTCGGGTACAGAGTGGAAAACCAGACCTTTATGGGGAGTTGGTCTAACCAATGTAACCAGCGGACATACCAGCTTTTTACATGACGGAAGAGCCAGGAATATTATGGAAGCCATTCTATGGCATGGCGGGGAAGCTGAGAACTCAAAAAATGATTTTATTGAATTAGCAACTGAGGAAAGAGAAGCTTTACTGGCTTTTGTGAATGCATTATAAATGTGAGATTGACTCCCAAAGTGCTTTTATTAAATTATTCTGAATTCCTCCACCTTTTCTTCCAAAAATATTCCCATTTTTTTTAATTATCATAACATATGCATCCCTACTATTAGGGATGCTTATAGTTTACCCATCTTTTGGGATTGTACTCTGCCCTAAATATCGATTGTTTTGTAATGTAGTTTCTGACTCTTGATGATGAGAAACATTGAAACAGAAACAAACATTATCGTTATCATATGAAACGAGCCAAGAGAATCTTAAGATCGACAAAATCAAAAAATTCTCAAACATGAAGTTGACTCAATTGGCAAGTTTTATCTGGCATTAAATAATAAAATATAAACAGATGAAATCTTATCTTAAACTTTTTACCTATTTTTTTATGTTTAGTCTGTATACACTTAATGCATACGGACAAGAAAAATTTACAAAATACAGATTTGGCGGATATGGAGAAATCCTGTTTCAAAGAATGGATTACAGTGCCGATCGATATAGTAATCCCTCGGGAGCTGAGTCTGAAAAAAGAGCTTCAATTACCTTACCCCGAATTGTATTTACATTCGATTACAAATTTTCTGATGATCTGATTCTTGGATCTGAAATCGAATTCGAATATGGAGGAACTGGTTCTGCTCTGGAATTGGAGTATGAAGAAGCTGGTGAATATGAGATGGAAGTTGAAAAAGCAGGAGAAGTAGTTCTTGAACAACTTCATCTGACCAAAATCTTCAATCCTTATTTACGTGCTACAATAGGTCATATGATTATTCCGGTAGGAATTACAAATCGTCAGCATGAATCGATCATGTATTTTGGTACAGTTCGCCCCGAAAGCGAAACATCAATAATACCGTTAACATGGCACGAAACAGGTATTGCACTTCATAGCAATTACAAAAGATGGAAGGCTTCCTTATACCTGGTAAATGGACTGGATGCTAACGGTTTTTCTTCTGCCTATTGGATTCGGGATGCCAAACAGGGCATATTTGAAAACGTCAAAATGACAGATCCTGCTTTTGTATATCGGGTTGAGAATAAATCTATCCGAAATTTAAGATTAAGCACATCCGGATATATTGGAAACAGTACAGGAAACACTCAAAAGCCTGAAAAGATGAAGGATTTAGATGGACGAGTAACCATCTTTTCCGGTGATTTAGAATATAACAACACCAAGTTAATTGTAAGAGCAAATGCTATTTATGGCGACTTAAGTGACTCTTATGAAATTTCTACTATCAATAAAAACGTTTCAAAAAACATTCAATACCAAAGAACCAATGTTGCAAAAAATGCATTAGCCTACGGTGCTGAATGCGGATATGTTTTCAGAACAAATAAGTCAGGATCTAAAATCATTCCTTTTTTGATATATGAATACTACAACTCAATGGAAGATACTGCTGGCGACATGTTTGCTGATGCCCGATTTAAAAGAGATATTATAACTGCCGGATTTAATTATTACTTAAACCCTCAGGTAGCCTTCAAAGCTGATTACAGCCATCGCAGAATTGCCATGGGCAACTACAATTCAGAAAATACCATTGGATTGGCATTGGTTTATACCGGCTGGTTCCTTCAAAAATAAAAACTTAAAACAATCACAACTACTTATTAATAATTATATAAAACCTATAAATATGAAAAAGTTATATTGGATTTTTGCGCTGAGCATTATTTTATTTAACGCTTGTTCTGATGATGATGGAGGAAGTAACATTGATGATACAGAAAGCTACGATTACGCAACATTATTAGCTGATTATGTAGACTATACCGTGGTTCCAACCTATGCTGATATGAAAGATAAATCGATTCTGCTATTGGATGCAACAGAGGCTTTTCTTGAAAGTAATAGTCAAACGGATATTAATTTAGCTTGTGAATACTGGAAACAAACCCGTAAGCCTTGGGAATGTAGTGAGTCATTTTTATTTGGACCTGCAGCCAGTAAAAGTTTGGATCCTTTGATTGATTCATGGCCTTTAGATCAAAATCAGCTGGATCAGGTATTAAGTAGCAATCAAACCATTACTGCAGATTATGTACGAAATGCACTGGGAGCAGTACTAAGAGGTTTCCATACTATTGAATATTTATTGTTTCGCGATGGAGCTCCTAGAAATGCTGGAGATGTAACAGACAGAGAAAAAGAATATCTGGTAGCAGTAACAGAAGTATTACGCGATGATTGTATAACACTTTGGGCTTCATGGGCAGGAGTTACAGAAGGATCTGTTGAGGCCGAAATACTTACAAATATTGAAGTAGAAATAGATACTCCTTATGCTGAAGTGATTAAAAATGCAGGTAAAGCAGGAAGTGTATATTTATCTCAAACAGATGCTGTTGACGAAATTCTGTTAGGAATTATTGGAATTGCTGATGAAGTTGCCAATGCAAAAATTGCGGATCCATATAGCAGTAAAGATGTTCTAGAGGTAGAATCATGGTTTAGCTGGAATTCTCTTACCGATTTTCAGAATAACATCCATAGTATTAAAAATTCTTACATGGGTGGATATGATGGCGGAACCAGCAAATCTTCTGTTTCTGATATTGTTAAGGCTCAAAATGCCACTTTGGACACACAGGTAAAAACATTAATCAATGATGCCATTACCGCCATTGCAGATATCCCTGAACCATTCAGAAACAATTTAGATAATGAGGAAAAAATTAGTACTGCTATAAATGCAGTAAACGCTATTGTTGATGTTATGGAGGATGATGTACGTCCTTTATTTGTTGACTAAAAATATATTTTCCGTTACAACCAGTGCGTTATTGCGAATAAAAGCAAAACGCCTGGTTAGTTTATCACTGCTTCATGCCACTTAACATATCTCACACTAGACAACAATACCTGTGAGATCATATGTTTGATTTTGTACTTAAACCCAGCTAAAACATACAAATTGAACAAACTATTACTTTTATTATCCATTATATTTTCTGTATCACTGATTTCGTGTGAGAAAACAGAAAATGAAATAATTTACACACCCGGAGGACGAGTAGCGTATCCGGAAGAATTGTCAGCAGGAAATTCAACAGTATTTGTAACATCCAGTACTGCTTATGATACGCCTGCCAATTGGGTTACAAACGATTTAGCCTCTTGGTTTTTAGAAGGTGATGCGCTATACGACAATCCCAGAGTATCTGATGGTAATCTGGTAAACGGAGGACTAGGTCCTGTTTACGCGGGATATTCCTGTGCCAGCTGTCATAACGATGCAGGAAGAACTGTATCCACTTTATTTACTGATGGAGGAACCGGAAAATACGGCTTTTCATCATTTCTAACCTTTATGAGAACTCCCAATGGACAATACCACAGAGAATATGGCAGGGTTTTACACGATCAGGCTGTGTACGGATCTGAGCCAGAAGGAAAATTAAGGGTCAATTATACAGAACAGAATTATACCTTTCCTGATGGAGAAACCTATAGCTTAATTACTCCTCACTATGAAATTTATGACTGGTATGCAGATTCCATTCCTGCTGAGCAACTTGAAATTAGTGTAAGAACTCCACTTCGTCATGTTGGAATGGGTTTAATGTTAGCCATTGATAAAAATGAAATTAAACAATTAGCCAGCATTCAATATCCTGAATATGGCATCTCAGGGGAAATCAATTGGGTCACAGAAAGAAATGTAAAATCGATTGGATTATCAGGCCATAAAGCCCAACATAGCGACCTGACTGTTGAATTGGGATTTTTATCTGATATGGGCGTTACCAACAGCCGATTCCCTCACGAAGTATCAGAAGGTCAGTCGCAGGTTGATGGCGACTATGACATTCAAATCACCACCGAAGATATGGCAGCGGTAGATTTTTATTTGCACAGTTTAGGCGTTCCTGCACGAAGAGCAGTTACCAATGCCACTGTTATTGCGGGGAAAGAGCTTTTTTACAAGGCCAAATGTCACTTATGCCATACTCCTACACTTCATACACAACCGGAGGGTGTGAATCTGCTTGATGGAACTCATATTCCATGGTTGGGTGGTCAAACCATTCATCCTTATTCTGACTATTTATTGCATGATATGGGGCCTGAATTGGGTGATGATTTTTCACAGTTTAACGCTTCCGGAGATGAATGGAGAACCACACCTCTTTGGGGAGTAGGTTTACAAGAAGTTGTAAATGGGCACAGCCATTTTTTACATGATGGCAGGGCACGAGATTTCACCGAAGCTATTATGTGGCACGGTGGCGAAGGTGATGTATCCCGACAAGCCTTTGCTAATATGTCTTCCGAAGAACGAGAAACACTCATCATGTTTTTGCGCTCATTATAAACACAGACAAACTAGAATCACTACAAAATAAAACAAACTAATTAGCAGAAGAAAATGAATTTTGAGAAATTTAGAACAGAAACGGCGGAAGTAAGTATTTCAAAATTTGAAGGAAAACTATCCGAAGAATATAACTTATTCATTACTCCTTCCAAATCAGAATCTGTAGAAGAACAACTAAATGCCATAAGAAATGCTTTAACCGCATTTTTAAATAAAGAAAATTACACGTCAGAACATATTGCATTTCAACGATTATTCGTAAGTGATTTTACAAACCAATCTGTTGAACTTGACAAAACTGATCTCTTTAACTGTGATTGTGCGTTATCTATTGTACAACAAAGTCCTTTAAACGGAAAAAAAGTAGGGTTGTGGACATGCATTTATAAAGATAAATCCAGCAACAGTTTCCATAAAAAAAAGGAAGGAAATAAACTGGTTATTGACCATAATGGCTATTCGCATATATACACTACACAAATGCACAGCACCGATGCTGAAACTTGTTCATACAACCAGACCAACAACATATTTAATGATTATTTAAGAATACTTGATGGCCATAACCTGACTCTTGAAGAACACTGTATCAGAACCTGGTTTTATGTAAGAGATATTGACAACAATTATGCTGGCTTGGTAAAAGCGCGAAACGAGGTATTTGATCAGTTTCAAATGACTAAAGACACCCATTTTATAACCAGTACAGGAATAGAAGGACGATATGCCGCTCCGTCGGTTTCTGTATTATTGGATGCCTATGCTATTGGTGGAATAAAGCCTGAGCAAATTCGTTTTCTTGAGGCAAGGGAATTCCTTAATCCAACTCATGAATATGGAGTTGCCTTTGAAAGAGGAACTGCTGTGGAATATGGTGATCGTCGTCAGATATTTATCTCAGGTACAGCAAGTATCGACAATAGAGGCGAGATTGTTCACGTAGGTGATATCAACGGTCAGATTAGAAGAACCTTCCAAAACATTAGTGCCCTCTTAGGTGAAGCTAATGCTGAAATGAATGATATCAGCAGTATGATTGTGTATTTGAGGGATGTTGCGGATTATGCAACTGTAGAAGCTTATTTACAAGAGAAATACGCTCATCTGCCTTACATTATTGTACTTGCTCCTGTTTGCCGTCCCGGATGGCTTATCGAAATAGAATGTATAGCTGTCAAAGAGATATCTAATAGTGCATATAACTGTTTTTAAAAGGGGGAATCATATGAAAAATATTCTAACACTCATATTACTGGTATTTGTTTTTAATGGCATTCAGGCACAAACAGATACTACATTAAATAAGTATATCGATAATGGTTTGATATCCATTGCTGATAAAAACGGGATGTCGTGGCAAACCACTAAAGGTGATTTCTTATTTAAACCTTACACTTTAATTCAAACCCGAGGACTTTATAACTATTATGATGATGAAGGCCTGAGCTTAGCTGAAGAGGATAATGTGTTAAACTCCGGATTTGCCATCCCCTATGCACTCATTGGTTTTGCTGGTAAAGCTTTTAATAAAATCACTTTTAATGTAACGCTAAACGCAGCAGGGACTGGAGCAACCATACTAAATCAAGCCTGGTTTGACATTAACACCAGCGATGAATTACGTTTTAGAATTGGGAAATTTAAAACACCATTTAATCAGGCTTACCTGGTTAAAAACGGTCAAACATTATTCCCACTTCTACCCTCTTCTTTAAATACCAGAGTTAATGTACCCTTTGATATTAATGCTGTAAATCCGGTTATTGCTTCAGGCTTTGATATTGGCGTGCAAATGCACGGTATACTGGATCAGAAATTCGGATATCAACTGGGAATTTTTAATGGTACTGGTATTACTGTAAATACGGCTACCAACTCCCTAAGTGATGACAATGGTATGCCTGCTCTTTTATATGCCGGACGTTTGGTTTATATGCCATTTGGTGAGATGCCAACTTATCAGGGCAATCCCTATAAACTAAATGAAAATTATATGCTTTTCGGGATTTCGGGTTCTTACAACGTGGAAGCAAATTACGAAAGTAGTAATGATATGCGGGCCGGAGCTGAATTTGCCATGCTAAGTGGGAAATGGTATGTTTCTGCAGAAGCATATATGTTGAGCATGGACTTTGTTGAACGTCAGCAAACATCTCCTGTTTATACTTTCTGGGGTGCTTATGCACAGGCAGGTTACTTTTTGTCTCCAAAAATTCAGGCTGCAGCACGTTTTGATATTATGGACAGAAACTCTATTGATGATCCGGGCTATTTATATATGCCTGCTGTTGGTTTCAATTACTTTTTAGCTGGTCATAATTTGAAACTACAATGTATGTATCAGCATTTGGGCAAAGCAGGTCATGAATCCACTGCCCTGGCCAACGATGATGACAATAGTATGACAGAGCATCAGGTTTGTTTACAACTTCAATTTGCTTTTTAAACAGACAAACTATGTACATCAATAGAATAATATACGGTATCACTGCTTTGCTATTAGTAGCCTGCACCCATCCCTATGAGCCTGATGTTGCCAATACCTGGAATGTAAATGTTGAATTATCCTTTACTGATCCGGAATTTTGGCCTGAAAACCAACAAATAAGAGTTGGTCTATTTACAGAAGAAAGTAGTCGAAATCCAATGGTAAGCAAAGCAATCAATCAACCGGAAAGTAATGAACCTTTCCAAATCTCAATTTCTGATGTGGAAGAAGGTGATTATACAGCTCAGGTTTATATTACTGAAAATGGGATTTATAAAGTTAGTCTTTCTGCACTCAACCATCTTAGCATATATAGCGACACCATGGAAAAAACTGATGCCATTCAATTAATCACTTTTAATCGTGTTCAAAAACAGGTATTAAATAATTGTGTGGTATGCCATGGAAGCTCTGCCGGAGATATAGCTGCAGACCTAAATCTTACCCAGGGATACAGTTACGAAAATCTGGTTGGTATCACTTCTTATAAACGACCTGAAATGGTAAGAGTATATGCTGGTTCTGCAGAGTTTAGTTATCTGATTCATGTATTAAATGAAGATATCAACTTTAATCATGCAGCCAGCAGTTCTGCCTCCGATGAAGATATCCAATTGGTAATGGAGTGGATTGAAGAGGGAGCTCTTGATAACTAAAAAATAAACGATCATGCCTACTAATAACAAATTAACTAAGCAGATATATAATAGCATTTTGATTTGTCTAATTGCTTTTTCTTTTAGTAGCTGCTATTATGATGTAATTATTGAAGAGGAAGTGGATGTAAATACTACGATTTCCTTTTCGGAAGAGATTGCACCTGTTTTTAAAAGTTCATGTGTTTCTTGTCACGATGGAGTGATTGCTTATCCAAACTTATCATCAGCCCATGCATATGAATCATTGATATCAGGAAATTTTATAAGCACAGGTAATGCTACAAATAGTTCTTTAATTCAGAAATTAAATGACAAGCATCCCTTTGAAGGTGCTGTAACCAATGCTGAACTACAAAAAATAATTCTATGGATTAACCAGGGTGCTTCTGACAATTAAAAAATGGTTATATGACAGATAAACAAGCAATTCAAACAAACGCAACCAAATGGATTCAAGGGATTAGTTTATTCGTATTCCTTATTGTAGCTTCCTTAAATACAAAAGCTCAAACTACCAAAACGGATTATATTTGGGATGGTCGGTTATTAAATCATCCAACCACCACTTTACCTTTTAAAGGACAGAACCAGATTTATGTTGTTCATTATTTTTCTTCTCTTAATCAAAATGGTTTTGAGGATATGTTTGGAATTTATGGCACTGCAAATATTCAGATGGGTATAGAACATGGATTTAGCGATAAATTCTCAGCATTTTTTCTGACCGAAAAAGTAAATAAAACACAAGAACTAGGGTTTAGATACAGCATCGTACAACAGGATATTGAAGGAATAAATCCTGTAGGTATGTCCCTATCGTTTAGCATTGCTATTGATGGCCGAAATAAAAGATACTTTGGTGAGAATTATTATTTCATTAACAGGTGCTTTTATACAACTCAATTTAGTTTAACCCGCCAGCTAAATCATCTGTGCGAATTGATGGTTAACAGTACTTTTTCACATTTTAACATGGTTCCAGAAGGGTATTTTTCAACTTATATGTCTTTAAATCCGTCTTTTGCCATCAAATTAAGTCGAAAAAAAGCATTGTTTGCTTCTGTTGATTTACCATTAGGAATTGCTTCAGCTTCAGAAGCAGATCCGGAACAGCCAAGTCCTATTATCTCGTTAGGAGCCATTTTCAAAAGCAGAACACACAATTTTCAGCTTTTTGTATCCAATGGAGGTCAAATTATTCCTGGAAAAGAGTATTTAAACAACACAAAATTTGATTGGAATAACTTCTGTTTTGGATTCAATATTAATGTAAAAACCAGCAAACACAAATAGATGGTCAGTAGAATATGCTTTGAGCAGAGAGCAAAGGGCTGAGGGCAGAAAGCAAAGGGCGTAGTGTACTTGTGCTGGTTCAAGTTTGCAAATTGGACCTTTATTTAAAACCTTTTGCTTGTGAATGATTTTATCGTGGTCTGGAAATTATTATTTAAGTGATGGGGCACAAGATACAATCTTGCCACAGCGATGAGAGAGAGAGAAAAGGGCGTAGTGTACTTATGCTGGTTCAAGTTTACAACTTGGACCTTAATATAAAACCTTTTGCTTGTGATTGATTTAAGTGTGTCTGGAAATAATGATTTAAGTGATTAGTCACAAGATACAATCTTACGACAGCGAATGGGCGAAAGCGAGTTGAGAGCTGAGGGCAAAGGGCATAGTGTACTTGTACTGGTTCAAGTTTGCAACTTGGACCTTTATTCAAAACTTTTTGCTTGTGACTGATTTTATCGTGGGCTGGAAATAATGAATTAAGAGATAAGTCACAAGATACAATCTTACGACAGCGAATGCGAGTCAGCAGGTTAAAGAAAAATGACAATAATAAAACAAACTTATGAAGATAAAATATTTGTATATAGCAATAGCTTTGCTTGTTTCGATGCAAGCAACATCAGAAAATACGATTAAAGAGGTTGCAATGAATGATACTTCTTTTTCTGGAAAACTATTTGCCTCTTATGACAATACAGGAATTCCTGAGTATTATTTTTCAGATTACAAATGCAACAAGGGTAATGCCAAAGCTAACAGAGGCATAAATATTCGGATTTTTTGGGACATTTGGGGTAACTTTATTAAGGTAGGTATACCTGATGGATCAGACTTAACAAAGATCGATAACAGTAAATTTTGTGATAAAGATTACGAGCGATTACATCAGTTATTAATTAATCCTCATGCCGGTATTCAATTCTATAAATTAGATGAATATACCCCTGCAGAATCTGAAAATCAATATTATGCTGTGGACGCCATTTCCGGAGCTACAGTGGTTGATGCTTCATACGATTGTATAAGAGGTGCTGTTAAAACGTGCTATGATTTATACAAACTTGTAAATGGTAATATTACTTCCTTCATTAAAAGCAATACTCAAAAGTTAATGTTACAAAACAATATGGATGAAAATTTAATTAAGCTAACCAGCTTTATAATAAAAGAAGAAAAAGTAACCTCATCGCATTTTAATCTTATCACTTCTGAATTCAAGATGAATAATCCGATAGCTTACCTCTCCTCCACCATTGAATTGGCACGCCTGTCAAACTACTCTGATAAATCATTTAACTACTGGCTGGAAACCTATTTTTCAATAAGTACGGATTCCATTGAAAAGACCATTATCTACAACTATTTAATCCAGAATAATCACAAAACTAAAAGCATTAAAAACTATTTGATCAGCAGGAAAATCTAGTATGTAATATAAAAATATACATACTATTTCGTCTCTGTTATATTTCTCGATTTTTATATCCGGAGTTGCACTTCCGAGTGTAACTCTTTTTCTTTTTTATCTCAATTTAACAAGTATATCATTTCGTTCTTTATCCATTTTGTGTTTATTTTTGCTGCCAACAAAGATTTATCACACAAAATCGGATGAAAAAAACCAATGCCATGCGGATTTTAGACCGCAACAAAATAAAATACAATGCCATAACTTATCAGGTTGATGAAAAAGATTTATCCGCCATTCATGTTGCAGATAGTTTAGGTCAGGATATTGCTAAAGTATTTAAAACCTTAGTACTAGAGGGTGATAAAACAGGATATATTGTGGCATGTATTCCCGGAGCTGAGGAGGTGGATTTAAAAAAGCTTGCTGCTGTAAGCGGTAATAAAAAATGTGTTATGATTCCTATGAAAAGCATACTCAATATTACTGGTTATATTCGAGGTGGTTGTTCTCCTGTAGGCATGAAAAAACCGTTCCCTACTTTTGTACACTTCAGCGCAACTGATTTTGAAACCATATATATAAGTGCGGGAGTAAGAGGGATGCAGGTTGAAATAAATCCATCACATTTAATAGATCTAACACAAGCTACTGTTGGTGATTTGGTATAATTATTATCCAATCAATATTTATAAAATTTCTGATACAAAAAAAAGAACGATAGATCATCTTATCGTTCTCTTCATATCATTTATGTAATAACCTTCGATTATAAGTTCTTATACCTCTACCCTATTTCTGTCCCTTGTTTTAACTGCTCTACAAAACGATCAATACGGGTCATCTCCTCTGGTATTTGAATGCGTTGCGGACAAAGAGGTATGCATTTTCCGCATCCTATACAATGATTCGCCTGACGTAACTTAGGTACACTACGATCATAGCCCACCAAAAATGCTTTACGAGCCTCCGTATAATTATCGTCCTGCAAACTCTTTGGAAAATTTCCTTCGTTTATACATTTATTATAATGAGCAAAAACTGCCGGAATATCTATACCATAAGGACAAGGCATACAATACCTGCACTCGGTACAGGAAATTAAAGGATATTGTAAAATCAGCTCAGTAATTTCATCCAATAGTGTTTGTTCCTGATCGGTTATTGGTTCTAATGGCGAATAGGTATCCAAATTATCCACTAAATGCTCTTTATAGGTCATGCCGCTCAGTACAGTCAGCACTTCCGGTGGTGTACCGGCATACCTGAATGCCCACGAGGCCACACTTGCTTCAGGTCGCTGTTGTTTTAATTTACCCATTAAAAAGTTTGGTAGCTTGGCCAGTCTGCCACCCAAAAGCGGCTCCATAATAACAGCCGGTGTTTTATGCTTTACTAGTTCACTAAACAAATATTCCCCGTTCACATTGGCTCCTGTAGCATGAAGCCAGTCCACGTAATTCATTTGTATCTGAACAAAATCCCATTGAATATCCATTGCCAACAGGTAATCAAACACCTCCACATCACCATGAAACGACCAGCCCAGATTACGAATTCTTCCTGCCTCCTTTTCTTTAAGCAGATAGTCAATCATGCCATTATCAATATACCTGGCCTTAAAATTCTTCATTCCACCCAAACCTACTGCATGCAACAGGTAATAATCTATGTAATCAACCTGAAGCTCTTTAAAGGAGTTGTGATACATTTTAATCGACTCTTCTCGAGTTTGTGTATCCGGACGGAAATTAGACAGCTTTGTTGCTATATAATAAGAATCGCGAGGATGACGTTTTAAGGCAATACCCGTTGTTTTTTCAGACAAACCTCTGCCATACACAGGTGAAGTATCGTAATAATTCACACCATATTCCATGGCCTCATCCACCAAATCATTCCAGGCATCCTGGTCAATTTCCTCCTCTGTTTCACTGATTTTTTTCATGGGTAGTCGCATACATCCATATCCCAATAAGGAGACTTTATCGCCTGAATAAGGATTGGTACGATACTCCATTTTTTGAGGATCAATATTTGAAAGGCTTGCTGTACCTGAGGCTATTACACTGCTATTTTTAGGTTTACAGCCATAAACAAACGCCGTTGAAGTTGCAGCAACTCCTCCCAGAACTTTAAAAAATTGTTTTCTGTTTATATTATTATTTTTCTTTTGCATCTTCTAAATTTCTTGGGATTAAATATTTCTGTGTCTCTCAGTTCCTTCAACATAAATGGCACTTAATGGGCGCGAAGGACATAAATATTCACAAGCACCACATCCAATGCAACGTTCTGTATTCACTGCAGGAATCTTGCGGGACTTTTCATTGTTTGCATCAGAAGGTATCATTTCAATGGCTCCGGTTGGACAATGATCTGCACAATTACCACAATCCACATCATCAGTTAATACCACGCAATTATCTTTAATCCAAACGGCATATCCAATTTGGGTTGACGACTTGTCTTCTTTTGTAATTAAATTAATGGCTCCAGTAGGACAAACCTCGGAACAGCTTGTACATTCCGGACGACAGAAACCTCGTTCGTATGTCATCACCGGTTGCATAAAAGTTTTTAAATCAGATGATGGTCGCAATACACCATTTGGACAAGCTGAAACACAAAGACTACAAGATGTACAATGCTGTGTAAAATGTTTGGAACTCCCCGACCCCGGAGGAGTTATTGGAGTTGTTCGATTTGGAATCTTTTTATCTTTGATAACAGCTACTCCTCCTTCTACTACTTTTTCCTGAGCTTTTAATACCGGAGAAAGAGCCAATGCTGTGGCAATGGTTAAAAAGCTACGACGCGTATTAGAGCCCTCCTCCTGACTAGCAGATGAAGCCAATAAATACTCCTTTTTCTCCTGTTTTACTTTTGAAGCCGAACGATAGGTCATTGCATCCCGGTTACAGGACTCAATACAATCCATACAAGTAACACAGCGACTATAATCAATGGTTTGATTTTTGGTATCAATGCAAGATGCTTTACAATTTCTGGCACACAAATTACATCCATTACACTTTTCTGTATTAAAAACGGGTTTCAGATACGAGTATCTGGAGATAAAACCCAATACCGTTCCCACCGGACAAACTGTATTACAATATGTTCTTCCATTTTTCCAGGCTAAAACCCCAGTCAATAAAAACATCACAACTGCAACCAAAAATGCAGGAATACTCTTTATCCACACATCAACACCATAAAAAGTATAACTATCAACTCTGGCAGCAAAATAAGCAATCAGGTTATTGCCCCATTGGTACAATGGTGAAAACATATTAGAAGCAATCCTCCCATAGGCACCGTAGGGATCAAGAACAGAAACCACAGCACTTATTCCTGCCAGTAATGCAACTATAAAAACAGCCAGAAAAGTATATCGCAACCAGTTCAGTGCTGCAGAATAATTAAAACGGCGTTTTTTACGCTTCCCTGCAAACCACGAAACAATATCCTGCCAAACGCCCAAAGGGCAAATAACAGAACAATAAATCCTTCCGAAGGCAAGGGTTAACAGAACCAGTATTACAACGAGACCTACATGTAAGCCTAATATTGCAGGAATAAATTGAATTTTAGCCAGCCATCCAAACCAATGATGAATGGTTCCGGTAAAATCAAGAAATAATAAAGTAATTAAGGAAAAGATCAGGGTTGCTAATCCTATTCTGATTTTTTTAAGCATCGTATTATATTTTGTCAGGGTTTATTTTAAAATACCTTTAAAAATAAAACAATTACTTTACGCTACTTCTTAACGAGTTGTTAATACGCTCTATTTAAATTCCATCTAAATACAATACAATAAACGCTTACCTTTTATTGCAATTGGTATTGGATTCCATTACAACATGAGCTTTGAGCGTAACTAATATTTCGTTTAGAGTGTTATATCATTAAATTTGCATCCTTAATTACACACAATACAATTAACATTAAAAACACACCACATGAAGTATTTATTTATTGTAGCATTCTCTTTAATTTCGCTTTTTAGCTCAGCTCAAAAATCATTTAAAACAGGCGATATTCAATTAGATACAGATTTAAATGAGATTAATGCCAGAGCAAATCTGGATTTTGGAGCCTTTAAGACAGATTTAAGCATTAGTTACGATATCTCAGAAAAGAAGATTGAGTTTATGCATGGCTCTTTAAGTATGAGTCCGGGCGATATATATGTAGCTTTAGAAATTTCTAAAATATCAAAAACACCAATAGACAGAGTAATCAATGTTTATAAATCACATAAAGAACATGGATGGGGAAATATTGCTAAAGAATTAGGAATAAAACCAGGTTCTCCTGAATTTCATCAATTGAAAAACAATTCAAAAAAGATGAATAAAAACAACAGAGGTAAAGGTCCTAAAAAAGGCAATGGTCATCGCAACAAAAACAGATAAATATCTTTCTTATAAACCTGACCCTACAGTATCCTTAACAAGCAGGTCTACGGCCAATAAATGTTTTAAAACAAATTCATATCTAGTTTGTTAGATATTTGAATATTATTAATATATTTAGATTAATCTTTTAAAACATTAACCATGTCATACTACATAAATACAATTATTTCAATGGAATATGATAAAGCCATTGACTACGTTAAGGAAGCATTAAAAACAGAAGGTTTTGGAGTAATTTCTGAAATTGATATTCAGGATAAACTTAAAGAAAAGCTGGATGTTGATTTTAAAAAATATAAAATACTGGGAGCTTGTAATCCCGGCTATGCATATCAGGCTTTACAAAAAGAAGATAAAATCGGAACCATGCTTCCTTGTAATGTGATTGTTCAGGAAGTTGGTGAAAATAAAATAGAAGTTGCAGCAGTTGATCCTATTGCATCCATGCAAGCCGTTGAAAACTCAGAACTTGGATCTATTGCTCTTGATATACAAGAAAAACTTAAAAAAGTGATTATTTCTTTGTAAATCATTTAAAAATATAAGTCTAAAAAGCTATTTCCGATCTGGAGATAGCTTTTTTTATAGACTATGTTCAATATTTAAATCAGAACAAAAAAAAAATTTGTTTTGCTGTTAAATTGTAAACTATGAACTGCCGGCTGAGTGCTATGAACTGTATACTATTAATCGGATAAAACCACGTCCTCTTTGTGCCTCAGAGACTCCTCCTTAAAAGTAGAAGAGTTTGATTTAAATGATACAAACGAATTACCAGATGAACAAATGTGCGCATCCACAAATTACCAATTGTGTACTGCCATAGTTCCATATTTTATAATTGATTCTTTACAGAGTATCCAATAAGTGCAATTTCATTTAAACGTAAATACATTGCGTATAAAAATATTCAGTTATTTTCTTATCCCTTAGGCAAGCTTATTTCAAACACGGAACCTTCATTTACTTTACTTGAAATAGAGATGGTACCACCATTTTTTTCAATAAAATCTTTGGTAAGTTTGAGGCCAATGCCTGACCCCTTTTCATTGGCGGTACCAGGTGTTGAGTGAAGAAATTCGGGAGTTAGCAGCTCCTTTAGAACGTCTGCTTGTATACCCACTCCCTGATCTATAAAACGGATATGGTATTTGAAAGAATCTTCTTGGCCTTCTATGGTTATTTTACTATTACAAGGCGAAAATTTTATGGCATTGGTTATAATATTGCGCACAACCACTTTTATCATCTCGTAATCAGCCTTTACAAACCAATCGCTATTAATTTTATTCTCTATATGAATTGTTTTTGTCTGAAACATGGATTCCACCTGGCTCAATATTTCTTTTAATAATTCATTCATACTAAATATTGTGGCTTCAACCGTAATAGCTTTAAGCTGACTCCTTGACCAGTTAAGAAGGTTTTCCAATAACTCAAAATTTTTATTAGAACTGTTTACTAATTGCTCAAGAAATTGATTTCGCTCCTGCTCCGAAAATTCTTTATGCTGATGAAATAATAAATCGGTTAGCTGTGCTGAAGTTCCCATTGCTCCACGTAAATCATGAGCAATAATAGAAAACAACTTATCCTTAGTGGCATTGGAAGCCTTTAATAACTCATTGGTATTGGCCAAAACTTTTGCATCACTCAAAATCTTTTTATCATCCTTTTCTTTTAATAATAAGAAAAATATAATAGTACTCAAGGTTAGTAAAAAGAATGATGCAAATGCCACATCCTGAATAAGACCTTTGGAAGTCAGGGACATTTTTGTATCCACTAATATGGCCGTAAAACCTCTGATAAAATTTATGATGGCAAGAAATAAGTATATACTAAAGGCCAGATATCTCCTCTTGCTGGTATTATGCTGCTTTAAAATCCATATAAACCCCAAAGTAAAAATCACTCCAATTACAAAAGATGCTACACCAACTCTAATATTATCGGGTTGCGTATTTATGATTAAGAATATGAATAAACTAATGAAACCAAAGATGGATATTCGTCTATAATTAATGGGCTTTTTTGCATTAATGTATGCCATACTAAAAACTTCCAGTCCACAGCCCCAGGCTAACAAAGTATTTCCTATTGTAACAGATACATAATAGGGAATAAAACGACCAATAATTGGAAGTAACCAGACAAAGCCTAAAAATAATTTACCAATGGCATATAATTGAATGATTCGGTTCTTCTTTGGACTCGTGATTTCGTAATACAACAAAAACAAAAAAGTAAACCAACTGGCTAATGAAAAGAGTAAAATAAGTGTTTTTACATCCATGATGTTTGTTATTATAAAATACGTAAATATTAAATTACCTATTCTATATTAAACTCACACTATGTATCTTCCATTATTTACCTGTTGAAATCACATATCGTATACAGTATTCTTACAAAAATTTCATTTCAATACCTATAAAGAGCAGATACCTCTATCAATAAACGCAAAAAACCTGAAGTTACCCTATTGTCAACTTCAGGTTTTTAGAATATAAAATACTATGAAAGAGAATTATTTCTTCACTATTTTATGCGTATAAGTTTTTCCGCCATCCTGTATTAAAACAAGGTATAAGCCTTTTGTTAAACTTGAAATATCAAGCACACTTTCTGTAAGTTTAACTTTCATAACCATTGAGCCAGAAGTAGAATAAATAGATACTACAGCTTGTTGATTATAATCGTCTGGTAAGTTAACATTAAGTAACCCACTTGAGGAAGTAGGATAAACAGCATATACATCTGTTGGAAATGCATCTTCATTTTCTGCTAAATCTTCTGATGCAACTGTAGCAGATTTTAAACTATTTCTTATAAACTGCTGACTTGAGTAATTTGCATTACAATCATCTAAAACAATACTTGCTCCTGTTGCACTTGAGCTATTCTCTACCCGTAAACACTGGTTGGTTGAACGGTTGATGTAAATGTAATAACCATCGCTGGTCGCTTCTCTTGAGAACATTTCAGACCAGTAACCTTCTTCACAATCGTATTGAACAATATTGCCATCCACAGCACGCATACATTTGCCGCTCTTTTTACTTTTAATCAGGAAGTAACCATCACCTATGTTACTTAACGTCCACTGCTGACTCCAATAACTACTGTTACAATCAGCTTGAATAATATTGGCATAATTTGAATAGCTTCCATCTTGGAGCTGAATACATTTATTGGTTAATCTGTTGGTCATGGTATAAAAATCATCATCAGATGGTGGTGTTGAACTGCAGGATGAAGGAACATTTTCCTGTGCAAAACCGGCAAACCAATGTTTAACTGGTGCAGCACAAGCCTCCCAGTCTCCATTATATGCTGTTCCTCCATCAGGATCACCATGATCTAAAAGGTTATCAGGTGCTAAAACATTCCAACTTACATTTCCTGACATATAGGTAATATGGTTAAAGTTAGCACCAAAACCATCTCCTCCGGCCGTGCCTGTTGTTGCAGTACCAAAAGTATCATAACCTTCCGGGGCCCAGTCTGTCTCAGTAATAACTATTGGAGCCAAGTCTGCAATGGGTTTTACATTGGTATTCCAGGCTGCCTGAAATGCGGTGTAGTTCCTGACTCCTCCCCAATATGCAGGATAAATATGAACTGCATATCCAATATTATCGCCTGTAATACGATGATTAACATAGCCTTGATAATGCGATTGCCATCCGGAACCTGGAATCCAGCAAATATTATTAGCTCCGTTATTTCGTATCATATCTACCAAAGGCTGAAAATAATTTTTTAAAGCGGCGAAATGTTCATCTCCCACCGATCCCCAATTGCCATTTACACCTAAAATATTAACCGGTTCGTTGGCCAACTCAAACATCACATGATCCGCATTTTTTATATAGGAATGAGATGACAAGAAATCCCAAACGGTCTCTAAATAGTTGTAATAGGCATCGTTTTGAGAAATCCTTTGCGGACAAACACCCGGAGGTCTAAGAATTACATACAACCCTCTTTGTTTTGCATGTTCCATTAAGGGAATAATAACCTCATCAGTGTATTTTACTAACCTGTTATAATTAAACCGCGAGATATCGTTCTCGTGTATTGGTTCACCAGGATCATTAGTCCAATATGGATCAATATGTAACCTTATATAATTAAGGTGCCATCCATCCGCTGTATTGGTTAGCCTATCCATAACTCTAAAATTATAGTCAAGGCATCCCTCAACATCATAGTTATCCCATGTACAGTAGGATGAACTAAAACCGTATTGGCATCCATTAAACCACGGACTGGGAGTAATAGCTACACCATGTAAAATTACATTATTACCACAAGGATCATTTAATTGTCTCCCATTCACATGTAAACGAGGTAATGGCATGCCCGGCCACGCCATCATTTCAAGACTTAATGACATGACAAAGATTAATAACAAAATGAATTTGCTTGCTTTTTTCATGATTTGATTTTTAAGGTTTAAAATTTTGCTAGTCAATAGCAAGATGTATTTTAATAGTATATATAGCGTTTGCAGATTTAACCTATAACAGCAGCCTTTACAATCATTATTCATGGTTAATAATTAACTCATTAAACTTGTGTATTCGCTTTTATTGAGAACTCTTTGTTTTAGGTAAGTTTTTTATCAATCTTATTTCATAAGACTAAGATCTTTCATGCCTTATATCATAACCAAAACAAAAATAGATTTCTTCACCATTCATCATTAGAACAGATGTTGCTAATGATTCAACGTATGTTGCACAATTATAACAGAGAAATTCAAGGAGATGTATGGAATAGATATATACAAATATTTACTCCTGTTGACCACTTTTGTACGCTTAAATTATTGAAAAGAAAGACAGAATGTCGATCATATAGAAGTTACAAGTACGGTATTAATGTTTCAGGCCGTCAGCCTGAGCGTAGTTGACGTGAATATACTTGGGGTGATACCCCAAGCTGTGATATTTCAGGCCGTCAGCCTGATTTAATATAACCCAAAATCTATTTTAGTAGGTGGCAGTGCCTATAAAAAATAGCTTTGGTGCTTGCAACACCCTCCTTCCCTAACGGTGGATGGTGAATATCTGGGTGTAAGTCTGAAAACGGGATGCTCATTAGCTCCATATGTAAAATAATTGATGCCAGAGGCATCACATGTTTATAGCATGGTTCAATATTAAAGAAATGGACTCCGGAGGAGTCACACAATCAAACATAGACTGACTTAGGTTCGACTCCGATGGAGTCGTTGTATTTCCTAATCACTTTGCTATAAACATGTAACCCCGCTGGGGTTAATATAG